>JAUHVK010000054.1 GCA_030425145.1 Alphaproteobacteria bacterium | reverse complement strand
CCTCGGCGGCTCTGGCATCGGCCTCCAGCACCGAGGTGCGTGACATCCTGCTCGACAGCACGCTGGCGGATGCCGCGATCGTGGTGACCTATCCCGGCCCGCAGGCCGATATCGACCTGCGCCTGCTCGACAGCTCGGGTGCGGATACCGGTGCGGTGTTCACCTGCTCCGGTTCCGGCGACGTGTCCTGCGAAGCGGTGGTCGACGTGCAGACCCTCGGGGCTGGCACCTATGGCGTCGAGATCGTCAACAATGCCGCTGGCGACAAGGACGTTTCGATCCTGATCTCGGGCAACCCGACCGGCGAGAACTTCGACATCGCCGTCGAGTTCGACAATGCCAACTATCCGTCGGACTTCACCATTCGCGCACTTGTGCGCAAAGGTGCGCCGCTGACCGGTCTGAACGTGGTCGCCACGGTCACCAAGCCGGACAACTCGGTGGTCGAGCTGACCTTGCTGGATGACGGGCTTGGCGCCGATGCCGATGCGGATGATGGTGTCTACTCCATCAGCGTGCCCTACGATCAGAACGGCACCTATTCGGCAACGGTCCGGGCCGACAACGCGGCGGGCAATGCGCAGACCTCCTTCAATGGCGTTCTGTTCACCCGCGCCAGCGATGGTCCCGAAAGCCCGGCCGTCCCGCAGAGCGTCTCCGAGAACTTTACTCGGGTGGCGATCACCAATGCGGCGGTCAATGGCTTCCAGACGGACGATCACTCCGATGATCCGGCCGTGCCCGGCACCTGCACCGCAGTGGCCGATGACAACATCGACGTTCCGGGTCGGATCGATACCGGTGGCGATGTCGACTGCTTCGTGTTCGTGCCGACCTCGACCTCGGATGACATGATGGCGCGTCTGACCAGCTTGGCTGGCGGCATGGAAGCGATCGTGAAGGTCTATGACGCGGCTGGTACGACCGAGCTTCTGTCGGTGGACCTGTCCTCCTCCGAGAACCCGGCGTCGGGCGTCATCGCCCGTATTCCGGCGGGGTCGCTTGACGCGGCAGGTCATGTCGTCACGGTCGAGCACACCGACAGCGCCGCTGGGACGGGCACCTACGCCCTGTCGATTGGCGCTCCGCTCAAGTCCGACACTCCGGTGGTCTCCTTCACCGGCGGTGGCAATGGCGGTGGCGGCGATTCCTCGGGTGGTGCGCTTGGACCGCTTTCGGTCCTGATCAGCGCCCTGCTGGCCGCCGTTGGCCTGCGCCAGCGCCGTCGCCGGGTCTGACATCCCTGACACAACTTCGGGGGCCGTTCGCGGCCCCCTTTTTCATGGGCGTCTGGCTGCGTGCGGCGACATGCGACACCAGCCGACACAGGGTCGTTGCCCCATGCAACGACACCTAACGCGCATCAGATTTTTATGAATTGGTCGGAGCGAGAGGATTCGAACCTCCGGCCCCTGCCTCCCGAAGACAGCCAATCGTCGCCAAGCTATTGATGTTTGACCTGTAGAGCGCTGTTTCTCTAACTAGGTTTGCCGCAGCTGGCGGCTTTAGCCAATGTGTCAAGGTTCAATGAACCTTCGTGCACTGTCTACGCGGGGGATCGTAGATTGATATGAAGAGTGAGAACCGGGCTTTTGGATTGATGCTCCGCTGTGATCGCATTTCGGCGGTGATTGTCGCTTGATGCAATGCATTTAGGCTGCGGGGTGAGTAGGGTAGCTGAAGAACGGCGGAAAGCGCACCCTCTCTGCGCCCGGGGTCGAGGTCTGCTTTTTGTGAAGATGCTGCGCTGCTAAGCCATCCGCGTAGATATTGATTGTCTCGACTTCAGATTTCCATCTATACGTTAGCAAGTGTTTCAAAGGCGTGATTGCAGGTGAGCAAATTCGACACGAAAGTCGCTGTCTGGTTAGCAGAGGACGAACCTGGCATCATAGGGAAGTCTTGGAACAGCTTGGTTTTCTTCCGCCACAACACGTTCTTGCGCGACTTCAGTATCGGCCGGTTGCTGAGCTGGCTTAGCCGATTGGCCATGTCAACGTCTGGCCCGGCGATCACACACTTCATATTCAAAAAGATCACGCTTGCAGAAACGGCCATCGCCTCTTGTGTGATTTTCGCCCTGTTCACCATTAACTCACTTCTTGAACAGTGGCTCAAGCGCAAGAGTAGCGTCGTTGATGCGGCTTCGGCGGAGACTTGGGTCCGAATTGGGGACCTCATTTCCTCCGTCAAGTCTTCGGCAACACCTGCCCAAGTGCGCGATAGCTCCATCACGGCCACTTTGGGCGTCATCGAAGGCTACGCACGCACAGTTACCCGGTCGCCAAAGGGCGAAATTTCTGTTAGCCTCGCCTTGTACGACGGGGAAAGTACATCGAAGATGAAGATCAAGCACCGCAACCCCGGCAACGAACGACCGATTGGACGCCCTGTTAGGAATTTGAATAAGGTCTTGGGGCATATTGCCTGTCAGTCGGGTCCCGGAGCGCGCGTGGTGGATGATCTGAAGGACTTTGGAAAGGAGGCCATGTTTAGTCCTACGCAATCGTCAAGGAACTACCGCTCACTACTTCTGATACCGATTACGTCAAGTCGGACAAAAAAGATCAAAGGCTTTATTTCTATAGACTGCGCTAGACCCTACGCATTTTATAGGAACCGTGCAAAGCAACTGGTGGTTACATGTGAGCCACTGATTGACCATATACAAGAGCAGTGCTGAGAGGTCCAAGATATGCCATTACTGAATAGAAATGCAGTAAGCGGCCGGTTTGCTGCCACATCCAACAAAGGCGGACAGGCGTCCACTAAATTGCATTCGGTCATGCTGGAAGCGAAGCGCATTCGCATGGCGCACGCCGCAGGTGAACTAACCGCAGAAGAGGCGGCGGAGAAGTTGGCCGGACTCTACGATTTTCATCGTTTCAAATCGCATCGGAGAGGCAACTCTCTCCTTTCTGCCTGAAGCATACACAGAATGTAACATTCTATCCAAGCTGTAATCGCAACGGCTCGGTCTCAATTGTATATTTTACAACACCTAAGCTGAAGTTCCGCAAGTCCGGCATAGACCTTTGTGGGGGACAGAATGCTGCGCAGGGAACGAACGGCCGGTTCAGTGACGCTGCGTGTCAGCGCCTCGCCATTGGGCCGAGAGCATCATCATTCTCAATCTGGATGTTCGAGATATCCGTTTCGGTAATGTATGGCTTTTTCAAAGGGGCCAATATACTTAACTAGCCACCCAATCAATCTGCGGGCTTTTTCTCAAGGCAGTGCTTGTAAGAAATATCTACTTTGCTCCCGTCGGTGCGAACCACCCAAAAACATCTAGTGGAAAACGGAGGGGCATCATCCGGCGGTGTATTGACTTCAAAACCAGCAATGCCGCTACCTACCTTCTCACCCCTCTCATCATGTCGGTCAAGAAGGGCAGTCAGATCTGCTGCATCGGCTTGGCTTACTCGCTCCCCTATTTGGTAGCGGTTTAGCATCGCTTTGAAGAAGGTCGTTGCATCACCAGCCTTGTCAAAAGTTCGAGTGCTTAAGACTATCTTCCTTGCTTTTGCCATTTGTGCCTCCTTGATCATAGTCATAGCGCTAGACTTTGATGCTCATCCGTCGATTAAAATGTCGTCGTATTCGCCAGAGGCTAGCGCGTCTTCGTCATACTCGATACCCATGGCCTCGATCTTAATGCGCTTTCTAAGTAGACCAAGCTCCCTTTTGGCGTGGCTTGCGGCTTGATCCCTGAGGAAATCTTTGTAGCCGTCGAATATTGGGTAGTCATTCAAGGTTAAGAGCCGGTCAAGTTGCCCGTGAAGAGACTTCATTGTCATTTTCTGACCTGCCAAAGCCCTAGATTCCGCATAAAGAAGAAATTGCTCCGACAGTAGATGAAGCCGATAAAGTTCTTCACTTTCAAGGTAATTCTTGCCAGTCTTTGCTTCTGCCAGCGTCGGGACTTTTCCAGAGAACGTCTGAACCCCCATATTGTCCTCACGATGGTCAGCCCGGTCTAGAACAAGCTTAGAGGCTGTTTGCCCGGTGATGGCGTGCAGGAACTTGTCCTGTAGCAGCGCGTAGAACTTCTTTACTTCGCGCGATGACGGATCGTAATCCGAAGAGCCAACCTTAAAGCACTCACGCACTTTGGCGTAGACGTTCTTTTCTTCCGACCGAAGGGCGCGAAGCTCGGCGGCAAGCCTGTTGAGTTTCTCTGGGCTGTCGCGCAAGGCGCGGTCGTTAATGACGTAACCTTGCTCGATAAACGCCTTGATCGTCCCTGTCGCCCACTGCCGGAACTTTGTTGCCGCTTTCGAGTTGACGCGATAGCCGACAGAGATCACAGCATCCAAGCTGTAAAGCGTTACGGGCTTCGACGAACCAGCAATTTGCATTTTTTGCAAATTACTTTGTGCCTCAAGCTCCCCTTCCTCAAAAACGTTCTTGAGGTGCCTGGACACCCCGGAAACGTCTGTTTGAAACAACTCGGCGATTTGTGCCTGAGTGGCCCAAATTGTTTCAGTACCCGGATCAAGGCGAAATGTGATCTTGTCGTGCACTCCTGGGTCTGTGTAATCAACTAGCTCTGTATCGGCGACAACAGCATCATCTGGCAGGCGGTGAACCGGCGTAGCCCTTGGAACCACAGCCGACACAACATCATCAAATGATGCGGCGATTGGGTCTATTGCATCTTTCTTGTCAGCCATTGATCAGCCCTTTGTATGTCAGCCGCTCGTCAGCCATGCGGTCGATAGTCATTCCGATGAAGTCCATGGTGCCTACCTGTACCGTGTTATGGTGGAAGGCGAACTCCTTCACGTAGCGGCGTAGGTGCTTGGCGCTCATGTAGTGATAGAAGCCGATGTAACCCCGCTTGAACAGCGCCCAGAAGCTTTCAATGCCGTTGGTGTGCGCCATGTCGCGGACGTATTCGCCAGCGGAGTGATTGATTGTGATGTGGTTGTAGCCACGGGCCTTGAGATTGATATAGTCGCCTTGGGTATCGGTCACGATGGTTGCGCCGGACTTGCAGTCCTCACGAACGAATTTCTCAAGAGTTGCGACCTTGGTGTTCTTGACCACAACAGCGCGAACCTGACCGGCTTCGTCACGGACGCCAACAACGGCAGCCTTGCCAACCGTGCCGCGACCAGCGTTAAGCTTCTTACTGGCGTGCTTGTTCTTGTTCCCGCCGCCCACATAGGTTTCATCGACCTGCATTTGACCGTCCATGTGGTCGTCGCGATCCTTGAGCCAAGTGCCGCGGATACGCTGGGCAAGGAACCATGCGGTTTTCTGGGTGACGCCAAGTTCTCGCGCCATCTGCGTGCTAGGGATACCCTTGCGCGCACTGGTGAGCATGTAGATGGCCAGAAGCCACTTTTGGAGTGGAAGGCGGCTTTCGGCCAGCACCGTGCCTGTGCGGACGCTGAAATGCTTGCGGCAGTCTTTGCAGCGGTATGGCATCGGCTTGTGGTCTTTGCACTCAGTCACGCTGACCGAACCACAGTGTCCGCAAACAGGCTCGTCGCCCCAGCGCTTTGTCTCGAAGAACTTGCGCGCCGCTTCTTCATCCTGAAACTTGCGGAAAAACTCAAAGTTAGAGAGGGTTTCGGGCTTTGGGTTGGACATGACGCAGGCTCCTTCTGCGTCAAGATTAACCTAACTAGCCAAGCCGCGCAAAATATTTTTTGGCTAGTTAAGTATCTAGGCTCCTGTTCAAAACGGAACTAACCAAATAACAGCATGATGGCGAATAGCAGCTTCGCGAAAATCAACGCGACCTGAATTTAAGCTGTGTCTGCACGACATCGCACAGAATTCCTTGTCCTGAGATGAGAGCAGAGCCTATCCATGCTTTGCTTGATTAGCCGACCAACACCACGTTACTCTCTGCCCAAGTCGCGGGGAACTGTTTTCACATGGACAATAATGGACGCCCGAAAGGGTCATGGCTGGCGTTAATTCTCCCGCTTGCCTTCTTTTCATTTCTCTTTGCCCCCGACATTTCCCGCGAAGCCGGAGGTTTCTGGCCTGCGTTTGGGCTCATGTTTCTCTCGCTTTCGAGCTTTCTTGGGGTGTTCTGGGTGAACCAACTGCACAAGGACAACCAAGACCTCCGGCGGTACACGAAGCACTTGATGCAGCAGTATGAACGAGAAACAGGAAAAAAGCCACCAAAGGTCAGACATGGTTTGCTCAATGACAACGGTCACGATCGGGGCAGCTGGCGTTCAAACGATTGAGGCTACCAACGCTGTCCGTTGGGCCCGAGCCCTGTCACCCCCAACGCCTCTGTATCCCCATTGCATTCCATTCCCTTACTGGCTTCCTACCTACTCGAAAACCTGGCCATCCCCGGCAGCGACCAAAACAGACTCGCCGCGCTTTCGGCATCGCCCCAGAAAAACTCTCGCCCCAGGCTTTCCAGTCGCCCGGCGCTCTGCGTCTTGAACATCTCCTCGACAGTCTCGGCACTCTTCATGTCGGTGAATGGCTGAGAGATCAGGCGCATCACCCACTTGCCCTTAGCGGCAGGAGGAATCCCAGCATTCAGTTCGGAGAGGCGCCGTTTTTGATCATTGGTCACACCCACTTTCATCGCAACGGACTTTTCGCCAAACGCCTTCTTGCGACCCAGCAGCGCGTGCCCATCGCCCTCGAACACCGCCAGATACAGAAACGTGTCACCGTCGTCGTAGGTCGCGGTCCTCTCACCCTTGCTGCCCGGAAAGGCGCGCGAGGGTTTGAAGACCTCGGTAAAGGGCACAGCAGGCGCATCCGTCCCGGCCACGGGTGGCTCGCCGTAGACGTTCACCTCGCGGACCTTCAGCTTCAGGGCCTGGGCGATCTCGGCATCGTCCAGTTCGGCGCCGTGGACCGCCAGCGCCTGTCCGGCCTCCGGGCGGTAGGAGTTGAAGGCGATCCGCCCTATCATCATCTTTTCTTCCGCGCGCCAGGCTCGGCGGACTGGGATGGCATGGCTCCACCGGCCCAGCCAGCCTCTCTCGCGTTTGCGCGCCATGCCGAAGTCAGAGGCCTTGTCCTCGTCACGGATGGCGCGGGCTTCGACCTCGAGAAAACCCAACACGTAGGATCGCTCGGCCTTGTCGGTCTCGGCGGCGCTGGCACCGTAGATCATGATCAAGTCGCCGTCGCGCAGCTTGCGCATATAGGCGTCGCGGTCGGTTTCCTTGGACCATCCGACATAGCCGTCTTCCTCGGGGCTGAACCCGTAGAAGGAGCGGATACGGATGCGTTTTCCGTCGGGCAGACCGTTGGTCATGCGGCATTGTCCCGTTGCGCAACCGGGTCCAGCGCCTCGTGGAGGAGCGCTTCGAGGAGGCGGGTGCGGGTGGTGTCGGTGGTGGTCAGGGCGGCCTCCAGCCGGTCGCAGAGGGCCATGAGGGCGTCGACCTTGGCCACGATGCGGTGTTGTTCGGCGAGCGGTGGGAGGGGGATTAAGACCGTCTCAAGGATACCCAGATTGATATTCTTCTGCGCCGTTGCTGGGGCGAACTCCAAGAGGTTCGCCTTTGCCGTCCTGATGAAATACTCAAAGTATCTCGCGCTATCGAACATTGACGCCGGCACGAGGCCAACCACACTGTCAGGGAAACATGCGTCGAATTCCAAGATGCCACTGTCGGCAATATTTGCGGCAATCGTGATACACATGGTGCCACGTGGCCAGAGCATGCTCTGGGCCAAACCGACTTCGTTGTAGAAACCTGTATTGGACGTGATCCGACCACCTGACCTTGCGACGTCTCCGGTCTGAATGAACGGAACCGTGCCATTCCTATAAAGTGCAAGGTCGTTTCGTGGTCTATGTTTGGACTTGCCGCGACCAAAAATACCAAGCTCTGGAAATCTGGCCCAAGACCAACCCAATGGCAGATCGAACGGTGCCAATGTCGTATCTACAGGTGGAAGCGGCTTCGGCCTTTTGATCTTCCCAGCCTTTGCCAGTTCCTCCTGCTCCACCGCAATTGCTTTGAGCAATTCCGACGCAGGTTCATCCGCAGGGTCCTGTTCAACCAGTTTGCCGCGGACGGCGAGGTTGAGGATGGTTTGGCGGAGGGTCTTGATCTGGTCGGGACGCGTGGTGAGGGCGGGGAGCGCCTCAAGGGCGAAGGCGGCGTGGGTGGGGAAGTCATCTGAGATCGTCGCGGGGGCGGTCAGGCGGGCGAGGCTGGCGGCGGTGAGCTTGTCGCGCACCTCCTCCCGCGTCTTGCGGGCCTGCTCCAACCGATCACAAAGCGCCATGAGCTCATCGACCTTGGCGACGATCCGGTGCTGTTCAGCGAGAGGGGGTAGCGGAATGGCAAGTTGTTCAAGCTGCTTCTTGCTAACGCTTGGAAACGCAATACCACGTCCCATTCCAATAATGTCTTCTCGCGATTTCCAGAGGAAAAGACGGATGAAGCCATCATCGAAGGTGGATCGAACTGCTGCCACACCTCGGCCGATACAGGCCCGAAATGCTGCTACGTTAGTCCGTCCGGTCGTGGAGCCCCGAACGCAGATAAGAAAATCGCCTGCTTCGCAGAAGTTCGTGGGTTCTGTCGTATATTGGTTTACCACGGTTGCACCAAACGGACCGTCTGTAAATTCGACTGGTCCGTTGATCAAAGGAACCCCATCTCCAGATTTGTTATACGTGCTCCCTGGAGGGCTCTGACCCATCGTCACGTCTGACAAATCGATCAGTGGTGACCAAGCCCAACCGATTGGAAGGTCGTATAAATCACCAGCGAACGGAACTGGCGCGGATTTCTCCTTCGCCTTTCTCTTTTTGTCGGTCCGTGATGCCGTTCGTTCGCGAGCAATTTCTTCAATCAGACTGCTAGCAGGCTCATCCCCTGCATCTTGTTCCACGAGCTTCCCACGCACGGCCAGATCCAACACGAACCGCCGCAGCCGCGCGATGGCATCCGGCGCTTCGCTGATCTGCTCGTAAACCTTCAGCAACCGGTCCGCGTTCATCGCGCCCCCACTCATCGGGAAAGCGCCTCGGTCAGGATGGCCTTCAGCTCGGCCCGAAGGCTGTCGACCGAGGCTTCGGCCTTGGTCAGGTCGCCCAAAAGGGTCTCTGGATCGCCCCAGTCCTCCTCGACGACGTGCGGGTTCTTGATGTCGAGGTTGAAGTTCCGTTCGCGGATCTCATTGATCGACACCTTCCAGGCGCGCTCGCTTTCCTGCCGCCCTTCTCGGGCCGGGCCACCCCACCATGCGGCGCAGTCGTCCAGATGCTCCAGCCGGATCGGCTTAGTCATGGAATAGGCCTTCTGCGTCTCGGGCACGCGGTGTTCCCAATACCAGATGTCCTGCGTGGGCGTGCCCTTTTCGAAGAACAGCAGGTTGGTGCCGATGGAGGCATAGGGTTTGAAGACCGAGTTCGGCAGCCGCACGATTGTGTGCAGGTTGCATTCCTCCAGCAGGTGCTCCTTGAGCCGGGTCTTGATCCCCTCACCAAAGAGCGAGCCATCGGGCAGGACCACGGCAGCGCGGCCGGTGTTTTTCAGCAGGCGGATGATGAGGGCAAGGAAGAGGTCTGCGGTTTCGCGGGTGCGGAAGGTGGGGAAGTTGTTCTCGATCCCGTCCTCTTCCTTGCCGCCGAAGGGCGGGTTGGTCAGGACGATGTCGACCTTGTCCGCCTGTCCCCAGCTGACCAGCGGGCGGGCGAGCGTGTTGTCATGGCGGACCCAGGATGGCTCCTCCACCCCGTGCAGCAGCATGTTTGTGACGCAGAGCATGTGGGGGAGCGGTTTCTTTTCGACCGCGCGCAAGGAGGCCTGCATCAGCGTCTCGTCCTCGGGACGCTTGATATGTTTGTCGCGCATGTGGCGCATGGCGCAGGTGAGGAAGCCGCCGGTGCCGCAGGCCGGGTCCATGAGGATTTCGCCGGGTTTCGGGTCCATCTGCTGCACCATGAAGGCGGTGACGGCGCGGGGCGTGTAATATTCGCCGGCGTTGCCCGCGTTCTGCAGGTCGTTCAGCAGCTGTTCGTAGATGTCGCCGAAGTGCTGGCGTTCCGTGAGGTTGTTGAAGTCGACCTCGTTGATCTTGTTGATCACCTGCCGCATGAGTTGGCCGGATTTCATGTAGTTGTAGGCGTCCTCGAAGACGTCGCGGACGACCTTGGCGCGCGGGCCTTTCTGCGGCGACAGGATCTTGAGGCGCGGGAAGAGTTCGTCGTTGACGAAGGCCAGCAGCGTGTCGCCGGTGATGCCCTCGGGATCGGCCGCCCACGTGCGCCATTGCAGATCCTCGGGGATGGGCGAGGTGTAGTCGTCCAGCGTGATTTCCAGCGCCTCGTCCTGATCGTCCATGATCTTGAGGAAGAACATCCAGACCAGCTGGGACATGCGCTGTGCGTCACCATCGACGCCGGTGTCCTTGCGCATGATGTCCTGAATGGATTTGACGAGGTTGCGGACGGACATGGATTAGGCACTTTCTTCGTAGAGCGCAGCCTGCATTTCATGCACGGCGCGGATGTAGTCGTTCTTCTTACCGAAGGCGCGGATCAGTTCAACCTCGGTGCCCATGCCGGAGAAGGGATTGATTTTCAGGATCTTGGGATCATCGATGCTGATGACACCGTCGCCTGCGTATTTCTCCAGCAGGGCTTCCAGGACGGCGCGGGCCTGGGTGCCGTATTTCGTGAAGACATCGCGTTTCTTGACGTTGTCGGCGCGCTCCTTGCGGGTCAGCGGCTTGGCGTCGAAGGCGATGTGGCAGATCAGGTCGAAGGGATCGAGGTCGAGCCCCAGTTCATCGGCGATTGCGTCGAGGGGCAGTCCCTCTTCGGCCAGTTCCTCGATCAGCGCGTGCTTGCGTTCGGTCTGCTTCCAGCGGCGCAAGAAGTCATCAAGGCTGGAGAAGCGCTGGCGCATGGCCTTGCGTGTGTAGTCGCGCAGGGACTCGGTCACGAGCTTGCCGTTTTCATCAAGGTATTCGACGCGCTCGGCCACGATGTCTGCGCCGACGCCGTCGATATAGACCTTGGGACGCGGGCCGGTGTTGGGGTCGTTCGTGAGCGTCTGGTTACGCGGATCGATCAGAACGGTTTCGTTTTCATCGACTTCGTCCAAGGTCGACGCGTCATCGTTGCTGGTCGGTGTATCATCCGGTGGGGTCACAGGATCATCTGGCCCCGGCTGATAGATCTGGACAGGTTCGCCATCGAAGTCGGGATCGGCGAAGTGGCTTGACGCTCCGCGGAAGTCCATGAGCGTGAAGAACAGTTTTCGCGTGTCCTCATGCACCCGCGTGCCGCGCCCGACGATCTGTTTGAACTCGGTCATCGATCCCACCTCCCGATCCAGCACGATCAAGCGGCAGGTCTGGGCATCGACACCGGTGGACAGCAGCTTGGATGTCGTGACGATCACGGGATAGGCCGATTCCGGGTCGATGAAGTTCCCGAGTTGATCGATCCCCTCCTTGTCGTTCCCTGTGATGCGCATCACATAGCGCGCATTCTTGGCGACCAGGTCAGCGTTTTCGTTGATCAGGGCCTGTCGCATGCGCGCGGCGTGTTCCTGATCCACGCAGAACACGATGGTCTTTGCCATCCGATCCCCGCTTTCGCGCAGGAACTCGGTCACCTTCTTGGCAACGAGCTTTGTGCGATCGTCCAGAACCACGGTGCGGTCGAAATCCTTGGCGTTGTAAATCCGGTCCTCAACCTCCTCGCCATCACGATCCAGCTGGCCCTTTTCGGGGCGATACCCCTGCACGTCGCGGTCGATGTGGACCTTGATGACCTTGTAGGGCGCGAGGAAGCCGTCCCGGATGCCTTGTTTCAGGGTGTAGCTGTAGATCGGCGGCCCAAAATAATCGATATTCGAGGCGTATTCGGTTTCCTTCGGCGTCGCCGTCAGACCGATCTGCACCGCCGAGGAGAAATGATCGAGGATCTCCCGCCAGGCCGAGTCCGCGGACGCGCTGCCCCGGTGACACTCGTCAATGATGATCAGGTCAAAGAAATCCGGTGAGAACTCGCGATAGATCTTCTGGCTTTCGTTTGGTCCGGTGATCGCCTGGTAGAGGCCAAGGTAGATCTCGTAGGACGAGTCGATCCGGCGTTTCCGGTCCAGCGCAAGCGTGACGCTTTCCTTGGTGCCGTCGGGGCGTTCGATGGTCTTGGACTGCGTCGAAAGCTTCGCCATCTTGCCGCTGAACGGGCGGAAATCGTTTACTATGGTTTGGTCGATCAGCACGTTTCGGTCCGCCAGAAACAGCACCCGCTTGCCCGGAAACGCCTGCCGAAAACGCCAGATGATCTGGAAGGCCGTGTAGGTTTTGCCCGTCCCGGTCGCCATGACCAGCAGTGCACGATCCTGCCCCTTGGCGATCGCTTCCATCGTCTTGTTGATGGCGTTGACCTGATAATAGCGCGGTTCCTTGCCAGACCCGTCATCATGGTAGTCCTGCAGCGCAACCTGCTCTGCGGCGTCGGACAGACCCTTCCAGGCCTTATACCGCCGCCAAAGGTCCTGCGGGCTGGGGAACTCGCCTAAGCTCAGGGTCTGTTCGACCTCAGGCGAGGCACCTGTCCGGTCATGAAACACAAACCCGTCGCCGTTGGACGAGAAGACAAATGGTGTGTCCAAGGTTTTAGCATAGCCGAGCGCCTGTTGCATGCCCGCACCGACGGCTTGCTTGTTATCCTTCGCCTCGATGATCGCAATCGGGATGTTGGGCTTGGCCGAAAGGATGTAGTCGGCGCGCTTGCCTTCGCCGCGGCTGACCATCTTGCCGCGCACGATGATCCGCCCCTTGGTAAAGCTGACCTCCTCGCGGATCTGAGTGGTGATGTTCCATCCAGCAGTGACCAGGGCGGGCGTGATAAACTTCGTGCAGATATCGCGTTCGCTCAAACTCCGCTTGTCCATATCGCCCTACCGAACTGCTCAACCAAAAGAATAATGCCTGACGCTACCTTGCTAACCAACGGAAATACAAGCAAGTCCGCTGCGTAGACATATAGGCTTTTCACCGGCTGCCCTCGAAAGCCGGGTGCAGGTTTACAGATGACACGCCAATCGCCGCCGCATAGCGTGTGCCCATGGAGATGAGTGATTGGTCTGATCTGGAAAACGACGCGATTGTATCGGCGTATTTCTCGATGCTCAGTGATGAGCTGTCGGGGCGGCGCTACAACAAGGCGGCTCAAAATCGCGCGCTGCAGGAGCAGATCAAACGCAGCCGGGGCTCTATCGAGTTCAAGATGTGCAACGTTTCCGCGGCGCTGCGTGGTCTCGGGCTGCCGATCATCAAGGGCTATGCGCCGCGGTTCAACTTCCAGATGTCATTGGCCGAGGCTGCCGTACGCTGGCTGGCGCGCAACCCGGAGTGGGAGATCGCGCTTCATGGCAAGCCACAACACCAAATGGCCGAACCCGCACCGATCTTTGTCGGCGTGGCACCGACCCTGCGCAATGCCCCTCCACCCGATGAGCTGGAACAGATGCAGCGCGTCGCGCGCCGGTTTGATGCAGCCGGGCGTGACGAGCGAAACCGCGCCCTGGGATACGCAGGCGAGGAACGCGTCTTTCACAATGAGCGTGCAACGCTGAACCAACATGGCCGAAACGACCTGGCCCGCCGGGTGCGCTGGGTGTCGAAGGAGGATGGCGACGGTCTGGGCTACGACATTGCCAGCTTCACGCCTGACGGACAGGACCGCCTGATCGAGGTCAAGACGACCAACGGCTGGGAGCGCACGCCCTTCCACATCTCGCGCAACGAGCTGGAGGTCGCAGAGGAACGGCGTGACCATTGGCACCTCTTCCGCCTCTATGAGTTCGCGCGCGATCCCAAGGCGTTCGAGTTGCGCCCACCGCTGGCGGCACATGTCTCGCTGACGGCCACGAGTTACGAGGCAAAGTTCCAATGACACTCCACGCCCGCAGGTTTCGCAGAACGATTGGCATCGACTATTCCGGCGCACAGACGGCGGAGAGCAGCCTTAACGGCCTGCGGGTCTTTGAGACCGTGGAGAATGGTCCAGCGCTCGAGGTTCTACCCCCGCCCAGCCCGCGCAAATACTGGGCCCGGCGAGGTCTGGCCGAGTGGCTGATAGAAGAACTTGGACGTGACGTCCCGACCATTGTCGGCATCGACCACGGGTTTTCGTTTCCGATCCGATATTTCGAACGGCATGGGCTGGTCCCCGATTGGGACGCGTTCCTTGATGATTTCTGTGACCACTGGCCCACCGATGCGCCGCACACCTATGTCGATTTCGTCCGGGATGGCAGCGCGGGCAATGGGGCCGCGCGAAGTGGTGAACGCACGTGGCGGCGCCTGACCGAAGAGGCGACGGGCTCGGCCAAATCGGTGTTTCACTTCGACGTGCAGGGCTCTGTCGCGAAGTCCACCCACGCTGGCATCCCGTGGCTGAGGCATATCCGGCATGCGCACCCGGACTTGCATTTCTGGCCTTTCGACGGATGGGCACCGTCGGACGGCAAATCTGTCATCGTCGAAGCCTACCCCCGGCTCTGGAGTGCGGACTACCCGCGCGAAGACCGGACGCAGGATCAACACGACGCCTATGCGATTGCCCGATGGCTACAAGACGCAGACGGTACCGGCGCACTGAGCGCAGCCTTTCAGCCGCCCGAACCTGAACCGATTGCAGGATATGCCGCTGTGGAGGGCTGGATCCTGGGCGCAACTTGGCCACCGGTAAAGCAGGCGGGGCGGCGCCGTAAGGCTGCTCCCAAAGACCATGCCTCGACAACGAGCCCCGGTTACGTCAACAAGAACCGACAAGAGGTTCTGCAAAGGACGGACGAGCCGGGCAACGATCACAACCAGGTCGTCTACCTGCTTCTGTGTCACGACTGTGGAAACCGCTACGGCGCAAATGGCTCCGACATCTTCCAGCGCAAATGCCCTGCCTGTGGAGGCGGACGGGCTGGATTGTGAGATTGATTGTTGTTGATTGTCCTCCGTCGTTGCTGCTTTTCGGAGACTGGGGCTGATGTGTCACCACATCGCCCGAGCAAGCGCCACGACCTAGGCAGGATTGCTCGGTTGAAGCACGGGTGCACATGGGGAAGGCGCGGCACAAACATTCCGGTCGGTGTCGACCGCTGAATGTGCCGTGGCATACCCGGTGGCTCTTATGCGACCAGCGATCACGTGAACTGCTTATCTCGCGATGCGCAACATGTTCTCACATCACATGCAGGGACACGACTGCGGCTCTTATCCTGCGTCGCTGGTGCGCGTGGACCGTCTGCATGATGTCGACAATCACATGTTTGCAGGAGGCACTCTGGTGCGCGTCTGGCACTCGGCAAAGACGTGAGTTGCTAGCAATGCAAAAGAGTCACTTGGCCGCCGATCAGCAACTCTCAGAAGTCATTTTCGGGCTAAAAAGTCTGGATGGCGGATCAGCGTAGGCTCGAGCACGCAAACCCCTTGTTTCATTGGGTTTTGGGTTGCACGAGGGTTTACATGGGGACTGCGATGTCAACCTATTCGAGGCGTTTTGGCCGTCGGCGCAACCTTGATGTAAACCCGTAGGCAACCCAAAAGGTTTACCTGCGCAACCCGGTGTCAACCCAGGCGCAACCCCATTTCGCGCCGGAGCTTGGTCAAAGCCTCGTAAATCGCTACGACGCAGGACTACCTACGACGCAAACTTTGCCATGGCGGTAATTGGCACAGTTCCGGCGATCAGCAGACTTCGTTTATCGCGCGGCCAGAATCCAGCAATACGACTGACCCGCTGTTCGTCACCGCCAAAATAGTGCCTGCCAACGATCTTCAGCCAACCGGAAGGCTCAAATTACCGACAAAACGCCTCTTTTGGCAGGATGAAATTTGCCGGCTCCAATGTTGCAACATGTTGAAAACTGCAACATAGACCGGCGCGGCTAAAGCAGGTGGTACTTGGCCAAAATGCATCAGGGAAGTACCGGCTTGGGCGGCGGCACTCGCACTGTTTCGGCGTCTTCGTCGGGGCATCCGTCTGGTAGTTCAATGCAGTCACACTTGTACTTGATCGGGGACGCGGCGTCGGGTCCGAGTTGGGCTAGAACCTTTTCCTCGTGTTCGCGGCATTGAGCGAGTGTGATGTCATTGAAGCCGCCAAGTGTAGGTACCTTCGCGCATGCCGCCCGAACAACAGTGTCATCGACGTCTGGCAGACTCGCAAGCTGACGCAACTCTTGCATCTCAACCGTTGTCTGACAGGCATCATATATTTCAAGAGCGGTGACGCTGACGATCGTCAGAGCGCCAACAACCGGCACACTTTCGAGCGGCATCGATGCGAGGTTGCGTGTGGCGTTTATGCCAGAGCGCCTAACGATCCTATTTGTAAGACTGTCGATCTGCTTGACCGTTGCGTCGGGCAGACGAGGTGTTCTGCGCAGGTCGTCAAGTTGGCTTGCAACCTCTACCACCTGTTTGCGAGATTGATTCAGTTCATTCGTGGCCGACCTGAGGCGCGATCTCACCAGGGCCAGCTCATCTGCAACTCGGGCGGCCTTATGTTTCTCTAAGTCCAAGTCGGACTGCAGTTGAGCAAGCCGCAAATCCCGTGCCTCAACTTGTCTGTCGAGTTGGGCCGCACGCTGGCGCTCGACATCAAGTTCGCTGCGCAGGCCCACCAATCGAGATCGGGAGGCTCGCTGCTCTGCTTCAAGCTTAGCCGCGCGCCGCTGGGCGGACTTTTCGCCGTCTCGAGCCGTGGCTAGGTCCGAAGCTGCAGCCAAAGCCGGAGTGATCGCCAGCCTATGGGCAGCAGACAGCATCAAATTGGCTAGCGGCGCAAAGGCGAAGGTTAGCAGGTTAAACCCAAGCGTACATATAACCAGAAGCAGAACAACCGTTGTTCTCGTCAGCTTCAGTAATCTTCTTAGTCCGGCGAGCATGTTTCGTGCAAACTCCAGTAGATCTCGTCCTTAGTCAGGGCTTGGTTGAAGTCATGACCGGTCAAGGCTGTGGTTTCGGTCTTCGAGGATTGACAAGGGTTTTGCGAGTTTGACAGCAGAAGCGCAAAGAGTTCGGGGTCTCTTGTGTAGTAGGCGGAAAGAATAAGCGGCGTTACACCATCATCGCGACGAGCATCGACATCGGCGCCTGCCGCTATCAGAATCTTAGCTATGCTCAATTGATTATATTTGTTACTCGACATGGCGGACAGGGCGTGCAGAGCAGTATTGCCTTCAAAGTCCTTTCTTGTGACGTCGGCGCCTGATTTCAGCAGCACCGAAATTTCGGTCGGGCTCGCGCTGACGGCGGCGCGTTGCAAGGGACTGCGGCCTTTGCTGTCTTTGGCGTTCGGATCGGCACCGCCTGACAAAAGTGCGGCAATGATGGATACGCTGGCTGAACGGTCGGCGGCCAAGTGCAAAGCCGTATCGGCACAGGCGCTTCGCCAGCAGTTATCTGGAGGAACACGTTTATCTACCTCACTACCCCAGACCAACAGGTAAGATACGACGGTTCCATCCGACGCGTGCCGGGCTGCGAAGTGCAGTGGGGTAAGTCCATCGATAGTAGTTAGGGAGACTTCCGCCCCATTTTGCAGTAAAAACAGAACGGTCTCTGACGTTGCGCTGGCGGCGGCAAGGTGAAGCGGGGTTTCACCGATTTCAGTTCGTTCTTTCAGGCTACGACCTGCATTCAAGCAGTCTAGCACCTCGTAAGGTTTGGCCGCTGCCCAGAAGTCCGAGTCAAGCCATTTGGGACATTCTTGACCTATAACGCTTGTTGAATAGGAGCAGGCCGCAAAGAAAACGAGTAGAGACAGATGTCTTAAACGCATAAGTTGTTTCCATGCAGCGAAATGCCAATGGAGGATTCCTGCAGCCCATACTCGAAGCTTGTCAACCGGCATTCCAAATTGGCGCTCTTACCGAAGCCATTGGCGCCGGAGCTAGAAGTTTAGATTATTCTGTATTCAGCGAGCAGTCGGTCTCGAAAGAAGTCTTGAACGAGAAAGGTGACGCAGGAGAGCATTCATGCACTGATGTGCCCCCTGCTGGTCTCTCTTTCAAAAAGAGAGCCTGCAGTTTCGATTTGAGTATTTTGGCTTGGCGTGCGTGCAGCGGTGGTTGGTTGCTCGGTGACCAGTTTGTCGCGACTTTGTCCGATCCTACGCGGGTTCAACCTTGTGCAAGGCCTTTCGCCACGTCGGCCTCAGTGATAGCGGAAGGATTGAGTACCGGGCCTAGTGCGGCGCCGCGAGGCATCCCCATCATGTCTGTCGGGCTTTCTAGGACTTCGTGCTTTGGTCGGTGGGTCCCTGGACCAGTAGCCTTTCCTGATCCCTGCGAGCGCGGCATAGAGTGCAACCGGCGACCACCCCATACTGCACTGCAACCAACCTTCCACGCGCGTCACCTGGGCGTTGATTGCGAATGTGTTCAGGGTCGACGCCAACCCGGTGATGTTCGGTCTGGATGGACCGGTTGGACTTGTCGACAACGCCCAGTGTGGCACTTCATGTTGGGGACGGCGCCGGAGCCCCAGAGAGAGTCACCAGCGACCATCTGGTCTCGACAGCGGCACCCCTAGCGGAGCGCCTTGGTATCAAGCTGTAGAGCGGCCCTGAGAGTCTGTGCGTCGACCAGGCGCGGCGCCCGGACTGGTCCGGCGTAGAGATCGCGCAAAAGTTCGACCCAGCGTAGCTCGGCATAGGTCAGATCACGGCGATCATTCGGTAGGCGGAACCCATCGTAAGTCCGGTCGCGCGTCATTCGAACAGCCCCCGCAGGGTCTTGCGCGCCCGGGCAGTCAGCGGTGGGTCAGCGCGGCCTGATGCGTCGCGCAGTTCTTCGATCCAACTGAGTTCGTTCTTGGTCAGGACAGTGCCGATGATGCGCTCCAGCGCCGCGAGTGCGGTCTCGTTGCCCGGCTGCTGGAAGGCGAGCAGAAACAAGTGGCGTTCGTCCGTGTCGAGCGCCTTTGCCAGCGCGGGCACACGGTCAAGCGCGAGCTTGGCGTCCCCGGATTTGATCATCGACAAGATGTTCGGGTTGGGGAACCCGGCTTCGCGGGCGATCTCTTTCTGACTCTTGATGCCGGAGAGGGCTTGAATGCGCGCGGCGACATGTTGCGCGAGGCGTGACAGGTGACGCGGGTGAACGTGTTTCGGCATGGATTTGATCCTGTGTTGTTCAGTGATGATCTACATTTGTTATAGTCACCCCTGATGCGGATCTGCGTCAGGCCACGTTGGGAACTTCTTGGGATCTGGCGTGGTGCTCTGCGGCCCGATCAAGGGCCGCAGCGGTGATGTGCATGATGTCTCCCTGTTGCAATCCGCGTGGAGCTAGCTGCGGATCACAAAGCAGCTCATGCTCACACGGTCCCCCTCGGATTGCCGCGCCGTTCCGCCCACCGACCCACAAGATCGGACTGCTACTCATCCGGCGCAAGGATCAGCTCGATCTCATCCCGCAGCCGCCGCCAAGACGTTTTGACGGTGTCTCGCGTCCAGGGTGCGGTCCTGCCGACCTCGCGATCCACCTGCATCTGGCGCAGGATCCCCGCCGCTTGGAGTATCTCGGCCCGCTTACGATGCGTGCGGTTCATCCAGTCCGGGTCCAGAGCCAAGACAGAGGCAGCCGCCCGAATGTTGTCGTCGCGCCGGAGCTGGTTGTTGAACCGGCCTGCCGAGGCGACTGTGGGGTCTATCCGGCGCCCGGTCTTCTTGCTTTTGAGCCGGCGCATGTTTGCTTCAAGGCGCTGGATCTCAGCCTTGCGCAGACTTTCGACCTGACCTTTTCGAACGCCTGACTTCAGGACCTTCTCTGACAGACGCCGCACGCGATCCGCCGAATAGATAGGCACGCCGGTGTCCAGAAGTTTTGGCACATCGTCGAGGTTCCTGGACAGCCGATCGATACGCGCGACGATCAGGGCATGACCACCGCTCTTGGCGAGACGAAGTGCCTGCTGAAGCTCCGGGCGCTGCCAACTCCTGGTGCCGGACGCAGACGACGTTTCTTCGCAGACAGCAATCACGTTCATGCTCAAAGACGTGGCTTTCGCCATGGCTTTGTCGCGCTGCTGCTCGAACGTATCCTGGGAGGCGGACGACACACGAAGGTATAGGACGGCAGTGCTCGGCTTGCGCCTCGCACGGCGCTTGCGCGCCGGACTCTTTGGGGGTGTGAAGTTGTAGCGTGACATCAGGCAAGTGCTTTCATAGTATGAAGAAAGTGGATGTGAGGGAGGTGGACAAAGTGTGATTGGGTGCAGAGGTGCTGAACGTCGATATTGATCGGGTCCGCAGCACCTATGGCGGCTTCACGCATTGACGTGATCCGGTGGAGTTCGTCCGTGATTGCCGCCCAATGCCGGCGGAGTTCTCGCACGGTCCAGTCAGCCTCACGCGCCTTCTTCACGGACATAATGTGAATCCCGGAGACAAAATGGACAGCGGAAACGGTTGGGTGATCTGACCGTAGCGGAGTAAAAGTCCGCATCTTGGGCCCGAGGCGAACGAGCTGAGGGCGGGAGATGTATTCTGTGGAACTGT
>JAUHVK010000053.1 GCA_030425145.1 Alphaproteobacteria bacterium | reverse complement strand
AGGTGGCACCAAAGCTGGCCGAGGCGTTGCAAGGCACGGGCATCGATGCCGAGGCTGTGGCCGCGCGCCTGCGGGAGGGGGCAGGCAATGCCGCATTGGAGCGCCAGTGGCTGGCACAGGATCTGCAGGGGATTGCCAAAGCAAGCGACCTCGATCTGGAGAAATCTGCGGACCGGGAAGAAGCGCTCGACCGGCTGGAAGCCGTGCATGTTCGGCTAGGCGATGTTTTGACCGATGTACGCGTCCTGCGCGCGCCAACCGAGGTCGACGAGGTGGATAACGCTGAGGCAGCGCTTGATGAGCGGTTGACGACACCTGGGAGTGATCTCGCGCAAGATGGGTCCGACATCTTTGCCCCATCGGAGCGGCAGGCGTTCAGAGCGCTGGTGGCGCAGTTCCGCCGGACGGATTTCGATCATCCGTTCTCCGACGACCCGTCCGTCCGGCGGGCAGGTGCCGTGGAGGTTGAAGAGGCCCGCGCCGCGTTCGACGCCTACGCGCAGAAATCGCCGCAACATGCCGAACTGGCCTCAATGGCCTGGGAACAGATCACCGACAGTCGAATGCCGCCGCAATATGCGGTATCGGAGCAGGACCGCACGCTTCATGCTGGCGACATGGACCTCGCCTTGCGGGATCCTTCGGATCATCTCGGTCCGATTGCCGAAGAGCTCCGCACCCTCGCCCGCTATCGCACGGAGATGCCGGATGATGAATTCGGGAAGGCCGTCCAGGACGAAATCAATCACCTTCGTTCGCTTGGCGCGTCGCGTGCCTATATCAGCGAGCGCAGTTTCGAGATCGAGGACCAGGCGCGACAAGACTACGCCGAGCGCGGGTATCTGGAGGAGACAGCGCCAACCGTCATGGCCTTTGTGCGAAACGCCGACGTCGAGGGCCCACTCTCCGAGTCAGAGCAGCAGGACATCGTCCAGCAGATAAACGAGCGACTAAGCCCCGACGCAATCGACGCGCTGCGGGCGGGAAATGCGGACGTCCTGGACAAGTTCACCGAGGATCCGCTGCGCCAGCTGGAACTCGCCAAGACCTATCTTCAAAGCAGCGAGGTCACCGCGCATGGCCCGGCCATGGAGCGCGTTCTCGATGCTCTGGCCGAAGAGCAGATCGAGGCGCAGCGCGCGCGCCACGCCGCGGCACATGGTGAGAAGGGGATCACCCATGGATAAAGGCAAGATTGCCCTAGGAGTTTTGAGCCTCGTGCTGGTCGGTCTCGCCATGGGCTATGTCGTGGCGACCGGCTTTGTCATGTTCCGCTATGGGCTTTCTCCCTCGCGTTTCGACGTCACCCTGCTTGCCCGCGAATATCGGGGTCTGTCTCAGTCTGCACCGAAAGACTTCCTCTGGGTGAACCTCATCCTTGGCGGCTTCGGCCTGGCATCGCTGATGCTGAGCGTCACGCTTCTGGGGGATGCATTGACCCGCTTCGGGACGACGCATTGGCAGACTCGCAGCGAGATGAAGAGGAACGGTTTCTTTGCCAAGCCCGGCGGCGGCTTCCTTCTGGGCAAGCTCGGCTCCCCGAAATCCAAGCGCCCGTTCCTAGTCTCAAAAACCTTCCCCCACGCGCTGATCGTGGCGCCGACAGGCCGGGGCAAGGGCGTGGGGTTCGTGATCCCGAACCTGCTGACCTACAAGGGTTCCGCCGTGGTGCTCGACGTGAAAGGCGAGAACTTCCGCGAGACCTCGCGCTTCCGCGCCAGCATGGGGGACAAGGTTTTCCGCTTCGCGCCGACCGACTGGGACCGACCGACACATCGCTATAATCCGCTGGCGCGCATTGCTGCCATGACCAACCCCGACCGGCAGCAGATGGAGCTGAAACTCACCGCCAAGCTCTTCCTGCAGACCGACAATGAAAAGCTGAGCGGGCTTTTAGCCGGGGGTATCGACCTCTTCGTAGCGGCCGGTCTTCTGGCATTCGAGCGCGGCGTTCCGACCATCGGCGAGATTTACCGCATCACAGCCTCGGGGGGCGACAAGCAGAAGGAATACCTGAAGCGTTCGCAGGAGGTGAAGAACAAGTCGGCCAAACTGATCTTCGAGCGTATGGCATCAACCAACAACGACACCCTCACTTCCTACCTCTCCCTCCTGATGACATCGGGTCTCGACACTTGGGACAACCGCGCGATTGACGCGGCCACCGCGACCTCTGACTTCTCATTCCGGGACATCCGCCGCCGCCCACATGCGATCTATCTTGTGGTTGAATCCGAAATGATCCGTCCGCTTGCTCCGCTGATCCGTCTCTTTTTCTCGGACCTGATCGCCTCGCTACAGGCGCGGGAACCCGGGGATGACGAGCCCTGGCCGGTCATGATCATGCTCGACGAGTTCGACCGGCTCGGGAAAATGCCAATCGTCGCCGAGAGCATCAAGACGCTGCGCTCCTTCGGCGGCAACCTCGCCATCGTGACACAGACGATCCCCGCGCTGGACGAGATCTATGGTGAGAACACCCGCAGATCGCTTCAAGGCGGCGCGGGCGTGAAACTCTACCTCACCCCGTCCGAACAGAAGACCATCGAAGAGTTGAGCCAAGCCGTGGGCAAGACCACCAAGCGCGTGGTGACCCGGTCGCGCGCGGTCGGGCGCAATCCGTTCGAAGGACGCAGCGTCTCGGAGAGGACGGAGGATACGCCGCTCCTGACAGAGGATGAGGCTCGACGCATGGACCTCGACGAGGTCATCCTCGTGATTGATGCGCAGATGCCGATCCGGGCAAGAAGGGTGAAGTATTTCGAGGACCCGGTGTTGAAGGTGCTTCATGCGGGCCAGTCGGGTAGTTTTCCGTATCCGGACGAAGATGGTCTGCGGCGGGATCGGCAGATGTCCGAGACCCGTGAGACAGTGGAGAGGTTGAAGCAGGAGCTGCAGGAGGTGCGGGCGGCAAATGTCGCGCGGGACGTCGGCACGAATGCATCGAACACATCGATGGCTGAACCTGTTAGATCAGCGAAGGCCCGCGGCCGCGCAGCTCGTGCTGCTGCGAGCGGCGGTGGCCAGGACCAGCTGTCGCTCGATATCGAGGCATTGGGTATTTCGAACGCAGACCGGACAGCGCTGGCTTCTGCGGTTCAGACGACGAGGGCGATTATCGCTGAACATGGGTAAAAAAGGCGGCACCGGCAATACTGATGCCGCCAGCCAAAATGATAAGGACCACACACTGTTTCCTCGCGTCGCCCCGATCAACTGGATTTGACCAGTTCTCTCTCACTTCGCCGTAGCGCTCTCAGCCAATCGAGCGCGATGGCGAACGCTGCAAGGCCAACCCCTATCAACAGGGATGTAAAGCCGGGCGCGGTCGCTATAAGGCCAGCCATACCCAGCCACACCCGTACTGTCGGCCCAAGCCGGGTCAGCGCGTATCCGCCGACGGCCATCGAGACGATGAGGATGCCTGTGATTGCACTCAGGAAGGTGGGGATGAAACTGGCCCAGGTGAAATCGTCAGTCACCAGAAGGAATGCAGGTGAATAGACGAAGATGAAAGGCACCACTACCTTGCCGATCCCCAGACCGAAGGCCTGAACGCCCGTCTTGAGGGGAGGACTGCCCGCGATGCTTGCCGCAGCAAAGGCCGACACGCAGACGGGGGGCGTGATGTCTGCCAGCACTCCGTAGTACAGGACGAACATATGCGCCGCGATCGGCGGCACGCCCAGGTTGGCCAAGGCCGGCGTCGCGATCGGCGCCAGCATAATGTAGAGGGCCGTGGTCGGTATCCCCGCGCCCATCATGATGTTGGCGATGCCGATAAACACGAGCGAGAAGAAAATTGCAACGCTCTGCGGTGAGACATCGATCAGGGGGATCAGCGATAGCAGAGGCGTCAGCGTGTCGGACACCGACGCGGCTAGGCTGGTTACGAGAAAACCAAGGCGGAATGACACACCGGTCATGGTAATAACGCCGATCACCACGCCGACAGCGCCCGCGATGATGCCAACGGCTAGCGAATTCCGGACACCGGCCGCGAAGATGACCGGCAGGTCGCGCAGGCTGATCATTCGACGGGGATGTATCATGCCGATGACAATGCAGCTGAGAATGCCCCATGCGGCAGCGTATTGAGGCGTAAAATGGTTGAACAGAAGCGCCAGAAGAACCACCAGCGGCACCAGCGCGGGCCAACCTTCCTTCAGGACGGCGCTAACGCGCGGCAGTTCGCTGCGGGACATGCCTTCAAGACCAAGACGTTTTGCCCTGAAATGCACGGCTCCCAGCAGTCCGAGATAATGCATTGCGGCCGGCAGGGCAGCGGCGATGATGATCGTCGTGTACGGCAGATTGAGGAACTCGACCATCAGGAAGGCCGCGGCGCCCATCAGGGGTGGTGTGATCTGGCCACCGGCACTGGCCGCCGCTTCTACGGCACCGGCAAAGTAGGCTGGATAACCGGCCCGTTTCATGGCCGGAATTGTCATCGACCCGGTCGCGACGGTATTTGCCACGGTCGAACCGGAGATCATGCCGAACATGGCCGAGGATACGACGCTGACCTTTGCCGGACCGCCGGCAAAACCGCCCGCAACACAGGACGCGAGGTCCATGAAAAACTTGCCCAACCCAACCCGCTGCGCGAATTCCCCGAAGATCACGAAGACCAGCACGACCGAAGAGATCACGGTCAAGGTCCCGCCGAAGACACCTTCCGAGCTCATCGTCATCTGGTTGATGAACTGGCTCCAGGTCGCGCCAGGATGCTGAAGGATGGCCACGGGCACAGATTGGCCGAACAGCATATATAAGGTGAACACCACCATGATGGCCGGGAAGACCAAGCCAACGGCGCGTCGAGTGGCCTCGAAGAGGACGACAAGCAGTGCCGTACCCATCACCAGATCGGGCATCGAGGGATTGCCAAGACGAAAAGCCAACGCGGGCAGGTCCATCCCGAACATGTCGAAGCCGCGATAGCTGATCGCGACCCATAGGCAGGCGACCACACCGGTCGCCGCCAGTAGGATGTCGTGGACCGGAGGTCGGTGCGGGGCCGAACCGATGTCCTCGTCACTCTGTGGTTTTCGTCCTGCCGGCTGCATCAGCAGAACTAGACCGGTCATGGTCGCTAGGAAGACGGCGTTATGCCAGTGCATGGGCGGAGTTCGCCCGGTCAGCGCACCCGCAAAGATGTAGATGCCCGCCAGACAAAGCAGCGTGCTGGTGACCAAGGGCCAGAACCGAAGCGGGCCGCCACCGATGGAAGGGGCGGTCGCCGCTCCTTCCTTTTTCTCGTTGGCCCCGTTCATTAAAGCATACCAGCTTCGCGGTAGAATTTTTCCGCCCCGGGATGCAGCGGCAGGGTGATGCCGTTCAAAGCATTTTCCAGAACGATCTCGCGGCCCTTGGCATGGCCTGCATCCAGAAGCTTGCGGGTTTGATCGGACCATAAGGCTTTGGTGATCCCGTAGGCAAGGTCTTCGTCCAACCCGGCATGGACCACAAACTGCGTGCCAACCGCGAGCGTGGTCACTGGAGTTTCGACCCCGTCATAGGCTCCGGCGGCGATTTCGGCGGCCTGGTAGAAGGGCACCACCTCTAGCGCGGCGGCCTGTTCGTCAGGCGACATGCCAACCAGCTTCATCCCGGCCGTTGCAGCCAATTGCGCGATGCCACCTGCCGGCACGCCGGCGATGTAGAAAAAGGCATCCAGCGCACCGTCCTGAAGCCGTTCAGTCGACTGCGAGATGTTCAGCTCTGCCGCCGAGAAATCGGCGCGCGTCATGCCGAGCTTGGCGAGGATTTCCAGGACGGCGACCTGCGTGCCGGACCCGGCAGAGCCGATGCCGACACGCTTGCCGGCCAGATCCGCATAGGATGCGATGTTCGAACCGGGCAGCGTCACGAGGTGGAGATGTTCCGCAAACAGGTTCGCGATTACACGGATGGTCTCGACCGGGGTCTGGCCCTCGTAGGGTCCGGTGGCCTTGTTGGCCCACTCAAGCAGATCCGCCGGCGCGAACCCACCCTCTGCCTGACCGCTTCCGACTGCGGTGACGTTGGCAGCGCCGCCGTTTGAGGACTGCGCGATTGCGACCAGTCCCGGCACGCCGCAAGAGCCGCCGTCCTCGCAGGACCGGGAGCCCGGAGGATTCGAGATCGCATTTCCGATGAGGCCTGCGATCGGGTAGTAGGTGCCGCCAGTGCCGCCGCTGACGATACGGAAGAACGACGGCGATTGCGCCATCAGCTTGCTGCCAAGCGTCATCGCCGCCGACGTTCCGAGAAGCCCGGCAAGGATGGTGCGTCGTGAAAGTGCAATGGTCATTGTGATCTTCTCCTGTTGGGTATGTTATCAGATTTCAAACTCGACCGATGCAGCGAGTGCACACCGGACGATATCTTGCATGAGTGAGGCGATTGCGGCATTGCCTTCTTTCGAGATGCCGTCGACGGCCTCGTCGGGACGCGAGGTAGCCCCGTCCCGGGCACCAGCGGCGACAGCTGCCCGGATCAGCCGAATCTCGTCGTCCGCAGAATGAAGCAAGTCGGGCCGTCCCATAGCGACGGCCAGCCCGGCGTTGATCGCGTAGGCCCCCCAATTCGAGACCGACGCCGTGATCAGAACGTTGGTTTCCGTCACAGTCACCACGCCCTCGTCGCTGGACAGGGCCCGACCATGCCGCGGCAGGATCTGCATCAGTTCGGACCGGATCTTGCCGAAGCCAACCTCGTTGCCGCCGTCACCGACACCGACCGTGAAGATGCCGCGTTCGCGCGCTAGATCGGCAAGCTTGTGCAGACCGGACACGGTGCCCTCGGGGCGCCGATTGCCGCGGATACCATGGAAGCTGCCGGTTTCATTCGGGCCGTCTTTTTCGACAAAGATGATGGCTGTCGTGGCGGGCGAGATGAGGGCGGACACATCAGTCTCACTGATGCCCACCGGCACTGCGCGCAGGTCGACGCCGTCGGACTGGGTCAGTTCGGCCAGGCAGGCCTTGGCAGCGGGAGCATGGGAGTCTTCGGAGACGATCGTGACGCGGGCACCTAGGGCCATTGCGATCCCGCGGGCAAGGACCACCGCACCAAGCGGCCCGTCAGTTTCCCCGCTAGGCAGCGCCGGGGCGACCCCTGCTCCGGTCACGACGATAACCTCTGACGTCCCTTGGCAGGCCGCCGTCAGCCCCTGTACCGCTTTCAGCACCGGTGCGCCCGATTGGGCAGAACGCGACAGTGCCGCCGTAGGCGCGATGATCCCGGCAGGCAGGCCGCCGGTCAGCGGTCGGATCTCGAGGGTCATCAGGTGCTCGAGTCGTGCGCAGGTCTCCGAGAGACTGTCATGCATGTCTGTCTGGGTCCGGAGTACGTTCACCGACGATGTCCTTTCTTTGCTTTTGGGAAGACTATGAACTGGACTTATAGTAAAAAAATGTTAATAAATCTTCATGCACCGTTAGAGTTTATGACGCCATGAAGCTGAATTACGCGCGCCTCATGCTGTTGCGCGAGCTGGAACTTCTGGGATCCATCACGGCGGTCAGCCAGGCGAACGGCCTGACCCGCTCAGCTGTATCCCAGCAGCTTTCTCTTCTAGAACAAGAGGTTGGAGAGCCTCTTTTCTTTCGCAGCAGCAAGGGCGGCCAGTTGAACGACTTTGGCCAGATGCTGGCCGAACGGGCCGCATTGCTGAACGAGACCATGACGCGCATCGAGTCTGAACTGGCAAGCCGTCATGACGAGTTTTCAGGCACATTGCGGATCGCCGCCTTCGGCACCATCGCCTTCAAGCTGCTGCCCGGGCTCGTGTCTGAGTTCGAATCCGCCCATCCGGCCCTGTCGATCGAGGTGCATGAGGTTGAACCGGAAGAAGGGCTTCAGGGGCTGAAGTCGAAGATCTACGACTTGGCGATCGTCGATGATATCCGCGGTCACCCCTCGGTCAGCGGGGCAGCCATCGACGTCTGGTCGCTGTGCCGAGATCGCATGATGGCGCTTCTGAACAGCGATCACCCGCTTGTGCAGACCAAGAGGGACAGCTTGCCCCTTACCAGCCTGCGCGACGCGCAATGGGCCCTGAATGTATCGGCCAGTGCCTACCAGACCTTTGTGAACGAGGCTTGCCTGAAGGCCGGGTTCAAGCCGAAGGTGATCCGGGCCTGTCGGAACATGATGTTGACCGCAGAATTCGTTCGCCACGGACAGGCCGTTACCGTTCTGCCAGAGCTTGCCCTGAACACGCTGGTTGACATGCGCGGGATTACGGCGCTTCCGATCCACCCGGAAGTCACACGGGAAATCTTTTGCGCCATTCCGCGGGGAACGGACGCCCGACCGGCCTTGCGACTTCTGATCAAGCGGATGCGCAAGCTTTGTGCCTGACCCTTCAGTCCATCGCCTCGAAGCGTTCGGAGGTGGCCCTGTTCCAACGCTCGAGATAGCCCCGCCCGATGTTTTCACCGCGCAGAAGAAACCCTTCGGGAAGCCATGGATGGATGCTGTCCCCCGACCGCATGTCTCCACGCCGATTACGCAGCATGAAGTGGCGGGGCAGCAGTTCACGGGGGTGGGTCTGGCCTGCCGTTCCGACGATCTCGGCCAGCGCTCGCAACGTGTTCCGATGAAAGTTGGTGACCCGCTGCGCCTTGTCCGGGACCACAAGCGCTCGTTGGCGTAGAGGGTCCTGCGTGGCCACGCCGACCGGGCAGGCGTTGGTGTGACAGGTCTGTGCCTGGATGCATCCTATGGCAAACATGAACCCGCGCGCCGAATTGCACCAGTCTGCGCCAAGGGCGAAGGCGCTTGCCAGGTCAAACGCCGTAATCAGTTTGCCGCTGGCCCCAAGGGATACCTGATCGCGTAGACCGGCCCCTCTGAGCACGTTGTGGACAAAGTACAGCCCGTCCCGCAACGGCATCCCTACATGGTTCGCAAACTCCTGCGGGGCAGCACCGGTCCCTCCTTCCGCCCCGTCCACGACAATGAAGTCCGGCACGATGCCCGTCTCCAGCATGGCCTTGACCACGCACATGAACTCACGCCGGTGTCCGATGCAGAGCTTGAAACCGACGGGTTTGCCGCCGGATCTTTCGCGCAGCAGGCCCAGGAAGCCACACAGCTCGATCGGGGTGGTGAACGTGCTGTGTGACGGCGGCGAGATACAGTCGACGCCAAGCGGAATGCCGCGCGCCTCGGCGATTTCCGGCGTGATCTTGGCCGCGGGCAACATGCCCCCGTGGCCCGGTTTGGCCCCTTGACTGAGTTTCACCTCGATCATGCGTATTTGGGGGTCCGCAGCAAGTCTGGCAAAGCTGTCGGGATCGAACCGCCCGTCCGCCGTCCGGCAGCCAAAGTAGCCGCTGCCGATCTCGTAGATCAGATCGCCGCCGCCCGATCTGTGGTATTTGCTGATACCGCCCTCACCCGTGTCATGCGCGAAGCCACCGGCCTTCGCCCCCGTGTTCAAAGCAAGCGTCGCGTTGGCGGACAGGGCACCAAAGCTCATTGCCGAAATGTTGTAGACCGACGCGCTGTAGGGCTTGCGACACGCAGGGCCACCGATTGTCGTCCGAAAATCCCAGTCGTGAAGCTCAACTGGACGGAAGGAATGGTTTACCCAGGAAAAGCCGGGTTCATACAGATTCAACCGGGTGCCGAAGGGTCGCTTGTCCTCGATGTTCTTGGCGCGCTGATAGACGATGGCGCGCTTGTCCCGGCTAAAGGGGACCTCGTCATGTTCACTTTCGATCAGGTACTGGCGAATCTCGGGGCGGATCCCTTCGATTAGGAAACGCATATGCCCGATGATCGGATAGTTGCGCGTAATCGAATGTCGCGTCTGTACCAGATCGAAGATGCCGATGCCACTGAGCAGCAGTAAGCAGATGGCGGGCATAAGGAGCCATGGCTGGACGACGGAAAGACCTAGAAACAGAAGGCCGAGAACGATTGAAAGGCTTAGGATCGCGAAGCGACCAAGCATTGGGGCACGCATGGCTTCGACCGAAAGTGTCGTTGATGGGAAAGGTGGCTGGGCGGGCCATCGCCGTGAGAGGCCCACCCTGGCCGTGTCTGGTCAGATTGGAAGTATGGACTTCACAATGGTACGGCACAGCTCTGCGATCGCGATATGCGAGTCTCGTGCAACTCCGTCTACATTGGCGTCGATGATGCCGTGGGCCGAGTTTATCAGCCCCAGATCGACCATTCTGTCCAATAGAACGCTCTCGCGATCCGGAGTATGGAGAAGCGCAGGATTGCCTTCACGCGCAGCCATTGCGGCACAGAGGGCAGTGCAGCCCCAGTTCGACACAGCCGCCGTCAGAAGGATGTCAGCGCCGGTAATGGCACCGATCCCGCCGCCGCAGGGACAGTCGCCCTTGGCACCATGTTTCACCGCGGTCTCTACTGCCGGTGCGACGAGGCTCATCCCGATCTCATTGCCGCCGTCCCCGATGGCGATGACTGGGATTTTCCGATTCAGCGCCAGATCGAAGAGCCGATCAATCCGCGCCCGGCCCATGCCGTAGTCGCGCCCGCCCATGGAGTAATAGATGCCGTTGCGGTTTCGCCCGACCCTCTCGGTCGAGAACATCATGGCGGGTTGAAGCGTATCGAGCATCCGGGGTGCCATCGCAATCCCCTCCTCGTCCGTTACCGGATAGGGCATCAGCGTAACCCCTGCCAGAGATCCTTCGTCCGCCGCTACCTGCCCAGCCTCGAGCGTCAGGATCGACAGGCCTGCCGCTTCCATCACCTGGCCCAGAGCGGGCAACAGGGTTTCCTCGGCAACCAGCACACACCGCACGCGGCGGGCCAGCACGATGGCGCGAACCACAGCGGCCAAACCCGACGGTCCGTCATTTTCACCGATAGCCGTTGAAAGCCAGGCTCGCGACACGGATCCGGTCGTTACGACAAGCGTATCCCCCTGCTTGAGAGACAGAAGAGCCTCGGCCGCAGCGCCGACCAGCGGGCGTCCAGTCTTTTCGCGGGCAAGCTCGTAAAGGGCTTCGACCCCCCTGCCCCCAAGATCGAGGTTTACAAGAGTGTCGAGTCGTTCGTCGGCCCGCGCGATAACTTTGGGATCTGCCATGTCACTCCACTCCGAAAATCAGGGCCTGCATTGCGCCGCGATCGGTGAGCGCGGCGGCCGTGCGATCCATCGCTGCGTCCAGCGCCTTGGCCAGCAGCTCGGGCCCGCCGATGGTCGCCAGCGCGCCTGTCGTGGGCTTCAGACGCAGGGAGATTCGCGCGCCCGGCTGACCGTGGGTGTTCACAGTTACGACGCCTGCATCTTCCAGCAGGGCCATCCCGAGCGCTGCCGTCAGTTCCGCCGGAACAAAATCTGTCTGGTCCATGCCTGCCCGTTTTAGCAGTGCGGCGGCGACGATGTCCTCGTCCACCTGCGGTCCCAGATCTGAGCGTTTGACGTTCGCACCAAACAGGCCAGCCAGTGCATCCGAAATCAGCGCGCCGTCCCGGACTTCCTGCATCAGAACCTCGGGCGTGAAGCCCTGAAGGGAACGCATCGCACCAGCGGCAATCGGCGCCCGTGCTTCGATCCCAAGTTCCGCGGCCTTGGCGGCGCAGCGCGTGACGAGGTCGGATCGACCAGCCATCACTCCGGCCCGCGGACCGGATAGTCCGGCCTTGTCGGCGTTTGTGATCGCGATGTCGCCACCCAGCAGAAGCGATTTCACCCCGCCATGCAGAACCGGCCGCAACCGTGCGCCATAGGCCTCGTCCAGAAAGACGACGACACCGTGCGCGTGGGCGATCTCTGCCGCCCTTCGCGTCACGTCGTCTTCCAACCGGGCCAGCGCGCTGGTCACGGTTGTCAGGACCGCCAGCCGCGCGCCGGCCTTGATCGCCTGCTCGAATGTCTCAAGATCGGTGACCTCACTCAGTGACACGCCAGAGAGCGAGCACCCCCGCACCACCGAGGCATGAGACCGGTCACCCTTCGGCACCAGCGAGACGACAGGGCAGCCCTCGCTCAGCGCAAGGATCGCCGCGACGATACCGCCCGACGTCCGGTTGAACACCGCAGCCGCCGTGGTGTCGTCACCGCCCATGTGTTCGGCGGCCACGTGGCGCAGGTCGGTCGCAAAGATGCCGGGGCCGACCCATTCTTCACACAGCGTCGACAGGTCTTCCGGTTTCAACGGAAAATCCCGCATGTTGCCGGTGAAGATCGCAACGCTCTCCGCGCCGCGGGACATGACCCGGTCCGCGGCCAGACGCTGGCCGTTGCGCAGCCTGCGGACTTCGTCCGCAGAGCTGCCGATGAGGGTTCCATAGGCGTAGCCGAGCCCCGGAACCAGCGGGTTGCCAAAGCTGTCCGTGCTCATGCGTCTACCGCGATGGTTACGCTTTTGCGGAAGGTGTAGGCCTCCAGCGCGCCCTCGATCGAGTATTCGGACCCGATGCCCGACTGCTTGATGCCGCCGTAGGACATGCCCGGGATCTGCCCGCCGCCCTGGTTGATCTGAAGCCAGCCGGCGTCGATCAGGCGCGACATGCGGAGGATGGTCGACACATCATGCGTGAAGACGAACGCCGCGAGGCCATAGTGCGTGTCGTTGGCCATTTTGACCACTTCCGCCTCGTCTTCCCAAGGAACGACGCAAAGGACCGGCCCGAAGACTTCCTCGCGGGCGATGCGCCAGCTGTTGTCGATCCCGGTAAGGATCACGCATTCAGGGGCAAGCGGCGTGTCTTCACCGATCTCTGCCGGCACGTCCCCAAGGGCAAACTCGGCGCCCTGCTCCTTGGCCTGGGCCAGAAACGCGCGGATTTCACCATACCGCTCCGTATTGATCACGGCGCCAATGTCGGAGGCCTCGTCCAGCGCGTCGCCGACCTTCATGGCCTTCACCGCCTCTATGACTCGGGGCAGCACCTTGTCCCAGACCGAGGTGTGCAGGAACAGGCGCGTCCCTGCGGTGCAGGACTGACCCTGCCGCGCGAACCGGACCGCGTTGACGATGCCCGCGACGGTCTTGTCGATATGTCGGCCATCGGCCGCGTCAGGGAAGACGATCGTCGGACTCTTGCCGCCCAGCTCGAGCGTGACCTGCGCGATGCGGTCTGCAGCGGCATGGCCGACCAGCTTGCCCACTTCGGACGACCCGGTGAAGGACACCTTGTCGATGCCGGGATGCGCAGTCAGCGCAGCGCCGGCCTCTTCTCCTGTACCGGTGACGACGTTCAGGACACCGGCGGGGAAAAGGTCAGCCGCCAGTTCGAACACCTTGAGAACCGCAAGCGGCGCATCTTCTGCAGGCTTCATGATCATGCAGTTGCCGGTCGCCAAGGCCATCGAGATCTTGACCGCCGCCAGCACAAGCGGCGAGTTCCAGGGGATGATCGCACCCACGACACCATGGGGTTCGCGGGTCGAATAGGAAAAGAGACCTGGGCCGAGGGGCAGCGTCTCGCCTTTCTGCTCAACCGAGGTCCCGCCGTAGTACTTAAACACATTCGCCGCTGCGCCGGTTTCGCCGCGGGACTGGGTACGCAGGGCATTCCCGGTTTCAGCAGCCAGCACGCGGGCAATTTCTTCCTGCTTGGCGGCAACGCGGTTGCCGAGCTCGGTCAGAAGTTTGCCGCGTTCGCTTGCGGCAAGCTTGCGCCAGCCGGGAAAAGCCTTGCGCGCGGCCTGAGCGGCTAGGTCAATTTCAGCCGCACCTGAGGCGCTGATCTCGCAGATGGTGGTGCGACGCGACGGGTTCTCGATCTTGAGCGTCTGGCCACCGGTCGGCTGGACCCATTTCCCGTCAATGAAAGCCCCGGTCAGGGCATCGGTCGGAAGAACAATTTCGGATGTCATGTCTTTGTCTTTCATGTCGTCAGGCATTGGTTTGCATGGTGCGGAAGATAGCCGAGAAGTCGTAGGCGGCGTTTCCGTCTGCGCAGAACTTGGCAAAACGCGAGGCGGCTTCGGCTCCGAAAGGCGTATCTAGATTGGCCGACTTGGCGGCGGCCTGCGCCAGACCGAGGTCTTTCGACATCAGGCCGGCGGCGAAACCGGGTGCATAATCGTGCGAGGCGGGCGCGGCCGGCACGACCCCAGGCTCGGGACAGCGGTTGTGCAGCACCCAGCTCTGTGCGGCGGCACCGTTGCAGAGTTCGTAGAACTGCGCCGCGTCAAGCCCGCAGGCCTTCGCAAGGGCAAAGCCTTCGTAGACGCCAAGTGCGGTGATCCCCACGATCATGTTGTGGCAGGCTTTCGCCACCTGACCTGCGCCGTTGTCGCCGAACAACGACATCTTGGCGCCGATCTGGGACAGGATATCCTTGGCCTTCTCGAAAGCCTCGGGCGTGGCGCCGACCATTAGGCTCAACTTGCCCGACCCTGCAGCCTCGGGGCCGCCGGACACGGGGCTGTCCAGAACGATCAGGCCCTTGGCCGCGCCGTCTTTAGCGATCTGCTTCGTGGTGTCCAGATCGATCGACGAGCAGTCAACGACCAGCGTGCCCGGTTCGGCCCTAGGCAGGATAATGTCGGAGAACACCGATTTCACGATAGCGCCCGAAGGCAGCATGGTTACGATGATCTCGATCCCCGCCAGATCCAGCTGTTCGGGCTCGCAAACCTTGGCTCCGGCTTCGGCCAGCTGCGCCCGTGCAGTACCCGATAGGTCGGCGCCGTGGACGTCGTGGCCGCGGGCGACCAGGTTCTTTGCCATGGGCAGTCCCATGACGCCGAGGCCGATGAACGCAATTTTCGACATTGAATTATCCTTGTTGTGTACGTGTCGTCAGTTTGAAGAGAGGGAAGGCAGCCACGTGGCCAGTCCGGGGAAGGCCGCTAGAAGCCCCAGGACGATGACCATGCAGAGCACGAAGGGCAGCACTCCGATCATGATGTCGGTCATGGGACCCCGGTTGCGGACACCCTGAACGATGTAAAGGTTGAGACCGATCGGAGGCGTGATCAGCGCAGTCTCGATGAGGATCATCATCACGACGCCATACCAGATTGGGTCGAAACCCAGCTCGAACATGATCGGCGCGATGATTGGGATCGTGGTGATCATCATCGACAACGTTTCCATGAAACAGCCGAGGATCAGGTAGAAGATGACTACGGCAATCAGCATCTGGATCGGTGACAGTCCGAGCTCGCCGATAAAGGTGTTGAGCGCACGGGTCAGACCTATCCCTGCGAGGATCATGTTCAGGAAATAGGCCGCGACGATAATGAACAGAATCATCGCGGTCGTGACCACCGTTGCCTCGAGCGAGTGGTTGAGCATTTTTAGCGACAGTGTCCGGCGACCGGCGGCCAGCAGGATGGCACCGGCAACCCCTAGGGCGGCGGCCTCTGTCGGCGTTGCCCACCCGCCATAGATCGACCCGATCACGAGGACAAAGATGAACGTTGGTGGCAGCACTCCGACGAGCGAGCGCATCCGCTCGCTCCAGCTGTAGCTGTGGCGCTGCCCCGCCAGTGCCGGGCGTGCGATCGACAGCAGTGCGATCATTCCCATGAAGCAGCCCGCCAGAAGTAGGCCGGGAATGATGCCAGCCATGTAAAGCTGCGGAACGGACGAGTTGGTAAGAATGCCGTAGATGATCATGTTGACCGACGGCGGAATGAGGATGCCGAGGGTCCCGCCAGCGGCGAGCGTTCCCAAGAACAGCTTCTCGCCATAGCCGTAGCGGTCGATCTGGGGCAGCGCGACGGTCCCGATAGTGGCGGCCGTTGCCACCGACGACCCCGAGGTCGCGGCAAACAGCGCGCAGGCACCGATGTTGGCGTGCATCACGCCCCCCGGAAGCCAGCCTAACCATTTCGCCAGGGCACCGTACATCGCGTCGGCGATCCCGGACCGCAGCATGATCTCACCCAGCAGAACGAACAGCGGGACAGCCATCAAGGTGAAGGATGAAGACGAGGTCCAGGCGATCTCTCCCGCCGCGCGATGCAGCGGAAGGAAGCTGTAGGCCTGTTCCAGAATGATCCCGAGCGACCCGAGCGCCGCTGCAATCGGCAAGGACAGACCGATCAGGACAAGCAGTAGAACCAGTGCAGTGGCAAGCATCAGGAGACTCCTTCCAGCTCGCGAACTTGGGCGCGGGCTTCATCGTCGGGTCTTTGCACCCCGGCGATCTTGGCGACGGCAGCCCAATCGCCCGAGAGAAGGCGACGCAGCGCGGCCAGCGTGATGACGGCACCGCAGATTACGAAGAGCCAAAGACCCGCAGCCCAGAGCCCTTGCGGAATGGCCATCGGAGTTTCGAGCGGCGAATTCGAGACGATCCCCCGTTTGTAGGCCGTGATTGCCATCTCGGTGGCGTACCACGCGAGGAAGGCTCCGAAGCCGCTCACCACCAGCGAGGACAGAACGTCGAGGATTGCCGCGATTGGCGCCGGGACCGCAGACCGCAGCAGGTCGATCCGCACATGTGCGAGACGGATCAGCGCCAGCGAGAGCCCCCATGACGTCGTTATCGCCAAGGTGTAGCCAGAGAGCTCGTCGGTCGTGAAGACGGACTTGCCAAGCGCCCCGCGCACCAGAACCTCGGCGCATATTGCAACTGTGCAGAGCATCAGCAGGACACCGCAAAGGCGGACGGCCCAGACCGAAGCGCAATTGACCAGTGCAAGAGCAGCTTTCTCGATCCGCGGCTGCCCCGCAGGCTGGCCGGGGTCCGGCTCATTGAAGGTGGCGGACATAGGAGTCTCCGAATGCAGGAAGGGTGGGACCCGGGCCGAAAGAGAGGAGGAGACCCGGGTCGCTCAGCTCTTCGATCAGTTGAGACCGGCGAGGGGCGCAACGCGGGCCTGCCATTCGGCGGCACATGCGTCACCGCATTGCTCAAGGAAGGCCGGCAGAACGTCCTTCTTGAGGATTTCGTCACGCAGGGCGATGTCCGCGTCCCCGGTCTGGACAAGGGTGAGGGACCCCGGCGCACCTTCACGCGGGCAGTCGCCTTCGCCGGTGTTGCAGGCGAAGCCTTGGGCCGTTTCCAGTTCTGCGGCGGCCCAAACATCGTTCTCGAGGGTAGCAATCTGTTCGGTCATGAAGGTCTGGATTGCGGGGTCGAGTCCGTCCCATACCTGCTGGTTCACCACATGCGCGACCGGCGACCAAGCAATCGGAAGTTCAAGGACGTGCGTGGAAACTTCGTACCATTTGCTGTCGAACCCGGACATCGCGCCGGTGATCGCGCAGTCTACGACGCCTTTCTGAAGGCCCTGAACGACTTCGCCGAACGCCATGGAAACCGCCGTGCCGCCGAGACCTTCGATGAAGTCGGCCACAGCTGCCCCAGAGGCGCGGATTTTCTTGCCGGACAGGTCGGCGAGGCTCTCGATCGGGGCATTGCAATAAGCGACCTGCGCCGAATAGGGGTAGATCGCCAGCAGCTTGACGCCGTTCTTCGCGTAGCTTTCCGCCACGACGGGCCGCCAGGCCTCGGTAATCTCGCGTGCTTTCTCTGCCGTCGGAGCAATCCCCGGCAGGTCATTACCTGCGTTGATCGCATTCTCGCCGATCAGGTAGCCCATGGGGGTCGAGGCGAACTGCAGGGTGCCGTTCTCCGTCAGGCGCATGATCTCGGCGCCGCTCAGGCCGAATTCGTTGAATGGCTGGATCTCGGCTGTCACCTTCCCGTTGGAAACCTCGGGTAGTGTCATGGTGTAGAACGGCTGTTCGAAGCCTTTGTAGATGCTCAGCATCCCAAGGCTTCCAACCACCTTCAGATCGGTCTGCGGAAGATCCTGTGCCATCGCCGTGCCGGCGGCCAGAACTAGTGCAAGAGTCATTATGGATTTCATCGGAACCTCACCCGTCGTTTGTTGTGTGACGAACAAGCTGCCAAATGTTACCCATCATGGCCAATTATAATAAATGACGTCAGAAGATCATGTTTTCTGATGTTCCGATAGTTGAGCTGCTATATTCACAGCAAGGGCGGCAGCTTGGCTGGCGAGAGTTCCCCCACCATCAGTGTGGTAAGATGCTGTAAACACGAGCGGATCCAGAATAGCGTCCGTCGAGAGTTCGACGAAGGCATCCGTCAATCGGCTTGCCAGAAGATAGTCCCGCGGCACGGTGCAGACACCCTGCACTGCACTTGCCATTCGCAAAGATGCCGTCAGAGAGTTCGATGAGAAAATGCGTGGCGCGGTGATCTGGTGACGTCGCAGCAACTCCAGAAGCTGCGAGTAGGGGCGGCTTTCCTTCGAGAATGAAATGATCGGCGAATCAGCGATCTCTGCAATCGTCAACGTCTTTCGCGTCGCAAGAGGATGGTGTTTGGGCACCGCCCAGATCACCGGTATTTCCAGCAGATTTGCATTCGTCACTGCATGGTGAGACACCGGGCCCATTAGGAAAGACAGATCGACCCGGCGTTCGATCAATTCGTCCCTCTGTCGACCCGTTGATTCGATTTGAAGATCGACTGTTGCACGTGGATAGGCGTTCGAGAATGCCTCGAGAAATTGAAGGAGGAATGGGTCTACCAGAGATTCAGATGCCGAGACACGTAACGTCCCGACTTCAACGGACGGTATCCCAGCCTGCGCCTCGAACTCGTGCTGGGCCGCGCGGATGCGGCGGGCATAGGGCAGCAGATCGTGGCCTCGTGGCGTCAGTGCGACGATTCCTCCGCGCCGGTGAAAGAGCGACTGCCCGATCAATCCCTCCAATTCCGCAATCCGACCCGAGATATTGGGCTGTGTCGTGTTGAGAACTTCCGCCGCCCGTCGGAAGCTCCGCATCTCGGCGACTGCGAGAAATGTCAGAATTAGGGGCAGCTTAATATGCATGGACTGATAGGGTTTAACCGTTTGAAGAAGCGTTTTTCGGCTTCGTTAACAGAAAAGCACCGTAGAGAACACCGACAACAGTCTAGGTCATGTTGACTCCGCCCTCGGGCTGTTGATTTCCGCTGAGAAGTGACCCACCCTTGTTTATGTCTCAGCGGATGAACGCATTCAGCAAAAAGCGCATTCCGCAGTTTCGGAATCGGTGAGCAGTGTTCAGCCAAGACCTTCGACTCTTAGAGTCAATTCGTTGACGGATAAGTTACGGATTTGTCCATGCGTTCATTAGAAATATCCAGCGATCTTGGAAACCTGAAACCTCACAAGCCCCTCAACCGCTTCGCCCGTTCCGACATCATGACCACCTGTGCAGCTGTGCTTTTAACAACTGTCTGAACAGCCGCTGGACTCTGCGCCACGCCTCGCCCAATAGCTTCACCGGTTGTAAGCGCACCGATCCGCGACCTACCCTTGACACCGGCTGTGTTGAAGAGCCCGCGCATGACCCCGGTTGTTCCAGCGACAACGGCGGGCGCCGCCGCCACCATGAGGTTCCCCGAGATACCACGCACGATCAGGGGCGTTGCTGCCACAAATCCCTTCGCCAGAAAGACCATGACGAAGAACGGTACGAGCGCGCCGATGTTGGTTGCTGAGTTTGGGTCACCGAGTTGGGCCAGCAGCGAATTCGCCATGCCGACGACGGTTGAGAACATGGCGGCGATGACGATGGGGTAGAAGGCATAGCTGACGGTCGTCGAGACCCACCTATGGAAGAAATCCTTGGTTGCATCGAAGAGCGACAGCGCGACCATGATCGGAGCAAGGCCGAGCATGAGGGTCAGCATCATCTTGGCGAATATGAGGACGATGCCGGTCATGAAGCCAAGGAGGCTCAAAAGAATAAGCCCGATGCCGCCTAGGATCGCGCCCGTCATCCAGTTCAGGTTGCTGCCGATGGCATTCAGGTACTGGCTGAATTTTTCGATCAGGATGTCGAACTCGCCGGCAAAGTGTGTGGCTCCGGCTCCTCCGCCGCCAACCGAAGACACCAGTGCGCCAGCGACGTAGTCCAAGCCTCCAATGACTGCGTTTGCTACTGCATTGAAGTTTGCCCAATTGAAGGCGAACAGACCGATAAGGGTCAGCTTGATCAGGTACCAGAAGAAGCTGGCCCCATCCATGCTGCGGAACTGGAATGCCATGTTGATGCAGACGCCGATTAGCGAAAGCGTGACCATCAGCAGGACGATCGTGCCGGTATTGCTTGCCACGGCCCCGAACTGGGACTCAGCCGCATCGACAAGGAACGCGTCTGCCGTTCCGACCATCCAGCTGACGACGCCCATTACCAGTTGCCTTGAGCTTCGCAGATTGTACGCACGCTCGGCTCGAGTTGCTTCCTTACTTCAATCCAGTCGCGGCGAAACGCTGAATGCTCGGCTTGGCTAAGGCCTGCATACCTTGCACGATATTCGCCATCGGAGCTATCCCAAGCGGGAAAGCGGGTTTCACAGCCGCAGTCGCCAGATTCAGCGATCTCCTCCCAGGCCCGAATTTCGTACAACTCCATCAAAGCTGCTGCCTTGTAAGCTTCACGCGGATTGATTTCGTCCATCCAAGTCGGTCGCGCCGGACGATCGTTGCAGATCCGGTATTGTTGAGGCGACATATCGACTGTGAGATCGTTTGAAACCTGAGGCGAAGTCTGCGCCACAAGGGGGCCCGCCAAGGCGGCAAGCATGAGTGCGAGAATTGGTTTTCGCATCTGGGGGTTCCTTTTTTACTCAGCGGCAACGGAGGGGCTCTTGTTGCCTCTGCCTTCGACCGTGTCGAGGTTCAAATCTGTGGTTTGACCCGGGAGAAAGAACTCGGTGATCCCGCGCGCGCCTTCATGGCGGCCTGCCTGAATGATCACGTCGATCGAGCCCTCAATATAGTCGATCATGT
>JAUHVK010000052.1 GCA_030425145.1 Alphaproteobacteria bacterium | reverse complement strand
TTTTGCATTGAGCATGTCCTCGATGATGCGTCTCTCACGCAAATCCAGCTCTGTATGCGCCATGTCTGTTCTCCTTGCTTTTTCAGCAAGATAGAGGAGGTGTCGCAACCCATTCTAGAATGTGCCGCGTTAGGTGTCACCCGAACGGATAAGACGGTTCCTGTGACTGCAAGATCGGCAAGACTGTTCTTCATCAGGCTTTCGTCCTAACACACTGATACGCACCTCGCGCCCGGCTTCTGGACGCAGGGCCAAATCGTTGAAAAAGGGAGGCCCCATGCCTGACGCAAACACAGCCGTACTGGATTTTCTGCATACACGGCGGTCGCGCCCGGCCAAACTCCTTCAAGCGCCTGCGCCGAACCGTGACGAGCTGAAACCGATCCTTACTGCTGCTGCACGCACGCCGGATCACGGCAAACTGGAACCTTGGCGGTTCATTGTCTTTGAGAAAGCCGCGCTCAAGCGCCTTGCCGAAGCGGTCGAAGCATGTGGTGCCGAGACTGGCCGCACGGAAGACGACATTGTCAAAGCCCGGAAACAGTTCGAGGACAGCCCGCTTTGCGTTGCGGTCATCGAAGTGCAGAAACCTTCCGAAAAAATCCCTGCGATTGAACAGACCTATTCGGCCGGTGCCGTCTGTCTTGCCTTGCTCAACGCGGCGCTGGCATCGGGATGGGGTGCAAACTGGTTGAGCGGTTGGCCGTCGCACAATTGCGACTTCTGCCAAAAGGCGCTGGGCCTGTCAGAAAACGAGCGTGTTGCCGGGTTCATTCACATCGGCACAGCGTCCGCGATTCCGCCAGAGCGACCGCGGCCGGACATTGACGCAATCACGACCTGGCAAGACAAATGATTTTTCGAAGCTTTCTGCTGACTTTGGGTCAATTGGGGGATTCCCGGTTCCGAAAAGTCCTGTTCCTTGGGATTGGCCTTGGCTTTGCCTTGCTCGTCGCATTCTTTGCGGCGTTGATGTGGCTGCTGAACGCTGCTTTGGGGCCGGAAGCAACCTTGCCTTTCATCGGCGAAGTCACCTGGCTTGATGACCTCCTGAGCTGGACAGCGTTCATTTCGATGATCGTGCTGTCCGTTTTTCTGATGGTCCCGGTTGCCTCGGCGATCACGTCGATGTTCCTCGACGATGTGGCAGACGCGGTAGAAGACCGGCACTATCCGCAGCTACCAAAGGCGGAACGCGTTTCCTTTGGAGATGCGCTGCGCGACACGGTTAACTTTTTGGGTGTTCTGGTCGCCGCGAACATCTTCGCACTCGTGCTCTACGTGATGTTCCCACCCTTTGCGCTTTTCATCTTCTGGGGCCTGAACGGATTTCTGCTTGGCCGGGAATACTTCACGCTTGCTGCAATGCGCCGCGAAGGGCGCGCCGGTGCAAAAGCACTTCGCAAACGGCACGTCGGAAAAATTTGGATTGCAGGCACGCTCATGGCGATGCCTTTGTCCCTACCGCTCGTGAACCTGGTGATCCCAATCCTTGGGGCCGCAACTTTTACCCACCTGTACCACCAAATTCAGGGGCGGGTCCCATACGGCCAAAGAAATCCAGATCGCGCACGGTGATCCAACCGGACAGGATGATCCCCGCGATCACGATCCAAAGAACAATACTGATAAAGGTCGTGATCCACGCCTTTTTCTTGAGATTGTGTACTTCGGGTGACCCGGCATGTGTGCCGGGCACAATCTGACCCACGTCACCTTGTGTCTGCAACCTGATCGGAATGACGATCAGGAAGACCATAAACCAGATAACGGCAAACAGAACGAAGGCAGAGGTGATGGACATGGGTGCGCTCCTTTGCACCTAATGTGGGGCGTCGTCAGACTTGTTCCAGTTCCACAAGGCAGCCGTTGAAATCTTTGGGGTGCAGGAAGAGAACAGGTTTGCCATGTGCGCCGATTTTGGGTGTGCCATCGCCCAGAACACGTGCACCCGTTTCCTTGAGGTGATCACGGGCTGCGATAATGTCATCGACCTCGTAACAGACGTGGTGGATGCCGCCAGAAGGGTTCTTTTCAAGGAACCCGGAAATCGGGCTGTTGTCGCCCAACGGATAGAGCAGTTCGATCTTGGTATTCGGCAACTCGATGAAAACGACGGTCACGCCGTGGTCAGGCTCATCCTGAGGTGCGCCGACTTTCGCGCCAAGAGCATTCTTGTACTGGTTCGACGCCGCCTCGAGATCGGGCACGGCAATCGCAACATGGTTCAAACGTCCAATCATCTTGTCTCTCCGTCCAAATTCCTGCGGGCTTATCTCCCGGCCCAGGCACGCAAACAAGAGCCTTGGCGGCATTAACGCCCTGTTAGCCACAACCGCGCCAATATGAAGCGACTCATGGAGGGCGATATGATTGACGATGACGTATTGGACCACCTGCGCCGACCAACTGTCACGCGACCGCTGCTTGGACTGACCATTCTAGCGGTTGAGGACAGCCTCTATGCCTGTGATGCCCTAAGGCTTATGTGCCTTCACAGCGGTGCACGTTTAAGGCGGGCGGACTGCCTGAAGTCGGCGCGAAGACATTTGCAGGTCTATCGCCCCTCAGTCGTGATCGTCGATATGGGGCTACCCGATGGCAGTGGGGCGGAGCTAATTCACGAACTCAGCACCAGCTTTCCCCGTGTCGGTGCGATCCTTGCGTGTAGCGGCGATACCTTTGTAGAAGACATCGCTATTGCCGCTGGGGCCGATGGTTTTCTGGCCAAACCCATCGCCAATCTCGGTGTATTCCAGCACACGATCCTGCAGCACTTGCCCGAAGAAACCCGTCCGTCTGGTATACGTCCGGTCCGGTCGGATGTGATTTGTCCCGATGCCGTAGCATTCCGAGAAGACATGGCCTACATCGCCGAGATTTTGGGTGGACCAGTGGATGACCGGATGATCGGCTACGTCACCACGTTCCTGCATGGCGTCGCGCTTACTGCAGAAGACAATGCGCTTCAGGATGCGACGTCGGAACTGATCGAGGCCCAGTCCAGCGGCGCGCCTGTTCTTGGACCCGTGGCGCGCTTGGCCGGATTGGTTCAAGCGCGTGTTCAGGATGCAGTCGCCATCTAACTGAAAAGGCCGCTCATGTCAGAGCGGCCTTCTTTGATTGCTTTGCAGCTTATTTGCCGAAGCGCCCGCAAACGCGATTACGGGGGTTCAGTCCTCTTTCGGAAGAACGCGCAAGCCAAGCTCCATCAGCTGATCGCTTGTCGCATCCGACGGCGCGTTCATCATCAGGTCTTCTGCCCGCTGGTTCATCGGGAACATAATCACTTCACGGATGTTCGCCGTATCTGCGAGCAGCATCACCATCCGGTCGATCCCTGCAGCGCAGCCACCGTGGGGCGGCGCGCCAAAGCGGAATGCGTTGACCATGCCGCCAAACCGCTTGCGAACTTCGTCTTCGCCATAGCCAGCAAGCTCGAACGCCTTGAACATGATCTCAGGTTTATGGTTTCGGATCGCGCCCGAGACCAGTTCGTAACCGTTGCAGGCAAGGTCATACTGGTAGCCAAGCACCTCGAGCGGATTATCGTTCAGAGCGTCCATTCCGCCCTGCGGCATCGAGAACGGGTTGTGGCTGAAGTCGACCTTCCCGGTTTCCTCGTCGGCTTCGTACATCGGGAAATCCACGATCCACGCAAAGGCAAAGCGATCCTGCTCGGTCAGACCTAGCTCGTTGCCGATTTCGACGCGCGCTTTTCCGGCCACCTTTTCAAAGGCCGCCGGCTTGCCACCTAGGAAGAACGCCGCATCACCGACACCAAGGTCAAGCTGCTGGCGGATCGCTTCGGTACGTTCCGGGCCGATGTTCTTGGCGAGCGGTCCAGCTGCTTCCAGACCGTCATCGCCATCACGCCAGAAGATGTAACCCATGCCGGGCAAACCTTCTTTCTGGGCAAAGGCATTCATCCGGTCGCAGAACTTGCGGCTGCCACCACCAGGTGCCGGAATCGCGCGGATTTCCGTGCCGTCCTGTTCAAGCAGCTTCGCGAAGATGGCAAAGCCCGAACCGCGGAAGTGATCAGATACAACCTGCATCTTGATCGGGTTGCGCAAGTCCGGCTTGTCAGTGCCGTACCACAGTGCTGCATCGCGATATGAAATCTGCGGCCACTCGGTATCTACTTTACGTCCGCCGCCAAATTCTTCGAACACGCCCTGCATAACCGGCTGGATCGTATCGAACACATCCTGCTGGCTGACAAAGGACATTTCCATGTCGAGCTGGTAGAAGTCGGTCGGCGAACGGTCAGCACGCGGGTCTTCGTCGCGGAAGCATGGTGCGATCTGGAAATACTTGTCGAAGCCACTGACCATGATCAGCTGCTTGAACTGCTGCGGTGCCTGCGGGAGTGCGTAGAATTTGCCGGGATGCAGTCGGCTCGGCACCAGAAAGTCGCGCGCGCCCTCGGGGCTCGATGCGGTGATGATCGGCGTCTGGTATTCGCGGAAGTTCTGCGCCCACATGCGTTTGCGGATCGAGGCGACTACGTCAGACCGCAGGGTCATGTTGTGCTGCATCGCTTCGCGGCGCAGGTCGAGGAACCTGTACCGCAGGCGGGTTTCTTCGGGGTATTCCTGATCGCCGAAGACAATCAGCGGCAATTCTTCCGCCGCGCCCAGCACTTCCAGATCACGGATGAAAACCTCGATCTCACCGGTCGGAAGCTTCGGGTTCACGAGGCTTGCATCACGTGCCTTCACTTCGCCGTCAATGCGAATGCACCATTCCGACCGTACATTCTCAACATCCGAAAAGACGGGGCTGTCCGGATCGCACAAAAGCTGCGTCACACCGTAATGGTCGCGAAGGTCAATGAACAAAACGCCTCCGTGATCCCGGATACGATGCACCCAACCGGACAGGCGAACGGTCTGGCCAACATCGGCCTTGGTCAGATCGGCGCAAGTGTGGCTGCGAAAGGCATGCATGACGGATTCCCAGTTCTTTGAATATCTAAAGTCGCTCGGCTCAATGATGCAGGTTGGTGCAAAAGTCCAGTCATAGCGTGGAGCTCAAGCTCTGCGCGGGCAAGAATGTGATTGTCAGGGCTGCTGCGCTTTTCAAGCCAATCTCCCAATGGACTCGGTCCCGTACCTCGGCGCCCAAGAACGCGCCAGAACATCAAATAGCAGTAGAATCATGTTGTTCTTCGAGAAGGTCCGTTCGCGAGGGAGCTTCAACGGACCTTTGCTTGGCACGCTCATCTTCGCCTCCCAACCCAAACAGTACACGAGTCATTCCACTCGCACGGCTGTCCAGTCCCTCGATTTCGTTCATACTGTGTGTGCACCACTAGCGAAGAAAAATCCTCCGGGACCCAAAACAACATCAAATGACCGAATAACGATGTCTCTTGCGTGTAGAAATTGCATTCTGACGCTAAAAATGTCCGACAAAGTCGACACCTGCGCTAGCTGAGGCGGTTCGTCACATTCAAATCACTTGATGTACCTCGGATCGCGAAGGCCGAATGAGCGCCTTGGGAAATATGCCGAAGGCCCGAAAACAAGTCGTCTATAGGCTTGAACGTCACTCGCGCATGTCTATAACCCGCTGGAATTTGCCCGCCGGGGATAGACCCGGCCCGGATCCGCGCAAAACGAGGTGACACAATGCCCAAACGAACCGATATCAAGTCCATCATGATCATCGGAGCCGGGCCCATCGTCATCGGGCAGGCCTGCGAATTTGACTACTCTGGCGCACAGGCCTGTAAGGCACTTCGGGAAGAAGGGTACCGGGTCATTCTGGTGAACTCGAACCCGGCGACGATCATGACCGATCCGGAATTGGCCGACGCGACCTATATCGAACCGATCACACCAGAGATCGTCGCCAAGATCATCGAGAAAGAGCGCCCGGACGCGTTGCTGCCGACCATGGGTGGTCAGACGGGCCTGAACACATCGTTGGCTCTTGAGGAGATGGGCATTCTCAAGAAATTCGGCGTCGAGATGATTGGGGCAAAGCGCGAAGCCATTGAAATGGCAGAGGACAGAAAGCTGTTCCGTGAAGCCATGGACCGCATCGGTCTTGAAAACCCGAAAGCGACCATCGTTACGGCACCGAAGAAGCCCAACGGAAACGCCGATCTGGAAGCGGGTGTCGCTCTGGCATTGGCGGAACTCGAACATATCGGCTTGCCTGCCATTATCCGTCCCGCCTTTACTTTGGGCGGCACAGGCGGCGGTGTTGCCTACAACCGCGAGGATTTTGTCCATTATTGCCGGTCCGGCATGGACGCGTCGCCGGTCAACCAGATCCTCGTCGACGAGTCTCTGCTTGGTTGGAAAGAGTTCGAGATGGAAGTCGTCCGCGACCGCGCGGACAACGCGATTATCGTTTGCGCGATTGAAAACGTCGATCCGATGGGTGTGCATACGGGGGATTCGATCACTGTCGCACCAGCACTGACCTTGACTGACAAGGAATACCAAATCATGCGGAATGGCTCGATCGCCGTTCTGCGCGAAATCGGTGTCGAAACGGGCGGATCAAACGTTCAGTGGGCCATCAACCCGCAAGACGGTCGAATGGTTGTGATCGAGATGAACCCGCGTGTCAGCCGATCATCTGCACTCGCTTCGAAAGCAACCGGCTTTCCGATCGCAAAGATCGCCGCAAAACTGGCTGTCGGCTACACACTCGATGAGCTGGACAATGACATCACCAAGGTGACACCGGCCTCCTTTGAGCCGACAATCGACTATGTCGTTACCAAGATCCCGAAATTTGCCTTCGAGAAATTCCCCGGTTCGGAACCGCATTTGACGACGGCGATGAAATCGGTTGGGGAAGCGATGGCTATTGGCCGGACCATCCACGAGTCGCTGCAGAAAGCACTTGCCTCAATGGAGTCCGGTTTGACTGGATTTGACGAGGTACACATCGAAGGCGCCCCAGAAAAATCGGCAGTCATCAAGGCCATCAGCCAACAGACACCCGACCGGATGCGCACAATCGCTCAGGCCATGCGTCATGGCCTGACGGATGATGAAATTCACGCAACCACGATGTTCGATCCGTGGTTCCTTGCCCGCATCCGCGAAATCATCGAGTCCGAAGATGATGTGCGCAGCAAAGGTTTGCCGTCTGATGAAAACGGCATGCGCGCACTCAAGATGCTTGGGTTCACCGATGCACGTCTGGCAAAATTGACCGGAGCATCAGAAAAGGACGTACGCGCGTGGCGTCTTAAGTTGAACGTCAAGGCTAGCTTCAAGCGCATCGATACCTGTGCGGCTGAATTCGAAGCGCAGACGCCTTACATGTATTCCACCTACGAAGCCCCGATGATGGGCGAGGTTGAATGCGAGGCGCGCCCGAGCGATCGGAAGAAGGTCGTCATTCTGGGTGGTGGTCCGAACCGGATCGGCCAAGGCATCGAATTCGACTATTGCTGCTGCCACGCCTGCTTTGCCCTGACAGATGCTGGCTATGAAACCATCATGGTTAACTGTAACCCCGAAACCGTGTCCACCGACTACGACACGTCGGACCGGTTGTACTTCGAGCCGCTGACCTTCGAGCATGTTCTGGAAATCCTGCGGGTCGAAAAGGAAAACGGAACGCTTCATGGCGTGATTGTTCAGTTCGGTGGCCAAACTCCTCTGAAGCTGGCCAATGCGCTTGAGGCTGAGGGTATCCCAATTCTCGGCACCACGCCTGACGCAATCGACCTTGCCGAAGACCGGGAGCGGTTCCAGGCCTTAGTCAATAAACTGGAGCTCAAACAGCCCCGGAACGGGATCGCTTCTACAGGCGAGCAGGCCGTCGCCATTGCCGAGTCCATTGGTTTCCCGCTGGTCATTCGCCCCTCTTACGTTCTTGGCGGACGCGCGATGGAGATCGTTCGCGACATGCCACACCTCGAGCGGTACATCAACGAGGCTGTGGTTGTTTCCGGCGACAGCCCGGTCCTGCTGGACAGCTATCTGTCAGGTGCGGTCGAGCTGGACGTGGACGCCATTTGCGACGGCTCCCGCGTCCATGTCGCGGGGATCATGCAACATATCGAAGAGGCCGGCGTGCATTCCGGGGACAGCGCATGTTCCCTGCCCCCCTATTCGCTGTCGGACACGCTGCTTGATGAAATCAAGCGCCAGACTGAAGCGCTCGCTCTTGCGCTGAACGTTGTCGGATTGATGAACGTGCAATTCGCGATCAAAGACGGTGAGGTTTACCTGATCGAAGTGAACCCTCGCGCGTCGCGGACTGTACCTTTTGTGGCAAAGGCCACCGACTCTGCCATCGCATCCATCGCCGCGCGGATAATGGCAGGAGAACCACTGACCAACTTCCCGATGCGCGAGCCCTATCCCGAAAACGCGGACTACGACACGGTTCTGCCGCTGGCGGATCCAATGACGCTCGCAGATCCGATGATGCCCTGGTTCTCGGTCAAAGAGGCGGTCTTGCCATTTGCCCGCTTCCCAGGTGTCGATACAATTCTTGGCCCCGAAATGCGTTCGACTGGAGAAGTCATGGGGTGGGATCGGTCCTTCCCACGAGCATTCCTCAAGGCACAACTGGGTGCGGGCAATCACCTGCCCAAGTCTGGAAGCGTGTTTTTCTCGATCAAGGACGCGGACAAGACAGACCAACTGGTCGAAACCGCCCGCATTCTCACGGACCTTGGGTTCAAGATCGTCGCCACGTCTGGAACGGGAACCTTCCTGTCCGAGCATGGGATCACCTGCGAAACTACAAAAAAGGTATATGAAGGTCGTCCAAACATCGTGGACCTGATGAAGGATGGCGGTATCGACCTCGTGATGAACACAACCGAAGGGGCCGCTTCGGTTGAAGACAGTCGCGAGATTCGTTCCGTCGCCCTTTACGACAAGATCCCGTATTTCACGACGGCCGCTGGCGCACATGCCGCTGCACTAGCGATGAAGGCTCAGGAAGAGGGCGAATTGGTGGTCAAGCCTCTGCAGGCCTGACCTTCATTGTTTCGGCAAAACCGACCGTATCTGAATATCATGATATCCGGGTGCCGAACTATCGGAGCTTCGAAACATCGGCTTCTTTGACACGGGTTCCGTTTGCGAGGAGCAGCTCTGTACCCGTGTCATCGAACCTGACCTCTTCAATGATGTCGCCGGTATAGACTGGGGTGTTTACAACAGAGCTGTCCACGGCACTTCGAAGCTCAGCAACGTAGGTTCCAGGTGATGCTGCAAGCCCATCCTCTGCCGTTCCATCCCACGTTATCCGGGTTTGGCCAGCAGCCACGTTCAACTCGGCCACCATACTGCCGTCATCGTCAATGATGGTCAGTTTCGCCTCGTTATTCGCTTCGAACGCCCTTTCCAGTTCAAACTCGACTCCTGGTCCGGAATAGTCGAATGGACCGTCATGCAAAGCATGACGCCCAACCAAGGATGCGTGACTAGCAAGACGACCCGTTCCCAAGGCGGATAAGAGCGACTCCAAATTCTGATTAGTCAGAGTCTGCTGCTCAACCATCGAAAATGACGCAAGTTGACTGGCAAACTGATCAGCGGCCATCGGATTCAGCGGGTCCTGATTCTGGATTTGTGTGGTAAGCATTCTCAAGAAGGTCTCAAAATCATGAGATACACCGGAGCCCGAAAGCGGATTGTGGTTGGTCAAACCAGCCTCAGTTGGTGATACGTCCATTCAGTTTCCCCTAAATCCGGATATCCACGCCGTTTTGCGGAACTAGACCATCGGCATCGAAGGTCGAAAACCCGACTTCCGCAAGGATTTCGCCTTCGCCATCTCGGCCTTCGAAGTCTGATTGCGTCGACGCCTGCCCGTTGGAGAACGAGAACGCGTATCCATCTAGACCCAATTGCTTGAAGGATGCTTTCAATTCATCCTGATTTCGCAATAACAGATCGACGAGCTCTTTGCTTGGCGAAATGAACCTAACGTCGACTCCATCCTCAACCGGCTCGAAGGTTACGATTGACCCAGGGGCTTCATCAGTCACATGGCGGTCGATCCGAGAAAACGCAACCGGTTTGCCCCCCAGACGTTCCGAGCCGTTTAAGGCATTCGTCAATTCTACTACCTTGGTCGCGGCCTGTCGAAGCTCATATTTCGGTTCTCCTTCGGACCTTTCCAAGACTAGTGCATTATCGTTGCTATTTTTGACCTGCTCTGACGTCCAATCTTGTCCTGCAAAAACTGGGCGCAGAGAAACTGAAGGTCGCACAAGAAACTTGGTCGTATTGTCGAGGGAAGAATGCGAAATATCCAAGCCACTCACGGTCAAATCAATACTTTCACGCAAAGCACCGTCAAATTTGCGGGAATCGGCGATCTCCTTAAACAAATGAACCGATTGACGAGGCAGTATTTTCGTATTTTTCAGAGGATGCTTTATCCGATGGACAACGTGTTCCTCGGTTACCTGCCCGGCAACAACTTTCTGACCGATTAAGCGTCCGCTCTCTGGAGCGCCAATCGACTCTGAGCGACCATCATTGGCATCAAAGATTTTTGAGTCAGCGGAACCGGTTCGATCTGCTTTTTTGCTCAGTCCTGCAACCCCATCGGAAGATTTTGTTATGGCGGAACTGTCAATTTTCCCGATGTCCGACTCAATAATCGAATCGTCTAAAATAGAATTTAATTTTTCCCGCTCAGAATAATTAGCTTCAAAGTTTTTTCCCAAATCACACGATCTGCTAGTTATATCTAACGCGACTTCTTGACGATCGGAGACTTCGACAGAAGTTATTTTGAGGTCATGCCCGTCAAATATTTTCCCTCTATTTATCTCGGACGTAAATTCGTGACACTGCTCGTCACCTAGCGACTGTGAAGTAGCCTTTACAGTACACGCAGCTCCTTGAAAAGCGCCTAACCCCCTGAGACAAGAATCTGCAGTATCATCCAGAACGATCTCGAATTCCCTCTTGTTAAAAACACTGCCATGCGAAGAATTAATGGAGAATATTCTTTTTTCCCCGCGCATGGACTGGCTTTCGAAGCTTGGATTGAAGAAAAATCTTGAGGGCAACAATCCATCCATGATGTATTCGCTTATCTCCAAAGTGGCGAGAACCATTCATCTCATATTGGAAACGCGTGAAGGAAACTTTGACTGCTCTCAAGTAATATTTCGAATTTTAAGAATGTTCTTGATCGAATTAAGCTCGATTTAATCATCCACACGTCACAGTGCACAGGCACGATCACCGTGGCGCGGGAACGACCCAGCATTTGTCAGAATGACATCTACTCATAGGCCCACGAATAATTGGGCCGCTCTGCAATGTGCAAAGCACAGATGAAAGGAATACAATGTCCAGCATCCTGACGAACAATGGCGCAATGGTTGCGCTTCAAACTCTTAAGTCCATCAACTCCCGGCTTACCGAAACGCAAAGTGCCATTTCGACGGGTAAATCGGTTGGCACGGCACGTGACAACGCGGCGGTCTGGGCGATTTCCAAAGTAATGGAATCCGACGTGAAGGGATTTCAGGGGATCTCGGACAGCCTTAACCTCGGAGAATCGACTGTTGCTGTGGCTCGGAATGGCGCGGAGACCGTGACTGATCTATTGACCGAGATGAAAGGGAAGATCGTCGCTTCACAGGAACAGAACGTCGATCGTGCAAAAATTCAAACCGATATCGTTGCGCTACGTGATCAGATCAATGCGGTGGTTGGCGCAGCACAGTTCAACGGTCTGAACCTTTTGTCGAACCGTGAAACAGACGCTGGCTCCGGAACTGTTAATGTTCTTGCCTCGCTCGATCGTTCGGCGGATGGAGTATCCGCAAGCGACATCGCAGTGGGTAAGAGGGATCTTGGAACCGCAGCTAGCTCGGTCACTGGCGGTACTGTGGCAAACCTTACGGCAGCCGCGACACTGAACGGAACACAAAGCGCGACTCTGGCAGTCACGACTCCGACGGGCGCTGGGCAAATATTTAGCCTGGGCCTTACAGGAACAGATGCGAACGGCGACAAATTCACAGCAGCGGACTATACGACCGGAACCACTGCTGCTGACGCGCAGAAGGTCATGTACATCGCTCGTGATGGTGATACAGCCGGCGATGTTGCGAAAGGAATTGCTCAGGCATTCGCAATATATGCTGCAGAGCAAGGGCTTGATTCCGATGTCTTCAGCGTCACTGCATCGGGGAGCAATCTGACAATTGCGTCGACTGTGACAGATGCAACGGACACAATCGCTGCACGGATCGACACCTTGACCAGTCCGACCGAAGTCACGATTGGTGGCGGGCTTGAAAAACTGAACGATATTGACGTGACCACTGACAGCGGTGCTGATGCCGCCCTCGTGGCAATTGAATTCATGATTCAGAACGCCATCGACTCGGCAGCATCTTTCGGCTCGGCCCAAGGTCGTATCGAAACTCAGTCAAACTTCATCTCTAGTCTTACGGACTCTCTGAAATCCGGGATCGGCACACTTGTCGATGCTGACATGGAAGAGGCGTCTGCCCGTTTGCAAGCCCTTCAAGTACAACAGCAATTGGGCGTTCAGGCATTGTCCATAGCGAACCAAGCGCCACAGTCTTTGCTCTCGCTGTTCCGATAATAACAAATCGGGCCGCCCCGGCGGCCCGAGCCAACATTTCTATTGCAGCGCTGCATAAGGCCCAATCGTGAACAAACCAAACCGCGCTTACCAAACCAATCCCAATGCCCCGACGAGATCGACGAAGGACGTGGAAATTGAGATACTTCTTGAGACAACGCGCCGATTGAAAAAAGCGAATGAAATGCGCAGTTTCAATTTTCCTGCTTTCGCGACAGCCTTGAGAGACAACTGTCAACTTTGGCTCACATTTGCCGTGGACGTTGCAAATTCAAAAAACGGCCTGCCGCAAGAGCTTAGAGCCAAGCTCTTTTTCCTCTGCGAATTCACTCAGGAACATACCCGGAACATCTTGTCAGGCAATCTGTCGGCAAGTGTCTTGGTCGAGATCAATCTCTCTGTTCTGCGCGGACTTGCAAACAATAGGAGTGTCGGATGAGTGGACTTGTTCTGAAATTGGGACCTAAAGAACGAGTCTTGATTAATGGTGCAGTAATCGAAAACGGAGAGCGGAGATCGCGCATCACCGTTTTAACCTCGAAGGCCAACATCCTTCGATTGAGAGATGCAATCCACCCCGAAGAAGCGAACACACCAGTTCGTCGCGCTTGCTATCTCGCGCAACTTCTCTTGAGTGGCGAAGTCGATGCTCAGCCTTTATGGGAACGGTTGATTGGCCAAGTTCAGGTCTTGGCGGACGTACTTGTCGATGCTGAGAGCTCAAGAATTCTTCGAAACGCGCAGGATGCGATATTGGAAAGAAATGCCTACTCCTGCCTGAAGCTATTGAAGCAAATCATCCCGCTGGAGGCGCATCTTCTTAGGCACCACAATCGATGAGCTTTGAACCGTTCGTCCCGACAGGAGGGCTTTCAGGTTGGGTTACTTTGCGTGCGACACTTACCAGCCAAAAAGCGGCCTTCAACCGAAGTCAGCCGATTCAATCGGATACAGAATACTTTTTTTCGAAATTTGGCGCAATCGAGAGCGCCGAAGATGTCGTGAACGATCGACGCACCCTACGTGTCATTCTTGGCGCGTATGGATTATCAGAAGACATCGACAACAGGTTTTTCATAAAGAAGATTTTGACCGAAGGCGTCGCATCACAAAGCAGCTTGGCGAACAAATTGTCAGACCGCCGATATCGTGCACTTGCGCGTGATTTCGATTTCTCCGTCAATCCACCCGCACACAAAACACAACTCAATTTGGTAACCGACACCGCATCGCGCTATCGGGACAAAGCTTTTGAAATCAAAGTTGGTGAGCAAAGCGCCGATATGCGCCTTGCACTTGGGTTCGCAGGAGAGATGCGCACTCTTGTAAATTCCACCAAGACGAATCCGGCTGCGTGGTTTCAAGTCCTCGGCACACCGCCCGTACGAAAGGTGTTTCAAACTGCCCTTGGATTGCCAGATGCCTTTTCACAACTGGACGTAGATGATCAGCACAAGCGGATACAGGATCAAGCTGAACGTGTCTTTGGAACCAGCGATATGCTCAAGCTGAGCTTGGCACCGAACGTAGAGAATATAACACGACGGTTTCTGATCATGCGCGAAGTTGCCTCTGTTTCCCAAAGCTCATCTTTGCAAACGGCATTGGTTCTGCTGCAGTCACGCCCGCCTTCACTTTGAGCAAGCGTCTACAAATTTAGTCTTTGAGGGCACCACTTCGAAGCAAGCAAAGTCGCAAAGCTGAAAAGCTGTCCGCGATCTCTCCGTCTAAGCGTGATTTGCAAAAGTCGCGGTGATAGCGACGAAAAGCGATCGCTTGATCAAGGTCCGGATCGGCACCTTCCGTGTATAACCCGGCTTCGATCAACGCCGACGCCTCATGATACAAAGACATCAGCTGGCGGGACCTGGCGATCAGGCCATTTTCATTGGCATCAGCAGCATCTGGCAAAGATCTAGAGACAGATTGCAAAACATTCACTGCGGGAAAGTGCCCCTGATCCGCCAAACTTCGGTCGAGTATGAAGTGACCATCCAAGACACCACGCAGCATATCTGCAACCGGCTCATTCAGGTCTGAGCCTGCGACCAAGACACTGAAAACGGCCGTTATATCACCGGAACCGTGGCACCCCGGGCCCGCGCGTTCGGCAAGATGTGTGATCTGAGTTGGTGTTGACGGGGGAAAGCCCCTCAAGCTGGGGAATTCTCCGGCCGACACCGCAACTTCTCGGTGAGCTTCTGCAAATCGGGTGATCGAATCGACGAATAGCAGCACATGTTGACCTTTATCTCGAAAAAACTCTGCAACGCGCATTGCGGTAAGAGGACAGCGCATGCGGGCGGTGGGCGACGAATCGGCACTCGCCGCAATAAGGACTGATCGTTCACCGCCAGACTTGCTGAGAACATTTTGCGTAAAATCGTTGATTTCCCGTCCGCGTTCGCCCACCAGCGCGAGGACCACAACATCGGCCTCCATGGACCGCACCAGATCTGCCAAGAGCATGGATTTCCCGACACCGGACCCTGCAAAAATCCCGACTCGCTGGCCTCGTGTGATTGGCAACATCGTATTGAACAGGTGAAACCCAGTGCGCAGACGTCGCCCCATTGGCTTGCGACATGCAGCCGAGGGCGGCTGGTTGTCCAACGCGACCGACACCGTACCGGAAAGCGGTGGACCATCGTCCAAAGGCTTCCCGTATGGATCAAGAACGCGCCCTAACCAGGCGCTATGAGGCGCGATGCGGACTTGCCCGCACAGTGTCACACGATTTTCCAGCGCGACCTGGTGAGGCGGCAAATCAGGCAACATCGTCACGCCTGAACTGGTCAGGCGCAGAACATCTCCCATCAGAATCGAGCCATCGCTCCGCAATAAGCGAAGACGGTCACCCAACCGGGCCTGGTTTTCCAATCCTGCCAGCTCGATCGTATGTCCGTCAGTCGACATCACTCGCCCAACCGGGCGCAATCTCTCGATTTGGGCGAGATTGGTTTTCAATGTGACCAAGGTAGATTGCTGCATCGTACGCTCCATTCACCGTCTGCAAACCCTTTCTAAAGGAATCACGGTTAAGCCTTCGTTGAACGAAACGAGGGAGAAGCCCTGCCATGTTCCAGAATTTGGATGTGTTCAAAACCGCGATGTCGCTGGCCAGTCATGCTGGTGTAAAGCAAGCTGTGACCGCTCAAAACGTCGCGAATTCCGATACTCCGGGATACCGGTCCAAAGCCGTCAAACCCTTCAACGAGTTGTTTCAGCAAACGTCTGGAGGATTTGAGCTTCGAACGACCCGAACAGGTCATTTCGGAGAAATGGACAGACAAAGCGCAGCTTTGGTCGGCTCCGCTTCGGACAGCGATCCCAACGGAAATAGCGTCGCTATTGAGACGGAGATCCTCAATTCAGTCGATGCCAAACGCCAGCATGACCGTGCTTTGGCGGTGTATCGCGCGTCTTTGGGGATGCTGCGCAGCACCCTAAGCAAGCAATAGGGGGGCGACGATGTCCGCTTTTTCCGATTCACTCGGCATTTCTGCGAGCGGCCTCAAGGCGCAAGCACATAGGCTCAGGATCGTCGCTGAAAACGTCGCAAACACCGACACGCCCGGATACCACCGCAAGACCGTTTCCTTTTCCGAAGAACTCGGGGCGCACGGCCTGAACAAAGTGGCCATGGGACGCGTGAACCTCGATCGGCGTCCGGGTGAAAGTATCTACGATCCCGGTCATCCGATGGCGGATTCATCGGGGCACTACACCGGGTCCAATGTCGATCTGATCCTCGAAATCGCTGACGCTCGCGAGGCGCAGCGCAGTTACGAGGCTAACCTCAAAATGTTCGATCAAGCACGTCAAATGTCATCAGGTCTGATGGACCTGCTGCGCAAATAACCTTTCCAGAATGGAGACCCTCATGGACGTCAAAACCCTGTTTGCCTCACAGCAATACGCCGCACTCAAGCCCGCAACTGAACCCGATCCTCGCGCTGCAATCGCAGAAAGCTTTTCCAAGATCACCGAGGACTTTGCGCAAACGCTGACCGGAGCCGAAAAAGCGGCAATGGGATCGATGTACGGCGATGTGGATCCGCACGCACTTGTAGAGGCGTTGTCGCAATCGCAACTGGCCGTGGAAACCGCCGTTTCCGTGCGTAACAGGGTTGTCGAAGCCTATCAGGAAATCCTGCGCATGCCCGTCTGATCGGAATGCTGAGTGAGGGCTACATATACGACGTGTTGCGGGAGGGCTTGCGCATCGCCGTGCTCATCTCTGCCCCCGTCTTGATTGTTGCTCTCGTTACAGGCGTCTCAATTGGTCTGTTTCAGGCACTGACGTCGATCCAGGAGATGACTCTGACATTTGTCCCAAAGCTCGTCGCAATGCTGACAGTCTTCTGGGCGGCGATGAACTTTATGACGCAAAGCCTGATCGATTTCTTTCACACCATCATCATTCCGTCGATTGCAGGAGGCTGACATGGAATCCACTGGATATGTGACCCTGACGCGCCAAACCGGACTGCTGCGCGAAATGGAAACCATTGCGCACAATATCGCGAACGCGGCCACGACGGGTTATCGACAACAAGGGTTGGTGTTTTCCGAATACATCCAAGCCGTTGGACAGGGCGACAGCCTCTCTATGGCGGCTGCTCGGGTCAAGAAGACCTCGATGGCGCAAGGCATCCTGACCCAAACTGGCAACCCACTTGATCTCGCGATTGAGGGCGGTGGGTTCTTTCAACTCGAAACACCCAACGGCGTCCGACTGACCCGCGCCGGGTCGTTCAATGTGGATTCGGTGGGCGACATCGTTTCTGCTAGCGGCCATCGTGTTCTCGATATCGGTGGCGCGCCAATCAACGTGCCTCCGGGTGAAGCTGATGTCACCGTGGCAGCTGATGGTACGGTTAGTCTTGGTGAACAACTTCTAGGCCAAATCGCCGTCGTCGAACCAGAAGCCGGTGCTGATCTCAAACGCGAAGCGGGTGTGTTGTTCCAGACCGACGCCCCGCTCTTGCCAGCCCCGGACGGACTTGTCCTGCAGGGCCATCTGGAAGGCTCGAATGTCGATGCCATTTCGCAGCTGACCCGGCTGATCGAAGTCCAGCGCGCCTATGAAATGGGGCAGAAGCTGCTCGATATGGGCGACGAGAGATCAAAATCCGCCCTCCAGACGCTCATCAAATAAAGGACAACACATGCGGGCACTGAAAATCGCCGCCACTGGGATGACCGCCCAGCAAATGCGGGTCGAGATCATTTCGAACAACCTCTCGAACATGAACACCACCGGATACAACGCACGCCGCGCCGAGTTTTCGGATCTGCATTATCAGCAGATTGCCCGCGCCGGGACGGTGAACGCCGCCGATGGCACGGTGTTGCCAACCGGTGTTCAGGTTGGTCTTGGCGTTCGCCCGGCCGCCGTTTCCGTACATCTTGCGCAAGGCTCCCTGAGTCAGACAAACTCTGATCTCGATCTTGCCATTGATGGCAACGGCTACCTCGAAGTCGCAATGCCATCGGGGCAAAGCGCCTATACCCGCGACGGATCACTCAAGCGCAATGCGGAAGGGTTGATCGTCACGTCCGAAGGGTTCCCCGTCGCTCCCGAGATCGTCATCCCGCAGGATGCCCGCAGCATTTCCATCAACCCGGAAGGCGAGATCTACGCCTACTTTGCAGAGACCGCCGAACCGCAACTTCTCGGGCAATTGAACCTTGTCGGCTTTGCAAACGCGAAGGGACTCGAAGCTTTAGGCGGCAACCTTTTCGCGGAAACAGAGGCGTCGGGCGAACCACTGATCGCAACCCCCGGCGAAGACGGTTTGGGAACACTCCGACAAGGTTACCTGGAAGACAGTTCGGTCGACCCCGTGCGCGAATTGACCGAACTTATCGAAGCCCAACGCGGTTACGAGCTCAATGCCAAGGTGATTTCGGCCGTCGATCAAATGCTTGGCGCAACAACACAGGTGCGGTGATGCGATGCCTGTTTCTCGCCGTTCTTACCCTGAACGCGCCACCGGCTGCGGCGGACACCGTGTTTGCCAGCACAACGATCCGCGCTCGCGAGGTAATTGCGCGAGAAGCGGTCATATTGAAAGACTTCGATACTGTCGGGGCCGCGCAGTCTTTGGACGAGGTGGTTGGCTCCGAAGCTAAGCGGGCGATCTATGCAGGGCAGCCCGTTCTGATCGCGAGCATCACCCTCGCGGCCGCCATAGAACGCAACGAGATCGCAACAGCGACTTTTGTTCTCAACGGTTTGACCATTTCGACTGAAGCGCGTGCGCTGGAGCGCGGGGCCGTTGGTGATGTGATCCGAGCAATGAACCTCACTTCCCGCAATACAATCCGTGCCGAGGTTTTGACCGACGGCAATCTGAGAGTGCTTCCCTGAAATGACCCAACGCGTAATCATTGCATCGCTCTTCTGTGTGGCTCTGACGAACTGCAGTCGACTCGACCATGTTGGCCAGCCTCCAAGTCTGTCACCTCAGAACGAAAGCATCGAACGGCAGGCCATGATCTACTCAGGTCTTCCGGCGACCACACAGGACCTTTCGGAATATCGCAAAGCGTCCCTCTGGAGTGGGGATCAGTCGTCATTGTTTGCGGATCGAAGGGCACTCACAACCGGTGACATACTGACCATGATCGTGGAAATCGACGACAAGGCTGAAATCTCGAACACGTCGTCACGTTCACGCTCATCTAATGAAAGCCTTGGTATTCCTCACCTGTTCGGGGTGCCTCAGCGTCAGGACAAATCGCTTCCAGATGGCGCGAGCATGGATACTGCAGTTGAACTTGGGGCCGACAGCGCAAGTCAGGGAAACGGGTCGGTGCGTCGGAACGAGAAACTAACCCTGCGGATTGCCGCCACAGTAGTGGATGTTCTTCCCAATGGTGTCCTGCGGATCGAAGGGTCGCAGGAAGTGCGGGTGAATTTCGAACTGAGAGAGCTTTTCGTCTCGGGTTTCGTCAGACGTGCCGACATCACGCGCCAGAACGAAATCACCTATGACAAGATGGCCTCCGCGCGAATTTCCTACGGGGGGCGTGGCCAGATCAGCGATGTTCAGCAACCTCGGATCGGACAGCAAGTCCTCGACGCGATCCTTCCGTTTTGATCTAAAAAGGCGCCCCCATGCTGAAGAAAGTCATGCCGATCCTCGCTCTGCTACTTGGCTTAGTCGGTGGAGCCGCTTCCGCTGTCCTGCTTGCACCTTCGGACACCGAGCTGCCTGTAGCGGGAGAACACATCGCGGCAAACGATCTGGGGTCGGATCACACCGATCAGGGTGACCTCGAAATCGTGAAATTGCCCAGCCAATTCGTGGTCCCCGTAATCATCGACAACCGCGTCCGCGCAATGGTCATCCTGACTGTGGCGCTGGAGGTCGCGGCCGGAGATGGAGATACTGTGAGGGCATTGGAACCAAAATTGCGCGATGAGTTCCTTGCCGAACTGTTCAACCTAGCCGCAATGGATGGATTCCGCGACGAGTTGCTCACCCGCCAGACGCTTGAGCTTGTAAAACGCGCCCTGACCGAAAGGTCCCGAGAGGTCATCGGAACAAAGACGGTCAACGTGCTGATCACGGATATGGCGCGCCAAGATACTTATTGACGGCGTTTTCGCAATTCGAACAAGACCTGCGCGTTCCACTCCGCTGAATGTGCCGTCGGGTCGTTCTTCTCCAGTTTTGCACGTGCGAACTCAGTCGCGAGCTTCCGGCGCAACGCTTCTCTCAACTGGTCTTGGACATGCAGCCTCTGGATTCCAGCTTTGGCTAGAACCGCCTGCAACTGACGCTGATCCTCAACAAGTTTTTTTAACCTCAACTCCCCCAGTTTGAAGAGTGTGGGCTGCTCTACAGAGTGGTCAGCCAAACAATCAATCACGTCTTCTTCCTGCTCGACGATCGCGAGCTGCCGCGCCCTGAGGTCATCCTTCAAACGCATCTCGGTCGACATCTTGGCGCGCAGTAGTTGCACACGCGCCTCCAAGACATCCAACACCTGGTCAAGTGAGCGTTCATACCAAGGGCTCCGATCATCGACCCACTTTCACCCAATCTCTTGATCCGATCGACGTGATGACGTCCGGGAGGGCGATCAGGTTGTTCCAGGCCTGGCAGCCTGCATCGAGGATTGCGTCGTAG
>JAUHVK010000051.1 GCA_030425145.1 Alphaproteobacteria bacterium | reverse complement strand
ACGGCGAAGCCGTGCTGAATTCGCCCATGTTGAAGTCTACAGCCATCTCAGATGCGGGCCTGACCAAGCAGACACTTTATGAAGTGGAACGCAGCGCGTTCACGCGTTCCACCTATGATCGCGCGATCGAGAGCCTGAACACGCTGAATGACGAGATCGCCGAGCTGATCCAGAAAACCTGGGGGCGCACATGACCAGCGGCAAGAAGAAGCGCATGTCCATGCTGGACAGTCTCGCGGCAGCCGGGGCGCCCTCTCCTGCCCCGCAGGCTAATGCAGTGACACCGATGATGACCTCGAACCGCGCCCTTCGCTCCGCCCGCGACGCGGTAGATGCCCATCACGTCTGGGAACTGGACCCGGCGAGCATCGAGGACGGGCGCATGGCTGACAGGCTCGACCCGGCCGATGTGCTGGACCTGCGCGATGCGATCGAGGCGAACGGTCAGACCGTCCCGATCCTCGTGCGCCGTGCGCCAGGCGATGCCGACCGATACCTCCTAGTCTATGGGCGCAGGCGGCTGGAGGCGATCCGTCAGTCAGACAAGGTCACCAAGGTACGCGCGCTGGTCGCCAACCTGGACGACGACAGCGCCCTACGTGCCCAGATTTCCGAGAACATGGCTCGGCGTGATTTGTCCTTTATTGAAAAGGCCCTGTTCGCGCAGGAACTTGTGTCTTCCGGCTTTGGAAATCAATCTCAGGTTGCAGAAATTCTTACCGTCACGAAGTCTTCCATATCCATGGCGATCGCGATCGTGGACATGGTCGGGCCGGATCTGGTGCGCGCCATCGGTGCCGCGCATGGCATTGGCCGGCCCCGGTGGGAATCCCTTGGTCGGGCCATCGACGAGAATGGTCTGGACCGGGAGGACCTGATCCGGATCGCGAAAGAAGCACACGTTAGGGCCGAGGGCTCCGTGGTTGTGGATAACGCCAGACCCGCCGATGACCCGTCCGTCCAGGCGTTCGAAGCGGTGACCAAGCTCGTGACGAAGGCGGTCAAGCCAGCCAAGCCCCCCTCCCCTGCCCGGCCCTCCAGCGTTCCGTTGAAGATCGGTGGCAAGCGTGGCGGCACGGTGAAACGCACCGCCAAGGGCCTTTCGGTCGAGTTGGTGGGCGGAGATTTCGCCGATTGGTTTGAGACGCAAGTACATGACATGATTGAAGAACTTCACGAGCGTTGGAAGCAGCGTTCGGAAGACTGAGGAAGAGCAGAAACCAACGAAGGAGGCACGAAAAGGCAAAAGAAAAGGTCCCGCAAAGCGACCACTCCACGAGACCCTAACTTGTTTCTAGCACCTTCAAGGTAGTGTCCGGAGTCGTTTTCCGCAAGTCCAAAGTGATTCGCGGACCGGGATATTTTTGTCTTCGTGAATGATAAAATGGACTACACGCCTGTAACGCCGTTCCGGCGCACGATAGATGCTGCCATCCTGAAACATCAGGCAGCGATCCAGGAAGACCTGCCCCCGACCGGCGCTAACAAGTGGGAGGTCTTGAGGGAGCTCGCTGCCGCTCGAGTCGCGTTCGGCTTGTCCGATCGGGATCTGACAGTGCTTCAGGCACTGGTCAGTTTTCACCAAGCGACGATCCTCGGAGGGAATGACAGCGACTTGATCGTACATCCGTCCAACAAGGCGATTTGCGAGCGCTTGAACGGCATGCCCTGCTCCACAATGCGGCGGCACCTCTCCAACCTCGTACAGACCGGTTTTGTCGTCCGCCGCGACAGCCCCAACGGCAAGCGCTATGCGCGCCGCTATGGGGACGAAAAGGTTGCGTTCGGGTTCGATCTCTCGCCGCTCGTGTTGCGCTTTCAGGAGGTCTGCGAGGCCGCTGAAGCCGTTCGGGCTGCAGAGGAACGTTACAAGCGCCTCCGCGCCACCGTAAGCCTAATGCGGCGCGACTTGGCAGGTCTGGCAGAGTACGGCAGCTCGCTGCGCCCGGATTTGGGCCTTTGGGATCAATTCTCCGACCTTGCCGTCCTGACGGCCCGAGATCTTCGTAGAAAGCTCGAGATGGCCGATCTCAAGCAGATCGAAAAAGCTTTGAGTGCGGCTTTAGACCAGGCGCGAGACCTTCTTGGGGATGGCAATACAGAAAATATGAGCACCAATGATGCTGTTTCTGAGCAGCACTATCAGAATTCAAATAAAGACCTTTATGATCTTGAACCTCGCTTAGAAAAAGCTCGGGATCCGGGCAATGCGCTTGAACGAGCAGACGCTGGAGAACGTGTAGATCGTCGTGAGGATGAAGGAGATCCGGCCCAAGAACCTGAAGACCAACTCATGCCGAATATCCCTCTTGGACTTGTCCTCGCATCTTGCCAGGAGTTCAAATCATATGTTGAACAGCCTGTGCGCCATTGGCACGACTTGGTCAGGGTTGCTGATATCGTCAGGCCCATGATGGGAATCTCTCCGTCCGCTTGGGATGAGGCCAAACGCTACATGGGTCCCGAAGAAGCGTCTGTCGTCGTTGTTGCGATGCTTGAACGGTTCGGGGATATCCGATCCCCGGGTGGGTATTTGAGATCCTTGTCAGCCAAGGCGGCTATCGGGGAATTCTCTTGCGGGCCGATGATCATGGCGCTGATGCGTCGGGATGCTGCATGAGGAGTTCACAGTTGTGAACCGGGCTGAGGTTTCTTCCTTGTCCGCCAAGTTCACAGTTGTGAACTTTCTCCCTGCATGGCCAGAGTCCGAACAGCTGGCGATCCAGCCGATAGCAGTATGTCTTCCTTACCCGTCACTCAGGCAGGTCACCATCGCCAAACAGGTTAGGGAAAAGACGTTCCCGGTAGTCCAATGGGAAAGCCAACCGCACCGGCGTCTTCGGAGACGCAGAGGTCAGGTATCCGGCGGCGGTGAGTTGGCGGAGCGTATTGCGTGCCGTGCGCTCGGAAGTCTTGAGCACGACCTGGGCATCGCCCCGATCCAAAGCACCATGCCGAAGAACGGCCGAAATCAAATCGGCTGCGCGTTTGTCATCGATGGTATCCGCAACAAGACGACGATAGCGCTGGTCCAGTCCGCCGAGGTCGAACAGCTTTGCAGAGAACGTGATCTGGTCGAGCGTCACTTTCAGGAACCATTCGCTGAACGTTTTCAATGCCGCCTCTGAAAGATTGCCGCGCCCGTCCCGATCTCCTCTTCGGGGACTATCCGCGAGATCCATCATCCGTTTGTACTCGCCCCGATCCGTCAGCCCGCGGGCCAGCCCACGCGATACGGACCAGAGCCCTTGGCCGCCGATCCCGGCAGTGAGGGCCATAGCATGAGACATCAGCCTGCTGACGCGCCCGTTGCCGTCCGGGAAAGGGTGGATGTAGTTCAGCCGGTGATGTGCCGACGCGATCGCGATGATCCGTCCGCTCGAAGACCGCGCTGCAATTTGAAACCGTTTGTCAAAATGATCCATGAACGCCGCAACGCGCGACGATGAAGGAGGTAGGTGGCGCCCGACCGCAACTTCCCGGTCGTCATCTTGGCGCATGCGTCCCGGAACGATGGGCTCTTGTGTGCCGTCGGGATGTTCGATGACCCGAAACTCGTCAGGCATCTCGTCGTAGAAGCTCTTATGGACCCAAGTCAGGAATTCGACAGATGTGGGGCGGGGCAGGGTGCCCTTGCGATGCATCTCGTCGATGGCCCGTTGAACGATGACGTGCGCCCGAGCCTCAAGGGCGAGGGGACGGGTTTCCTCTTCAAGCTCGGCGCCAGCCAGCGCCCTTTCGATGTCGCGGGGGCGTGTGTTGTGTCCTTCGATCAGGTTGGAGTAGTAGCAGTTCATCACGCGGACGAGATCGGCAAGCTCGGCTGCGCTGTCAGGATGCAACCCTTGTCCCAGCCTGGTGGCTTCCCTCTGGATGTCGACCGAAAGGTCTGCCAATTCTGTAGGAATATGCTCCTCGAAGAAGCAGGGTTCGATTCTGGCGGGTGTTTCCAGCATTTTTGCCGATCTTCTATGTTTGCAAAGCAATTGAAAAATATACACATTTTGGGTTTAGAGGCAAGGTTTTGCCGATATGCGTTGCCGATCTTGCCTGCCGATCTGAATTTGCTGTTCCAAATCAAGGGTTTCTGGACACGGCCCGGTATTGAGCCGTTTGGTGAGCACCCGTTGGCTATTGAAAAGGACAGGGTCCGTACCCGGGAAAAGTGAAAGTGTCCTTCGGGTTTTGTGACTGACGGATGAGGGCCTTTGGGGTCCCTCAGATGGGTCCGGGCCGGGTTCCGGTCTGTTTTTCCGGATGAAGGGCATTCCCATGCAAACAGGTGTCTTGCGCGTGTTGCGCGCGACCGCTGCCTCTTGGTGGCGGCATAGAGAGCTGCGCCGAGCCGGTCAGACAGGGCTGGCACGGAAGCTCGAGCGGAAAGCCGTTCTCCGCAATCTCGGCTATCTCAGGCAGGCGGCGTCATTGCCAAACGCGCACGTGATCTGCAGGGAGGGTGGGACGTTCATCCATCTCGGTTGGACCACCGTGTCGAGTTTCGCGCCGACCGAACGATTTCCCTTGGCTGCTCTTGCGGTCGCACTCGGGACGCCCTTCATCGATATCCGACCCGTCACCGATGTTATTGCCTTCGCGAACCTGCCGCGGGTGGTGCGAGGCGGATCGGTCGACGCTGACCACTCAGGTGCCGGCCAGTCTGTCTCGCTGACCACCTACATCGACATGGTCGAAGCGCTTGGCGCGAAGGTCGCCAACGATCCGCGGCCCGGTCAGTAAATCTGATCCCCAAACATCTCACCCACACACGAAAGGAGGCCAGCCATGGCCCGATCCCGCACGCCCAAATTTGATGCCTCCGAGGTCATCACGAACGAAATCATCCGCATCATCGAGCGCGGCGTCCTGCCGTGGCGCAAGCCCTGGACGGCAGGCGGCAGCTCGCGCCCCCTGCGCGTGGGCGGTGAGCCCTACCAAGGGGTCAACAACTTCCTGCTGACCATGCGCACCGTGATGGCGGGCCACAGTTCGCCCTTCTGGATGACGCTGCCGCAGGCCAATGCGTTGGACGCGAAGGTTCGCAAGGGCGAAAAGTCCTCTGTCGTCGTTTACTACGGTCAAAGCCGGAGGGACGCCGGCGATGAGGATGACCGCAGCGACGGGGATGATCGCTCCGAGGAGGCCCGCGTCTTCCGCTTCCAGAAATCCTACCGCGTGTTCAATGCCTGCCAGATCGATGGCCTGCCCGACAGTTTCTACCCCGACCCGGAGCCCGCGCCCGAGCACCCGCCGTCCGAACCCATCCCGCACATGCAGGCGTTTTTCGACGCCATCGACATCACGACCGTCTTTACCGGCACGGAAGCCTACTACCTGCCGCCCGTGGACAAGGTCTACATGCCGTCCATCACGCGGTTCCAGGACCCGCGCAATTTCTACGGGGTCTGGGCGCATGAGCTGGCCCATGCCACGAAAGCCCCCCATCGGCTGAACCGCGATTTCGGGTTCTCGAAGTTCGGCAACACCTCTTACGCGCGCGAGGAGATCGTCGCGGAATTGACCTCGGTTTTCCTGGGTCAGACGCTCGGCTTTACGGCCCATACGCTCGAGATGAATGCCGCCTATCTCCACAACTGGTTGCGCGTTCTTCGGTCGGACAAGGGTGCGATCTTCAAGCACGCCGCGGATGCGCAGCGCGCCTGCGACTATCTGATCGCCAGGTCGGAGACGGGCAGGGCAGGGCGCAGTGCCGAGGCCGCCTGACCACCGGGAGAACGGAGACGCCCATGTCACGCAAGGAACCCAAGACGCTGCGGGTGGCCTGCTTCGAAGACGGCCGCCGCAAGATCATCACCTTCAAACGCGGAGCTTATTGGTGGAGCCCGTCCGAGGGTGCCTATCCACTCTCGGCAGCGCTCGAGACCATCAAGGAACAGGGTGGCTGGGTCGAAACTATCCCCAACCCGAACTACAGACCTAAGGGGCTGTTCGGGTAGCACTCCTTCTGCTTCGGTCCTTGCGCCAAGCGGAAAAGAAAAAGCTGGCTTTGGGAAGGGTGTTTCAACTTCTCAAAGGAGATTCCTATGTCCATGACCGTTCAACCCCAGCCAGACTGCCCGGATCCGAGTGTGATCGCCGCGCAGAACGACGCGTTTCGCAAGCTCGCATGCCTCGGGGTGCCGCCTGAGCAGTCCATCCAGGGCCGCATGCATGTCACCCGCTCGCTCATGGAGGCCGATGACGGTTTCATGGCTGAGGCGGTGAAGGCCACGGGCACGTTCGAGACCTTCGAGCCGCAGAATGACCCGGAAGGCTGGCATGATTTTGGCGCGGTCGAGGTCTGGGGCGAGACCGTGTTTTGGAAGATTGATCTCTATGAGGCGGGTTCGGATTTCCGCTACGGCGCCGAGACCCCGGACAACCCCGCGACCACCATGCGCGTGCTGACCATCATGATGGCGCGCGACTGGTAGGGGAGGGGACACCCCCTACTGACAGCCCAGACGATGAAAGCCCGCTGCCCCTAAAAAGGCAAAGCGGGCCTTCTGTCGTTTTGATCCCCGAACCCGGGGATTGGTCACGCGCGAGCGCGGGCCGCACCATACCCATCGAAAAGGACATCCCATGACCGTAAGTTTCAAACCCTTTTCTGTCGCCATTGGCGATCTGACTGCTCATCCAGCCAATGTGCGCAGCAATTCTCCGGAAACCTATGATCCCGAGAACATCGCCCATCTGAAGGCCAGCATCGCGGTGTTGGGCCTGCTCCAGCCGCTCCTCGTCCAGAAGCTCGACGGCAAATACGCCGTGCTCGCCGGTGGCCGTCGCCATGCCGCGCTGAAGGAGCTGGTCGCAGACAAGGCCGCAAAGGGGTTCACCGCGAAGACGAAGATCGATTGCCGCCTCGTGCCGGAGGATTGCGACGTCACCACGGCCCTGTCGCTCGCCGAGAACGTCACCCAGGCGCCGATGAACGTGATCGACGAGTTCGAGGCTTTCGCCCGGATGATGGAAGTCGACGGCCAGACGCCCGAGACGATCGCCAAGACCTTCGGCACGACCGTTGCCGCCGTGAAAGGCCGGCTGCGCTACGGGTTGATCCACCCCGATATCCGCGCCGCGGCCCGGGCCAAGGTGATCACGCTCGATACGATGAAGGCCTTTGCCGAGCATCCGAGCCAGGAGGTGCAGCGCGAGGTCTACGAGGCGCTCACGAAGGACGGCGGCTATCTGCAGGCCTACACTGTCCGTCAGGCGCTGAAATCTCGCGGCGTGCAGGTCAGCGACGATATCGGGGCCTTCGTGCGCGAGGAGTATGAAGCGCGCGGCGGCGCTATCGCGGCCGATCTGCTGGAGGAGCATTCGGTGCTCGAGGATGCCGCGCTGGTGGAGACAATCCTGCTCGAGAAGCTGGGTGCCACCGCCGAGGAGGCCCGCGTAAAACTGGGCTTTGCCTGGGCGGATGCGATGGTGCGCTACGATTACGCGGCGATGGCCGACTATGGCCGCGTCTATCCCGGCCCGATCGAGCCGGATGAGGCCGCCCAGAAGCGCATCGACGAGATCACCGCCGAGCTCGAGCAACTCCAGCTCGAGATGGAGGATGAGGGGCTCGAGGACGATGCCTACAACGCCCTTTACGACCGCGTGGACGCTCTGGAGGAGCAAGCCCGCGATCTGCAGGAGGCCTACAGCGCCGAGGATCTCGCCCGTGCAGGCGTGATCGCGTCCTGGTCGAACGGGCAGATCACGCTCCATGTGGGCCTCGTCCGCCCGGAGGACACCGTGAAAGAGAAGGGCGCGCCCAGTTCCTCGACCAACACCACGGGAGAGGAGGCCCCCGACGCTGGCGAAATCAGCTACCCGGCGTCGCTGGCCGAGGACCTCAAGACCGAGCGGGCCATGGCGCTCGGGGCCGCGATGGCGCTGTATCCCGAGGCCACGCTCGATCTGACGCTCTTCAAGCTGGTCAGTGATGTTCTGGCCAGCGGCATGAGTGTCACGCAGGCGATCAAGATCGATGCCCGCAAGGAATACCGCAGCCATGCCAAAATGGACGAGATCGACGAGACCTCGCTTGAGCAGGTGGCGGCGGCGCATGATGCGCTGGACCTCTCCTGGCTCGATGACACCCGGTCCCCTGCCGATCAGTTCGCGGCGTTCCGCGCGCTGGAGGCAGGCGAGAAGGCCAAGCTCGTCGCCTATGCGACCGCCAGCACCACTCAATCTTGTTTTGCCCGGGACCGCCAGCGCGACAGCCTGATGCACTCCTTCGAGATCGAGATCATGCCCGATATCCGCGCCCATTGGATGCCGAATGCGGCGCTCTTCAACCGCTTCAAGAAGGCCTGGCTCCTGAAGATCCTCGGCGAGGATCTGGGTCTGGCCCAGGAGGCGGTGACGCTGGCCTCGTCCAGCAAGAAAGAGATTGTGGCCTTCTGCGACAAGCTCTTCGCCGAGCCCTTCGCCACGCTCACGGAAGCGCAGCGCGCTGCCGTGGCCGCCTGGTGCCCACCTATGATGCAGACCGCCGGTGTCGCCTGTGATGAGGCGGAGCCCGCTGCGGAAACCCCCGAGCCTGACAGCGAGATCGCGCAAGCGGCCTGAGTCCTCACGCGACCCGCGCGAGCCATGACGCCTGCGCGGGTCGACCCTCCCACACCCAACCGAAAGACATCCCCATGGCTATTCTCAAGTTCTCTGCCTCCGCTGTTGCGGCGCAGATCGCCCATGCGCGCGCCTGCAAAACCTTCCTGCCCAACTGGAACGGGCCCGTGGACAGGCCGGCCCTGATCCTCATCGTCGGCAATGGCGTGCATCTGCGCTCGAACGGCATCGACGGCACAACCACCCGCATCGTCACGACCGAGCAGGCCGATCCCTCCTTCGCCTTCGCCGATGGCATGAACCCGTTTCGCGACACAGACTGGATGGCGCAGCGCCGCATGGCGTTTCGTGATCTGACCGGCCAGTTCTACACCGACATCCTTGACGATGTGCAGGTGCTCATCGACCGGGGGCAGGGGGCGATCCGCCTCGCCACCGATGGTCACAGCATCCGCGTCTTCGTGCGCCGGGCCTCCGACTATCTCATCGGCGGAACCTACGAGGTGCCCTCGGGCCTCGGCGGCACCTTCCGGGTCATCCTCAAGGATGCCTGCGACACCTTCGCGATCGTGCAGAACTGCGGCAATTGCGAGGATTTCGACGCCATGCAGCCCTATCGCGTGCCGCTCGATGCGCTGATGGAACTCGATGATCGGAGGGCGGCGTAACGCGCCCTTTCCCAAACACGCATCGCCAATACCCTGCCGGGCCTGCGGTCCTCTCGGGACATTGGCGACAACAATTTTCCCAAACGAGAGAAAGGACTCTGAAATGGGTTGGCTCTTTTACACCGACCGCCGCGTCCAGACCTACGCGGATGAGAAAGCGGAGATCACCCGGCTCTGCACCTTCGAGGGCGACACGCGCAAAACGGACCTGGTCAAGGCCTGTAAGGTCGGCTCCACCTGGTATGCGGCGGCTAGGGTTACCAATCGCGATGGCACCCCTGTCGAGGACGTGACCTATGTCACCGATCCTGACGGCTCGATCACTTTCGCCGCCGTGTTTCTCACCCGGTACGACGATGGGTGCTGGGGCTACAAGGATATGGAGGAAAGCGCTGGCCCGAACGAGTCTCGTGCTCCCCTTGGGTTGATAGAGCTCCTCTCCGACCTGAAAGACCCGGACAGCTACGCCCGGGACTGGCGCCAGCGCTGCCGGGACTGGGCTTCGATTCCGAACTACGAGGAAGGCGACAAGATCAAGCTCGCAAAACCGGTGACGCTCACCGACGGCAGCACCTGCCAGATCGTCACCGCGACCCACTACAGGCGCGGGCGGCAAAAACGCCGGTGCTACCGCATCGAGGAAACCGGTGGGCTTGTACGCCTGTCGAAAGCGACGCTTGCGGGTTCGAAGCTGCTCAGCTCCGCGAAAGGTGCTGCCAGTCCGGTGCTGGCGGAGTATCTCGCGGGGCGAGCATAGGTCTTGCGCCGGACGGTTCATCGACCTGCCGGCGACAGCAGATCCTGCGGCTTGTCTTGACAAGACAATGCAAATGCATTACCTATCGCGAGCAGCAAAGACCCTTTTCTTTCAGGAGACTGTCATGACAGCGCTTGCACAAGAGGTCTCGAAGCTCACGGATCGGTATCAGACGACCGTGCCAGCGGGTGTGCGCAAACAGCTCAAGCTGGGCAAGGGCGATCAGATTCGTTACTGCACCGAGCCGAGTGGCAGGGTCTATATCGAGCCCGTGCGCAGCGATGAGGATGATCCTGCGCTCGGCGCCTTTCTCGATTTTGTCGAGGCCGATATCAAGGCGCATCCGGATCGCATTCGGGCGTTCGATGGGGCTTTGCATGATCGTCTTGCAGCACTGGTCGGAGACGTTGAGGTCGATCTCGATGCGCCGCTATCGCCCGAGGATGAATGAGCGGCGATAGCGTGCCCGCAGGGGCGCCCCTTGTCGTAAACGGATGGTCGATTTATGCGCATCCGCTCTTTCTGGAACAGCTCGAAGGGCTGACCCTGGAAGTTGAAGTGCGTAAGGCACGCGATCCAAAGACCTGGCGCAAGAAAAACCCGACAAAACGGCTGGCCGCCGTCTTCAAGCTGGTCACCGAGGCCATACCGGCAGATCCGAGTGCCGCAGCCTTCCGGCAAGGCGGCACACTCGGCGATCACCGCAAGCACTGGTTCCGGGCGAAATTCTTCCAGCAGTATCGGCTGTTCTATCGGTTCAACAGCGATGCCAAGGTTATTGTGGTGGCCTGGGTGAACGACGATAAGACCCTGCGCGCCTACGGCAGCAAGACGGATGCCTACGCGACGTTCAAAGGGATGCTGGAAGATGGCAACCCACCTGACGATTTCGACACGCTCTTGAAAGAAGCTGCGGCGGCGGACAAGCGGTTCGAGACGTCTCTCGAAGCGGCGCCCGATCGGTAAGTGGCCCGGTTAGCTGTGAACCTTACGGCCTTGCCGTTTACGGCACCACTGTGGGTGATGTAGCATCGATCCATAGCATAGTCGGAGAAAGCGCAATGGACCCAACGGGTAAGGAACAGCCGCACCTCGGTCTCGAGGAACATTTCCGTGGCGGCTGATGTCAATTCGTATGACGCGTGGTTTCGTGCGCAGTTACAGGCCGCCCTTGAGGATGCACGCGCTGGAACTTCACAGGTTCAGGTAATGCAGGCCGCGCAGGCTTTGATTGATGCGAAGCGCCAGGGCCAATCCAAGCCCTGACCAAGCCTTGAAGGTCAGCTCGGTCTGACCTCATCTCCCCGAAAAGCGAAAGTGGGCTTTTTGTCCTTTGGAACTCAGACCCTGATCCAAAGGAAAATCCCCATGACCAAGCCCAAACCGGCAAATCCGGCTCTCTCAATCTCCGACGCTGATCTCGCCTCTGCGCTGGCGCAGATTGGCACAGAGATTGACCACCAACCCCTGCGCAGCTCAGCGCTCGCGCGCATAATGCGCGAGACGTTTCATGGCAGCGATGCTGGTGGCGCCTGGGACTGGCGGAAGGCCTATGACCTGATGCAGGCGGCGGCTGTGCAGGCGCTGCTACGTGGCGACAACAGTGAGGATGATTACTTCGCCGCAAAACTGCGTGCCTCACGGCTGCTGACGGAAACCCGCCGCTCCGAGCAGCAGATCCGGTTGCAGCAGTTTTCCACGCCACTGCCATTTGCCGCCTTGGCCGTGCGGGCGGCAGCCATTCGCAAGGGCGAGACCGTGCTGGAGCCCTCGGCTGGCACCGGTGCTTTGGCCGGTTTTGCTGCCCGGGCCGGTGCCACGCTTTCTCTCAATGAAATCGACCCTTTTCGCCAGCGCCTCTTGCGCGCGGTCTTTGGCGGCGAGGTGACAGGCCATGACGGCGAGCATATCGACGATCTGCTGCAGACGCCGGTTCTGCCCGACGTCGTGGTGATGAACCCGCCCTTCGCCTCCTCGGTCGATCGCTCCCGCGACAAGCACATCGCCGCCAAACATCTCATTGCGGCTGCAAAGCGTCTCGCGCATGGCGGGCGGCTGGTGGCGATCATGCCGCCGGGATTCTCGCCCGAACGCGATGCTGCGCATTGGTCCCGCGCTTGCGGTCTCCTGACGCCGCGCTTGGCCCTCACGATGCCGGGACAGGTCTATCGCAAGCTCGGCACCTCTGTGGAAACCCAGCTGATGGTCTTCGACAAGGTGCAGGAGGACGGAGAGATGATCCGCGCCAGCGTCAGGGACTTGGATGAAGCCCTTCCTTTTGTCGACGCCGTGGCCGCAACCCGGCCCGAGGTGCGCCCCGTACAACAGGCGGCGAAAAACCCTCATGCGCGATCGGTCGGTCCAGTACTTGTCGCGCGCAAGCGCCCAGTTGCCACAGTCGCCGCCTCCAAACCCCAGGCCAATGCCGTCCGCCCGCTCAGCTTCACAAGCTTTCAGACCCCGCGCGACAACACGCCCGTCTCGGACATCTATGCGCGCTACCGCCCGCAGCGGATCGAGATCGCGGGTGCGCAGGAACATCCGACGCCGCTGGTCGAAAGCATCGCCATGGCTTCCGTGGCGCCGCCCGCTCCCTCAGGCGAGGCCAGTGCGGAATTGCGCCTGCCTGCCAGGCTGATCGAGGATGGGCATCTCTCCGAGGCTCAGCTCGAGACCATCATCATGGCCCATGATGCCCATGGGCGTGACCTGCCGGGGCGGTTCACGATCGATGACGACCAGACCAAGCTCACCCGTGCCGATGATGACCCGGACGCCAATGCTTATCGCCTGGGCTATTTTCTCGGTGATGGCACCGGCTGCGGCAAGGGGCGCGAATGCGCGGGGCTCATTCTCGTGAACTGGCTGGCCGGGCGCAGGAAGGCGATCTGGGTTTCCAAATCCGCAACGCTGATCGAGGACGCGATCCGCGACTGGACCGATCTCGGCGGCTCGCCCGCCGACATTCAGCCGCTCTCCAAATGGAAACCGGACCAGGCCATCCCGATGGGCGACGGGATCCTCTTCGTCACCTACGCCACGCTGCGGTCCGCGGGCAAATGCGGCACCACGCGGCTGAGCCAGGTCCTCGACTGGATGGGCGACGACTTTGAGGGCGTGCTGGCCTTTGATGAAGGCCATGCCATGCAGAACGCGGCAGGGTCCGAGCAGGGCAGGGGGGTCAAACCCTCCCAGCAGGGCCTTGCGGGCCTGCGGCTGCAACTGGCCGCCCCGCGCGCCCGCGTCTTCTACATCTCGGCCACGGGCGCCACGAGCGTGCACAACCTGGCCTATGCTGCGCGTCTCGGTCTCTGGGGGCAGGGCCCCGAATACCCCTTCCCGAGCCGCGAAAGTTTCGTCTCGGCCATGGAAGCTGGCGGTGTCGCCGCCATGGAGGTGGTCGCACGCGATCTCAAGACGCTCGGGCTCTACACGGCCCGCGCCCTCAGCTTCGATGGGGTGGAGTATGACGTGCTCGAACACGCGCTCACCCCGGCCCAGATCGAGATCTACGATGCTTATGCGACCGCGTTTCGGACGATCCACCACAATCTCGAAGCGGCACTGACCGCGACTGGCGTCAACGATGCCTCGGGGGAGACCAATGCCTCGGCCGCACGCGCCTCGGCCAAGTCCCGGTTTGAAAGCACCAAGCAGCGCTTCTTCAACCATCTCCTGCTGGGCATGAAGGCCCCGACCATCATCCGCGCCATCGAGGTCGACCTAGCGGCAGGTAATGCTTGCGTCATCCAGGTCGTCTCGACAGGCGAGAGCCTGCTGAAACGCCGCCTTGAGATGATGGATGCCGACGACGAGCTCGTCGAGGGTGCCTTGACGCCGCGCGACTATGTTCTGGGCTACCTCGAACAGGCCTTCCCGATCCACGCGCAAAAGCTCGTGGAGATTGACGGCAACATGGTGGCCGAGCCGCTCAGGGACGAGACCGGGGCGCTGGTCGTCTCGCGCGAGGCGCTCGCCCTACGAGATGCGGCCATGATGGAGTTGATGACGCTGGCCCCGATCCCTTCGGCGCTGGATCAGATCCTCTGGGCTTTTGGCGATGAGGCTGTCGCCGAGGTCACGGGGCGGTCCATTCGGCCCCTCAAAGCCGCGGACGGCCATCTTTTCATCGAAAAGCGCGGCGCCAGCAGTAATTCCTCCGAGACCCAAGCCTTCATGGATGGCGAAAAGGATATCCTGATCTTCTCCGATGCAGGCGGCACTGGCCGATCCTATCACGCGGCGCAAACGGCGAAGAACCAGAAACGGCGGCGGCACTATCTGCTGGAGCCCGGCTGGCGCGCCGATGCGGCCATCCAGGGGCTCGGCCGCACGCATCGCTCAGCCCAGGTCAGCGCGCCCTTCTTCCGGGTCTGCACCTCCGATGTGCATGGCGAGAAGCGCTTCACCTCGACGATCGCGAAACGCCTCGACCAGCTGGGGGCCCTGACCAAGGGTCAGCGCGAGACCGGCTCACAAGGCATGTTCCGCGAGGAGGACAATCTCGAAAGCCCGATCGCCCGGGCGGCCCTGCGTGGGTATTTCGCCGATCTTGCCGCCGGACGGGCCGAGGCGATGAGCTACGAGCGCTTCACCGACTGGACCGCCCTGCGGCTGATCGACAAGGACGGTGTGCTGCTCGAAGAGCTTCCCCCGATCCAGCGGTTTCTGAACCGGGTGCTTGCCCTCCCCATTCACATGCAGAACGCGCTCTTTGCCGAATTCATGGCGAGAATATCCGATCAGACCGAACGGGCGCGCGCGGCGGGCACGCTCGATCTCGGGGTCGAAACCCTGCGCGGGGAAAGGATCGAACAGGTTTCCACTGAGGATCTCTGGACCTGCCCGAAATCCGGCGCGGTGACGCGGATCATCGGACTTGAGGTCACCGACCCGGTCCACGTGCTGTCGGCGGATGACGCCCTGTCGCGCAATCCCGACAAGCTGCCGATGGTCAATCGCGCTTCCGGTCGCGCGGCACTCATTTCGGCCCGCCCCATGCAGATGTATGACGAGGATATCGTCACCCTCATGCGCAAGGCGGTTCGGCCAAACGGGTCGAGCTATCTGGAGGAGACGCGGTTCGAGGCCTCCGCCTGGGAAGAGATCGGCAAGCCTGAGTTTTCACGGCTTTGGGATGAAGAGGCCGCGTCCCTGCCGAAAACCACCACGACCAAGCTCTACCTGCTGACCGGGCTGCTGTTGCCGATCTGGAAGGACATCCCGACCACGAATGAACGCATCTACCGGGTCACGCCTGACGGGGCGACGGCGATGATCGGGCGCACGTTGAGCGAAGAAGGGGCGGCCGCGCTCCGCGCCCGCTTCCTCGTTTCCAACCCGCAAACGCCGCAAGAGATGCTGACCGCCGCCCTCGGCACCACCGCGCCGGTCGATCTGGGCCGGGGTCTCACCCTAACCCGTCGCCGGGTCGCAGGCGAGATGCGTCTCGAGCTCTCTGGTGCGGATCGGGGCATGATTGAGGGTCTCAAGGCCCTCGGCTGCTTCACCGAGATCATCGCTTTCCAGCTGAGGGTGTTCCTGCCGCATGGGGACGGGATCGACACTGGAAGCATTCTGGCCCGGATCGTGGGGCAGGGGCCTGCCATCACGGCGGACCAAGCCGCCTGAAAAGCCAAAGCAGGCTTTGGGCTGGGCGTCGCGGATCGGGATTTGACCGGTCTGCGCGTTCCGGGCGCGCGGGCAGGCCAATGCCGCGCCCGGCCCCCCCAACATCTGACAAGAGGACAGACCCATGACCAATCCCCAAATGGACTATGCCGCAATGGCGGCTCAGTGGCGCGCGGAGCGCGAAACCGCGCTGAAGGCGACCCGAGCGGAGCTGATCGCGCAATTGCGTGCGCTCAGCATCAGCGAGATCACTGCCGAATACGAAGGCTATGGCGACTCCGGCAATGTCGAGGATGTGACGGTGCAGCCTTCGGAGGTCCAACTGCCGGAGGCGCTTGCCACAGAGGTTGGCGATTTCGCCTGGTCGCTCGCCTATCACCATCACCCGGGGTTCGAGAACAACGAGGGCGGCTATGGCACGCTGACCTGGGACATTGCAGCCGACAGTATCACCCTCGATCACGCGGACCGCTATGTCGAATGCGCACACAGCTATGTTGAGGGTCTTTGAGATGGCCCATCCGCTTCATCATGCTGAAAGCTCTGCCCGGAAATTCGGCGGGGTGCCGTCCGACTATCAGGCTGTGCACGATTGGTTTGACGCCTCGAAAGAGCACCTCGCGCTCTTCACGCACCGCGCCTTGCGTCACCATGCCCAAGGCCTGTTCGAAGCGGAGCGTGTCTTCGGCTTGACCCTGACCAATAGCGCGGGTCGGGACATTCCCGTGCGCTGGATCGGCGAGCAGCATGTCCGCGAAGACTGCCAGGGCCGTATCCCGAGCATGGCGGACTGGCTGCGGCGGATCCAGCCCGAGCCATGGATGGCCAATGGCCACATCGACCGGCATTCCGGCGATGAGCCCTGCGGCGACCCAAGGGCCGCCTGGGCCTCCGAGGTTACCGCCGGAAGAACGGTTCTTGGTCTGAAGGATTGGATGGCGGGGCGCGCGACGCAAGCCACGCAAGGTGCCTGACAGGTCTCGGCCGTTGGCCAAACAAATGCTGCATGGAAGCCCGGTTGGACGACCGGGCTTCTTGCGTCGTTTCCCCACCATTCTTCGTAAGGAGGTTCGCATGACACTCGATGACATCAAGGCCGCCGTCGATGCCGGCCAGACCGTGCACTGGGCCAATACCGGCTACGTTGTCCACAAGGACCGGCTCGGTCAGTACCTGATCAGCTTTCTGCCGAACGGCAGCTGCATCGGTCTGACCGACCGAAGCGGGCACCGGTTGAACGGAAAGGAAGCGGAGTTCTTCATCGCGGGCCCGGCGGAGGACCACGAGGAAAACCCCGCCCGCCAATCAAGATGACAGGGGCAGGGGAGGGGCGTGGCACCCGGAGGCGCAGGGGCATTCCCACTCGGCCGACAGCTCTGACCCGCGGGCGGGGCTGAAAGGAAAGCAGGCTTTCTGGTTTGTGATCCCAAGAGGGGTCGAGAAAGCAATCCCGGATGCGCTGGCAAGAACGTCGGGCACCGGCCAATCTCAAAAGGAACCATCCCATGTTCGCAGGAACCCTTACCCGCAATGTCGAGACCGCAGCCGCCGAGTACACCGGCATGATCCATTCGACGCGCTTCGATGTCGCCATCCAGCTCGAGGCACGGGCCAAGATGTCCGAACGCAGCCCGGATTACGACGTAACCGCGGTCAACAAGTCTGGCCGCAAGGTGCGCATCGGCACGGCCTGGAACGAGACCGGCACGACCAGCGGCAATCCCTACATCTCGATGCAGATCGATGTCGGTTTGGGCCCGTTCCGCGTCAATGCCGTGCAGACGAAGGAAGCGCGCGCCGCCCAAAGCGGCGCGTTCGAGATCATCCCGCTGGTCTCGAACGGTCTGATGAAATCCGGCTCGATCTCGGGCGAACTCACCGCCATGGACGCTGACAACGCCTTCACCGGCTACATCGCCAACATGATGTTCGATCTGGAATTTATGCTGATCGAGAACAGCTACAAGTCCGAGGAGACCCACCCCGACTACCGGATCGAGGTCAGCTCTCCCCGGGGCACACCGATCCGCGTCGGCTCGGCCTGGATGGCCAAAAGCAGCCGCACGGGCAATGACTACCTGTCGCTTCTGATCAACACGCCTGATGGCGACCTGCGCGTCAACGCCGTGCAGAACGAAGAACAGCGCGGTGGTCAGACCTTCTCGATCATCCCGTTCATCGACAGCAGTGAGCAGGCGCAGGACGCGGGTGCTGGGCTCTCGCTGGTCGCGTGATTAGCGTTTGAGACGGAATATGCTGAATTGACAGGGGAACCGTGGTAACGCGGTTCCCCTTCACTTGTTTAGTGGTGCTCAGAAGCTGCACCGATGAACCAAGCAGTGCTTCAGGAAGCTATGGGTGATCGAAATGAGGTTCCAGATGATTGCCTGCCGCCGATTTCCGGCAGTCTCGTAGACTTCGCCGAGGTCGTCAGTTTGAGCGAGGCCGATGCCATCAAAAATAGAACAAACAGTGAAGACATTCTAGATTCTTTCATGATATCCAAGGAAGTGTTAGAGCTTCGAAAAAAACGAGGAGCGGTCTTTTGGGCGAGCAGTACACATCAATCGACTTGTTTTCGGGCGCCGGTGGGCTGTCTGAGGGACTTCGGGTTTCTGGCTTTAAGTCATTGTATGCCAATGAAATCGTTGCGCGCCACGCTGAAACGTATGCCTTGAACCATCCGGAAGCCATCGTTGAGTCGCGAGACATCCGACTAGTTGACGCTTCCGATGTTCGTCGTCGCTTGGGCCTCAAGAAGGGTGAATTGGATCTTGTAGCAGGTGGTCCGCCTTGTCAGGGTTTCTCAATCAATGCGCCGAAGCGTTCAGCGGACGATGATCGGAACAGCCTCTTTCTAGAGTTTTTGCGCTTTGTTGATGAGTTTGAGCCGAAGGCGGTTTTGATTGAGAATGTCCCTGGGCTTGTTTCCTTCGAGGGAGGAGGCACCTTGCAGGCGATCCTCTTGGCGTTGGGTCACCATGGATACAGCGCCGATGTGAAGATCCTCTATGCGCCTCATTTTGGTGTGCCGCAAACGCGTTGGCGGACGGTCATCATCGGGATTCGAGGTGATCAAGCCGATCCCTTGCGAGCCTTCCCAGAACCTGTTCGTAACGCACCTCTCCGGGTAAACTTCACCTCTAATTTCGAGGGTAAAAACATCGTCGCTCTTCCTACGAACTTGGAGCTCCCTTCTTTTGTTAGCGTTCGTGATGCGATTGATGACCTGCCTGCGCTGGCAAATGGAGAAACCGGCAAAGAGCGCAAGAACTATCGGAGCGGGCCTCAAAACGATTTTCAGGTGGCGATGCGCAATGGCAGCGACTGTGTGCTTAATCATGAGGCGCCCCGGCTGGGCGAGATAAATATCAAGCGAATGTCTTTCATCCCTCCGGGCGGCAATTGGACGGACATCCCGGAAGATTTATTGCCAAGAGGCATGCGGCGCGCGCGTCGTTCTGATCACACCAAGCGTTACGGTCGAGTTGCACCAGATGGCCTTGCATCTACAATTCTGACGAAGTGCGATCCACATTGGGGAGCGTACTTTCACTACGAACAGGATCGATGCTTTACCGTCAGAGAAGCGGCTCGAATTCAGACTTTTCCAGATAGCTACCGTTTCGTCGGTTCTCGAGTGGAACAGTACGAACAGGTCGGGAATGCCGTCCCATCGCTATTGGCCGCAGCAATAGGGCGATCGATTCGAGGCGTCTTGGAGGACCTGCGCAAGCACGCCAAGAAGGTCTCTTAGAAGCATGGCGGCGACAATATTTGAGTTCTTTGGGTATCGTGCGGATGATAGGTCCGACTTAGCGAAGCATGCCGCTGATACTGAAGTTTGCCCGATCAGTGGAGAAACCTGTCAGAAGAGTTTCAATGACGGAGTTGTGTCGGGCGTTTGCGCCATTAAGCCCATTACCAGCGAACCCGTTATCTGTTGCCCGATCCGGCTTTACGCGGATGACTACCGAATACTATCGGACATAGCCGATCGAGTCTTTGGACCAAATTTGAAATTGGTCGCGGGGCGGGATGCCGTAAATTACTCAATCGATAATCGAAAACCTTGCGTCGCCGTTTTTGGTAAAGGATGGGGGGGCGAACTTCGCCTGCCACAAAAATCGAAAAAGGGCGGTTACTTCGTCGACTGGGTTCTTGCGAAAATCAGCGAAGAGGGAGATTTGGTTGAGTTCGTGGCCGTTGAGGTGCAAACGATTGATACGACGGGTACCTATCGCCCAGGCTACGATGCACTGAAGCAAGACGGGTTGGTTGAAAAAACAACCGCCGGGTTAAATTGGGAAAATGTTGCCAAGCGCATCCTTCCACAACTTATATACAAGGGCCAGATCTTACAGCGTGAAGAGTTGTGCAAGAGCGGATTGTTCTTTGTTTGTCCAGAGCCTGTTTTTAAGCGTATCATGGAGCGCTTGGGCGGACAGGAGGGGTTGGTTCGATATGCCTTGCAACCCGCGTCAATCACCTTTGCTGTCTATGACTACGATTTGTCGTCTGAGCCTCCTAATGAGACGTTGATTCCTTTGAAGAACACGCTCAACCACTCAACCACTGTCTATAAGGTACAGGAAGCATTCAACAATGTGACCTTGCCAATTGAGAACGTTTATCGGGATGCAATCCGGCGTGCGTTAGGTATCGAATCCGAATAGCAGATTTCCGCTTAGACGTTTGGGGATTATGAACGGCCCTTCGGTCCGTCGCGCATTCGGCCATGCGGCCTCACCGCGGCGTCGCACCCAGGCCCCCGGTTTGCCCGCCTCGCGAGCACGTTCCTCCCCGGCCGCTCCGCCGGATTGCGCTCTGGTCTGTTTTGCGGGGCAAAACGATCCCGCCGCTCCATCCGTCTGCCGCGTCCGGTCGGGCCGTTTGCCTGCTCGGGTCGGGCAAACCTACCGTCAAAACACACACACATGAGTGTGGAAGCATATCCTCCGGATGGCCCCCAAATCAGCCCGCCTCAAGGATCGCAAAACTTTTCGGCGAGGGCAGGGCCTTTGGCGCGGGGCGGTCCCGTGCGTGAGCGCGGGCCTGTGTCGTGTGCTGCGCTCGGAAAACTTTTGCGCCCGGCAAGCCGGCGGCTGCGCCGTCCCTGACCCGGGCAGATTCGGAAACCAGGCATTCGGCCATGCCACCACACTCACGTGGTGGTCGAACCCAA
>JAUHVK010000050.1 GCA_030425145.1 Alphaproteobacteria bacterium | reverse complement strand
ATCCTGCGTACGGTGGACGGTCTGTCGAAAGGCCGAGCACGCGGTTCCGAAACTGCGCCCCAAGTACGGTCGTCCGCGCGGACACGCATTTTCGAAAATGCGTGCAAGCCTGTTCCAGCAGGCTTGCTGCTCAACTTGTCCATCGGTTTGCGTGCTCAACACGGGGTGAAAAATTTTTGTCCGTGGTTTCGCGTTCTTGGCCTTGATTTCGGTTGGTCCTTGGAATACCCGTCTCCTCGGCCTTAGGGGTATAGCTCAGCTGGTAGAGCGACGGTCTCCAAAACCGTAGGTCGCGGGTTCGAACCCTGCTGCCCCTGCCACTTCCCAAAATCGCGGGGTGATGTCCAAAGCCGGACACCGTTAGCGCATGTGCAGGGCGCACAAAAAAGACCGCCCCTGATGGGACGGCCTTCTTTGATCGCGGGGCAGAGGATCAGTTGATCATCGCGTCGATCTTTGCGGTCTTCTCGCTGCGCGGCATGTCGCTGTGCACATAGCTCATCGCAAGACCAAGCTCTTCTTTCGTCAGGACGCTGACATCCGCCTCCGGGACATAGGTCCGCAGAAGGTTGGCCTGTCCGGCGCTCACGACGGTCAACGTGTCTGCGTCCATCTCAGCACCGCTCAGGATGTTCTGCACGCGACGCGTGATCTCCGACGGGGATTCACCACCATAGGTCACGGCGAGGGCCATTTCCGCCTGAGACTGCGTGATTGTTCCGAAATCAGCCTCCGGTGCGTATTGCAGCAGGCGGTCCATTTCGGCTTCGCTGATCATCGCGATACCCGTGTCGACAGTGTCGTCGGTCGCGAGGGCGCGCAGTTGGCCGATTTTTTCGCCATTGGACATGCCGGAAGTCACGATCCCGTAGGCGATGTCGTAATCGGTGTCCGAATAGCTGGATGTGTCGATGCCTGAGTTGAAGGTCTGCACCTGCTGAATCTGTGCATCGGTCGCGGCAAAGGCTGCGGTGCCGAGGGTGGATGCGAGGGCTGTAGCAATCATCATGCGTTTCATTACGATTTCCTTTCTGTTCAGTACGTCGTCTTTGGTCTTCAGTGCGGGCGGCGCTGTGCCCCGCCGGCTCTGGGGGACAAACCGAGTGGGCCTTGGGAACGTTCCTGCAAGTCTTTGGAAAATCTGACACATCTTTGTGACGCAACGGGTGGGAACCTTTTTGCCCTGACGGCGCTACGCGCGTTCCTTTTACACAAGGCGCTTTATGAGGCGTCTTATCCCGCGCGGCTTGCTTGAATTCGCGTTGCGTCTTCGCTAAGTGCGGAGTGAGCAAACGCAAAGCGAGACTGTCATCATGGCAACGACCAACCCACTTCAGTTCATTCAGCAGGTTCGCGCTGAGGTGTCCAAGATCGTCTGGCCGACGCGCCGCGAGGTTCTTCTGACCACGGTGATGGTGTTTATCATGGCTGCTTTGACGGCTGTGTTCTTTGCGCTGGTGGATCTTTTGATCCGCAGTGGGCTTCAGGGATTGTTGAACCTGTTCGGGTAAGATCGGGTCTGCTCTTGAAAAGGGCGGGCTAAGGCGGTAACTGACCGCCTAAGACGGAATGAGGCGTGCATCGATTCGAGTTGCACGCCGATTTTTTGTTCCGGTGCGGGCGCGGTGATGCGTCGGCTGCAAAACAACAGACGGCGTCTTCGCCGCATGGACAAGAAGGTTTGCGACCAGATGGCGAAGCGGTGGTACTCGGTCAGTGTTCTGTCGAATTTCGAGAAGAAAATCGCGGAGCAGATCCTTCAGGCGGTCGAGGAGCAGGGGCTTCAGGACCAGATTGAAGAAGTGCTGGTTCCGACCGAGGAAGTGATTGAAATCCGTCGCGGCAAGAAGGTCACGGCAGAGCGTCGCTTCATGCCGGGCTATGTGCTGGTGCGGATGGAAATGTCGGATCAGGGCTATCACCTGATCAACTCGATCAACCGCGTGACCGGGTTCCTGGGTCCGCAGGGCCGTCCGATGCCGATGCGCGATGCCGAAGTGCAGGCGATCCTGGGCCGTGTGGCCGAAGGTGAAGAAGCGCCGCGCACACTCATCCACTTCGAGGTGGGCGAGAAGGTCAAGGTCAACGACGGTCCGTTCGAGGATTTCGACGGCATGATCGAAGAGGTCGACGACGAGAACCAGCGCCTCAAGGTGTCGGTTGTCATCTTTGGCCGGGAAACCCCGGTCGAACTGGAATACACGCAGGTCACAAAGCAATCGTGATCGGCGTGGGGTGGGGCAATCCACCCGCACAGCGTGGGAGGCGAGCGGCACGCGTGTCGCAGACCTGACCACACAACATGAGTGACCAAGGGGCGCGCCCTGAGGTCGTTGGAAAAGGAGAGGCCAGATGGCCAAGAAACTTGCTGGCAAGATGAAGCTGCAGATCCCTGCAGGCAAAGCCAACCCGAGCCCGCCCGTGGGCCCTGCGCTGGGTCAGCGCGGCATCAACATCATGGAATTCTGCAAGGCGTTCAACGCCAAGACGCAGGACATGGAAGAGGGCGCACCGTGCCCGACAGAGATTGTCTACTACCAGGACAAATCCTTCACCATGAACATCAAGACGCCGCCGGCGTCCTACTACCTGAAGAAGGCCGCTGGCCTGAAGCCGGTAGGCAAGCGGAACCGTCCGCGTGGTGCCGAGAACCCGGGCCGCGAGACCATCGCAACCGTGACCGTCGCGCAGGTGCGCGAGATCGCGGAAGCCAAGATGAAAGACCTCAACGCCAATGACGTTGAAGGTGCAATGCAGATTATCCTGGGCTCTGCGAAGTCCATGGGCATCGAGGTGAAGTAAGATGGCTAAGCTTGGAAAACGCACCCGCGCCGCTCGCGAAGCCTTTGCCGGCAAGGAAAACCTGTCGGTTGCAGAAGCTGTTGCCCTGATCAAGGGTAACTCGAACGCGAAGTTCGACGAGACTCTGGAAATCGCGATGAACCTCGGCGTTGACCCGCGTCACGCAGACCAGATGGTCCGCGGTGTTGTTGGCCTGCCGAACGGCACCGGCAAAACCGTACGTGTTGCCGTGTTTGCCCGTGGTCCGAAGGCTGACGAAGCCAAGGCCGCCGGTGCGGACGTCGTTGGCGCAGAAGACCTGATGGAAACCGTCCAGGGCGGCACCATCGACTTTGACCGCTGCATCGCAACCCCGGACATGATGCCGATCGTCGGCCGTCTGGGTAAGGTGCTTGGCCCGCGTAACCTTATGCCGAACCCGAAGGTCGGCACTGTGACCATGGACATCAAGGAAGCCGTAGAAGCGGCGAAGGGTGGCCAGGTTCAGTTCAAGGCCGAGAAGGCCGGTGTGGTTCACGCAGGTATCGGTAAGGTCTCCTTCGACGAAGCCAAGCTGATCGAGAACGTTAAAGCGTTCGTCGACGCCGTGGCCAAGGCGAAGCCGACAGGCGCAAAAGGCACCTACATGAAGAAGATCGCGCTTTCTTCGACCATGGGTCCGGGCGTGTCCGTGTCGGTGGAAGACGCTTCCGCGCAGTAAGTCTGAACGGACTAGAAATTGGGAAACGGCGCTCGAAGGAGCGCCGTTTTTGCGTGTTGGGCCTGCATCGTTTTCAACTTGTCGAAAATTGCGTGTCTAAGGGCTTGGCAAAACTGGCGGGACGTTATACGCACCGCCTTGCATGAGACCGCGCGATTCGTCCCGCGGTCTTTTGCATTACGTCCGAGACGGTGGGTTGCGGCTTGTTCGCAATAAATCCTGCCCGAGGCGGGAACAGACCGACATGCCGAGGCTCATCCGTTGAGCGCTGGGCGGGTTTGGGACCGCACAACAGCGGACCAAAACCGCCGGAGCGATCCGGTTTTACTGAGCCGGGGGGTCCGCCTCCCAAACTGGAGTACACCTGTGGATAGAGCCCAAAAAGAGAAAGTGGTCGAAGAACTCGGCCAGATCTTCGAAAGCTCTGGCGTCGTTGTGGTAGCCCACTACGAAGGTCTCACAGTTGCCGAGATGCAGGATCTGCGGGGGCGCGCACGCGCCGCTGGCAGCTCCGTACGTGTCGCCAAAAACCGTCTGGCCAAGATTGCCCTTGATGGAAAGCCCTGCGGAAGCATCGCTGACTATCTGACAGGCATGACGGTTCTCACCTATTCCGAAGACCCCGTGGCAGCAGCCAAGGTGGTTGAGGACTTCGCCAAGGAGAACAAGAAGTTCGAAATCCTTGGCGGTGCAATGGGTGATACCGCACTTGACCGGGCCGGCGTTGAAGCCGTGTCGAAAATGCCGTCGCGCGAGGAGCTTATTGCTTCCATCGTTGGCTGCATTGGCGCACCGGCGTCCAACATCGCTGGCGCGATTGGCGCACCTGCATCGAACATCGCGTCCATTCTCTCGACCATCGAAGAGAAAGCGGCGTAAGGCATCTGGAAATCTTCGCGGGGTTGAAACCTCGACGTTGGAACACATTTAGATAGGAAAGTCACAATGGCTGATCTGAAAAAACTGGCAGAAGAGATCGTTGGTCTGACGCTGCTTGAAGCACAAGAACTGAAAACAATCCTCAAGGACGAGTACGGCATCGAGCCCGCAGCTGGCGGCGCTGTCATGATGGCGGGTCCGGCTGGCGGCGACGCTGGCGGCGCGGCTGCTGAAGAGCAGACCGAATTCGACGTTATCCTGAAGTCGGCAGGCGCATCCAAGATCAACGTGATCAAGGAAGTTCGCGGCATCACCGGCCTGGGCCTCAAAGAAGCCAAGGAACTGGTTGAAGCGGGCGGCAAAGCTGTCAAAGAGCAGGTTTCCAAGGCGGAAGCTGAAGATATCAAAGCGAAGCTGGAAGCAGCTGGCGCGGAAATCGAGCTCAAGTAATCGACAGGTGCGTGCATGCACGCACCGACCGAATACCAGAGGCTGGGCATGGAATTCCATGCCCAGCCGCTCCCGTCTTAGAAAGGCCCTTGGGACATGAGGGGTTTTCTTGGACAGGATCCAAAGATCGGGAGGCGCGCGGTGGGACGCGGGCCGGGAATTGATCGGGATTGTGTCGTCTCTATTGGGCAGACCGCCGGGGCCCGACGGCGTGACGCTCAGCTGAGAATGAAAAGGTGATATCGACCATGGCGCAAAGCTACCTTGGCCAGAAACGTCTTCGTAAGTACTACGGTAAAATTCGCGAGGTTCTGGAGATGCCGAACCTCATCGAGGTTCAGAAATCCTCCTACGATCTTTTCCTGAAATCCGGCGACCAACTGCAGCCGCTTGATGGCGAAGGCATCAAAGGTGTGTTCCAGTCGGTTTTCCCGATCAAAGACTTCAACGAAACCAGTGTCCTGGAATTCGTCAGCTACGAGCTGGAGAAGCCGAAATACGACGTCGAGGAATGTCAGCAGCGCGACATGACCTACAGCGCGCCGTTGAAGGTGAAGCTGCGTCTGATCGTGTTTGATGTCGACGAAGACACCGGCGCGAAGTCGGTCAAGGACATCAAGGAACAGGACGTGTTCATGGGCGATATGCCCCTGATGACGCCCAACGGCACATTTGTGGTCAACGGCACCGAGCGTGTGATCGTTTCCCAGATGCACCGTTCGCCGGGCGTGTTCTTCGATCACGACAAAGGCAAGACTCACAGCTCGGGCAAGCTGCTCTTCGCCTGCCGCATCATTCCCTACCGCGGCTCGTGGCTCGACTTTGAATTCGACGCGAAGGACCTCGTGTTCGCGCGTATCGACCGTCGCCGTAAACTTCCGGTCACCACGCTGCTTTATGCGCTGGGTCTCGACCAGGAAGGCATCATGGATGCCTATTACGACACCGTCACTTACAACCTGCGTAAAGGCGAAGGCTGGGAAACCAAGTTCTTCCCCGAGCGTGTGCGCGGCACCCGTCCGACCTATGACCTGGTCGATGCGGCCACCGGTGAAGTGTTCGCCGAGGCTGGCAAGAAAGTCACGCCGCGCGCCGTCAAGAAGATCATCGACGAAGGCAAGATCACCGATCTGCTGCTGCCGTTCGAACAGATCGTTGGCAAGTTCGTCGCGAAAGACATCATCAACGAAGAGACCGGCGCAATCTATGTCGAAGCCGGGGACGAGTTGACATGGACCATCGACAAGGACGGCACTGTTTCGGGTGGTAGCCTGAAAGAGCTGTTGGATGCGGGTGTCACCGAGATTCCGGTGCTCGACATCGATAACGTCACCGTCGGCCCGTACATGCGTAACACCATGGCGAACGACAAGAACATGAACCGCGAAACCGCGCTCATGGACATCTATCGTGTCATGCGCCCGGGTGAGCCGCCGACCGTTGACGCGGCGTCGGCACTGTTCGACACCCTGTTCTTCGACAGCGAACGCTATGACCTGTCGGCTGTTGGCCGCGTGAAGATGAACATGCGTCTGGCGCTCGACAAGCCGGACAGCCAGCGCACGTTGGACCGCGAAGACATCGTGGCCTGCGTCAAGGCTCTGGTAGAGCTGCGCGACGGCAAGGGCGACATCGACGACATCGACCACCTCGGCAACCGCCGCGTGCGCTCGGTTGGCGAACTGATGGAAAACCAGTACCGCGTCGGCCTGCTCCGCATGGAGCGGGCGATCAAGGAGCGTATGTCCTCGGTCGAGATCGATACGGTGATGCCGCAGGATCTGATCAACGCGAAACCGGCGGCTGCGGCTGTCCGCGAATTCTTCGGCTCGTCGCAGCTTTCGCAGTTCATGGACCAGACCAACCCGCTGTCGGAAGTCACGAACAAGCGTCGTCTGTCGGCGCTTGGACCGGGCGGTCTGACCCGCGAGCGCGCTGGCTTTGAGGTGCGCGACGTTCACGCCACGCACTATGGCCGGATGTGCCCGATTGAAACGCCTGAAGGTCCGAACATCGGTCTGATCAACTCGCTGGCCACGTTTGCCCGCGTGAACAAGTACGGCTTCATCGAAACACCGTATCGCCGGGTCAAGGACGGCCATGTGACGGACGAAGTCCAGTACATGTCCGCGACCGAGGAACAGCGTCACACCGTGGCTCAGGCCAACGCGACGCTGGACGAAAACGGCAAGTTCGTGAACGAGTTCGTGAACACCCGCCAGTCGGGCGAATACACGCTTGCGCCGAACGAAAGCGTCGATCTGATCGACGTTTCGCCGAAGCAGCTGGTCTCGGTTGCAGCCTCGCTCATTCCGTTCCTTGAAAACGACGACGCGAACCGCGCTCTGATGGGCTCGAACATGCAACGTCAGGCGGTTCCGACACTGCGTTCCGAAGCGCCGCTGGTCGGCACCGGGATCGAAGGTGTGGTTGCGCGCGACTCGGGTGCTGCCATCATGGCGCGCCGTGCCGGTGTGATCGACCAGGTTGACGCAACCCGCATCGTGGTCCGGGCAACCGAGGACCTCGAGCTGGGTGACGCTGGCGTGGATATCTACCGTCTGCGCAAGTTCCAGCGTTCGAACCAGAACACCTGTATCAACCAGCGTCCGCTGGTGAACGTGGGTGACACGGTCGGCAAAGGCGAAGTGATTGCGGACGGTCCGTCGACCGATCTGGGTGAACTGGCTCTGGGTAAGAACGTGATCGTCGCGTTCATGCCTTGGAACGGCTACAACTACGAAGACTCGATCCTCATCTCCGAACGGATCGCACGGGACGACGTGTTCACCTCGATCCACATCGAGGAATTTGAAGTCGCCGCACGTGACACCAAGCTTGGGCCGGAAGAGATCACCCGCGACATTCCGAACGTCGGTGAAGAAGCGCTGCGCAACCTCGACGAGGCGGGCATCGTGTATATCGGCGCGGACGTGGAGCCGGGCGATATTCTGGTCGGCAAGATCACTCCGAAGGGCGAAAGCCCGATGACGCCGGAAGAAAAGCTCCTCCGCGCCATCTTCGGTGAGAAGGCGTCCGATGTTCGCGACACCTCGCTGCGTGTGAAGCCGGGTGATTTCGGTACCGTTGTGGAAGTCCGTGTCTTCAACCGTCACGGCGTCGAGAAAGACGAACGTGCGTTGCAGATCGAGCGTGAGGAAGTTGAACGTCTGGCCCGTGACCGGGACGACGAGCTGGCGATCCTCGACCGCAACATCTACGCGCGTCTGAAAGACCTCATCCTTGGCAAGATTGCTGTCAAAGGTCCGAAAGGGGTGAAGTCGAACAGCCAGATAACCGATGAGCTGCTGGAAAGCCTGACCCGTGGTCAGTGGTGGCAGTTGGCTCTGGAAGACGAAGACGACGCCAAGATCATGGAAGCTCTGAACGAGCAGTACGAGGCGCAGAAGCGCGCGCTCGACGCCCGTTTCGAGGACAAGGTCGAGAAAGTCCGTCGTGGTGACGATCTGCCCCCGGGCGTGATGAAGATGGTCAAGGTGTTCGTGGCGGTGAAGCGCAAGCTGCAGCCGGGCGACAAGATGGCCGGTCGTCACGGGAACAAGGGTGTGATTTCGAAAGTGGTGCCGATCGAGGACATGCCGTTCCTCGCCGACGGTACTCCGGTCGATTTCTGTCTTAACCCGCTGGGCGTTCCGTCGCGTATGAACGTCGGTCAGATTCTTGAAACCCACATGGGCTGGGCAGCCCGTGGCCTAGGTCTCAAGATCGACGATGCGCTTCAGGACTATCGCCGTTCCGGCGACCTGACCCCGGTGCGTGAAGCGATGCGGATCGCCTATGGCGATGATGTCTACGAAGAAGGCATCAAGAACATGGACGAAGCGCAGCTGCTGACCGCCGCAAACAACGTCACGCACGGTGTGCCGATCGCGACACCGGTCTTTGACGGTGCGAAGGAAGCTGACGTGAACGACGCGCTCAAGCGGGCCGGGTTCGACACGTCGGGTCAGTCGATCCTGTTCGACGGTCGCACGGGTGAGCAGTTCGCACGCAGCGTGACCGTGGGCGTGAAGTACCTGCTCAAGCTGCACCACCTTGTCGACGACAAGATCCACGCACGTTCGACCGGGCCGTACTCGCTCGTCACCCAGCAGCCGCTGGGCGGTAAGGCGCAGTTCGGTGGCCAGCGCTTCGGGGAGATGGAGGTCTGGGCTCTGGAAGCTTATGGCGCTGCATACACCCTGCAGGAAATGCTGACCGTGAAGTCGGACGACGTGGCGGGCCGGACCAAGGTCTATGAAAGCATCGTCAAGGGCGAGGACAACTTCGAAGCGGGCATTCCGGAGAGCTTTAACGTTCTCGTCAAGGAAGTGCGCGGCCTCGGCCTGAATATGGAACTCCTGGATGCGGAGGAAGATGAGTAACGCCAACGCTCATCGGTAGGTCGGACATCTTTGTCCGACCTGCGCCTCCCCCCAATTCAAGGATTTGAAAATGAACCAGGAACTGACCAACAACCCGTTCAACCCCGTCACGCCGCCCAAGGTGTTCGACGAGATCAAGGTCTCGCTTGCATCTCCGGAGCGCATTCTGTCGTGGTCCTTCGGTGAGATCAAAAAGCCCGAAACCATCAACTACCGTACGTTCAAGCCCGAGCGTGACGGTCTCTTCTGCGCGCGTATCTTTGGCCCGATCAAAGACTACGAATGTCTCTGCGGCAAATATAAGCGCATGAAGTATCGCGGCGTTGTCTGCGAAAAGTGCGGTGTGGAAGTCACGCTGCAGAAGGTCCGCCGCGAGCGCATGGGCCACATCGAACTGGCCGCGCCCTGCGCCCATATCTGGTTCCTCAAGTCGCTGCCGTCGCGCATCGGCCTGATGCTGGACATGACGCTGCGCGATCTGGAACGCATCCTCTACTTCGAAAACTACGTGGTGATCGAGCCGGGTCTGACCGACCTGACCTACGGCCAGTTGATGACCGAAGAAGAGTTCATGGACGCACAGGACGTCTATGGTGTTGACGCGTTCACCGCGAATATCGGTGCCGAAGCGATCCGTGAGATGCTGGCCAATATCGACCTCGAAGCCGAGGCCGATCAGCTGCGTGCCGATCTCAAGGAAGCCACCGGCGAACTGAAGCCGAAGAAGATCATCAAGCGCCTCAAGGTGGTTGAGTCCTTCCTCGAATCCGGCAACCGCCCGGAATGGATGGTTATGACCGTGATCCCGGTCATTCCGCCGGAACTGCGCCCGCTGGTGCCGCTGGATGGTGGCCGCTTCGCGACCTCCGACCTCAACGATCTCTATCGTCGTGTGATCAACCGGAACAACCGACTGAAGCGCCTGATCGAACTGCGCGCGCCGGATATCATCGTCCGCAACGAAAAGCGGATGCTGCAGGAATCCGTGGATGCGCTGTTCGACAACGGCCGTCGTGGCCGGGTCATCACCGGTGCCAACAAGCGTCCGCTCAAGTCGCTCTCTGACATGCTCAAGGGCAAGCAGGGCCGCTTCCGTCAGAACCTTCTGGGTAAGCGCGTCGACTTCTCGGGTCGTTCGGTCATCGTGACCGGTCCGGAACTCAAGCTGCACCAGTGTGGTCTGCCGAAGAAGATGGCGCTCGAACTGTTCAAGCCGTTCATCTATTCGCGTCTTGAAGCAAAGGGTCTGTCTTCGACCGTCAAGCAGGCGAAGAAGCTGGTCGAGAAAGAGCGTCCCGAAGTGTGGGATATCCTCGACGAGGTGATCCGCGAGCACCCGGTTCTGCTGAACCGCGCGCCGACGCTGCACCGTCTGGGCATTCAGGCGTTCGAACCCGTCCTGATTGAAGGCAAGGCAATCCAGTTGCACCCGCTCGTCTGTTCGGCCTTTAACGCCGACTTCGACGGTGACCAGATGGCTGTTCACGTTCCGCTGAGCCTTGAGGCCCAGCTGGAAGCGCGTGTTCTGATGATGTCGACGAACAACGTTCTGTCGCCCGCAAACGGCGCACCGATCATCGTTCCGTCGCAGGATATGATCCTTGGTCTTTACTACACCTCGATTGCCCGCAACGGCATGAAGGGCGAAGGCATGAAGTTCGCGTCGATCGAAGAGGTCGAGCACGCGCTGAACGCGGGTGAGGTGCATCTGCACGCGAATATCGAATGCCGGGTCAAGCAGATCGACGACGAAGGCAACGAGGTCTACAAGCGTTACGAAACCACTCCGGGTCGTGTGCGTCTTGGCGCACTGCTGCCGCTGAACGCGAAAGCACCGTTCGATCTCGTCAACACGCTCCTGCGTAAGAAGGACGTGCAGAAGGTCATCGACACCGTCTACCGTTATTGCGGTCAGAAAGAGTCTGTCATCTTCTGTGACCAGATCATGTCGATGGGCTTCAAGGAAGCGTTCAAGGCGGGCATTTCGTTCGGTAAGGACGACATGGTGATCCCGGACTCCAAATGGCCGATCGTGGAAGAAACCCGCGAGCAGGTTAAGGATTTCGAACAGCAGTACATGGACGGCCTGATCACTCAGGGCGAAAAGTACAACAAAGTGGTCGATGCCTGGTCGAAGTGTAACGACAAGGTCACCGAAGCCATGATGTCCACCATCTCGGCGGATCAGGTTGACGAGAACGGCGCAACCAAAGAGCCGAACTCGGTCTACATGATGGCGCACTCCGGTGCGCGTGGCTCGGTCACACAGATGAAGCAGTTGGGCGGGATGCGCGGCCTGATGGCGAAGCCGAACGGCGACATCATCGAAACGCCGATCATCTCGAACTTCAAGGAAGGTCTGACCGTTCTTGAATACTTCAACTCGACCCACGGCGCCCGTAAAGGTCTGTCCGATACCGCTCTGAAAACAGCGAACTCGGGTTACCTGACCCGTCGTCTGGTGGACGTGGCACAGGACTGCATCGTGCGTATGCACGACTGCGGCACCGACCGTGCGATCACCGCTGAAGCGGCGGTCAACGACGGCGAAGTCGTGGCATCCCTGGCCGAGCGTATTCTGGGCCGTGTGGCTGCGGATGACGTGCTCAAGCCGGGCACCGACGAAATCATCGTCCGTGCAGGCCAGCTGATTGACGAACGTATGTCTGACACCATCGAAGAGGCGGGTGTCGCTTCCATGCGCATTCGCTCGCCGCTGACCTGTGAGGCCGAAGAGGGCGTCTGCGCCATGTGCTATGGTCGTGACCTTGCACGCGGTACGATGGTCAACACCGGCGAAGCGGTGGGTATCATCGCGGCGCAGTCTATTGGTGAACCGGGTACACAGCTGACGATGCGGACCTTCCACATCGGCGGTGTTGCGCAGGGTGGTCAGCAGTCCTTCCAGGAAGCAAGCCAGGAAGGCCGTGTCGAATTCGAGAACGACAACACGCTTGAGAACTCGGTCGGCGACACGCTGGTAATGGCCCGTAACATGAAGCTGCGGATCATGGACGAGCACGGCGTCGAACGCGCCAGCCACAAGCTGGGCTATGGCACCAAGCTCTTCGTCAAGGAAGGCACCATGGTCAAGCGCGGCGACAAGCTGTTCGAGTGGGACCCCTACACGCTCCCGATCATCGCCGAGAAGGACGGTATCGCGAAGCATGTGGACCTCACCGCAGGTGTGGCCGTACGTGACGAAACCGACGATGCGACAGGCATGACCCAGAAGATCGTGATCGACTGGCGCGCCGCTCCGAAGGGCAACGAGCTGAAGCCGGAAATCATCCTGATGGGTGAAGACGGTGAGCCGCTGCGCAACGATGCCGGCAACCCGATCACCTATCCGATGTCGGTCGACGCTATTCTGTCGGTCGAAGACGGTCAGGACGTCAAAGCCGGTGACGTGGTTGCACGTATTCCGCGCGAAGGCGCCAAGACCAAGGACATCACCGGTGGTCTGCCGCGTGTGGCCGAACTCTTTGAGGCACGTCGCCCCAAGGATCACGCCATCATCGCGGAAATCGACGGCTATGTCCGCTTCGGCAAGGACTACAAGAACAAGCGTCGCATCACCATCGAACCGGCGGATGACAGCCTCGAGCCCGTGGAATACATGGTGCCGAAGGGCAAGCACATCCCCGTCGTCGAAGGCGATTTCGTCCAGAAGGGCGATTACATCATGGACGGCAACCCCGCGCCGCATGACATCCTGTCCATCATGGGTGTCGAAGCGCTGGCGAACTACATGATCGACGAAGTTCAGGACGTCTACCGTCTGCAGGGCGTGAAGATCAACGACAAGCATGTCGAAGTGATCGTGCGCCAGATGCTGCAGAAGTGGGAAATCCTAGACAGCGGCGACACCACGCTTCTCAAGGGCGAACACGTGGACAAGGCGGAATTCGACCTTGCCAACGAGAAAGCCGAGAAGAAGGGGGGCCGTCCGGCGCAGGGCGAACCGATCCTGCTGGGCATCACCAAGGCGTCGCTGCAAACCCGCAGCTTCATCTCGGCGGCGTCGTTCCAGGAAACCACACGCGTGCTGACCGAAGCGTCGGTTCAGGGCAAGAAGGACAAGCTTGTTGGCCTGAAAGAGAACGTGATCGTGGGTCGTCTGATCCCGGCGGGTACCGGTGGGGCAACCCAGAAGGTGCGTCGCGTTGCGCAGGACCGCGACAATGTCGTGATCGAAGCGCGCCGCGAAGAGGCCGAGGCGGCTGCTGCACTGGCGGCACCCGACAGCTCGAACGACGTGATCGGTGGCGATGAATTCGACAACATCATCGTCGATACGCCGGAAAGCCGCGAATAAGCCCTTCGCACTTTGAATTGAGAAGGCCCCCTGTTTTCGCGACAGGGGGCTTTTTTGTTGGGCCATGGCCGGATTGAGCCCATACGGCCTATTTCTAGCTGGCCGAATAATCGCGCGGGAACGGTACACCCTGACACATATTGATTTCGGTCAACGACCTTGCCGAGCTCCTAAGCAATATTTGCAGTGCATCACCTATGGAGGTCTAAGATGCTTCGCGTGGTCACACCCATAATTGCTTTTGCATCGCCGGCGTTCGCCGACACGGATGGATATGGACACATGATGGATTGGAGCTTCGGTTACGGTTTCGGCATGATGTTCGGTCCGATACTTTGGCTCATCGTTTTGGGTCTGATCGTCGCCGGCATCATCTGGTTTGTCCGGCGTTTGGATCATGTTGCGCCGATTGGCCGAAAGTCTGACGCGCTGTCGGAACTCGATTTGCGGCTAGCGCGCGGAGAGATCGACGCCGACGACTATGCAGCCAGAAAGAAACTGCTTGAGGGGTGATCTCTAGGTCAAAGTCACATCGCCAGCGTTTAAGTCTCCGCGCTGATCGCATGATATGCGGATGCCTCGCGCACGCCGCCTGTCAGTCGATCTGTCTTTTCGTCGAATGTCCGCAAAGTCCCGCACAGTTGCCGCACATTTCTTAGAAATGTGGCACGCGTTTCCGTCTCAGGCGGGCTGTGTCCTGAGACCACCCATCTGTCGCTCGGCTACTTTGACCGCTACGATCAGCGCCATCACCCAGCCGGTCGATACGGCGGTCGCAATGCCCAGCCAGACGCCCCAGACATCAAAGCCCAAGAGCGCGATGAACACCCAGATAAAGAAGGCCACGCCGAAGCCCTGACGATAGACGCTGATCCAGAGCGTGTAGATCGGTCGTTTCAGTGCCTGCAAAAGCGAATTGATCGAGAAGAGCATCATGTAGACGGGGAACAGAAACCCGTCGACCAGCAGGTAGCTGGCTCCGATGGCGATCACGTCCGGGTCCGCGGTGAAGGGACGCATGAAGTACTGACCGCCGAACCATAGCGCGGGCATGGCGAGTACGGATACGGCAAAGCCCAGTTTCCAGCAGAAGAACACAGCTTCGCGCACCCGATCGTAATCCCGTGCACCGTAATTCTGTCCGGCGATGGGCAAAAGCGCGCTGGTCATGCCGAGCACGGGCAAGAGCAGGATCTGTTCGATCCTGAGCGCCACGCCATACGCTGCGATGGCGTCCTCACCAAAATTCTTCAGCGCGAATTGCACCACGAAGCCCGAGACGAACATCACGACCAGAGCCGTGGTCGCGGGAAGCATCTGTTCGACAATCGCCTTGTAACATGCCGGGTCGGGCACGAATTCGGCCCGTTTGACGCGCTCCATCATGTTCAGGCCGAACACGCGTGAAAGGATGAACAGCATTACGCCGGTCTGGCTGATGACGGTGGCGACGGCGATGCCGTTGAAACCCATTCCGCTCCAGATGCCGGGAATGCCGTACATCATCAGCGGGTTGAGGCCGATATTGGCAAAAAAAGCGGCCATCATCGCGCGCTGCATCGAGCGTGTGTCGCCGTGTGCCTGAAGGATGCCGTTGCCGCCATAAGCGATCAAAAAGCCGGGCAGGGCGAGGATCAGAATGCGGAAATAGCCGAGGGCGGCGTCACGGTAGCCCCCCGGCTCGGAGACCAGCGCAATCAGATGTGGTCCGGCGAACCAGCCGATGACCATCAGCATCGCGGTGGCGATGACGCCAAAGCTGAGACCCTGAGCAGCAAGACTGCGGCTGGCCTTGGTGTTCTTTTCGCCCTTGGCATTGCTGACCAGCGCGCTGAGGGCGGAGCCGAGGCCAAAGCCAACGGCCATCATGATGAAGAACGCCTGATAGCCGATGGCGAGACCTGCCTGCGCCTCTGTCGAAAGCTGACCGGCGAAGTAGACATCCACAACATTATAGAGAGTCGAGAACAGCATCCCCAACGCCGCCGGGATGGCGATGTTCCTGTAATGGATCACCATCGGTCCGGTGGTCAGGTCGTCATTCAGAGCACGGGCCACGGGAAATCCTGTTTGCAAAGGACCGGGGAGAGGGCTTGCCCCCTTTCATTGCGATACACCGAAAGACCTTGAAAGCCAAAGAACTTCGGCATGTCGCTTTTGGCATGGAGGCGGCACAGATCGCCTGCTAATCGAAACGGTATGATACAACTCTCGGACAATATGCGTGGCGCGCTGCTGATGTGCTGCGCCATGGCGCTGTTCACCTTCGGGGATGCCTCGATCAAGGCGACCGGAGGAGTGTTGCCGCTTTCACAGCTTCTCGTGATCCGGGGCATTCTGGCCTCGACGGCGCTGATTTTGATGGCGTGGTATTTCCGGGGGCTGAGACTGCACTTGTCCGCCAAGGATTGGGCGCTGGTTCTGGCGCGCGGGTTGGCCGAAGCGGCGGCGGCGTATTTCTTTCTGACGGCACTACTTGCGATGCCCCTGGCCAACGTGACGGCGCTGTTGCAGATGTTGCCGCTGACCGTAACCTTGGGCGGCGCGCTGGTGTTCCGCGAACCCGTGGGCTGGCGGCGCTGGACGGCGATCATCATTGGTTTCATCGGGATGCTGCTGATCGTTCGACCGGGCACAGACGGGTTCACGTCGGCCTCGGTCTATGCGCTCTGTGCCGTGGCGGCGGTGACGGTGCGCGATCTGGTGACGCGGCGGGTGTCCAGGGAGGTGCCGTCGTTGACGGTGACCGTGTTCTCCTCGGTGACAGTCACGCTCTTTGCTGCGGTCTGGTCTATCGAACAGGAATGGATTTCCATGACTCCGCACCTGACCGTGCTGGTCCTGATGGCGACCAGCTTTATCATCGGGGCCTATGTGTGCAGCGTGATGGTGATGCGCGTGGGCGAGGTGAGTTTCGTGGCGCCCTTCCGTTATACCGGGCTGGTCTGGGCGCTGATCCTTGGCTTTGTTGTGTTCGGGGAATGGCCCCACACGTTGACCCTGATCGGTGCGGCGATCATCGTGGCAACAGGGGTGTTCAGCCTGCTGCGCGAGGCACAGTTGAAGCGGCGGGCGCGAAAGCCGATTCTACCTCGTCAGCCGTAAGGGCAAATCGCCGGTTCAACGTTTCGATATGTTCGACCGTCGGCGCATGGAAATCCGGGTGGCTGACCTTGGCTTTCTGCCGGGAATCATTGCTGACGTGATGGGCGCGCAGATACATTGGCGCGTCGGTGAAGGTCACGGTCGGCATGAACCGATTGATCCGGGAATGGGCGAAATTCATCAGGCTTTGACGCACACCGCCTTGCACCGCCATTGCCTGCGCGACACCGAGATAGGGGCTCACGGTCTCGGTCATCTCAAACGGGTGCAGGTCGGACCGGCAAATGGCGTAGCCGCGATTCCAGTCAAAACCGACCAACTTGTTGCCCAGAACCAGTGCCGCGCAATCGGTGGCCGCTTTGCGCAGTCGGGCAATGAAGTCGACGGCGAGAGCATCGTCATCGTCATGGCGGACTTGCAGGCAGGGCTGGTTGACGTGTTTGCGGGCAGCATTCAGGACCGATTTGCAGATCTGACGATGTGGGGCTGGGTCTCGGGCGATGATCCGCGCCTGCGGCATGTCTGCGAGTAGCGCGTTCAGTCGCGCCAGATATGGCGCGGGCAAGCAGGTACCGACCAGAACGACAAAATCGAAATCGGGATCGGTCTGTGCCTTGAGGCCGGGCAGGCAGAGATGTTCGAAGAGGGCGAAGCGCTGTTCCATCCGGTCAGGGGCGTAGAGAAAGGCACGCCGGTCGTCGATGCTGTCATGTTCCACCTGGAACCCGCCCTCGGCGGGGTAGGAAAACCGACAGAAAACGATGGTCTGCATGACGATTGCCCCTGTGTCCGCGCCGTTGATGATATAGGAAGACTGTGCCTTGGCAACGCGGCGCACACAAGCACCGGGGTGCTGTTGACAAGCTATCCGACTCTCCATATACGCGCGTCTAATTCGGCAGGGGGAATACCCGTTTTGCCGATTTACAGGACTGGAGCGGTCAAGATCCGGGCGCAAGCCCCGATCCTCTGGAAATGCACCGTATCGCTTCCACTAAGGAAGCGGATGCGGTTCTTTTCGTCGTTTTTGTAGGAAAACGGCGAGAATCGAACAGGGTCACGCGGACGCGCTTGGCCTTCATACGAAACCCGCACGGGACACCCCGTGCACCACATATGTGAGCTACACGGGGAAAGAACCGGAATGCCAACGATCCAACAGCTGATCCGCAAGCCGCGGCAGCCGAAAATCAAGCGCTCGAAGTCGCAGCACCTTGAGCAGTGCCCGCAGAAGCGGGGCGTATGCACACGCGTCTACACAACCACACCGAAGAAGCCGAACTCGGCTATGCGGAAAGTTGCCAAGGTGCGTCTGACCAACGGGTATGAAGTCATCAGCTACATCCCGGGCGAAAGCCACAACCTTCAGGAGCACTCTGTGGTTCTGATCCGTGGCGGTCGTGTAAAAGACCTTCCGGGTGTGCGTTACCACATCCTGCGTGGTGTTCTGGATACCCAGGGCGTCAAGGACCGGAAACAGCGCCGTTCGAAATATGGCGCGAAGCGTCCGAAGTAAGAGGAATTACAGATGTCTCGTCGTCACGCCGCAGAAAAGCGCGAAGTCCTGCCCGACGCCAAGTATGGCGACCGGGTTCTGACAAAGTTCATGAACAACCTGATGATCGACGGTAAAAAGTCGGTCGCGGAACGCATCGTCTACAACGCGCTGGATCGCGTCGAAGGCAAGGTAAAGCGCGCGCCGGTGGAAATCTTCCACGAGGCGTTGGACAACATCAAGCCGTCGGTCGAGGTTCGCTCCCGCCGGGTTGGTGGTGCGACCTACCAGGTGCCCGTCGAGGTGCGTCCCGAGCGCCGTGAGGCGCTGGCGATCCGCTGGTTGATCAACGCAAGCCGCGCCCGCAACGAAAACACCATGGAAGAGCGTCTTGCCGCTGAACTTCTGGATGCCGTGAACTCTCGCGGTTCCGCTGTGAAAAAGCGTGAAGACACTCACAAGATGGCCGACGCGAACAAAGCGTTCAGCCACTACCGCTGGTAATAGGAGCCAAAACCAATGGCACGCGATTATCCTCTTGAGCGCTACCGTAACTTCGGGATCATGGCGCATATTGATGCGGGCAAGACCACTTGCTCGGAACGCATCCTGTATTACACCGGCAAGTCCCACAACATCGGCGAAGTGCACGATGGTGCGGCGACCATGGACTGGATGGAGCAGGAACAGGAACGTGGCATCACGATCACGTCCGCTGCGACCACCACGTTCTGGCAGCGTCAGGAAGAGCCGACCGCTGATGGTACATCGGACACCAAGTTCCGCATGAACATCATCGACACCCCCGGCCACGTTGACTTCACCATCGAAGTTGAGCGTTCGCTGGCGGTTCTCGACGGTGCTGTCTGTGTTCTCGACGCCAACGCAGGTGTTGAGCCGCAAACCGAAACCGTGTGGCGTCAGGCCGACCGTTACAAAGTTCCGCGTATCGTGTTCGTCAACAAGATGGACAAGATCGGCGCAGACTTCTTCAACTGTGTTCGCATGATCGAAGACCGTACCGGCGCGCGGGCTGTTCCGGTTGCTCTGCCGATTGGTGCCGAGAACGAGCTGGAAGGTCAGATCGACCTCGTGACCATGGAAGAGTGGGTCTGGAAAGGCGAAGATCTGGGCGCGTCCTGGGTCAAGCAGCCGATCCGTGACGAACTCAAGGACGTCGCCGAAGAATGGCGCGGCAAGATGATCGAAGCGGCCGTCGAAGAAGACGACGACGCGATGATGATGTACCTGGAAGGCGAAGAGCCCGATGCCGACACCCTGCGCAAACTGCTGCGCAAGGGCACGCTGGCTCTGCACTTCGTTCCGGTTCTGGGCGGTTCCGCGTTCAAGAACAAAGGTGTTCAGCCGCTGCTCAACGCCGTGATCGACTACCTGCCGAGCCCGCTCGACGTGGTTGATTACATGGGCTTCAAGCCGGGTGACGAAACCGAAACGCGCAACATCGCACGTCGTGCCGATGACAACATGCCGTTTGCCGGTCTTGCGTTCAAAATCATGAACGACCCGTTCGTTGGCTCGCTGACATTCGTACGTATCTATTCGGGCAAGCTCACCAAGGGCGACGCCATGCTCAACTCGACCAAAGGTCATGGTGAGCGTGTTGGCCGTATGATGATGATGCACTCGAACAACCGTGACGAAATCACCGAAGCATTTGCTGGCGACATCATCGCTCTGGGTGGTCTGAAGAACACCACAACCGGTGACACGCTTTGCGACAAGGCTGATCCGGTGATTCTGGAAACGATGACGTTCCCGGATCCGGTGATCGAGATCGCTGTCGAGCCGAAGACCAAAGGCGACCAGGAAAAGATGTCCCAGGGCCTCGCGCGTCTGGCGGCTGAAGACCCCTCCTTCCGCGTCGAAACCGACCTCGAGTCCGGTCAGACCATCATGAAGGGCATGGGCGAACTTCACCTCGACATCCTCGTCGACCGTCTGAAGCGTGAATTCAAGGTTGAAGCCAACATCGGTGCACCGCAGGTGGCCTATCGCGAGACCATCGGTCACGAGGTCGAGCACACCTACACCCACAAGAAACAGTCGGGTGGTTCGGGTCAGTTCGGTGAAGTGAAGCTCATCATCTCCCCGACAGAGCCGGGTGAAGGTTATTCCTTCGAAAGCCGCATCGTTGGTGGTGCTGTTCCGAAAGAATACATCCCGGGTGTTGAAAAGGGTATCAAGTCGGTCATGGACTCCGGTCCGCTGGCAGGCTTCCCGGTGATCGACTTCAAGGTTGCTCTGATCGACGGTAAGTTCCACGACGTGGACTCCAGCGTTCTGGCCTTCGAAATCGCCGCACGTATGTGTATGCGCGAAGGTATGCGGAAAGCCGGTGCGAAGCTTCTCGAACCGATCATGAAAGTCGAAGTTGTGACGCCGGAAGATTACACCGGTGGCATCATCGGCGACCTGACATCGCGTCGGGGTCAGGTGACCGGGCAGGAGCCGCGCGGCAACGCCGTTGCGATCAACGCCATGGTGCCGCTCGCCAACATGTTCGGCTACATCAACACCCTGCGCTCCATGTCCTCGGGCCGCGCGCAGTTCACCATGTTGTTCGACCACTACGATCCGGTTCCGCAGAACATCTCGGAAGAGATCCAGTCGAAATACGCATAACCCGCGGTGCGTGGGCAACCACGCACCCTACCCACCACTGTAGGGTGCGTGCCGGGCACGCACCGTGAGAAAAGAAAAGGAGCTTTGCAATGGCAAAGGAAAAGTTTGAGCGCGGTAAGCCGCACTGCAACATCGGCACGATTGGTCACGTTGACCACGGCAAGACGACGCTGACAGCGGCGATCACGAAGTACTTTGGCGACTTCAAAGCGTATG
>JAUHVK010000107.1 GCA_030425145.1 Alphaproteobacteria bacterium | reverse complement strand
ATGAATGTTTTCCAACTCCATGGGATAGCACGATGGCGCCGCGATTTCCTGGGGGGCATGCCCCCCAGGAAATCGACTCAAAGCGCAAACCTCAGACAAATTTCCAGACATCAAGTTACAGTACCTTCGAACCCCGGATGATGGTGATAGGCGAGCGACCAGGCGAAATCGCCCACCTCAGTGGCAAGCGGTTCCGGCAGTTGGACCTCTGCAGGCTGCACGGTCACATCCTCGACATTGCCGGAGTCGCCATAGCCTTCGTATTCGGCAGTGACCTCGCTGATGCCAAGCGCACGAAGTTTCGCAAGCAGCTCCGTTCGGGATGCCTTCAAGTTGGTTTCGCGCTCTGCACGCCACTGAGCCGCCATTGCAGCATAGTCGATCTGGGGATTGGTCATGGGTCCGTCCTCTTTTCTGCGATTGGGGGGCCGGGCGCGGCATTGGCCCGCGCGCGCCCGGAAAGCGCAGACCGGCCAAACCCCGATCCGCGACGCCCGACCCGAAGCCCGCTTTAACTTTTCAGGCGGCTTGGTCTGCCGTGTTGGCAGGCCCCTGCCCCACGACCCGGGCCAGAATGGTCCCCGTGTCGATCCCGTCCCCATGCGGCAGGAACACCCGTAGCTGGAATGCGATGATCTCGGTGAAGCAGCCGAGGGCCTTGAGGCCTTCGATCATGCCCCGATCCGCACCAGAGAGCTCGAGGCGCATCTCGCCCGCGACCCGGCGACGGGTTAGGGTCAGACCCCGGCCCAGATCGACCGGCGCGGTGGTGCCGAGAGCGGCAGTCAGCATCTCCTGCGGCGTTTGCGGGTTGGAGACAAGGAAGCGGGCGCGGAGCGCGGCCGCCCCTTCTTCGCTCAACGTGCGCCCGATCATGGCCGTCGCCCCGTCAGGCGTGACCCGGTAGATGCGTTCATTCGTGGTCGGAATGTCCTTCCAGATCGGCAACAGCAGCCCGGTCAGCAGGTAGAGCTTGGTCGTAGTGGTTTTCGGCAGGGACGCGGCCTCTTCATCCCAAAGCCGTGAAAACTCAGGCTTGCCGATCTCTTCCCAGGCGGAGGACTCGAACCGCGTCTCCTCCAGATAGCTCGACCCGTTTGGCCGCACCGCCTTGCGCATTAGCGTGACGATGTCCTCGTCATACATCTGCATGGGGCGCGCCGAAATGAGCCCCGCGCGACCGGACGCGCGATTGACCATCGGCAGCTTGTCGGGATTGCGCGAGAGGGCGTCATCCGCCGACAGCACACGGACCGGGTCGGTCACTTCGAGCCCTATGATCCGCGTCACCGCGCCGGATTTCGGGCAGGTCCAGGGATCCTCGGTGGAAACCTGTTCGATCCTTTCGCCGCGCAGGGTTTCCACGCCGAGATCGAGCGTCCCTGCCGCGCGCGCCCGTTCGGTCTGATCAGCGATCCGGCGCATGAACTCGGCAAAGAGCGCGTTCTGCATGTGGATGGGCAGCGCCAGCACCCGGTTGAGAAACCGCTGGATCGGCGGAAGCTCTTCGAGCAGCACCCCGTCCTTGTCGATCAGCCGCAGGGCGGTCCAGTCGGTGAAACTCTCGTAGCTCATCGCCTCGGCGCGCCCGGCGGCAAGATCGGCGAAATACCCGCGCAGCGCCGCCCGCGCGATCGGGCTTTCCAGATTGTCCTCCTCGCGGAACATGCCCTGCGAGCCGGTCTCGCGCTGACCCTTGGTCAGAGCCCCCAGCTGGTCAAGGCGTTTGGCAATCGTCGAGGTGAAGCGTTTCTCGCCATGCACATCCGAGGTGCAGACCCGGAAGAAGGGCGCGCTGACCTGGGCCGATCGATGCGTGCGACCCAGCCCCTGGATCGCCGCATCGGCGCGCCAGCCGGGCTCCAGCAGGTAGTGCCGCCGCCGTTTCTGGTTCTTCGCCGTTTGCGCCGCATGATAGGATCGGCCCGTGCCGCCTGCATCGGAGAAGATCAGGATATCCTTTTCGCCGTCCATGAAGGCTTGGGTCTCGGAGGAATTACTGCTGGCGCTGCGCTTCTCGATGAAGAGATGGCCGTCAGCGGCCTTGAGGGGCCGGATGGACCGACCCGTGACTTCCGCGACGGCCTCGTCGCCAAAAGCCCAGAGGATCTGATCCAGCGCCGAAGGGATCGGGGCCAGCGTCATCAACTCCATCATGGCCGCGTCACGCAAAGCGAGCGCCTCGCGCGAGACAACGAGCGCGCCGGTCTCGTCCCTGAGCGGCTCGGCCACCATGTTGCCGTCGATCTCGACCAGCTTTTGCGCGTGGCTCGGGAAGGCCTGTTCGAGGTAGCCCAGAACATAGTCGCGCGGCGTCAAGGCCCCCTCGACGAGCTCGTCGTCGGAATCCATCGTCTCAAGCCGGCGTTTCAGCAGGCTCTCACCCGTCGAGACCACCTGGATGACGCAAGCGTTGCCCGCCGCCAGATCATCCTCGATGGCGCGGATGATGGTCGGGGCTTTCATCCCCATCAGGAGATGGTTGAAGAAGCGCTGCTTCGTGCTCTCGAAGCGGGACTTGGCCGAAGCCCGTGCGGCCGAGGCATTGGTCTCCCCCGAGGCGTCATTGACGCCAGTCGCGGTCAGTGCAGCTTCAAGATTGTGGTGGATGGTGCGGAATGCGCCCGCATAAGCGTCGTAGATCTCGATCTGGGCCGGAGTCAGTGCATGTTCCAGCACGTCATACTCCACCCCATCGAAGCTGAGGGCGCGAGCCGTGTAGAGGCCGAGCGTCTTGAGATCACGCGCGACCACCTCCATGGCGGCGACACCGCCCGCCTCCATTGCCGAGACGAAACTCTCGCGGCTCGGGAAGGGGTATTCGGGGCCCTGCCCCCAGAGACCGAGACGCGCGGCATAGGCGAGGTTGTGTACGCTCGTGGCACCCGTGGCCGAGATGTAGAAGACGCGGGCACGCGGTGCTGCCAGTTGCAGCCGCAGGCCTGCAAGGCCCTGCTGGGAGGGTTTGACCCCCCTGCCCTGCTCGGACCCGGCCGCGTTCTGCATGGCATGGGCCTCATCAAAGGCCAGTACGCCGTCGAAGT
>JAUHVK010000049.1 GCA_030425145.1 Alphaproteobacteria bacterium | reverse complement strand
AGCAGCGAATGCGGTGGTCACCACGGGGTGCGCACAGGGTTGCTACCGTTAGAGCGGCCGTTCTGGACGGAAGACTGTTGACCCGCGGCCCCAACGCCGCTTGAACCCCAGATCCTTTCCACTCCCACGCGACAGAAGCGGCGGCATGGTTGGCAGAGCAAAAAGCGGCACTCATGCCCCTCTGGTTGTCCTGGGGTCAGGATTTAGCACATGTGCGCGACGTTCACCTGCATACGGGAATTGACCACGATGAAGATGCAGACAAAGCGGATCGCCTAATTTGATAGACCATCGCCCATTAAAACAGGCGTCCCATCTGGCTGATACCCGACAACTCCCGGTTCCCACCACCAGATCGGGTTGGCTTTGAAGCTGCTGCGACCATCCAGCCGCTCAAGGAGTTTCTCGATTTTCCCATACTCGGGCAGGCGCAGATCGATTCCAAGCGGCCTAGCCTGAACGAACCGGATATGCACAGCTAGAAAGATATCTTGCATAGAGACGCGATCTGGAAAGAAACCACTGTTGGCGTTGATCAACTGGTCTTCTAGCCATCGCAGTATGTGGCCAAGTTTTTCGGCTGATCTCGCGAGATGGCCGTTTTCGCGGATGCCGACCCCGGCCCACTTCATTTGCGATATCGTCGTTGCCGCATTTCCAAACGTCTGAATCGTCGAGAATATCAGCTTGTCCCGCCATTCGGCTTCGCTGCGAAATGCACACTCCGCGAGTGGCGGCATCGTCTTAGGTCGATGGGCATAGCTGGACAGCAAATACTCGACTATCGTCCCGCTTTCCCACAGCGTCTGATCGCCATCCCACAACGTCGGGACTTGCAGAGTCGGTGTGGCTGAAGCCCTTTGCTTGACACTCGGTGTTGTGATCTCTTCTCGCCGCTCGTAATCGAGTTCGAGTTCATCGAGAACGACCCTTACGGCCCGTGCAAACGGTGATCCTGTCGTAAAAAGCAACGCACGCATGACGCTCTCCAAATTTCACTCCTGAGAGCAGCACCATACAGTGAAAGCTCCCACCGTAGTGGGCTCATTCTGACCGTGTGCAGCGCACACCCGAATGGCAAAGATCGGTCAGAAGCTGGCGAAGGCACACGGCCCAAATCGGTCAAAACTCATACGTTTTTGACACCGGCGAAAACCACCGTTTTAGGGTCCAGACTCATTGAGTTTCAAAGCCAGAAAAGGATCGTCGCTGCGAGAGCTATTGCGGAGAGGAAGGTCTCGGGGCATCGGTCGTATCGTGTGGCGACGCGCCGCCAGTCCTTGAGGCGGCCGAACATGATCTCGATCCGGTTACGCCGTTTGTACCGCCGCCTGTCATATTTCACGGCTTTCTTGCGGGACTTTCGGCCAGGGATGCAAACCTTTATCCCCTTGTCTTTCAATGCTTTTCTCAGCCAGTCGGCATCGTATCCTCGATCCCCCAAGAGCCAATCCGCCTTTGGCAGGCTACTCAGCAGCGCCGCCGCGCCAGTATAATCGCTCACCTGTCCAGCTGACATGAAGAACCGGATCGGGCGGCCCTTGGCATCGGTGACGGCGTGCAACTTGGTGTTCATGCCGCCTTTCGTGCGCCCGATCTGGCGACCACGCCCCCCTTTTTTAGCCGCAGGCTCGAGGCCGTGCGATGCGCTTTCAAATAGGTTGCGTCGATCATGATGGTCTTGTGTTCGGAGCCTTCAGCGGCCAGGCCCGCCATGATCCGGGCGAAGACGCCCTTTTCACTCCAACGTTTCCAGCGGTTGTAGAGTGTTTTGGCCGGACCATACTCCCCAGGCGCATCGCACCACCGCAAACCATTGCGATTGATGAAGATTATGCCACTCAGAACCCTTCGGTCATCAACCCGGGGTTTGCCATGGCTCTTGGGGAAGAACGGTTTCAGGCGCTCGATTTGCGCCTCGGTCAGCTAGTAAAGATTGCTCATAGATCAGGTCTCCTTGCGGAGCCTGAATCACGACAACGGACTGAAATCAATGGGTCTGGAGCCTAGCTGCACATCAGCACGTGGCCCACCACCATACGGACTAGTTCCGTATCCACCTTCACCATAGCCGAGATTTCTTACCGACGCTCTATCTATAGAAAGAACCAATGGTTCGCCCCGTATCAGATTTCCATGCTTGATCGCTTTTGCGAGATCACGATGAACTCTGTAGATTTCGTGTTCCTCTGCAAGCAACTCGCGGAATTTCGTATCGTCAGCTTTTCTTGGCCGTGCATCCTTCGCCAAGACGAATAGATCATAGTAGGCGTCGTGGCCCGCATCTTCGCACGCATAAAAGACCTGACTGATAGCCGCATCAACCATTTGTACGGCTATAAAAGCCCGTCTTAAGTTTGACGTGTCTGCAGCAAACTCTGCAAGTGTTGGACAGACAAACTCATCAAAAAACAGTCTTGCATCTGCCATGTGCGAACTCCTTTTTGGTTGTAAGGAATATGGCCTTGAGAAGACCTGTCGAAAACGGTTCTCTGATTGCGGCAGTGTCAAGTGTGTTGGGTCGTTGGTCCACCGAGGGCACGGTTCTCTCCGAAGTCGGGCGCGCAGGCTCGCTTCAACATGGCCAGTTCGGGGCGGATCGTCTCCAATGTCGATTTGCGAACTCGCGGAGGTAAGTCTCCACGGCCCAACCGTTTTTCCGAGATCGATCTGCCTCCGTCCCGGAGGACGCTTGACCCGCCACACGTCACCGGCGGGAACTCGTCAGATCAGGCTTTGGCCTCCTTCGTCCAATTGAATGCGGTGCCATCCTTCCAGATGGCGAGCAGGATCACCGACAGCTTGCGTGCCGTGGCGGTCGCGGCCTTTTTGAAGCCCTTGCGTCCGGCGAGCCGTACAGCCCAGGATTTCAGCGGCGAGAAGCGTTTGACCTGCCGGATCAGACAAGACGCGGCCTCGTACAGCAGGGTGCGCATGGCGGTGCCGCCGCACTTGGAGATGCGCCCGGAGTAATCCGTTTCGCCGGACTGATATCGGCGCGGGGTGAGACCCAGGAAGGCCCCGACATCCGAACTTCGTCGAAAGCGTTTCGGATCATCGACCGTGGCGATGAAGGTTAGCGAGACAATGACACCAACCCCCGGCACAGACATCAGCCTATTCGCCAGTGGGATCGTGCGCGCGATGGCCCTGAGCTCGGTGTCGAGGGCTCCGGCGGCGTCACATAGGGCCTCATGGACGGGAAGGAACCCGTCTGCAATCATGGCAAACATCGGATCGTCCGCGGCCACGGCCTTGAGTTGCTCTCGAAAGTTCGCTCGGTTCCCGGCGCTCGTGATCGGCTCCAAGCGAATGCCAAAGGTCCGCAGTACACCGCGAATATGGGCCTCAAGATCCTTGCGGAGACGTAAAAGCCGCTCGCGGGCACCAAGCAAGGCCTTGAGCCGATCGGCGGCCTCGCTGCGGATATGAACCTGTGTGTACCATCCCGTCCGCGATAGCTGCGCCAGGCCCTCAGCATCGGCCTTGTCCGATTTGTTGAGCCGCGCCGATAGGGCTTTGTGCGCCTTCCGGGCATCAATGCAGACAATCGGGACGTCAAGTGCGTCCAGGCCACGCGTTAGCCAGGTCGAGAGCATTCCGCTCTCGTGAACTGCGCGATCAAGATCGGGCGCTTTCTCAGAAAGGAACTCGGCAACCGCTCGGGGCTCCGTTGCCACCGAACCCCGGTGCAGGACCTTGCCAGTTTCATCGACGATGCAAATGCTCGTCTCTTTCAACGATACGTCCAATCCGGCATACTGTTTCATGGTCGTTCTCCTCACGGCTTATATCCATGAGGCCAATATACCGGACCTCGTTCGCCACTGGAGAGCGACCGCCGCAATCACACCATGTCGAATTCGCGACGAAGTCGCTCCGCAACCTGAGGGCGATCCCGAGCGAGGAAAACTGCTGACGCTGCGCGACGTCCGAATGACGGCAGTGCGGGACAATCCTGCCATTCGGAAAGTGCAGGCAAATGTGTTACAGGTCGACATGCTTGACCTTGATGACACCACCACAATCCAAGCGAACGGAACCAGCCTTGCCATGGTAGAACAAGGTAGCGGCGACCCGGTTGTGCTTATCCACGGTGGTGTTTCGGACTTGCGAAGCTGGACCGGTCAGATATCCGCCTTGTCGAAGATTTTCCGCGTTCTTTGCTATAGCCGCCGCTATCACGCGCCGAACGCACCGATTCCACCGGACCAACCGGACACATTCCAAACCCACGTGGACGATTTGGCAGCGCTGATAGACCGGCTGGGGGCGGCCCCCACACATATAGTCGGTCATTCATGGGGCGGACTGATTGCACTCGTCCTTGCGTCCCAACACCCTGATATGTGTCGAAGGCTGGTTCTGATCGAAGCGCCAACCGTATCAGTTCATCTCCAAATCCCGCCGAAACCGCTGCAATTGCTCAAGCTTTTTCTATCGAACCCGAAACTAGCCTTTTCGATAGCGAAGCTGGGCGCAGGTACGTTTGCGCCTGCGGAAAAGGCATTTCGAAAGGGACATGACAAGGCCGCCATCGCGCACTTTGGCCGGGGCGTTCTAGGGGATCAAACATTCGAAGCTCTCTCCGAAGAGCGCTACCAGCAGGTCTGGGAGAATCGGGGGCCGGACAGAGCGCAGGCCCTTTATCATGGTTTTCCCGATTTGCGCGACGCACAACTCTCGCGTGTCACGATGCCCGTCCTGTTGCTTGGCGGAAGCTCAAGCCCAGTTGTTTTTCGGCGATTGAATGATGCTCTGGCTGACAGACTGCCTGATGCGACAAACCGCATAATACCAAATGCGTCGCATATCGTTCAGGAGGATGCCCCTGATGAAGTAAATGTCGAGATAGTAGGTTTCCTGCAAAGGTAAATCAGGGCTCAGAGCCGACCTCCGGACGCTTGGCGATAAACACCTCTAGGTTGCGTCTCTGATTTTTGCTTGTTCCTAAAACGGTAGTTTTTGGCGCGACCTCAAACCGTCGGCAGATTTGGGCAAGGGGTGTGCCTAACGCAGACAAGTGTCGGGCGATGTTAGCTCAGCGGCTCACCAGGCAGGTAGTGAGACGCAGCTAACGGTCGGTTCATAAGAAAGTGGAGGCCAAGAACGCAGCCTTTATCCCGGAGCCAGCAATGGCTGACAGGAAACCTACTCTTCGACCGAATATTCAGCCTTTCTGCATTATCAGCGCGAAATAGGCATAATATTTGCCTTCGTCGCCTTGCGCGACGAGCGTATAGATGTCCTCGCCGTTGCCATTCGGCACCTCCTTCAGCTCGGCTTCGAGAAAGGTCACGCTGCCTTCGTGTTTGTCTTCGCCAATGTGTGGGCCCCGCTTGCCACCGGGGAACGGAATCATGGCGGTCCATTTGGGGGGGGCATTCGGTGCATTGCGCGGCCAGGAGATTCGCGCGCGTATGTCGATTGGCATGAATGGCTCGGGCCCGAATGCCTTTGCCAAAGTGCCAACAAGAGCCGGCAGACCGAGGTTGGTATAAGCGTCTTTGGCCGCGGCCGGAATCTGGGTTCCGCCGACAGAGGCCGACCCCATGATCGCGTTGACACCGAGCGTCGCCAAGCCGCCAATAATATTGGCCAGAGTTTTGGCCTTCGAGGCCGACATCCCATCGTCTTCCAACGCCGACAGCGTGATATTGAAAGGGCGAAACTCGGTTGAATGCACAACCTTAATTTTGCATAGGTAGAACCCGTTTGGCTCAACGACTTCGTGGCCTCCCTGTAGCGTTTTCTTGTACTTGAGCGACTTGACGTTGCCGCTATCAAACGAACCCTCGTAGACTCGGGTCGAGCCGAACTGCTCATCGTATCTGTAGTTTCCGAGCACCATGAACTCATCTTGCCCGGCGCCATCAGTCTCTTGGACGCAATGTACACGTGTCAACCAGAGCGACATGTACCATTCGGGCGGCTCCGCCTCAAAAACGGGCTCTGGCGTGCTGGCAGGCGGAGTACTTGGCTCTGAGCCAACCGGTGTGACTGGCGTGGCCTCTTCGATAACTGGGCCAGTGACAATTGGTCCAGGCGTCCCTGCGGCCGGTGTGGGTGTCGGGTCTACCGCAGGCGGAGCAGTTGGGGTCGGTTCCGGATTTGTCTCCAGAGCTGTCTCGCTCTCGCTCGGCTCAGCGCCCTCGGCAGCAGCTGCACCCTCTTCTTCAGCCGCTGCGACCTGCTCCGCAACCGCGCCGGCGGCTTCAATCAGAAAATCCCTTGCAGCCAGAGGAGCCTCGACCAAATCCGGCCCAAGGACTGTGGCAAGGACCATTTGTCCTGCGGCAAAAGTGTCATTCTTATCCACTAGCTCAGCGAGCACTGGGATGCGGCCAGGCGCTACATCGTATATTTCAAGCGCGAGCGATCCAAGATCGCGGACGTGACCCCGCGCGTCCGCGTTATCGATGCTGCCGTCACCGCCGCCGGTGTGGACAACTGTAGCAACATAGTGCGTCAACCATTCCGCGAGTGCGGCTTTCGTTTTTTCAAGGAACTCGGACATTGATCAATCCTACTGCGCAGCTTTCAGCAATGACGTTCCATAGCAGATCATTGCTGAATCTCAAAATTGGCTCCGCCAACGCATTCATATATGCAGGGGGCAAATGAAAACTGATCGAGACCTGTAAACTCAACGGGATCGAGCCTTACAGCTATCTGTCCGGTGTCCTGATAGCCATTGCTTGCGGGCACAAACATTACCAAACCGCTGCCTTGGAACTACGCCATACCCGTGTGATCGGCGCACCGCTTACCATCAGCCAATGTGCCTCTCCTCAAACTATCCAACCATAACGCGGGAACCGAACCCGAATGGAAGCTTTGAGCGAGATCGGACAAAACCCCTTGCCACAACCGTCTCGCCAAAAACGGTCGTTTTTGACCAGCCCCCCCTTGACCCACTGAAATTCAACAGGTTGACTGGGTCAAAAACCCCTGACAAAACCAAGATGATTTTGGGAGGTTTCTGTCCATGATCTTGGGGTACGCACGGGTCTCGACCCGGGACCAGAACCTGGACGGCCAGCGTGACTCCCTCGCTGCCACTGGAGCGGAACGGATTTTCGCTGACACGATCACCGGGACCGCCCGGGTTCGACCTGAGCTGGACCGGCTACTGTCGGAGCTCCGGCCCGGGGACGTGGTCGTCGTCACGAAGTACGACCGTCTTGCCCGGAGCCTGAAGGACCTCCTAGAGATCGTCGACCTGATCCAGGCACGGGGCGCCGGGTTCCGGTCCCTGGGAGAGGACATCGACACAACCAGCCCCGCCGGACGGCTGGTGTTTCACGTTTTCGCATCGATCGCCCAGTTCGAACGCGAGCGGATCGTCGAGCGGACGAAGGAGGGGCTGGAGGCGGCCCGGAAACGGGGCCGGGTCGGGGGTAGGCCCCCTGCTCTTTTGCCCGCTCAGAAGGCCGAGGTGAAGCGTATGAGGGATGAGGAGCGCCGACCCATCGCCGAGATCGCGGGCCTTTTCAAGGTCAGTGCTAAAACAGTCCGAAGGGTGACATGATGGAAGGCGGGGCGGAGAGGTCTTGGTTGTTTTGTTTTGTAGGAGGAATAGAAAGAGCATTATGAATGCGGTGAGCCCCCAAACCGAGTTCGTCGGTGTTGGTCTCTATACGATCAGCGAAGCGGCGAAGCTCCTGAGATCCAACCCCCGGACCATCCGGCGGTGGGTGGAGGGGTATGACTATCGCCGGAATGGCGAGAAGACCCATTCAGCCCCCCTCTGGCGGCCGGACCTATCTCTGGATGACGGCGTTGAGCTCAGCTTCCGTGATCTGATCGAGCTGAGGTTCATCAACGCCTTCACTGAGCTGGGTCTGTCCATTCGAACAATCCGATCCTGTTTGGTCGCCGCTCGAGAGTGTATTGAATCCGACCGGCCCTTCTCCTCCGGAAAGTTCCGGACCGACGGTCGGCGCATCTTCCTCGAGGGAACTGATCACCTGAATGATCCGATTCTGATTGACTTGAAGCGACGCCAGTATGTGTTCAACGGCATAATCGAGCGCACTTTTAAGGATCTCGACTTGGAAGACGATCTCGTCACCCGCTGGCGTCCCTATCGAGGTAAGGACAGCATAGTGATCGACCCGGCGCGATCATTCGGTCAGCCGATTTCCTCTGAGTTCGGGGTCCCCACCATCGTACTCGCAGAAGCCGTTCAAGCTGAGGGCTCGGTGGCGCGGGTCGCTGCACTCTACGAGGTAGATCGAGCGGTAGTTGCAGATGCAGTTCGGTATCATGGGGAGCTCGCGGCCGCTTGAGGGTCATGGTGGATGAGAACCTCCCTCCTCCCATGGCTCGCGCCCTCGCGGCCCTGTTCATCGGACAACATGAGGTGGTTCACCTCCGAGATCGATTCGGGCCGAAAGTTGAAGATATCGACTGGCTGACGGCTCTGAACCGCGAAGGCAGCTGGGTCATCCTATCGGCCGACCGCAGGATTACGAAGAACAAGGCAGAACAGCGGATTTTTCGCAGTTCCAAACATATCGGTTTCTTTTTCGCGCCTGGGCTTCAGAAGGCCCCTATTCTCAAAAAAATGGAGCGCCTCATGGTCATTTGGGGGACCATTGAAAAACAGGTCCCCCTCGTGAAGGGGGGCTCTATGTTCGAGATTCAGGTGAAGGGTAATCAACTGAAACTCATTTCATAATCTTCAACAGTATGCCCGAGAACTGTTAAACCGGGAAGCGTGAACAGGCCCCCTGCCCGTTCACATGTCTGGCTGCCGGTTCCGCGGCACGTGCGCTTAACACTATTAGTAATAGTGTTAAATAGGCTGGATGTTGACAACGACCCGGCTGAGAACTGAACTCGTGCGATGGGGATAATCACGAACATCAAATCGCTGCAAGGAATGGGGATATACGCCGACCGCGGCGCTCGTTCACCTTCCCTCCAATTTCGTCGATACAACCTCGTCTATGGATTTAACGGGTCGGGGAAGAGTACGCTGTCGCGTCTATTCGCAAGCCTCCAAGCGGGCGAGAGGCACCCGAAGCTCCCCGAGGGCGGCACGTTCGAGGTGGCGCTCGATGACAACACGGCGTTCGGTTGCCCGACCAACTTAGCCGGGCTGGAACAGCGTCTGCTGGTGTTCAATTCCGATTACATCGAGCAAAATCTGCAATGGGCCGTCGGCCGAGCTAATCCGGTATTCTATATCGGTGCAGACCAGGCTGACGCGGCCAACGAACTGACGAGGGTCGAGGGCGAGATCGTGGCGGCGAAGGCGAAGAAAGAGGCAGCGACAGAGGCCGAAAAGGCTGCAAACAAGACATTCGCCACCTTCAAGAGGGAATGCGCCAAGTCGGTTGCATCCCGCCTTCACCTCGGCAGCCGCAAGTATGAGGCACCTGCGCTCGCCAAAGACTACGAGACCTGGAAAGATGATAAGCGGCCCAAACTTACTGACGACGAGCTGAAGGTCGCTGAGGATACGCGTCGGCTGGATGAACCAATGCCCCGTCTTGATCCGGTGTCGTTCGATAGCGGCACGATCGAAACGGCGTACCGCTTCATCGTCGACGTATGCAGCCAGTCGTTGGTAACCGTGGCGCTCGACGAGGTCCAGCGCTACCCCGACATGCTGCTGTGGCTGAAGCATGGCCATGAGTTCCACGAGGCCAATGATGTCAAAGACTGCCTCCTATGCGGCAACGCAATTTCCGCTGAGCGGCGAGCGCTTCTCGCTGCCGCCATGGACGACACGGTCGACCAGTTCGTCGCCCGCCTGACCAAGGCTGCCGAAAGGCTGAGCGACCTGATCGAGACATCGACTCAGTTGGAAGTCCTGCTGCCTACTCCAGATAATCTTGCGACGGAACTTCGGTCCGATTTCAGAGGCGTCCGAGAGAACGTAGCCAAGGACGTGCGATTGCTGGCGAAGCAGCTTGGAGCCCTGCAGACCGCCCTCTCCGCCAAACGGGAGCGTCCTGCGACGCCTGCCGACATGGCGGGCGTTGCCGCGGAATCCGACGTTCTAGCCACCGCAGAAAGGCTGGCTGCGGGCGTTGCCATCGTCAACAAGTCCATCGCCGTGCACAACCAAGCCGTCACTGATTTCGCCAAGCACAAAGAGGCAGCCGAGACCTTGATTCGTCGCCACTTCATTACCGACTGTCGCTCAGACTACGCGAATGCGGCACAGGAATTCGATGGCGCAACGGATAAGCTAAAGATCGAAAGTCATGCCCTGACGGAGCTGAACGAGACGGCGCGCGAATTGCGTCAGCGGATAAGAACCCACGGCCCCGCAGCCGGCGTGATCAACAAGCTGATAGCTGCGTATCTCGGCCACGAGGAGCTGACGATAAACCCTGTCGACAAGGGATATGAGCTTCAGCGGCACGGGACGCCGATTACCGGTGTCCCGAGCGAGGGCGAGAAAACCGCAATCGCGATCTCCTACTTCCTATCATCGATCGAGGCTGACAACCGGAAGCTGAAGGACGTTATCGTGGTCGTCGACGATCCTGTGTCAAGTCTCGACTCCAAGGCGCTGAACTTCGCATGCTCGCTCGTGCGGAGCCGTCTAGACAAAGCCGGACAGGTCTTCGTCATGACGCACAACCTCCAGTGCATGAACGAATTTCGAAAGGGCTGGAAGTCGAAGGCGCGGCCTCCCGAGGGAAAGGAGCCGACAGCGACATTCCTCTTCATCGACGTGAAGATAACCCAGGGAGAGGCGCGCCGGTCGTCCACGATCGTGGAAATGTCCAAGCTCCTGCGCGAATACGATTCCGAGTACCACTTCCTGTTCAGCCACGTCCTTCGGTTCGTCGGACAAGCCGAGGGTTATGACGATCATGGATACATGATCCCCAACGTGCTTCGTCGGGTGCTGGATGTCTTCCTCGCCTTCAAATGCCCGGGAGGATCTGGGCTACCCAACCAGCTCGAAAAGTTATGTGCCGACTACCCCGACCTTGATCGCGACCGCCTGGCAGCGCTGGAGCGGCTCGTTCAGGTAGAATCCCACTCCGACAACTTGGACGACCTTCTGTCCTTCTCGACGATGACGCTGGAGGAGACACGTTCCGCAGCAGGTGCTCTGCTAGCGATGATGGCGCACGTAGACGCCAAGCATCTCGCGAACCTGAAGCGGCTCTGTCGTTGATGCGCGTTTAACAAAACAACCCAGAGCGTTAAGTCGCCTGCCCGTATCCGCACCATCTATCTGACTCAGCTCCGCGCCCCACCGCAAGCTGGGTCGCTCTGACAGGACAAGCCCGACCGTTGAGCCGGCTGGTCCGGCAACGGGTGTCCCCAAGACCCTTCCCAGCTACAGCAGGAAGCGGCGCATTCAGTGGCACGGACCAAAGCATCAGCTGACGTCCCCCCCATGATCGTGGCGGCCAGATAGCCAGCGATGAAGGCATCGCCCGCGCCCATCGTGTCAACGACCTGCGCCGGCACGACCGGCTGGTGGCGGCGCTCGCGTCCGTCAGACCACAGGGCGCCGTCGGCCCCGAGGGTGACGCAGGCCCGTTGCGCGCCAGCCGATAGCGCCAGCTCGATCAGACTGTCCACGCCGCGTGCGTCAAGACCCTGGCCCGAGAGAAAGGCCATGTCGAGCATCGGACAGATCCGGCGCAGGTAGTCGGGGTCTCGGTTGATCGAAAAGTCGTAGCTGAGACTGCGGGCGACGGCCCGGATCTGCGGCAATTCGGTTTCGATATAGCTGAAGCAGCTTGAATGGACGTGGCCCATCCGCTCGATCAGCGCGACATCGTCCGCGTCCATCCGCAGCATCACCTTGCGACGGATGCCGCCCCGGTTCGATTCGACGAAGACGCGGTCCCCGGTCGCATCGTGGCGGACCTGCGCCTTGCCGTTGGGACCGACCGCCTCGCGCAGCCAGTCGTCGGCCAGCCCTTCGTCGCGCAGGCTGGCGCGCACATGCGCCGCCTCGCGATCGGTGCCGAGGATGCCGATGTATTCGGAGGCGGCCAGGCCGAAGCGCCGGGCAAGGACGGCGACGTTCAGGGCATTGCCGCCGGGAAAGAACACCCCGCGGTCGAGATAGAGATCGACGACGTTGTCGCCGATCCCCACGAGGCCGCGCCCCGTCATTGATCGCTCCCGGCGGCAGGCACGCGGATCATGTTCAGTACTCCATCTGCCACATGTAGCGACGCACCGTCAGAGGATGGCCGCGGTAAAAGGCCAGCCTGTCACTATAAACCCGCAGAAGCGTGCCGAAGACCAGCGGCTCGACGTATTCCACGACGTCCGCGGGCAACGCCCCGAGGCCCAACTCCTCGGCATCGAGGACGGTGACGCGCTCGCTGTATTTCTCGACGAAGGCAATCGCGCGCTCGTCCATCGCGCGGGACGCGCCGAGCCCCTTGAGGACGATGAAGGGTACATCGAAATCGGTGATCTCGAAGGGCCCGTGGAAATACTCGCCCGCATGGATCGCCGCTGAATGAACCCAGAGCATCTCCTGGAAGATGCAGATCGCATAGGAGTAGGCCGTGGCATAGTTGCTGCCCGACGCCATCGTGTAGATCACCGTGTCGCGCTTGTGACGTTCGGCGAATGCCGCGATCCGGTCCTCGTGCGCGGCGATCGCGTTGTCCACGATGGCGGGCACCTGGTTCAGCGCGGCATCGAGCGCGGTTGCCATCGCATTGTCCTCGCGCGCCGCAAGGATGCCGAAGGTGAGCCGGGCAAGGACCGCCGGCGAATGTGTAGGCTCCAACCGCTTGGGATCGTGGCTGTAGTGGATCGACAGTTCGGCCGCTTCGTCCAGCGGACTGCCGGCGACATGGGTCAAGGCGATGGTCAGCGCGCCCTTTTCGCGGGCAAGGCGGGCGGCCTCGACCGTTTCGGGCGTGGTGCCGCTGTGCGAGCACAGGATGACGATGGAGGTCGTGCCGAGCCGCGCGGGGGCGCGCGCCTTGAACTCGGCGGCGTTCAGCGCGTGGGCGGCCATCGTCCGGGACTGGCGGTCCATCGCATATTCGGCCGGAAGCATCAGCGCATAGGATCCGCCGCAGGCGACGAAGTAGATGTCGGCCACCTCTGTGCGTGCCTTGGCGGCGTCGATGGCGGCGGAAAGTTGCGCCTCGGTGGGAAGGTTCTGGTCCAGCATCTGGGTCCTCTTTCGGTTGGGGTTCAGGCATGGTGGCACCGGTCCCGGAACCGCGAGTTTCCGGGGCACGGGCCGTTTCGGTCGCGGGGCGCTACTGGGGAAATCCTCCGGGGTGGCCGCAGGTGCGGGCGGCGAGCGCATGGCCCGCCCGCATCGCGTCAGGCACCGTTGCGCCGGTCAGGCGGGCCGTCAGGAAACCCGCGATGTAGCTGTCCCCGGCGCCGGTCGTGTCGGTCGCTGCCACGGGCTCGGCGGCGGCCCGCCAGGAGCGCCCCTCGGCCAGCGCAAGGCTGCCGGCCCGGCCGAGCGTGATCACTGCGGCCGCCGCGCCCGCGGCGACGAGCGCCGCGGCGCGGTTCGCCGCCTCGTCGGCCCGGGTCTCGGGCAGCGAGGCAAAGACGATGGAGAGGCCGCCAGGGCGGATGTTCTCGGGCGAGGTCGCGTTGACGGAGATGTCCTGGCTGACCGGGGTGCCGCAGGCGGCGAGCGACCGGCGCAAGGCACCGGCGTCGTCCAGCCAGCCGATATGGACATGCCGCGCCTGCGCAAGGGCGGTGCGTGTCGCGTCGTCCGGAGCCCAGCCCGCGCAGGCCCCGAAATCCTCTTTCACGATGGTCCGCTCGCCGGTGCCGTCGACATCGATCTCTGTCACCGACGTCGGTGTCGCGCGCCGCACCAGCCAGCGGGTATCGACCCCGTTGGCCGCAAGCGCCGCGGCGACGCGGTCGCCGTCCGGTTCGCCCCTCGGCCCGACGGCGCCGGCATAGGCGGCGCGCAGCCCGCCCCGCGCCACCTGAACGGCGACGTTGACCGCGTTGCCGCCCACAAGGACGGCGTTCGCGTGACCGCCAAGCCTGTCGATGCAGTTGTCGCCCACGGCGACAAGGTTGAACATTGTCATCCGATGGTCGCTCCTCTCGACGGCATCCGGTCCTTGATGTCGTGCAGGGCGAGCACTGGCCGGCGATACCAGGTCTGGCCGTGAAAGAAGGGCCGCGTCTCGAGTTCCACCCCGTCGACGCCGGTCTCTCCGCCCGGCTGACCCAGCATCTTTCGCGCCAATGCCCGGCCCAGATAGGACGTCATCGCGACGCCGGTGCCGTTGTAGCCGATGGCATATCCCATCCGGCCCTTCACGCCCACATGCGGAAGATGGCTGAAGGTGGCGCCGACCCAACCCGACCAGACGTGGGCGAGAGGAACCTCCGCCAGTTGCGGAAAAACGCGCAGCATGTTGTCGCGCGCCCGCGGCAGGCAGGCGCGGAGGTTGTTGGTGTCGACCGGCACCACCGTCCCCATCACCACCCGGTCGCCATCCGGCGAGGGCCGATGATAGGTCACGTTCAACCGGGTGTCATAGACCATCGAGGCGCGGGGATAAAGCTGCGAGACGAGGGACTTGTCCATCGTTTCCGTCGCCATCACGACGGACGCGAGCGAGACGATCCGGCGCCGCATCCACCGTGACGCGCTGTCGGTATAGCCGTCCGTGCCCATGACCAGATGGTCGGCCCTGACCCGACGCGTGCCCGCCATCAAGGACATGTGGTCGCCCTGGTCCTCGATCGCGCTGGCGCGGCAGCGCGGAACGAAGCGCACGCCTTCGGCGAGGCAGAGGCGGACCAGTTCGGCAAGCAGGCGGCCGGGATGCACGCTGGCCCAATCGGGCAGGTGCAGCCCGCCGCAGAACTGCGGCGACGCGATGTAGTCGCGGACCCGGTCAGCCGGAACCATCTCGGCCTCCGTCCCGATCTTGCGCTGAAGGGCCCCGAAGGCTTCGAGCCCCTTCAGCCGATCCTCGCGGTGGGCACCGACGAAATGCCCGCAAACGGAATAGTTGCAGGCGATGCCCTCCTCGGCCACGAACTGGCGCAGGTGGCGGTGTGCCTCGATCCCGGTGCGCAGGATCGCGAGCGCCTTCGTCGCGCCATGACGGGCTGTCAGCCCCTCCAGATCGGGCTTGATCTCGGACGAGACCTGGCCGCCGTTCCGGGTGGAACACCCGTGACCGATCTCCTCGGCATCGAGGACGACGACCTTGCGTCCGCCGCGGGCGAGGTGCAGGGCGGTATGCAGCCCGGAGAACCCCGATCCCACCACCATCACGTCCTCGCGCGGCTCGACCTCGGCCGGAGGCACCTCGGGCAGGGTCATCTCGGCCCGCCAGAGCGGCTGTTCGGAATAGGTTGCGAAGGGATCGAAGGTCATGGGCGGCCTCAGTAGGCGACGCGGCGGTAGTAGCGGCGTGTTTCCAGGGGGTGGTCTCGCAGCACTTCCAGGTGCGCCGAAATCCGTTCGAGTACGGTAGCAAGGATCGCCGGCGAGAGCATCGCGCGCAGGTCGGGCGACAGGCCGGTCGTCGGCATCTCGGCCGTGTCGAGCACGATCAGCCGGTCGGTGTGATCCCTGGCAAACTGCACGACACGCTCGGCCAGCGGCCGGGCCTCGTCCTCGCCCATGAAGACGATGACCGAGACGCCCTTTTCGACAAGCTCAAGCGTGCCGTGGAAAAAATCCGCGGCATGAACCGGCCGGGTGCGGACCCATTGCATCTCCTCGAGGATGCACATTCCGTAGTAGTAGGCCTCTGTCCAGGCCGGACCGGCACCCGTGATGATATGCCAGTCGTCATTCTGGATGGTTTTCGCCAGCGCCTCTGCCCGCGTCTCCACCGCCTGCTTTACGGCAAGCAGTTGTTGCGGAAGGTCCGACAGTTCCTCGATCAGCCGGTCATAGTCGTCACGCTCGCCCCGCGCCTGCATCGCGGCAAGCACCGCGACGAGCGACTGCACGTAGAACATCTCGCAAGAGGTGTCGTCGGCGGCAAAATTGACAAGGCAGTGGTCGGCCGCCGTGGCAAGTGGGGTGTCGCCGTGCCCGACGAGGGTAATGACGGTGGCCCCCTGCCCCTTTGCATAGGCAAGGGCCGCGATGCTTTCCTGCGTGGTGCCCGACAGCGACGGCATCACGACGATGGACTTCGGACCGAGCGCGCGGTGCCCGGTCAGCACGATCTCGGCGCACAGGACGTTGAAGCAGGGCATCGCGCTTTGCCGGGCCATCAAGTCTGCGGCAGGCTGCATCAGGATACCTGCCCCGCCCGAACCCATGAAGAACATGCTGTCGGCGCCGTCCTGAACTAGGGTCCGCACCAGCGCGCCAAGCTTGCGTGCCGTATCGTGCGCTCCCGTCTGAATCTGCAGGAAGCGGTCGGGGTCAAAGTTGAACATCGGAAAAGTCATCCTTTCGATACGTCAAAGTCTGAGGCCGGTTTCGGCCGAGAACAGGTGTGCGCGGCCGGGCTGAACGGCGCAGGTGATGGTGTCGCCGGGCGCAATCGACTGTTCGCCGTCGAACTGCACCGTCAGCTCCGTGCCGTCGGAAAGCCGGGTGAATGCGTGGCTCACGCCGCCCAGCCGCTCGCAGGCGATGATGTCGAGTGCCGGGCCGTGCCCGGCGTCGGTACGGCCGTCCAGATGCTCGGGCCGGATTCCCAGCGTCACGCGCGCGCCCACGGGCGGCGGGGGACCCTCGACCTCGGCCTCGGTGGTCAGGCCCATCGCGTCCACGCGCACGGTTCGGCCGGACACGGCCGTCACGCGGGCCTCGAGAAGGTTCATCGTGGGGCTGCCGATGAACCCCGCGACGAAGGCGTTGACCGGGCGGCGGTAGATCTCGAGCGGGCTGCCGGTCTGTTCGATCAGGCCGTCGCGCATCACCACGATCCTGTCGGCGAGGGTCATTGCCTCGACCTGATCGTGGGTCACGTAGACCATCGTCGCCCGCAGTTCCCGATGCAGCCGCGCCAGTTCCACCCGCATCTGCATCCGGAGCGCGGCGTCGAGGTTCGACAGCGGCTCGTCGAAAAGAAAGACCTTGGGCTCGCGCACGATGGCCCGGCCGATGGCGACCCGCTGGCGCTGGCCGCCCGACAGATCGCGCGGGAGACGGTCAAGCAACGGGACAAGCTGGAGGATGCGCGCCGCCTCGGCGATCTTGACGTCCCGCTCCGGCTTTTTCAGCCCGGCGACCTTCAGGCCGAACTCCATGTTCTGCCGCACGGTCTTGTGCGGGTAGAGGGCATAGGACTGGAACACCATCGAGATGCCGCGGTTCGCCGACTTGACATCGTTCATCCGCTGGCCGTCGATGATCAGGTCGCCGCTGTCGATCTCTTCCAGCCCGGCGATCATCCGCAGAAGCGTGGACTTGCCACATCCCGACGGCCCGAGCAGGACGACGAACTCGCGCTTGGCGATGTCGATGTCGACGCCGCGCAGGGCTTCGTAGCGGCCAAAGCTCTTTCGCACTCCGTCGATCTTCATGTAGCTCATGGGGAGGTCCTTCATTTCACCGCGCCCCGCGTGAGGCCGCCGATGAATTGACGCTGGAGGATGAGAAAGGTCGCCAGGATCGGCAGGATCGACAGGGCGAGGCCCGCCATCATGATCCCGTAGTCCGCCCGCAGGGCGACGGCAAAGCTCGTCACGCCGATGGTGACCGTCTTGACGCTGTCGCTTTCCACGAACGTGAGGGCGAAGATGAATTCGTTCCAGACCCCCATCGCGGCGATCAGTCCGGCGGACGCCAGGATGGGGCGGCAGAGCGGCAGGTAGATGTCGCGCCAGATCAACCCCTCGCTTGCCCCCTCCACGAGGGCGGCCTCGCGCAGGTCGGGCGGGATGCCGACCATGTAGGCCCGGATCAGGAAGGTCGTGAACGGCAGATGAAAGGCGGCATTAGGCAGGATCAGCGCAAAGTAGGTGTTGTAGAGATCGGTGGCCGCCATGACCTTGAACAACGGGAACAGGCTGACCTCGGGCGGCAGGATCATCCCGCCCAGGATCGCCATGTAGATCGCGACCTTGGCCGGAAATTTCATCACCACCAGCGCGTAGGCGGCCATTGAGGACAGCGTCAGCACGATCGCCACCGTCGCGACCGTGACAATCACCGAATTCAACAGGTAGCGCGAGATGCCATAGCCCCAGGCGGTGGAAAAGTTCTCCCAGCGCCAGGTCTCGGGCAGCGCCCAGGATGCCGAGAAAAGCTCGTTGGTGGACTTGAAGGCGTTCAGGAACAGCCAGATCATCGGATAGACGCAGATGACCGACAGGGTCAGGAAGACCGCCCACAGGACGATGCGGTTGAGAACCTCGCCCGCCTGGAAGCGCGATCCCGGCAGCGACTGGTCGGATGTCAGCGCGGTATCGGCCATCTTACCTGTCCTTCTGCAACTTGATCTGCACCACGCCGATGGTCAGGGCGATGAAGAAGATCACGGTGGCGATGGTCGACGAATATCCGATCACGTCGTCGCGGAAGGCGGCGCGGTACATCAGGGTGCCCAGTACCTCGGAGGAGTGGTTCGGCCCCCCCGCGGTCATGACCCAGACGATGTCAAAGACCTTGAGCGAGCCGAGGATCGTGATGATGGTGACGATGAGGATCGTTTCACGCGCGCCCGGAACGGTCAGGTTCCAGAAGATCCTCGGGCCCGATGCGCCCTCGAGCTCCATCGCTTCGTACAGGTCGCGCGGAATGGCCCGGATCGCGACCATGAACAGCGCCATGATGTACCCGGTCCACTGCCACTGGCTGACCATGATGACGGTCAGAAGCGCGGTATCGGGATCGCCGAGCCAGGCGCGCGACCAGTCGCCCAGCCCGACTTCCCACAGCACCTGATCGACGAGGCCCATCGCGGGCGCCAGCAGCAGTTGCCAGATCAGGCCGACGACGACGACGGGCAGGATCGAGGGCAGGAAAAGGGCGCTTCGAAAGGTGTTGGCGGCAAAGCTGGGGAAGATCCGCGCCTCGAGCACGGCGGCAAGCGTCAGGGCGACGCCAACCTGAAAGATCACCGAGATCAGAGCATAGAGCGCGTTGTTCGCCAGTCCCTGAAGGAAGATGGGGTCGTCCAGCAGACGCGCGTAGTTCGCCAGGCCGACGAACTCCATGCTGGTCGACATCGCCGAGAACGAGAACAGGCTGTAGCGGACATTGGCCAGCGCGGGCCCGTAGACGAAGACGACCAGGAAAACCAGCGTCGGGGCAACCCAAAGCCAGCCGTGCAGGCTGGTGCCGGGCGTGCGGGATATGGCAAAGCGGCGAGACATCTGGCTGCCTTCGGTTTTCGGTTGGGGTGCGGGAGGGGCCGGAAGACCGGTCCCCCCCGCGCCGGGTAGGGCACGCAGCCCGGTCAGCGGCTGGCCTGGACCTCGAGCGCGGTCTGGCGCACGTCCGCCATCACCCCTTCGGGGGTCGCGTCGTCCGACAACAGGCCCTGGCCGGCAGCCAGGATCACGTTGGCCGACTGCGTGTCCATGTCGGTGTCAAGCCACAGCGCCATGCCGTCGGCCTCTTCCAGCCGCTCGAGCCCGGCGACGACTTCTTCGCTCGCGGTCTCGGTCGTGACGGAGCCGATCGCGGCCGACGTCATGCCGGTGGTGCGGACATAGTCTGCCGCCATGTCCGGCGAGGTCAGGAAGTTGATGAACGCGAGCGCCTCTTCGGCGACCTCGGTGTCGGCCGACAGCAGGAAGCCTTCGGGTGCGCCGGTCAGCAGGTTCTGGTTGCCTTCCGCGCCTTCGACCGGCGGGATCGCGAAGAAGCTCCAGCCACTCGTGTCGAGATCCGAGCCGGGGATCATGTAGAATTCCACCAGTTCAAGATACATCATCGCCGCCCGGCCGGCCAGGAAAGATCCCCGCGCCGCGGCATGCGGCAGGGCATTGGCGCCGCGGTTGAAGAAGCCGGCATCACCCAGATCCTTGTAGACCTGAAGCGCCTGGACATAGCCCGGATGGGTGTAGAGGTCTTCGGGTGCCGCCAGAAGCTGATAATCGGCGATGCGAACGTCATTCGGCACGTACTTGGCGAACAGGTCGCCGATATAGTGGGTCGCGGCCCACGGACCCTGGTTGCCATAGGCAATGGGGGTCACCCCCGCATCCTCGAGCGTCTGGAGGATCGCAAGGAACTCGTCGAAGGTCTGAGGCACTTCGATGCCGTTCTCGGCGAAGATCTCGGTCGAATAGACCATGTATTTCGCGTTGACGTTCGTCGGCACGCCGAACTGCCTGCCCTCGAAGCGCAGCGGGTCGAGCGCCGCTTCCGAAAACCGTCCTTCCCATTCCGGACCCGCGAGGGCGTCGGTCAGGTCGTAGGTGCGTCCGTCGCGGGCAAACTTGCGCCCGAATTCGCCCGACCAGGAAAAGAAGATGTCCGGCACCTGGTCCGAGGCCATGAGCACGCGGATCTTGTCCTTGTACGGCTCGTCCGCCACCGCCTCCATGACGATATCGATGTCGGGGTTCTGCGCCTCGTATGCCTCCACGGCGGCATTGAAAAAGGCCATGCTCTCCGGCTCGGGATACTTGTGCAGGAAGCTGATCGTCGTCTGGTCCTGCGCCCATGCACTGGACGCGATAAGGCCAAGTGCCGTCGCTGCGAGTAGTCTGGTCATCCTTGATACTCCCTTTTTGGTCGCCTTCGATTGACCAGTTGGACCAGTCAATTCGATTCTTGTTCTTGGTATAGTGAAAGCAGACCAATAAAGGGCTGGCAACAGGAAATTTCGTCCCGGCTTCTAATCGATCCATTTTCTGCGGTGCAGCGTTACCGCCGCCATTGCGAAGCTCTCCAATTTTGGTATATTCATGGTCGAAACGCTAGCACGTATCGGGCCCATTCCGCACGGTTCCCCGCACGGCGCATCATCGAGGAATATACCAAGTATGCCAGAGCAGCGGATCGAACTGTCAGACAACGGTGCCTCCCGGGGGGCGGTCGAACGGCGGGCTGAAACGCTGATCCGGCGTCTTCTGCCCGATCTCGGCATGACTCCGGGCGACCGAATTCCCTCCGAACGTGATCTGGCGGACCGATTCGGCATCTCACGCATGACCGTTCGCAAGGCCATCGACCATATGGTGGCTCAGGGTCAACTCGAACGGCGCGGAACGGCAGGCACCTTCATTCCCGAAGTCGCTGTGGTGCGCCCGCTGTCCAAGCGGGTCTCGACCGCTATCTCCGAGGTGGTGGGCCGGCGCGGCAAGCTGCCGGGATCAAAGCTACTCTTTTTCGAACAGTCCCGCGCGGATGCCCATGTCGCCCGCCGGCTGCATCTTGACGACGGTGAAAACGTCATCGTCGTCAAGCGCCTGCGCCTTTCTGACAGCATGCCGTTTTGTGTCGAGATCTCGTATCTGCCGTCTCGAAGCGTGCCCGGTCTGGTCGCCGCCGACCTGATGGGCGCACCGTCGCTCTACGCCCTGCTGCGGGACCGCTTCGGGCTGACCTTCGCCAAGTCGGACTTCCAGGTGGCCGTCGCCGCAACGCCCGAGACGGAGGCGAACCTTCTCGGCATAGCAATTGAGGCCCCCGCCCTGTTGATGCGCTCATTGGTATATGATGTGGCGGACCGACCGGTAGAATACCTGATCTCGTGGAATCACCCCGAGAGGGTCTCGTTCGAATCCTATCGCTACGACGGTAGTCCGTTGACCAGCGTCTACACGGACTGGACCCGTTCGAACCAGGGCGAGTCCCCGGGTTCCGCCGCAGACCGTCACGAAACGACATGACAGTGCCATGGCTTCGGTCCGGTGTGGACGGCCCTGGTCTTGCATGGTTTGATTTGGGCTGATGGCGATCATTGCGGGGTGCAGTCATGTGTCCGGCCTGTGTGCGCGGCCCGTGTAGCCGTTGGCTCTGATCCTGTCCGGGGCTGTCAGAAAACTTCAAACCGTTTCTGTTTAGGACTGGGAGGCTGCCCCTCTTGCGACGCCACGACCCCGCCGCGCGGCGAGAGCGGCGGCGCGGTTCGCCTCGAAGAGTTGTCTGCTGGAGAGTCTGCGCTCGCTGTTGAAATGGTACGAGACAGAGGCGTGGACGGAGGCGAACTTCTACAGACTTCGAATGCGCTGGAACCGGTGCAGGGCCGCGGTGTTCAGGTTGCCTTGGCTGAGCATGGCTCCCGGAGGACCGGCGGCCTGTCCCGACCGATGGAAGGTTTCGAGCACCGCCTCCACCTTGCCATCCTCCAGATCGGGGAGCGGGGCAAAGACCGCCTCGTGAACCTCGCCGTCCGCCGGCAGGACCAGCGCGCCATCCTTCGCCAGACGCCGCCACCCCGACAGCTGGTTCGGCTGGATTCCGAAGCGTGTGGCCACGTCATTGACCGTCGCGCCGGGCCGAAGCGTCTCGGCCACCGCCTGCGCCTTCACCTCGTCCGGCCAGCGCCGATGGCCCGACGCGTATATTTCCACACCCAGCGATCTGAGAAACGCATTTGTAGAACACATTGCGAAACGCACTCCCTGTCTCATGACAGGAAACCCTTCGCAGTGGATCAACTCAGTCGAAAGGTGAGGCGCAGCCGTCGCTTACCCTGGTAACCGTAGTTATATAGATTGTTAAAATAGTTAGACCGAATCGGTGGTGACCTTTTTCCCTTTTTAAGGTTCTGCCTCAATTTGTGTGGCGCAACTATCCTGAGCTTGGAACATTCGGGAGGGATAGTCGTGATTTCAAAAAAGCACTGGTCGCCCGGGAGCGACGTTTCGGTTCAAGGCGTTAAGCGACGTGA
>JAUHVK010000010.1 GCA_030425145.1 Alphaproteobacteria bacterium | reverse complement strand
CCCCGGCCACGATGAAGGACGGGATCTCCGGCAATGCCACGTTCGACTTCGGCCCCGCGCCCGAGCCCAGCCCGGCAGAGGACGAGGACGACGCGCCGGTCGTCACACCCCAGCCACAGCCGGAACCTACGCCCGAACCCACACCCGAACCGCAACCGCAGCCCGCGCCCGAGCCGCGCGAGGAAGTCCGCGAATATGTCTTCGGCACCGGGCTTTTTGCGCTGGCGGACGGCAATCCGGAACACTCTGTCGCCCATTGGATGGGGCAGCTGGCGGGCGCTTCCGGCACAGCCTATGCGACCTCGATCCAGACCGGCATGCTGAGCCTGCATGACAACCTGCCGCCCAATCCGCATCTGTGGATCGAAGGCGTCGTCTCCTCCTGGGACCCCGAAACCGGGCAGAGCTTTGCCCAGGCCGGGTTCAACCAGATCACCATCTCGGAAGAGAACTTCGTTCAGGACCAGTCCCCGGACGCCCCCGACTATGCCGATCCCAGCACCTCGCCCGCCGAGGCCGCGCTGCGTATCATCGCCTGGGTCGAAGGACAGGCGCCCGACGCCACGATCAATCTCTACGAGACATGGCCCAGCTTCGAGCCCTTTACCGACAGCTTCCCGCCAAGCGCCGAGGCCTTCGGCAACTGGCTCACCTACCTGACCGGCGACTATCACATTTGGTGGGTCGCGCTGCACGAGATCATCCGCGAGTCGCGGCCCGATCTTGACATCCGCCTGATCAGCGCCGGGCCGCAGATCATCCAGATGCTGGACGATCTTGGCATCACTGATCTCACCGCAGAGGATCTCTTCCAGGATCTGGGCGGCCACGGCACACCAACCCTCTACCTCCTCGCCGCAACACTCCACTACACAACACTCTACGGGACACCCCCCAACACAGACCTCCAACTCCCGAACTCCATCCACCCCGAAATCGCCCGGAACTTCCAAAATATCATCCAGTGGGTGGCACGGGAGATCAGCGTTCTTCCCGACCCTTTGGTGGAGCCGTTTTCGGAACGGTCGGTCGATGAATATACTGGTGTGTCGTCGCAGGCCACGGATAGCGACGATGTGCTTCGGTTGGAAATCAGGACATTCGAACTCGATGGCGGAAGCGGGTTTGACACCGTTCTGCTGGATGGAGATCAACGCACCTATTCGGTGCGCATCGCCGAAGACCATGTGTGGATCGAGAATCGGGGTGATGGCGCGGCTCCGATTGCATTGCGGAACATTGAACTGCTGCGGTTCGATGAGCAAACCACAGCGTTCGGTGGGGATGGCCTGAGTGTCGATATGTTCGACGGAATGGCCACGCTTGCACCACCCGCCATTGAGGCACTGACCGAGCTTTACATCGCTTATTTCAACCGCGCGCCGGATGCGGTGGGCCTGTTCTACTGGGGCAACCAGATGGCAGAGGGATTGGGATTGGATGAGATTGCCGTGCTGTTTTTCGACCAGCCTGAAACCCGGAGCCTTTATGGCGCGTTGGAGGACCCGACCGCGTTTGTCACGGCTGTGTACCAGAACGTGCTGGGCCGTGCGCCGGATTCGGGGGGGCTGGATTTCTGGCTGACCGCGCTTGGTTCTGAGGCGGGACTGACGCCCAATGCGTTCATATTGGCGGTTCTGGAGGGGGCAAAGGCCGCCACCGGCAGCGCCGACGACGCGGCGTATCTCGCCAACAAGGCCGCACTGGGAAGTCATTTCGCGTTGACCCTTGGCATGTCCGATGTCGATGCGGCGCGGCACGTGATGCAGGGATTTGACGGGACTGAGGCAAGTCTTGTGGAAGGTCGAGCCGAAAGCGATGCGGTTTATGCGTCGGTCCTTGCCGGAGAATCTGACGCGTTTCTCATGCAATTGGTGGGTACTGCCGACACCACCTTCGAGATGTAGCGCGCGCAGTTTCACCCATGCGAAGGACCGGCACCACCGGACAATGTGGAGTAGGAACCCGACCACCATTCCGCCAACCTGAACAGACCAAAACAGGGCCATTGCCCCATTGCCGCCCGGTTTTGGCACCGATCCCTTAAGGATTGGTGACCATCTCTGCCAGTTGCGTCGAATTGGCTGTTTTCCGACAAACCGGATTGCTTGGAATCACGGCTTCTGTGAAAGTGATTTACGATGGTGGGCAGCGTGTGATGCGCTGTCCCAATAGGGAATACGGTGCAAATCCGTGACTGCCCCCGCAACTGTAAGCGGTGAGTGCTTCGCGCAAGACCACTGGGCCGGATGGCCTGGGAAGGTGCGAAACGCATAACGACCCGCGAGTCAGGAGACCTGCCATCATTTTGGAACTGAACCCGGGCGGGGTGCACCGGAGGTCGATACTTGCGCCGCTTCAAAGCGTTACAGGAGCAGACCTCGATGCGACCCGTCCTTGCGCGGAGGGCGCTGACATGTCGATCGAACGAACCCTGACCCAGCTTCAGGTCAACCCGCGCACGGCGGAACGTGCGCGCGAAATTGGGCAACTGGGCTATATGCAATGGCTGGGCAGCTTGCCTGCTCAGGCCTGTTACCTGACCGAGGCCACGTGCGCCTATATCGCCGCGGCGCCATTCCGCGACACAGACCCGGCGGTTGCAGAGTTCTGCGCCCTGCTTAAAGCGTCGATTGATGCGCCGCTTTCGCCGCTTGATCTGGCCTTGCCGAAACCACGGCGACGGGGCGGAGCGCGGGAGCGGCGCTTGTCTCTATAGCGTTTGACCTGCGGCTGCGATCTCGAACGCGGCGGCGGCTTCTTCGGTCATCGGATCGGACAAGAGGCTGCGGGCCAGGTCGGGGGATAGGGTGAAACAGTCCAGACCTCGGGCGGCAAGCGCCACGAGTTGATCCGCGTTTCTCAGAGAGGCGACAAGGATGCGGGGCGTACCCTTGGCCATGGCCTGCATCTCGGTCAGGCGGTCGAGTGCCGGGAGACCCGCCTCGTCCATGCGGCCAAAATACGGCGCGACGAACTCGGCATGCAGCGCCTTGGCGACGATCACCTGTTTCGGGTTGTACACGGCGGTCAGCAGGATCGGACCACCCAACGCCCGGATCGACGGCACCGCGCGCAAAGCCTCAGGTGTCATCGGGATTTTGACCACCGTACGCAGGCCCACGGCTTCCCCGGCATCATAGAGCTGCTTGGCCCAGTCCAGATAGGTTTCCACCGGACCATAGACCTGCCCATGCAGTTCCAAAGCGCCCAAGTCATGCGCGCGCTGTGCTATCTCGGTCCAGTTGATCGACGGGTATTCCAGCCCGGCGCGCTGCGCCAGAAGCGGGTTGGTCGTGATACCACGGAAAAGGCCTGTGGGCATGAGATCAGCCCATGCGGCCCGGTCAGCCGTATCGAGGTAAAGGTCCAAGGCGTCAGCTGGCCGAGGCCATTGCCGCATCGAGTTCCTGCAAGGTCGGCGGGTTGCAGCCCGCGCGGCTACAGTTGATCGCTGCGGCCATGCCCGCGCGGCGGATCAGGGCTTCGACCTGTGCGGCATCGAGAGTGCCGAGCGCAGCGGGTGTCAACGCGCCAGTACGCGCAAGACCGGCCAGAAGCGTCGCCATAAACGTGTCGCCTGCCCCGACCGTATCGACCAGCCCCGGCACCGGAGGCGCAGGGATGTCGACGGTGATGGCACCGCGCATTGCGGTTGCGCCCTCGGGGCCTTTAGTCATTACCAGCAGCGATGCCGATGTCTCATTGCGAATATGCGCGAGGGCGGCGTCCTGCGGCATGTCGGGACACAGGCCTTCGAGGTCTTCGTCGCTGAGTTTCAGCACATGCGCGGCCTTGACCATGCGGAACATGCGCGCGCGGTAAGCGTCGATGTCTGTGATGACCGACAGGCGCACATTCGGGTCGAGCGACACCAGCGTGCCCGCGGCGTAGGCCGTTTTGCAGGTCTCTTCCCAGGCATCGGCATCGGCACCATCGGTCAGCGCCAGTGAGCCGGTGTGCAGTGCTGCTGTGGCTCCAGGCATCGCAGCAGCAAGCGACGTGGAAGTGACATGACGTTCGGCAGTACCGTCGCGTTCGAACACGTAAGACGGGATGCCCTTGGTCACGGTCACGCGCGCGATGGTTGTCGGCGCATCGACACGACCACCAGCAAGCGTTACGCCCGAGGCGACCAGCGTGTCCGCCAGCGTATCGCCCCAGCCGTCCGTCGAAATCGGTGTGAGATAGTGCACGTCGGCCTGCTGACGGCCCAGCGCCATGGCGACGTTGAAAGGGGAACCACCAGCAAGGGCCGAGACTTCTCCATCGCGGGTGACATGGTCAATGAGGTTTTCACCGCCGACGCAGATAACGGGGCTTGCAGACATGACAGGTCTCTCGGTTAATAAGTTCAGTTGGTGTTCAAATTCACATCAGGCAAAGTATCGAGTGCCTGCTTAAGGGCATTGCCCCATTGTGTCGAGATCGCCTGGAATTCCGGGTTGTCGGCCTCAACGCGACCGACATGTTCCTTCTCGAGACTGTCCGTCACGTAGCAGAAGTAATCCAGAGGCGCACCGACCGAGAGGTTGGCCTTGAGGGTGGAGTCGAAACTTACCAGCAGCAGCTTGAGGGCATCCGCGAAACTGAGGTCGGGATCATAGGCGCGCACGAGGATCGGGCGGCCATATTTGATTTCACCGATCTGGAAGAACGGGGTATCTTCGCCAGCTTCGATGAAGTTGCCTTGCGGATAGATCAGAAACAGGCGCGGCGGGCTGCCGGCGATCTGACCGCCAAGGATCAATGTCGCCTCAAAGGAGGCGTCGGCGCGTTGGCCACCGTCGCTCAGGCCGTCGATCACCTCGCGCAGGGTGTCTCCGACCATACGGGCAGCCTGAAACATCGACGGCGCTTTCATCAGCGACGGCGCGCGATCCTCTGGGTGCTTGCTACGTTCGTCCAGAAGGCTGACCACGGCCTGAGTGGTGGCAAGATTGCCCGCCGACATCAGGGTTATGACCCGTTCACCCGGTTCTTCCCAGACAGTCATCTTCTTGAAGGTTGAGATATTGTCCAACCCGGCATTGGTGCGCGTGTCCGACATGAAGACTAAGCCGCCGCGCAGCATCATTCCAACGCAATATGTCACTTGGGTCTGCCTTTACTGCTGAACCACCTGGATACTGACGTGCAGCTCTTCGTTTTCGCCGCCAATCCGCGTGCCAGATATCGGTGCTGCATCGGAATAGTCCAGCCCTGTCGCAACGCGTACGTAGCGTGTGTCTGGAGAAACACCGTTCGACACGTCAAACCCGACCCAGCCAAGCCCGTCCACATGCACCTCCGCCCAAGCGTGCATGGCCTCCTGTGTGGTCCTGTCGTTCAGCACCAGATAGCCGCTGGCATAACGCGCCGGAAGATTAAGAGCACGCGCGCAGGCGATCATGATATGGGTGTGATCCTGACAGACGCCCTGCCCTGCCGCGATCGCGTCTTCGGCGCTCCAGTCCGGTGCTGAGGCACCCAGTGTATAGGGCACCTCTGTGCGGATGCGTTCCGACAGTGCGTGCAGGTCGGGAATGCCCGGTTCCGCTGCCATTCCCTTGATCAAGGCGCGCGTTCCCGGCCCGGTCTCGGTTCTAGGAGTGGCCATCGAATAGAGCCACAACGGCGTCATCCCGCGATGTGGGCCTAATATGCCGGCATTGTCCGTGATCTCTACTTCACCAACGCTGACAACCGACAATTCCGTAACATTGGGCTCAAAGCTGATCAGTTCAGTGGTGTTGTGGTGATGGTCTTCGAACGTGACCTCTTTGCGCCCCCCTTCAACAAGGGTCTCCCATTTCACAACTGATTGATTATACGAGCTCTTCGGCGTCTTGCGCAGTTGCTGCAAGCCGTAAGTCACCGGAGTATCGAACCGGTACGCTGTGTTATGTTCGATCTTCAGACGCATGCAGACCGGGCATGATTGGCTTTAGGCATAGAAACGGAAATCCTGTTCGATCTGGCGCGAGATGCCAGACAAGTCTTCGAGCGTGGTTTGGAGGAACTCATGCAACCCGTATTCGAAGATTTCGTCAATGCTTTTGGACTTCAGTCGGTCTTCCAAAGACGCCACTTTTTCCCGTGACAGGACACCAGCATCTTCCTCGCTTCCGAGATAGTCGAGGTTATCGCGGAGCTTGCCCGCGCAGAATGCCAGTGACCGGGGCATCCTCTTATCGAGGATCAGGAAGGCAGCGATTTCGCGCGGACCACCGCCAGCGCCGTATTCCATGCGGAACCCTCCTTTCGCCGAGACTGAGCGCAGGATCGATTCCCATTGCACGTTGTCGAGAGAGGTCCCCACCGACCGGGCAGATGGAAGCAGAACGTAGTATTTCACATCGAGAATGCGCGCCGTGTTGTCCGCCCGTTCAAGGAACGTCCCAAGGCGCGCAAAATCGTAGATGTCATTGCGCAGCATGGTACCGTGGGTCACCCCCCGGACAAGGGCCGCATGGTGGCGGATCAAACGGAGCGCACTGGGCAGATCGCGTTCGGTCACCTTTCGGGCAAGGGTTCTTTTCAGCGCCATGTAAGCCGAGTTGACGGCCTCCCAGACATCCCCGGTGATGGCCGTGCGCACGAGACGTGCGTTTTGTCGGGCGGCGTTTACGCTGGCAACAACTGATGACGGATTGTCCTTGCTGCGCAGCATCCAGTCGACAGCCAGATCGCGCGAAATCTCGTCATGAGCAGCCCGATACCCATGCAGACAATCCGCGGATTGCAGGACGGACGCCCATTCATCGTCACTTTGATTGAGCCGTGTGAGCGCAATGCGCTGGCCAGTTTCGATCAGGCGAGCGGTGTTCTCGGCCCTCTCCATGTAGCGATACATCCAGAAGAGGCCATTGGCGGTTTTTCCCAACATGGCGCTATTCCTCCAGAACCCAGGTGTCTTTGGTACCGCCACCCTGCGACGAGTTCACGACCAAGGACCCCTTCTTGAGCGCCACGCGCGTCAGGCCACCCGGGGTGATCTTGATGCCATCCGGGCTGACGAGCACATAGGGGCGCAAATCCACATGGCGGGGGGTCAGACCCGAATTTGCGAAGATCGGAACCGTGGACAGACTCAGCGTTGGCTGCGCGATATAGTTCTTAGGCCGAGCTTTCAGTTTCTTGCGGAAGGCTGAAATCTCTTTCTTGCTTGAGGTCGGCCCGATCAACATTCCGTAGCCACCAGACCCGTGCACTTCTTTAACCACCAGCTCCTCGAGATTGTCGAGCACATAGGCCAGCGCATCGGGTTCGGAACAACGCCATGTCGGCACGTTCTGAAGCAAAGGCCGTTCGCCGGTATAGAACTCGACGATGTCCGGCATGTAGGAATAAATTGCCTTGTCGTCGGAAATGCCTGTTCCCGGAGCATTAGCGATGGTGATCCCGCCGGCGCGATAGACATCCATGATCCCCGGCACACCCAACTGGCTTTCCGGATTGAAGTTCAACGGGTCGAGAAAATCATCATCGACCCGGCGATAGAGCACGTCGATCGGCTGATACCCATGCGTCGTCCGCATTGCGACGCGGCCGTCGATCACCCGCAGGTCATGCCCCTCTACAAGCTCGACGCCCATCTGGTCGGCAAGAAAAGCGTGTTCGAAATAGGCCGAATTGTATATCCCCGGCGTCAACACAGCGACAGTCGGGTCGCCCTCTGCCATGGCAGGAGCGCAGGCCGCGAGCGACCGGCGCAGGTCAATCGGGTATTGCTGGACGGGCTGTACACGGTTCTTCGAGAACAGCTCCGGGAACATCTGAAGCATCGTTTCCCGGTTCTCGAGCATATAGCTCACACCTGACGGCGTGCGAGCGTTGTCTTCGAGAACGTAGAACTCACCCGGCCCGGTGCAGACAAGGTCGATCCCGACGATATGGGTATACACCCCACCCGGTACATCGACGCCAATCATCTTGGGCTGAAACGCTTCGTTCTGCGAAATCATTTCGCGCGGGATACGGCCCGCCTTAACGATTTCCTGCGTGTGATAAATATCGTGCAGGAAGGCGTTGATCGCACGGACCCGCTGTTCAATCCCGCGCGACAGCTTGGCCCACTCAGAGCCAGAGATGATGCGGGGGATGATGTCGAAGGGGATCAGACGCTCTTCGGCTTCGGATCTGCCGTAAACGTTGAAGGTGATGCCCGTGAGGCGAAACAGCTCTTCCGCCTCTCGGTTTTTTGCACGCAATCGCTTGGGATCTTCCTGATCGAACCAATCGAAAAAATTTTTGTAGGGCGCGCGAAGCTGCGCGTCGCGACCCCACATTTCATCGAAGACAGAATGTTCAGACATACCTCAGGCTTGCCCAGCACCGGACCGAGTGCAAGGCGATGCCGCAGTTATGGCCACAGGTCGCACAAAAATATTGCGAGTTGCCCATTTATTGGGCGGCTACAGTCTCCCGGGATCGCGTTAGCCAAGAATACCCGCTTCGCTCACCATTTGGCCGAGATCGTCAGCCAAGCCCCGGCAGCCATGTCGCCAGCGGTGGGAACAGAATCAAAAGCGCGACGACAAGAAGCGAGCACAGGATGAACGGGATCGCCGCTCGATAAATCTCGCGCATGGTGGTGTGCGGTGGCGCCACGCCTTTCATCACGAAAAGAAGCAGACCGAATGGTGGTGTTGTAAAACTGATCTCCAACGACAGAAGCATGATCAGACCGAACCAGATCGGATCGAACCCCAGCGTCTGCGCCAGCGGGAAGAAGATCGGCACGGTCAGAAGCATGATCGAGATCTGCTCCATGAACATTCCAAGAAGCAGCAGCACTCCGAACATCACCAAGAGCATCAGCGTCGGGTCCAGATCAAAACCCGTGGCCCAGTTGATCAACCCGCGGGACGCGCCGGAAAACGCCAGAAGCTGGCTGAAGGTCGCAGAGCCAAAGACGATCAGATAGGCCATAAGCGTCACGCGCAGCGCACCGCGCACGGATTTCTTGACAGCATCCCATGTCAGGCAGCGATAGAAGGCCGCAAGGATCAGCACGCCCAGCGCGCCAAACGCGGCGGCTTCCGACGGGGTGACAATGCCGTTGATCATCATGATGACGATGGCGACCATCAGGCCGATCATCGGCACCACATCACGCATCAGGATGCCGATTTTCTGACCCGCCGACATCGGCTCCACGTCATAGGCCGGCGCGGCGTCCGGGTCCATCTGGGTCTGGATATAGATCGTGGCGACATAGAACGCGGCCAGGATCAGACCGGGGATCACCCCGGCGATCAGCAGCGCGCCCACGTCAATCTTGGCCAGTGTTGCCAGCAGCACGGCAAGCGCCGACGGCGGGATGATGATGGCCAGACCGCCTGTCCCAAGGATCGGACCGATGGACATATGGCTCTTGTACCCGCGCCGGTTCATTTCCGGCACCATCAGCGAACCCAAGAGCGCAGTTGAACCCATCGACGACCCCGACAGCGTGGAAAACCCGGTGCCGCCCAGAACGGTGACATAGCTCAGACGCCCGGGCAGCCGGCCCAACAGCTTGTCGATGGCCGAGAACATGCGACTGCCCAACCCGGTCTGGAAAAAGATCTCGCCCATGAGCAGGAAAAGCGGGATCGGCACCAGCGCAAAGATCGTCAGCGCACCCCATCCGTTGTTCAGCAGCGCGACGACGCCACGGTCGCCCCCCATGAACACCCACGCGCCGATGATATTGGCGGCAAGAAAGGCAAGCGCGACGGGCATACCGATTGCCATAAGGAACATGATGCTGCCGACCAGCAGACCAAGGGCTTCGAACCATTCCATTATTCGTGAATCCCCGCTTCACCCGAGTGCATGAGGTCAGACCCGAACACGAACCGCGAGAACTCGATCGCCATCACCGAAAAGGCGATGGGAAAGGTTACGGTCAGCAGCCAACGGGGATAGTAATAGGCGCGCACATCATAGTTGTTGCGCTCGATATTTGTCAGGAAAAGCTGCAACCCGTACCATGCAAGGATTACACAGACGAGCACGCAGAGCGCAGCGACCATACGGCTTACGAACCGCCGCAGCGGTCCCGGCAGGGCGGCGGTCACCAGTTCGATATGCACATGCCCCTTTTCGCGCACCAGCCACGGCGCGCCGAGCATCGTCATGTAAAGAATGCCGTATTCGGCAGAGGTGAAGAGCCATGCAAAGGGCTGAAGCCCCAGATTGCGCATCAGAACGGACACGACCACCGACACCATGAGCCAGACAAGAGTCACGGCTGCGATGAAAGCCATCGTATAAAGCAGGGCGTCATAGACGCGGGTCACGGCGCGCATGGGGTCTTCCGTATGAGTGTGGTGGGCCGGGACAGGTGCCCCGACCCGATAGTCTTACTTGTCTGCGGCCGGATCGTAGAACTTGGCGATCACGTCGTCATAGCTCGCAACGGATTGCGGCTCTGCTTCCATCAGCTCTTTCATGCGCGCCCATGTTGTTTCGCGGGCGGCGGCGAGGTAGTTGGCTTTCGCCTCACCTTCGAGCGAAACAACATTCATGCCGGCGGCATCAAGGGCTGCGAAATCTTCGTCCCGCTTGGTGCGCAGGGCGTTCACGCTGTCGATTTCGTGCTGGATCGCGGTGTCCTGAAGGATGGTCTTCGCTTCGTCGCTCAGACCGTTCCACGAGTCGAGATTCACGATCACACCAAGGTCGGTCGAGAAGAAGCAAGGCTCGATCCGGTAGTTAAGGAACTCATTCCACTTGAGGTCGATCAGGCCGATCTGAGTCCAGCCTGTCGCATCCACCACACCATTCTGGAGCGCGGAGTACACCTCACCTGTTGGCAGGTCGATCACCTGAGCCTGAAGGTAGTTGGTGAAGAAAGCGTTGTAGACCGCGTTGCCGCGCAGGCGCAGGCCGTCCACTTCGAGGTTGCCATCGGCATCAAAGGACGGCTCGTTGCGGGTCCAGAGGTTGTAGCAGACACCGCTGTCGAACCAGCCGAGATACTTGAGTCCCATGCGTTCCTGATGGATCTGGTCGATCAGCTCGATCCCGCCATTTTCACGGGTTTCGATGGCGGTCAGGTTCGACGCCACAAGCGCGTCTTTCTCGGGCAGCGCGCCGCCGTAGAACGAACCCGGCGTGTAGACCATGTCCACGATCCCGTCGCGCACCGCATCGGGCTGCTGGAACATCCCGATGGCCTCGGGGCCGCCGCGGACTTCGATCTGGATCACGCCTTCACCTGCCGCGTTCACCTTGTCCACGAAGGACAGGAAGCTTTGCGTGTAGATCAGCGTTTCGGGAAACGCGTGAACCGCCGTGATGGTCTCTTCCGCCTGGGCCACGGACCCGAGCAGCACGCCACCTGCAACGCAGCTTTTTAGCAAGTTCATATTCATGGATAGTTCCTCCTACACCCTTTGGCCGTCATGGCCTGTGCTACTGCGAAACGGTGCCCCGCCCCGCGCTCCTGAAGTTGGTCTGTTGGACTGGAATGGCCCACGGCATCCGCTGCACGTGCTGCGCCCGGAATGCCGCGATGGCCTGTTTATGGTTCTGGGTCAGGTCGATATCGTCCCACCCGTTGATGAGTTTCTGCTGCCAGACATCGTCCAGCGTGAACTCGATTGTGGTGTTGCCAAGCCGAATTGTCTTGTCGGTCAGGTCAACCGTCACCTCTTTCGCGCCGTCAGCCAGCATTGCGATGGCGGCGTCGACCTCTGCCTCCGACACCCGCGCCGGGAGAAGGCCGTTGTTGACCGAATTGCTGGCGAAGATGTCGCCAAAACTGGGGGCAATGACGACGCGGATACCGAAATCCACAAGCGCATAGACCGCCGCTTCCCGCGACGACCCACTGCCGAAATTGCGGCGTGACATCAGAATGCTGGCATTAGGCACGGCATTCAATGGGAAGTCCGGTGTCGGGTTTCCGTGCGCGTCGTTACGGAAATCATAGAGCAGGAAATCGCCATAGCCTTCAGACCGGGGCGTCGACATAAACCGCGCAGGGATCAACTGGTCGGTGTCCACGTTTTCGCGGTCCAAGGCCACGGCAAGGCCAGTATGGTTGCTCCACCCGCTCATGCGACCTCCCGCTCTTTCAGAAGCTCGCGCACATCCGTGAGATGCCCGGTCACCGCAGCCGCCGCGACCATTGCGGGCGACATCAGATGCGTGCGTGCGTCGCGCCCCTGACGACCGCGGAAGTTGCGGTTGGTGGTCGAGGCGCAGCGTTTGCCCGGCTCTACATGGTCGCCGTTCATCGCCACACACATCGAACAGCCGGAGCCAACCCAGTCGAGACCTGCGTCGATAAAGATGCGGTCCAGCCCCTCTGCCTCGGCCTGCGCTTTGACCTGTTGCGAACCGGGGGACACAATCCCCGGAACCTTGGCCCGTCGCCCGGCCAGAACCGCCGCCGCCGCGCGCAGGTCTTCGATGCGGGCATTCGTGCAGGACCCGATAAACACCTGATCCACGGCGATCTCGGTCAGCTTGCGCCCCGGCGTGAGGCCCATGTAGTCCAGCGCATTGCGTGCGCGATCTGCGGCGCTGCCTTGCATCCGCGCGGGGTCCGGGATGGTGGCTGTCACCGGCAATGCGTCTTCCGGCGTTGTCCCCCAAGTTACGATGGGTGCGATCTCGGACGCGTCCATCGTCACTTCGGTTTCGAACTCCGCATCCAAGTCGGACGGTAGTTCGGACCACTGTCCGACCGCACGGTCCCAGTCTGCGCCGCTGGGCGCAAAAGGACGGCCTTTGACATAGGCAAAAGTGGTCTCATCCGGCGCGATCATCCCGAACCGGGCTCCGCCTTCGATAGAGAGGTTGCAGAGCGTCATCCTCCCTTCCATCGACAACGCCCGCACAGAAGGGCCGGTATATTCAATGGCATGCCCCCGCGCGCCATCCGCGCCCAGTTTGGCAATCCAAGCCAGAGCAAGATCCTTGGCGCCAACGCCAGGCCCAAGCCGCCCGGTCACGTCGATCCGCATCGCCTTGGGTTTCTTCTGCCAGACCGTCTGCGTCGCCAGCACATGCGCTACCTCGGTCGCGCCAATGCCAAAGGCTAAGGCCCCGAAGGCGCCATGTGTCGATGTATGGCTGTCGCCGCAATTGATCAGCAACCCCGGCAGGGTCAGCCCCTGTTCCGGCCCGATCACATGCACGATGCCCTGACGCGGATCGTCGAGGCCGAAGCAGGTGATCCCGTGTTTCTCGGTGTTCGCCGCCAACGTTGTGATCATCCGCGCAATCGCGTCTGTCGCGGGCCGGCCGCGCGTCGGCGCATAGTGATCGGCCACACCAAAGGTCAGGCCCGGCTCGGCCACCGGAACACCCCGCTCTGCGATCTTGGCAAAGGCGTGGTGCGATCCTTCGTGGACCAGATGGCGGTCTACCCACAGCAGGCTGGTTCCGTCTTCACGACGCAGGATTTCATGCGCATCCCACAGCTTGTCGAGAAGACGGCAACCGGTCATTTGGAGGCTCCTCCGATCACCGGTTCCCAATGCCGCGCTTCGCCAGCGCCTACCCGCGCAAGGCTCATTTCGAGCCGGAACAGATCGGGACGGTAGAGCGCGGACAGGTGTTCGACCCCCTGTCCATTTGCATCCCGCACGATCCTTTGCACAAAGAGCAGCGGCGACCCGACCGACACCTCCAGCGCCTCGGCCACATCCGGTGTAGCAAGTGCTGCGGTCACGGTCTGATGCGCGCTGGCGACGCTTACCCCGCTGCGTTCGAGCAAGCGGAACAGCGGCTGGGTTGCAAGGTCGGCCTCGTCGTAACTGAGGGCGATGTTTTTCGGAACATAAGTGGTGAGGTGCGAAAACGGCTGACCACCCGAGGACCGCACACGCACTGCCTTTTGCACATCCGCCCCTTCTGGGATGCCCAACGCCTCGGCCACCGCCGCAGGTGCGCTGTCATAGGAAAAGGACAGCAGCCGCGCGGTTGTCTTTCGATCCATCTCGACCAAATGCGGGATCAGTGTCGCGAAATCGGCAGACAGCCTTTGGCCAGCCTGCTCTTGCGCACGCACGACCGACCCAGCGCCAGTTTTCTTCTCAATCCATCCATCGGCGGCCAACGCTTCGAGCGCGCGGCGGATGGTGATGCGGGACACGTCGAACTGCTCGGCCAGTTTGTGCTCACCCGGAAGCCGCGCCCCTTCTTTGAAGACACCGTTTGAAATTTCGTCGCGCAACAACAGGTAAACCCTGCGGGCCTTACCGCCTTCTGGAAGTCCGGAATGCGCGTTCAATGTCACGACAGCGCGGCCCCTGTTGGTTGGCGATCTTCGTGGTCGCATGGATGATCCAGCGAAGATTCTTCATTCATTGGTCTTTCAATATACCAAAACCTGTTATACGAAAAGAGCAGATTTTGGGGAGGATCATATGCCAATCGTGGAAGCCCACATCCTTGAAGGATACAGCCCCACCGAGAAATCCCGCCTCACTTCGGCCCTGACCGACGCGATTCGGTTTGTTGTGCCGGCGCCGGATGAGGCTATCACCGTGATGCTGCACGAATACCCATCCGAAGCGTATGCGCGGGGCGGCCAGCATCGCAAACCAGCTCCGGCGCTGCCAGATCCCACTCAAATTGTGCGCGACTACCTTTCCGCGATGGAGGCCCGCGATCTGGACAAGGCGCAATCGATGCTGGGCGACGGGTTTCAGATGGTGTTTCCCGCGACCGGGCCGATGACGCAGCTGTCCGAGCTGATCGAATGGTCCAAGGGCCGCTATCGCTTTGTGAAAAAAACCTATGACGGGTTCGATGCGATGCACAGCGACGGCGTTGCTGTCGTTTACGTGCGCGGCACACTTTATGGCGAATGGATGGACGGCACACCGTTCGAGGGCATTCGCTTTATCGACCGCTTTGAAATCATGCGCGACAAGATCGTGCGTCAGGACGTTTGGAACGACATGGCCGAGGTGCGCGCGCAATGAGTGCAGCTATTGACCCGATCACCCTCGCCGTTCTTGCCGGACGTATGGAACAGATTGCCGACGAGATGGACGCGACCCTGTTCCGTGCAGCCTTTAACCCGATCATCGCCGAAGCGCATGATGCATCGCATGGCTTTTATCATGCCGACAGCGGTGACACGCTGGTGCAGGGCAAATCAGGCCTGCCGATTTTTGTTGGTGTCATGGCCTTTGCCGTGAAAGCGGTGATCGACAAAGCCGCCGAGGCCGGTGATCTGGCTGATGGCGACATTTATATCTTCAACGACGCGCATATGGGCGGCACGCACCTGTCTGACATGCGGCTGGTGCGCCCGTATTTTCGGGATGGCAAGCTGTTTTGCTACCTCGCGAGTGTGGGTCATTGGCATGATGTGGGCGGTGCTGTGCCCGGCAACTATAATCCGTCCGCGACCGAGGCGTTTCAGGAGGCGTTCATTCTGCCACCCGTCAAGCTGGCGCGCGAAGGGGTGATCCAGCAAGACATTATCGACATTCTGCTCCGCAACACCCGCCTGCCGCAATCGGCGATGGGGGATTTAAACGGCCAGTTGGGCGCGCTGGATCTGGGCGTCAAACGACTGGACGAATTGCTGGACGAATACGGGGGCGAAACAGTTTCTGCCGCGCTTGATGCGCTTGGAAACCGGGCCGAAACCCTCATGCGGTCCGAACTGTCCGATCTGCCGGACGGGCGTTGGGAGGCTGTTGATTACCTCGACAATGACGGGATCACCGATGTGGCCCTGCCGATCAAGGTTGCGCTTGAGATCAAGGGCGATCGGATGGTGCTGGATTTCGAGGGCACTGCGCCTGTGACCGCTGGACCGGTGAACATCGCCTACCCGACCGCAGTGGCGACGGCTTATGTCGCGATCAAGCACATCTTTCCCGACCTGCCCGCCAATGCCGGTGTCATGCGCCCGATTGATGTGCGCGTGCCCGACGGATCTCTTTTGTCTGCCGAATTCCCGGCCCCGGTCGGTGGCTATACCGAAACCATCCTGCGCATGATCGACGTGATCTTTAGCGCAGCATCGCAAGCGGCACCTGATCGTGTTGTCGCCAATGCCTATGGCACGATCAATGCGCTGTCGATTGCGGGCAAGCGGGCAAACGGGCAACGCTGGGTGATGTTCAGCTTCTACGGCGGCGGACATGGCGGCAGCAGCGAGTCAGACGGTCTGAACCACGGCAACGCGCCGATTTCCACAGCAACGATCCCGCCGATGGAGATCCTTGAAGCGGCTTATCCGGTCATGTTCCGCCAATGGGCACTTCGTCCAGACAGCGCTGGCGCAGGTCAGCATCGTGGTGGTCTGGGCGCGACCTATGAGATCGAAGTGCTTGAGGAGAACGCCGAGGCGTTCTTGTTCGGCGAACGTGGTCGTTTTGCCCCGCAAGGTGTTCAGGGCGGCGGGGACGGCGCGATGAACGTGTTTCACTATGAACAAGCAGACGGGTGGAAGACCCCGCCGCTGGCGTCAAAAATGCTGGGAATCAAGCTGACCAAGGGACAGGCTGTGCGCCTTGAGACACCCGGAGGCGGCGGCTACGGCCCGGCCACCAGCCGCGACGCACACGAAGTCGCGCAAGATGTAGCGCTTGGATACCTGACGCCAGATGCCGCGACTGATCTCTACGGCCCCGCATGGAAAGAGGCATCGACATGAGTAAGATGATTGGCGTCGATGTTGGCGGCACGTTTACGGATGTCTTCGTGCTGAACGAGGCCACCGGCACGGCAGACGTGGCCAAGGTGCCAACCACACGCCCTGATCAGTCAGGCGGATTTCTGGATGGCATTGGCCAGCAGGTCGATGACCTGTCTACTGTCGCGGCGGTCGTGCATGGCACCACCGCCGGAACCAATGCTCTGCTCGAGCGCAAAGGCGCAAAGATCGGCGTGATCACCACTCACGGACTCCGCGACGTTCTTGAAATGCGCCGCCGCGACAGACCCCGCACATGGGGCCTGCGTGGCGATTTCGAACCCGTTGTTCCGCGAAACCTGCGGTTGGAAGTGCCGGAGCGGACACTTGCCGACGGCACAATTCGCACGCCCGTCGATCTGGACGCGGTCAAGGCCGCTGCAAAGCAATTGATCGACGAAGGCTGTCTGGCTGTCGCGATCCTGTTTGCGAACGCCTATGCCAATGCGGAAAACGAGGCCAAGGCCGTTGAAGCCGTCCGCGCCATGTGGCCCAACGATCATGTCAGCTGTTCGTCGGAAATCCTGCCGGAAATCCGCGAATTCGAACGCTTCTCGACCACCGCGCTGAACGCCTATCTGCAACCCGAAGTGTCGGGTTATATCAACCGATTGGACCAGGCCCTGACCAAGGGCGGGTTCGGTGGCGAGTTCATGATCGTGCAGTCAAATGGCGGCGTCATGGGCACCGACACCGCCTGCCGCTTACCCATTCGGACCGCTCTGTCCGGCCCCGCCGCCGGTGTGATCGCTGCCGGGCATATCGCAACGACCGCTGGGTTCGTCAATGTGATCACGGGCGACATGGGCGGCACCAGCTTTGACGTAGCGCTGATTGCCAAGGGGCAGTCCATGCTGTCACCGCAGACCTCCATCGACTTCGGCATGGTGGTGCGCAACCCGATGATCGAGATCACGACGATTGGTGCCGGTGGCGGCTCCATCGCGTGGGTCGACAAGGGTGGTTTGCTGAACATTGGGCCTGAAAGTGCCGGATCGACACCCGGACCGGTGGCCTATGGTCAGGGCAATGACCGGCCGACCGTGACCGACGCCAATGTCGTGCTGGGCCGCATCGACCCCGACAATCCCATCGGGGGAAAGCTGAGCCGTCTGGATGTGGATGCGGCGGCAAAGGCCATCGACATCCATGTCGGATCAAAGCTTGGCCTGACCACCATCGAGGCTGCCGAAGCCATTCTGCGCGTCGCCAATTCGCGCATGGCGGGCGCGATCCGTCTGGTCAGCATCGAACGCGGGTTCGATCCCAAGCGGTTCGCCTTCATGCCCTTTGGCGGCGGTGGCGCGCTGCACACCGGCGCGATCCTGAAAGAGGTCGGCATCGGAAGCGCGATTGTCCCACGCTATCCCGGTGTGACCAGTGCTATGGGCTGTGTGATTGCCGACATGCGGCAGGATTTCGTGCAAACGATCAACACGCTGACCGCGACGCTCGACACCGATGCGCTGCGCGAGGTGATGCAGAAGCATATTGACGATGGCATGGCCCTGCTGGACGCTGCACAATCCCGGTTCGAAGCGCGCGACATCGTGGTCGAGTTGGACATGGCCTATGTCGGGCAGACCCACACGGTCGCCGTTCCCCTGCCAATCTCGGTCACGGGGAACACTGTTACGGCACCCACGATTGCCGAGGTCGAAGCGGCCTTTGATGCCGCCTACCAGGCCACCTATGGACGTCTGCTCAAGAACGGCACGCGCCGGGTGATGAACCTGCGCACCGCAGTCATCGGGCGGCGACCCAAGTTCGATCTGACAACCCTTGCCCCCAAGGGCGGGTCTGTCGAAGCCTCACATACAGGTACCCGCAAGGTGCATTTCGGCGATGCGTGGTTCGACACCGCGATCTACAACCGCCTTTCCCTGCCCGTCGGGGCCGAGGTCAAAGGCCCCGCGATCCTTGTGCAGCCGGACACGACCGTTCTGGTCGATCCCGGCCTGACCGCGAGGGTCGACACCTGCGGTAACACCATCATCACACGGGACGAGGATTAAGACATGGCGCACACCATCGACCCAAAGCGCGCGGCCCTTCTGACCATCGATCTGCAGAACGACTTTCTGCACCCCGAAGGTGCCTATGGCCGCGCCGGTCAGACTGCCGAGGCGATCTCCGCCCTGCCTGCCCGGATCAAGCCCGTTGTGGACGCGCTGCGCGCCAAGGGTGGCACCTATATCAGTGCGCAGTTCACGCTGGTGCCGGGGCCGAATGACGAACCGCTCATTGCACCGCACCTGAAAGAGCTGCGGCCCTTCCTTGGCAAAGGCGACTTTGCTCCCGGCAAGTTCGGGCACAACTTGGTCGATGCTTTGGCGCCGGCGGATTACACGGTCGAAAAGGTCGCCTATTCCGCGCTCTACCAGACGCGGCTCGAATACATCCTGCGGGCGCTGGATATCGACACGTTGATCATCGGCGGGATCGTCACAAACGGTGGCGTCGCCAGCACAGTCCGGGACGCGCATCTGAGGAACCTGCACACCATCCTTCTGTCCGATGGATGTGCCGCTTTCAAACAAGAGGTGCACGACGCCACGCTGATCTCGCTCGGATCGATCTGCCCGAATGTGACTTGCGCCGAGATGCTGGAAACCATGACATGAGCCTGAAAACCCGCCTTGCCTCTGATGAGATCCTTGTCGCTCCGGGCGTGTTCGACGCCCTGACGGCGGCGCTTGCGGCGCAAGCCGGGTTCGAGGCGCTGTATCTCAGCGGCGCGGCGGTCGCCTATACGCGGCTGGGTCGGCCGGACATTGGCCTGACTTCGGTCAGCGAGATGGCGGACACGATGGCCCTGATCCGCGACCGCGTGGACATTCCGGTGATCATCGACGCCGACACAGGGTTCGGCAACGCGCTGAACGCGCAGCGGACGATGCGGCTATACGAACGCGCGGGGGCCAATGCCTTGCAGGTCGAGGATCAGACCTATCCGAAGCGATGCGGGCATCTGGCTGAGAAGTCGATCATTCCGACGACCGAAATGGTTGGCAAGATCGCCGCGATGGCGGATGCACGGGCAAGCGATGAGACACTCATCATCGCCCGCACCGATGCGGTGGCCGTCGAAGGGTTTGAGGCCGCCATCGACCGGGCCGAAGCCTATGTCGAGGCAGGTGCCGATGCACTATTCATCGAAGCGCTGCGATCCGTGGAGGAGATGAAGACAGTGACGGAGCGGTTCAAGGATCGCGTGCCGTTGCTGGTCAACATGGTCGAAGGCGGCGCGACACCGATCCAGAACGCGTCGTTCTTGAACGACCTTGGCTTCTCCATCGTGATCTTCCCCGGCGGGATCGTGCGTGCCTTGGCGCATACGGCTGAAAGCTATTACCAAAGCCTGATGACCACCGGCAGCAACCGCGCTTTTGCTGACCGGATGTTCGATTTCGGCGGGCTGAATGACCGCCTTGGCACGGACGAGATGCTGGCCTTGGGCAAACGCTACGAAACCGGCGGGCGCGACTGAGCCATGTCGATCCTGCCACCCCCCGACACCGGGTTCGATCTGGAGGTGCCGATCCTGATCGTCGGCGCCGGGGCCTGTGGGCTGGTCGCGGCACTGACCGCCACTGATGCCGGGGCCGAGGTTCTGGTCGTCGAGGCAGATTCGGCACCATCCGGGTCCACCGCCCTGTCCGCAGGGCTGATCCCGGCAGCGGGCACGCGGTTCCAGCGGGACGCGGGGATCGAGGACGCTCCGGACTTGTTTGCACAGGACATCCAGAAAAAGGCAAAAGGCGAGAACCCGCAGGAGCTTGTCGATCTGCTGGCGGGCCAATCGGGCAAAGTGATCGAATGGCTGGCGGACAGGTTCGACCTGCCCTTCTCGGTCGTGACCGATTTCGACTATCCCGGCCATTCCCGCCGTCGCATGCATGGGCTTCCCACCCGCGCGGGGCGTGAATTGATCGACCGGCTGCGCACCGCCTGTGAGGCGCAGGGGATCGACATCATCTGCAACCGCCGCGCGACCTCGCTTTTCGTGGACGGCGACACCGTCAAAGGCGTACGTTTGGAGGGTCCAAACGGTACGGAAGATGTTGGTTGCGATGTCCTGATCCTTGCTTGCAACGGCTATGGCGGCAACCGCGCCATGGTCCGCCAGTTCATGCCAGAGATCGAAAACGCGGTCTGGTTCGGGCATGACTACAATCAGGGCGATGCCGTCACATGGGGTGAGGCGCTCGGGGCAGACACGCTGCATCTGGGAGCATACCAAGGTCACGGCAATGTCGCGCATCCACAGGGCATCCTGATCACCTGGGCGGTTATCACCCAAGGTGGTGTGCAGGTGAACCTGAACGGTGCGCGGTTCTGGGACGAAAGCCAGGGCTATTCCGAGGCCGCGCGCGCTGTGCTGGCCCAGCCCGAAGGCATTGCCTGGACGATTTTCGACAGCCGCATTGCAGGCATCGCCCGCCAGTTTCAGGACTTCAAGGATGCCGAAGCCATCGGCGCGATCAGGACAGCCAATTCGGTAGTAGAATTGGCAGAGGTTACCGGATTGCCTGAAACCAGCTTGAAACAGACGCTGGCCCAAATCCCGACCAACGGGACTGACGCCTTTGGACGCAGCTTCCTTGGCGAGCCATTGAAACCGCCTTACTGTGCGGTGAAGGTGACTGGAGCACTGTTTCACACCCAAGGCGGATTACGTGTCGATCAAGAGGCCCGCGTCTGCCGAACCACCGGGGGCGTCTTCCCGAATCTTTTTGCGGCGGGTGGTGCTGCAGTGGGTGTTTCAGGTTCCGGTGATAGCGGTTATCTATCCGGCAATGGGCTGCTGGCAGCGACGGTTCTTGGGCATATCGCCGGATCGGCTGCGGCGAATGACATGAAAGAGGAGCATGGACATGCTTGATGCGTCACACGCGGGTCACGGACCCTCACTCGCCAAATTCGACTGGCAAGATCCCCTTGGCCTGAGCGCGGCTCTGTCCGAGGAAGAGCGCATGATCGCGGACAGCGCTGCGGCTTATGCGTCAGACAAGCTGCTGCCGCGCGTGTCGGACATGTACCTTAACGAGGGTGTTGCCCCCGAGATTTTCGCCGAGATGGGCGAGATGGGCCTCTTGGGCGTGACCATCCCCGAAGAGTTCGGTGGTCTGGGCGCCGGCTATGTGAGCTACGGCCTCGTCGCGCGTGAAGTCGAACGGATCGACAGCGGCTATCGGTCGATGATGAGCGTGCAAAGCTCGCTCGTCATGTATCCGATTCACGCCTATGGCAGCGATGAGCAGCGCAAGAAATACCTGCCGGGTCTGGCCGCAGGGACGCTGATCGGCTGCTTTGGCCTGACCGAACCCGATGCTGGGTCCGACCCTGCGGGCATGAAGACCGTCGCCAAGAAAACCGACGGCGGCTATGTCATCAACGGCGCCAAGATGTGGATCTCGAACAGCCCGATCGCGGATGTGTTTGTGGTCTGGGCCAAGTCCGAAGCGCATGAAGGCAAGATCCGCGGCTTTGTTCTTGAAAAAGGCATGAAGGGTCTGAGCGCCCCCAAGATCAACGGCAAGCTGTCGCTGCGCGCGTCGATCACCGGCGAGATCGTCATGAAGGACGTTGAAGTCGGCGAAGACGCGTTGCTGCCGGGCGTTGAGGGCCTCAAAGGTCCGTTCGGCTGTCTGAACCGTGCACGCTATGGCATCGCATGGGGTGTCATGGGCGCAGCCGAGGATAGCTGGCATCGCGCACGTCAGTATGGTTTGGACCGCACGCAGTTTGGTCGCCCGCTGGCGCAGACACAGCTTTTCCAGAAGAAACTCGCCGACATGCAGACAGAGATCACGCTGGGCTTGCACGCCGCGCTTCAAGTGGGCCGGATGCTTGACGCTGGAACCGCCGCGCCCGAAGCGATCAGCCTGATCAAACGCAACAATTGCGGCAAGGCTTTGGATATCGCGCGCAATGCCCGCGACATGCATGGCGGCAACGGGATCATGGCGGAATATCACGTCATGCGTCACGCGCAGAACCTTGAGACGGTCAACACCTATGAGGGCACGCACGACGTCCACGCCCTTATCCTTGGCCGGGCACAGACAGGGTTGCAGGCGTTCTTCTGATGTCAGCACCGCTGGAAGGTTTGAAAGTTCTTGAATTGGCCCGGATCCTCGCCGGGCCAATTGTCGGTCAGACGCTGGCCGACCTCGGCGCAACTGTCATCAAGGTGGAAAGCCCCAAGGGCGACGACACCCGTACATGGGGCCCTCCCTTCATCGAACGCGACGACGAGGACACCCCGTCAGCCGCCTATTTCTATAGCTGCAACCGCGGCAAATACTCGGTCACGGCAGACCTCACGACCGAGGAAGGCCGCGCCTTTGTGCAAGAGCTCGCCCGCGAGGCGGATGTGCTGATCGAGAACTTCAAGGTCGGCGGGCTTGCGAAATATGGGCTGGACTATGCCAGCCTGTCAGAGGTCAATCCAGGGCTTGTCTACTGCTCAATCACCGGCTTCGGGCAGACTGGCCCTTATGCCGAACGCGCAGGTTATGACTACCTTGTGCAAGGGTTGTCGGGGTTGATGTCGATTACGGGTGATCCGGCAGGTGAGCCGCAGAAAGTTGGCGTTGCTGTCACGGACATTTACACCGGCCTTTACGCTGTGATCGGTATTCAGGCCGCTCTGCGTGAACGCGACACAAGCGGTAAAGGCCAGCATATCGACATGAGCCTGCTGGATGCGGGCACAGGGTGTCTTGTCAATCAGGCGATGAACTTCCTCGTGACGGGGGAATCCCCCAATCGCATGGGCAACCAGCATCCCAACATCGTGCCGTACGAGGTGTTCCCGGCGTCCGATGGTGACATCATCATCGCGTCAGGCAATGACAGACAGTTTCAGGGGTTATGCGAGATCGTGAACCGGCCCGATATTGCCGGGAACCCGGACTACCGGACAAATGCCGGGCGGGTGAAGCACCGCGATGAACTGATCGCAATGCTCAAGGCGGAAACCGCGAAACTGACCAAAGCCGATTTGCTTGAAGCGCTGAAGGCCAAACAGGTTGCCTCGTCCCCGATCAACACGGTCGGCGAAGTGTTCGACGATCCGCAGATCGTGCACCGGGGGATGAAGATCACGCCCGAAGGTGTGCCGGGTGTTCGTACGCCGATCACCTTCAGCACGTCGAACCTTGCGCTGGATCGAACCGCGCCCAAGCTGGGCGCCCATACCGATCAGGTGCGTGAATCCGGGTGGTCACTCAAGGACTGACCACCCGGTCTTTTTCAGTTCAACCGCAGACCGGTTTCGGGCGCAAAGTACGACACCTTGCCCAGATCGAAGGACAGCCGCTTAGGTTGACCCGGCTTTGCCGTCGTTTCCGCGTGCAGGCGCGCGGTGACGTGCTTGCCACCCAGTTGCATCACCGCAAACGTATCGGCGCCGGCCGGTTCGACCATGTCGATCAGGCACTCTGCCGCCTGAGCGGCCTCTGCACCGCGCAGATCTGGATCTGCGATGTCTTCCGGCCGTACGCCAAGGATCACGTCTTCTGGAAGATCGCGGTTCTTGGTGTCGGTCAGAACGATCGGTTCACCGGATTTGCGCGTGATCTCGATCCGCGTTCCCCCATCCGCGCTATGCGCTTTGGCGGGGATCAGGTTCATTGCCGGGCTTCCCATGAAGTCCGCCACAAAGAGGTTCGCGGGGCGGTTGTAGATTTCCGCCGGTGAGCCAATCTGTTGGATCACGCCCCCCTTCATCACCACAATCTTGGTGGCAAGGGTCATGGCTTCGATCTGGTCATGGGTCACATAGACCATCGAGGCGCCAAGGTTGTGGTGAAGCGATTTGATTTCAGACCGCATTTCGACACGAAGCTTTGCGTCGAGGTTGGACAGGGGTTCGTCGAACAGGAACAGCTTTGGATCACGCACAAGAGCACGGCCCATCGCCACACGCTGACGCTGACCACCCGAGAGCTGACCGGGACGGCGGTTCAGCAGCGGTTCGATCTGCAACTGCGCCGCCACCTGTGCCAGTTTCTTGTCCTGCGTGGCCTGATCTACGCCGCGCACCTTCATGCCAAAGGTGATGTTCTTGGCGACGCTCATCGTCGGGTAAAGCGCGTAGGACTGGAACACCATCGCGATGTCGCGGTCCTTGGGGCTGACATGGGTCATGTCCTTGCCGTCGATGTTGACCGAGCCTCCAGTGATCGGCTCAAGACCCGCGATGCAGTTCAGCAGCGTGGACTTGCCGCAGCCAGAAGGGCCGACGAGAACAAGGAAATCGCCCGGTTCGATCGACACGTTGATGTCCTTGAGGATCTCCGTCGTGCCGTAGCTTTTGTAGAGGTTCTTGATTTCAAGGATCGGAGACATGGGTTTATCCTTTCACGGAACCGGCGGTTAGACCCCGGATGAAATACTTGCCAGCGACGACGTAGACGAACAGCGTCGGCAGCGCGGCAATGATGGCGGCGGCCATGTCGACGTTGTATTCCTTCACGCCTGTGGTCGAGTTGACGATGTTGTTGAGAGCCACAGTCACAGGCTGAGTTCCGGCCTGACTGAAGGACACGCCGAACAGGAAGTCGTTCCAGATCTGCGTGAACTGCCAGATGACGGTCACGACGATGATCGGCAGCGACAGCGGCAGGAAGATCGACCAGAAGATGCGGAAGAACCCTGCCCCGTCCACCTTGGCCGCTTTGGTCAGCTCAGACGGAATCGTGACATAATAGTTACGGAAGAACAGCGTGGTGAAGCCAAGCCCGTAGATCACGTGGACAAAGATCAGCCCCGGAATGGTGCCCGCGATACCCATGATCCCCAGTGTCCGTGCCATCGGCAACAACACCACCTGGAATGGAATGAAGCAGCCAAAGAGCATCAGCGAGAAAATGATGTTCGCACCCCGGAACCGCCAGTGGGCCACGACATAGCCATTCATCGCTCCCAGCAGGGTCGAGATGGCCACCGCCGGGATGGCGATCAGGATCGAGTTCCAGAAGTAGGGCCGCACACCTTCGCACTGGATGCCGGTACAGGCTCCCGACCACGCAGTGCGCCACGCGTCGAAAGTAACTTCTCTTGGCAGGGCTATGAGGTCGCCCGTGCGGATTTCGTCCAGGCTCTTGAGTGATGTGGTTATCATCACGAAGAGCGGCATCAGGTAGAACAGGGCAAACAGACCCAACGCGATGTATAGCAGCCACCGCAGAACGATCTTGCCCGTCTGGCTTTGGCTTTGCGCGGATGTCATTGAAATATCAGTCATCTTTGGACCTCAATTCCGAATAGAGGTATGGCACCACAATCGCGAAGACGACCATCATCATGATCATGGCAGAGCTTGCCGCCTGACCGATATCGCCACGCGAGAACGCCATCGCGTACATGTAAGTTGCCGGAAGGTCGGTCGCGTAGCCGGGGCCACCGCCGGTGAGTGCGATGACGAGGTCAAAGCTCTTGATGGCGAGGTGCGACAGCACGATGAAAGCCGACAGAAAGATGGGGGCCATCGACGGGATGATGATGGCTGTATAGATGCGCCAGGTTGGGATTCCATCGACCTGCGCAGCCTTGATGATCTCGCCGTCCACCGACCGCAGACCGGCCAGAAACAACGCCATCACAAAGCCCGAGCTTTGCCAGATCGCAGCGATCACCACGGTGTAGATCGCCATGTTCGGGTTCACCAGCCAGTCGAAGGTGAAGCTCTCAAAGCCCCAACCGCGGACCATCGCCTCGATCCCAAGACCGGGGTTCAGAATCCACTTCCACGCAGTACCGGTGACGATCATGGAAAGTGCCATCGGGTAGAGGTAGATCGTGCGGATCGCGCCTTCGGTGCGGATGTTCTGATCGAGCAGGATGGCAAGGATCAGACCAAGCACCATCGCAATCAGGATGAACAGGATGCCGAACACAAACAGGTTGTTCAGCGCGGTGTCCCAGCGCGGAGACGCAAATAGGCGCTCGTACTGGATTAGCCCTTCGATGTCATATCTTGGAAGCAGGCGCGATCGCGTGAACGAGACCCAAGCGGTCCAGGCAATAAAGCCATAGACAAAGATCAGAACTGCGATGAACGAGGGCGCCAGTACCAATTTGGGCGTGTTTTCTTCAAGCCACTTGGTCATTGGATCTGTCCCTGAAAGTCCCGCCCCAAGCGGGTGCTTTGGGGCGGGATATGTAGGTATTACATGCTGTTGGCGACTGCGTCGGCCAGCATGTTCACGGCCTCATCCGAGGACATGTCAGAGTTGAAGTGTGCGGTCACAACGTCGGTGATCGCACCGGACTGCGCGCCGCGCAGCGCCATGCCGTGGGCATAGCTCGGCAGGAGCGAACCGTTGTCCGAGCTTTCGCTCATGTCCTTGGCGGACAGGTGCGCACAGCTGTCGAACTCATCGAGCGGAACGTCGATGCGCGCCGGGATCGAACCTTTGTTCAGATTGAACACCTTCTGGAAGTTCTGACCAACGATCAGCTCTGCCAGCAGGTCCTGACCGGCTTTCTTGTCGTCGCCGTCCACGGTGAACATGGCAAAGCTGTCCACGTTGTAGAGGAAGCCATCACCCGGCACCGAGGCGCAGAGGAAGTCTTCGCCCGGCACTTTGCCAGCGGCCATGAATTCACCCTTGGCCCAGTCACCCATGATCTGGAACGCCGCTTCGCCGTTCATGACCATTGCTGTGGCAAGGTTCCAGTCACGACCCGAGAAGTTCTCGTCGACATAGCCGCGCATGGTGCGCATCTGGTCGAAGACAGCCTTCATCTCGTCGGACTTCAGAGTATCCATGTCGAGATCGACAAACGCCTTGCGGAAGCCATCCGGCCCGAGGATGCCAAGTGCCACCGCTTCGAACACGGTTGCGTCCTGCCATGCCTGACCACCGTGGGCGAGCGGGATGACGCCAGCCGCTGCAAGTTTTTCAGCCGCCGCGTTGAATTCGTCCCATGTGGTCGGCATTTCGATGCCGTTTGCTTCCAGAACGTCAGCGTTTGCCCAGATCCAGTCAACGCGGTGCACGTTTACCGGTGCTGCGCACCAAGTGCCTTCGCACTTCATGTGGCCTGCGATGGATGCCGGCAGAACGTCTGCCCAGCCCTGCGCTTCTGCAACAGACGAGATGTCCGCCAGAACGCCTTCTTCGTACCATTCCTGGATCGCCGGGCCCTTGAGCTGAACCGCGGTCGGGGCGTTGCCCGACAGGACGCGTGCGCGCAGCGCGGTCATTGCGGCGTCACCGCCACCACCCGCGACGGGCATGTCTGTCCAGGTGCCGCCTTTCGAGGCAAACTCTTCCTGCAACACGGCAACCGACTTCGCTTCACCGCCGGATGTCCACCAGTGCAGAACCTCTGCCTGAGGTTCAGCATGGACTGCGGATGCGATCAGAGCGGCGGCGGAGACAGCGCCGAAAAATACGGATTTCATGTGTATAGTCCTCCCAAAATCTGTGCCAATTCGAGCATCAGGTACCTATCTTTGGCGAATTACCCCCTAGCATTGCAATCACGTCATGGCAGGTTTCCAGAAACCGCGTGCAGATTTTTACACCTCTCGTTACACGCTGTTACACTGGACGAGATTTCGTTTCCTGTTGTTACATAACAGCAGAGATCGAAGCAGAACCGCAGCGCTCAGGGAGGACAGCGACAGGTGGCGATTCCACGACTTCTTGTCGTCGACGACGACCCGGACATGCGGCAGATGATGTGCCAGTACCTGCGTCAGCATGGTTGCATCGCACTGCCTGCGGCAAATGAATCCGAAGTGCATCAACACCTCGAAGATGGCCGGATCGACCTTGTTCTGTTGGACGTGATGCTCGGCGATGAAAGCGGTCTGGAGATCTGCAAGAGCCTCAGGCGCGACCACGAAGTGCCGATCATCATGGTCTCTGCCCTTTCGGCCGATCACCAGCGGATGGCGGGATATGAAACCGGGGCGGACGACTACATCGCCAAACCCTTCAACCCGGAATTGCTGCTCGCGCGGGTGCGTGCAGTGCTGTCGCGGGCACGTCGGTCATCATCGCTGATCTATCGGCGACGCATCCAGACCTTCCGCTTTGGCGACTGGGTCTATGACGGCAAACAGGATGAAGTTCGGTCGCCGGACGGCTATCAGGTGACACTGTCCCGACGCGAAACCGCGCTGCTGAAAGTGCTGCTTGCCAACCCGCATATCCCGCTCACCCGACAGGAAATAGCGACGGCGCTGGATGTGACCGGCGATCAGGACCAGCCCGAGGCCACGGGCCGCGCCATTGACGTTCTGGTCGGGCGTCTGCGCTCCAAGATCGAAGCCGACCCCAAGGCCCCCGACATGATCCGCACGGAACGCGGAACCGGCTATGTCTTTGCCGTCGATGTGACCGCCGAGGCCGACTGATGCAACGCGGGTTCCGGTTGCGCAGCTTGGCCTTGCTTTGGGTTGCAGTTGCGATGCTGTCAGCTTCCGCCGCCACGGTGCTTTGGATGCGCTCCACGCAATCCTGGACCGAGCACCTTTCTGCCGCGCAAACCGCAGGGCTGCTGACATACGAAGCCTTGCGCACCGGGCAGGACACGCATCCCGATCTGCACGTCTCGCCGCTTTCCGATGCCGACGCTCTGCTTGCTGAAACCGGTAAATTCGAACGCATCACCGGAATGCCGCAACCCGCCTATGTCACTGTCCTGTCTCTCCAAAACAACGAAGGTGGGCTGCGGCTCGCGGCGGTGTCGGATGTGCTGCAATACCCGGTGGCGTACATTCAGGCCAATGTCGTGCCGACCGCTTCGGCACAACTGGCCGCGTTGACCCGGCTTTTTGCAACCTATTGCAGCGATCCCATTCTGATTGCCCGGTACGGCAACGGCCCTTGGCAACAAGTGAACGGCAGCGGCATCTGGGGCTGCGACGCAGCTCCGCGTGATATGCGTTTGCTGGCGGTGCTGCTTGGGCTTGTCGCCGTGGCCGCATTGGTCACCCTGATTGGCAACACCACTCAAACCTTCGACGCCTTTGCTCAGGCCTTTCGCAATCGGCGGTTCGGCGGGCCGGACAGCTATGAGACCCGCGGACCAAGCGAATTGCGCGATATTGTGGATTCACTCAACGCATTCCTTGAAGCCGAGCGTATGCAACTTGCCAACCGGGCGGCCGTTCTCTCAAGTGTCAGCCACGACCTTGGCACTCCCGCCACGCGTCTGCGGTTGCGCACGGCACTGATCAAGGACGAAGAATTGCGCCGCAAGCTGGAGTCGGACATCGACTCCATGACCGGCATCATCGAAAGCGCCCTGACCTATACCCGTGTCGAGATGAACGCCGAAGCGCCGCGCAAGCTGTCTCTGAACTCGCTGGTTGAAACGATCGTGTCCGACTATCAGGACGTGGGCGACCCCGTCACGCTGGCACCGCCGCGCGATTTGGTCGTCGAAGGGGGCCAGTCGTTGTTCATGTCGCGGCGCGGACGAAGCGTGGTGACACCCGGGCGACAAGTCATCATAACCGGCCGCCCCGTAGCGCTGGAACGCGCGATCACCAACCTGATCGACAACGCCCTCAAATACGGGCGCAGTGCCAACCTTGCCATCGAGACCGATGCAGAGACCGCGACGATTGTGGTCGAGGATGAGGGCTCGGACACGTTGGCCAAGGATGTCGAAGCCCTGATCGGCCCGTTCGAGCGGGGTGAGAACACCGATTACATCAACGGCCACGGGTTGGGCCTGTCCATCGTCGCCACCATTGCGGCGCTGCACAATGGCGCCCTGTCCTTCGAGAACTCGACAACAGGGCTTCAGGCGCGACTGCGAATCCAACGCGCGTGATCCACTTTTTACCAATTGGTAAAATTGGCCACAGTCTCAGACCAACTGTCCGAATGGCTCAAGTTAATCGTAGCAACGCCTTGTTTTTCGGTCCGCTTTGTTCAACACATTTAAAGATAAAACGTCCCGGGTCAGAATTGCGCCGTCAGATCGGCAATTTCCAAGGTTCGATTACACGGGGCGACCACAACGGGGAGAACCAGATGAAAAAACTATTGATGGCCACCGCGGCCTTGGCGATTGGCGCGACATCCGCCTTTGCCGAAACCAAGATCGGGATGATCACCACCCTGTCCGGCGGCGGCGCGGGCCTTGGCATCGACGTACGGGACGGCTTCATGCTGGCCATCGCACAATCGGGCCGCGACGACATTGAGGTCGTGATCGAGGACGACCAGCGCAAGCCAGACATTGCGGTGCAGCTGGCGGACAAGATGGTTCAGTCCGAGCGCGTCGATATACTGACCGGGATCATCTGGTCGAACCTCGCAATGGCGGTGATCCCGAGTGTCACGGCTCAAGGCAAGTTCTACCTTTCGCCCAATGCTGGCCCCTCGGCGCTGGCGGGTCAGGGCTGCCACGAAAACTATTTCAACGTAGCATGGCAGAACGACAACCTGCACGAAGCGGCGGGCGCCTATGCGACCTCGGCGGGCTATTCCAACAGCTTCATCCTCGCGCCCAACTACCCGGCGGGTCAGGACGCGCTGACCGGGTACAAGCGCATGTTCAAAGGGGATTTGGCAGGCGAGGTGTACACCCAGCTTGGTCAGACCGATTACGCCGCCGAAATCGCTCAGATCCGCGCATCCGGCGCAGACAGCGTGTTCTTCTTCCTGCCCGGCGGGATGGGGATTTCCTTCCTCAAGCAATACGCCGATAGCGGCGTCGATCTGCCCGTCGTGGGCCCGGCGTTCAGCTTTGACCAGGGCATCCTGCAAGCGGTCGGTGACGCCGCCCTTGGCGTGGTGAACACCAGCCAGTGGAACAAGGACATCGACAATCCGACCAATGCGGCCTTTGTCGAAAGCTTCCAGGCGGAATTCGGTCGTCTGCCTTCGCTTTATGCGAGCCAAGGCTTTGACACGGCGAACCTGATCCTGTCGGCGCTGGACAAGGCCGAAGTGTCGGACGCGGATGCCTTCCGCGACGCGCTGCGGGCCGCCGATTTCGACAGCACCCGGGGTGACTTCAAGTTCGGTTCGAACCACCACCCGATCCAGTCGATCTACGCGCGTGAAGTCATCAAAGAGGGCGATGTCTTTACCAACAAGATCATCGGTGTCGCGTTGGAAAACCACGCGGATGCCTACGCTGCCGACTGCAAGATGTAAGACAATAAAACGATGTGCCGGGGTTCGCCCCGGCACATCGGCATACTAGCAGGCATGTCTACACTTCTGATCATCGAGCAGGTCCTCAACGGACTGCAATTCGGCGTCATGCTGTTTTTGATGGCGGCAGGTCTGACGCTGATTTTTGGCGTCATGGGCCTAATCAATCTCGCACACGGGTCGCTCTATATGATCGGCGCGTTTGCGGCGGCTGCCGTCGCTGGGGCGACCGGGTCGTTTGTGCTGGCGTTAGGCGCCGCCTTGGCCGTTGCCGCCATCGCCGGGGCGCTGATCGAAATGACGGTGATCCGACGGCTTTACGGCAAAGCGCATTTGGATCAGGTGCTCGCCACGTTTGCCCTGATCCTGATCTTTTCCGAAGGCACGCGGTGGCTCTTTGGCTCTTTCCCGCTCTTCCTTGATATTCCCGATTACCTGTCCGGCCCAGTCACCCTTCCCGGTGGCATTCAGTATCCGCTCTATCGCCTGACACTGATCGTCGTAGGTCTGCTGGTCGGGCTTGGCCTGTGGGTGCTGATCGAACGCACCCGCATTGGAATTCAGATCCGCGCAGGCGAGAATGACCGCGAGATGATCGCGGCCTTGGGGGTGGATATCCGTCTGCTCTACACGCTGGTCTTCGCCATCGGAGCGGCACTGGCCGGGCTGGCAGGCGCTTTGGTTGGGGCGATCCAATCTGTGCAGGTGGGCATGGGTGAGCCCGTGCTGATCCTGGCCTTCGTCGTGATCGTCATTGGCGGTATCGGGTCGATCAAAGGCGCCTTTATAGGAGCGTTGCTGGTGGGGCTGACCGACACGCTCGGCGGTATCTTCCTGCCGGAACTTTTCAAACTGTTCATGGAGCCAGGCGCGGCCACACAGACCGGATCGGCGCTGGCCTCTATGGCGATCTACATCCTGATGAGCCTTGTTCTGATCTGGCGGCCCACCGGATTGTTCGGAGCGCGCGCATGATCTCTGAACGTCTGGTCAACTGGATCGTGTTCGCGGGGCTTCTGGCGCTGCCGCTTTGGGCCATGGTGGCGGACGAGCCGTTCACCATCACCCTTGTCACTCGCGCCGTGATCCTTGCGATTGCCGCTGTTGGCCTCAACATCGCGCTTGGTATTGGCGGGCTGGTCAGCCTTGGTCATGCGGTGTTCTTTGGCCTTGGCGGCTATGCGATGGGCATTCTCGCCTACCACGCCCAGACCTACACCTCGCTCGACCTTTTCGGGATGAGCCTTGCTGGCACCAAATCCATGCCGATTATCTGGCTGGTGGCGGTTGTCGTGTCCGCCCTCGCCGCCTGGATCATCGGGCTGCTGAGCCTGCGGACCTCGGGTGTCTATTTCATCATGATCACCCTCGCCTTCGGGCAGATGTTCTACTACTTCGCCATCTCCTGGAGCACTTATGGCGGTGAAGACGGGCTGTCGATCTATGTGCGCAACGGCTTTCCCGGCCTGAACACACTGGTACCAATCCAGTTCTTCGGCCTGTGCTTTGCGCTGCTCTGCATCGTGCTCTTCCTCAACGCCCGCCTTCAGAGCGCGCCTTTCGGACTGGCCCTGAATGCGGCCCGGCAAGTTCCTGCACGGGTTGAGACCGTGGGCCTGAACCCGATGCGGCTCAAGCTGGTGGCGTTTGTCATTTCGGGCGCGATCACCGGCTTGGCGGGAGCGCTCTTTGCCGATCTCAACCGCTTTGTGTCGCCCACCATGTTTAGTTGGCAGCTTTCGGGCGAGTTGATCGTGCTGATTATCATTGGCGGTGTCGGGAGACTGTATGGCCCGGTCATCGGAGCGTGCCTCTTTGTTGCGCTGGAACATTGGCTGGGCGCGCTGACCGAGTTCTGGCATGTCTATCTGGGCCTGATCCTGCTGGCGATCGTGCTGTTTGCGCGGGGTGGGATCATCGGGCTTTTGACCGGCAAGGAGGGCGCGCATGTCTGAGCCGCTCCTTGAGACACGGAATCTGCGCAAGAGTTTCGGCGCGTTGGCTGCGACAGACGATGTCTCCATCGACCTGCACGCCGGAGAAATCCACGCGATCATCGGCCCGAACGGCGCGGGAAAATCGACCCTCATCGCGCAAATCTGCGGGGGGCTGCGCCCAGACGCGGGGTCGGTGCACCTTTTGGGGCGGGACGTGACCACGGACAGCACGCAGGCGCGCGCGCGGGCCGGGTTGGGGCGCACGTTTCAGATCTCGGCGCTGGCGATGGAAGACAGCGTGTTGGAGAACGTCGTGCTGGGCGCTTTAGGCGCATCAGGCAATCCGTGGCGATTTTGGTCGCGGGCCCTTTCGGACACATCTCTGACCGCCAAAGCCGAAGCGGCGCTGGAGCGTGTCGGGTTGATCGAACACCGGCACACGCGTTGTGCCGAGCTATCACACGGGCAGCGCCGTCAGCTTGAGGTGGCCGTTGCGCTGACCCTGTCGCCCAAGGCGTTTGTGATGGACGAACCAATGGCGGGACTGGGCGCGGAGGGGTCGAAACTGCTGACCGGGTTCCTTGATCAACTTCGGGCGGAAGCGCCGATCCTGCTTGTGGAACACGACATGGACGCAGTCTTTGCCCTTGCCGACCGGATCAGCGTACTGGTTTACGGCCAAGTGATCGCCACCGGAACGGTCGACGAGATCCGCCAGAGCCGCGCCGTACGCGAAGCATATCTGGGAGAAGAGGCGTGACGCTGCTCCGGGTCGAGAATCTGACCGCCCGATACGGCGTGGCACAGGTGCTGTTCGGCGTGACGCTGGACGTGGCCGAGGGCGAGGTCGTAGCGCTCATGGGGCGCAACGGCATGGGCAAGACGACGACCGTGAAGGCAATCTGTCGGATGATCGCTTCAGAGGGCGGGTTGAGCTTTGCCGGGCAATCCCTGAACGGACTGCCAAGCCATAGGGTCGCGCGTCTGGGAATCGGGCTGGCCCCCGAAGGACGCCGCTGTTTTCGCGATCTGACGGTTGAGGAAAATCTGATCGCCGCCGCACAACCGGGCGCGTGGGATTTGATCAGTATCGCGGACCTGTTTCCACGGCTCGGCGAACGGAGTAACCAGCGCGCCGCATCGCTGTCGGGCGGCGAGCAGCAGATGCTGGCCATCGGGCGGGCGCTGATGACAAACCCACGTCTGCTGATCCTCGACGAGGCGACCGAGGGCCTCGCCCCGATCATCCGACAGGAAATCTGGGCCGCCATCGCGCGGCTCAAACGCGAGACCGGGACAGCGATCCTCCTGATCGACAAATCTGTCCGAGAACTCGCACAGGTCTCCGATCGAGCGGTGATCCTCGCGCGCGGTGAAACGGTATGGTCCGGTGCCTTTGCAGACATCACACCCGAGGTGTCGGAGACCTATGTCGGCGTCTGACGCGGGTGTAGGACGATGTCATCGCCAGCTAGTTTGACGATGAAATCAATCCTACCGATCAGGTTCGTTGAGTTGGAATTTTTACTGCCCAGCAGCCTCTTTCGCGATCCCATCCAACAGAAGCTGCACTTCCTGCATCGGGCCTTCAGGGTAGTTTCTAAAGCCGATCAACACGTCTTCCCCCGTATCAGCGACGAATATTCCATACGGGCAGTACGCAATGTTCGTCGGATCAGCTTCCATAACTGATCTTGATGTAACAGCCGAGCAAAAGACGAAGACGTCTGCCGCTTCGAAAAGCTGTACATCACTGCCGACGTCGGCCCCTGTTCTATTCAGCATTTCCCCAACGTGGCTGACGTAATCGACGACTAACCCCTGCCCCACAATCGCAGTCTCAACGGCAAATGTCGCATCTTCAAAGCTGTCATTGGTTTTGTATGATGTCACGCCCTCTGCTACGGCGAACGTGCCAAACATCATCGTGGCAATAGCTGCGATTGCTCTATGCATCGCGATCTCCTCTCCTCTAGTCACTTTGGCAAGATAAGTGACGACACCAACTACGCACCATGATGTGCATCAAGCCACCCGTTTTCTGTGCTGGGAGCGACAGAGGGAATTCGCAATCGGGTTGCCACCAGATCGGGTTGGCGCGCCTCTGTCTGGCAAAACAAGCGCTTCGCAGTCCACCTGAAGAATATCAAGTACGCCCTTAGGCAGTATTCCCGCAACACCCGTTTCAGAGAGGCACAATAGGAAAGATTCCAAGCTTGGACGAACCCGGGATTGGGTATGACCTGACGGAGAATGAGATCGCCTGGCTACGCTTCCTCCGGGATATCAGCAATGACAGTGATCCACAGCCAACGCTGGCGCGCGTGCAGTTGTTGAGGCGGGTATGTCGACGAAGATGGCGTCTTCGACGGCTGTGATCACATGCCTTGTGGTCAAGTATTAAATGGCTCCTACTCTGAGGCGCTTAAGACCTCCAATTGAAGAGGTGAACGGCCCTGAACCGACTGACAACAACTGATCGCGATGCTGCAGCCACGGCTCGCTTTGCGGTCATTCGCTGGCAGTGCGAAACCGAGCGAAGGGAGAAATGTTGCCCTACGAACGATCCGGTCACTCCGAATCCCGGGCCGAATAGAACCGCAGGTGTCGGCCTATCGCCAGACCGTCCCCGGGGCTTGCGATTTCGTGAAGCTAAGTGCATCACTCATGCGAAGCGCAGATGTGGTGGGAACAAATCTTGCTGGAACGCCGAGGGGTCGCCAACCCGCGGTCTACCAATGGCCCTCGCTTCGCATGGCGGGAATAGAGTGACAAGTAACAGTCTCGGCCTCCTGCGCCGGCTACACCGGACATTTAGTCCGCAAGCTTTCGGGCAATTTCCTGAAGGTTCTTGAAAGCTGCAAGTCTTTTTTCGTGAGTGCTTGCGACGGATCCGTTGCTTGGGTGGTATTCGCGATGAACCCGAGTCATCCGTTCCATAATGTCAGTGGCCCGCACGCCCTCCACCCCGGCAAGAGCGCCGAGGACGGCTGCGCCCAATAGAACCGGCTCTTCCGTTTCAGGCGCTTCGAGTGGCACACCGGTGGCATCGGCGAGAAGCTGACGCACCATGTCGCTCCGCCCGGCCCCGCCGCTTATGACAATCGACTTGATTGTGATGCCCCTTTCCGCCTGAGCCTCGATTATTTGGCGTAACCCATAGCCAATGCCGCATATCCCCGCGATGTAGAGTGCCACAAGGCTGTTGATATCAGTCTCCATCCCGAGCCCGGCAATGACAGCACGTGTGTTTGGATCGGCAAAAGGTGCGCGATTGCCGAGGAACTCCGGCACCACATGAAGGCCTGCGGCCTTATCCAGTATCGCCTCCATGCTGCCTGCATTCCTTGTCGCTTGCTCACCCAACCAGTCAGGCAGGGAAAGCGCCTTCGCGCGCGCTTTCTCCGAGGCTACGCCATGGGCCGGATGATGCTGCAACAATTTCGCGATGGCGGCACCAGCTGCGGATTGGCCGCCTTCGTTCAGCCACAGCCCCGGCACCATGGCAGAATAGTAGGGGCCCCAAACACCCGGCACGAATACGGGGTCTTGCGTGCTGGTCATAGTGCAAGACGAGGTCCCGAAGACATAGGCCAGCCGATCAGTTGGCGAAGCACCTGCAGCCCCAACCGTGCCCAGACCACCTGCATGTGCATCGATCAGCCCAGCACCGACCGGGGTGCCGGGAACAAGACCCAGATCAGCGGCGGCCGTGTCCGTCAGGCCCGATCCAAGGGCGGTGCCTGCCTCGACGATCTTGGTGCCGATCCGGGCAAAGCCTTCGTCCGCGAGCTCGGCGAGACCGATGCTCCTGAAAAAACTCTCATCCCAGCCACCAGATTTCTGAACATAGGTCCACTTGCAGGTCACGGTGCAGATCGACCGTGCTAACGACCCGGTAGCCTTCCATGTCAAGAAGTCGGTGAGGTCGAAAAATTGCCAGGCCTTGTCAAAGACCTCAGGTTTGTTTTCCTTGAGCCACAACAGCTTGGGCGTTTCCATCTCGGGTGAGATGATGCCGCCGACATAGTCCAGCACTCTATGACCGGTGGCATTGATGCGCTCCGCCTGTTCCGTAGCCCGGTGATCCATCCAGACGATAATGTCACGGTCCGCGTTGTCGCCCACTGGCAATGTCGCGCCTTCCTGTCCCAGCACGACCAGCGAACAGGTCGCGTCAAATCCGATCCCGGCGATATCCGCAGCGGCAATACCTGAGCTCTTCAGAGCGGCCCGCGTCGCAATGCAGACGGCTTGCCAGATTTCGGCCGAGCTTTGCTCGACCCGGTGTCCAGCACCCTCAAAAAGGGAAATATCTTGCTTGCCGGTTCCAAGCAGCTTGCCGGTCGCATCGAACACACCTGCGCGCGCGCTGCCGGTTCCGACGTCGATCCCCAGATAGTGATCCATCACGCCTCTCACTCGATCAGATGTCGCAGCCATGAGGCAGAATGGTCAGATCGCGGATGACGATGCCCTCGGGGCGGGTGACCATGAACAGAACCGCATCCGCCACTTCGCGGGCTTCCATCAGGCTGCGGCTGGCCAGCGCCTCGTCCATCTTGGCCTTGGGCCAGTCGTCCAGAAGGGCGGTGATGACCGGCCCCGGCAGCACCGCGCCCATACGAACGTTATGCTGGATCAACTGGCGGCGTGTGGAATGGACAAAGGCCTGCACGGCGTATTTCGAGGCGGTGTAGATAGGCTCCCACACCACCGGGGTGACCCCTGCCACAGAGGAAGTAAAGATGATATCACCCGATTTTTGCTGCACGAAATGCGGCAGAACGGCGTGGACGGAACGGAAGGCTGCGCTGGTGTTGAGGCTCATGACCCGATCCCATTGATCCGGGTTGCCGTCCAGCACAGCGCCCCCCACATAGGCGCCTGCATTGGCGTGAAAAACATCAAGCCGCCCTGTGCAATCGAGCAATCGGGGCAGAACGGAAGATACCGCGTCGCCATCCAGAAGATCCAAGGCGACCGCATGGGCATTGGGTCCGAGCTCCGCCATCGCAGTGGCGAGTTGTGCCTCGTCCCGATCCACGAGAATGACCGCGGCCCCGGCCTCCGTGAGCGCCTTCGCGCAAGCCAGTCCGATCCCCGACGCGCCACCCGTAATCGCTGCGGTTTTCCCGTCCAAACTCCCGGTCATGTTGTTTCCTTCCGATTTCGTCTACCGGCTACAAGCCTAACTTCTTAATTCTCGTTGATCCTCAGATCGCTCTCGTCGAACACATGGCAGGTCTCGGGTGGCAGGCTCAAATGCACTGTCTGATGACTGTGGAAATCCCGCTCACCCACGGCGCGGACCGTGACCATGCCGATGCCTTCGACCTCGACATAGAGAAACGCGTCGCTGCCCAGCTGTTCCTCGACAAGGATTTTTCCGGTCAGGTCGCCCGCATCATGGGCATAGCGAATATGTTCCGGCCGGATGCCGACGGTCATGCGCCCGGTCATGCGGGCCGGGTCGAGGCCCGGCACTTTCAACGCCGGACCGCCCTTGACCTGGACAGTTCCGTCCGGGCCGGGGCTGGCTTCCATGAAGTTCATCTTGGGCGATCCGATAAAGCCCGCCACGAACTTGTTTACGGGCCGGTCGTAAAGCGCGATGGGCGTATCGAATTGCTGAATGTCGCCACCTTCCAGCACGACGATCCGGTCGGCCATGGTCATTGCTTCGACCTGATCGTGGGTGACATAGATCATCGTCGTGGCCAGCCTTTCATGCAGGCGGATCAGTTCAATGCGCATCTGCACCCGCAGCGCGGCATCGAGGTTTGAGAGTGGCTCATCAAACAGGAAAGCCGCTGGTTCGCGGACGATCGCACGGCCGATGGCAACACGCTGCTGCTGTCCGCCCGACAATTCCCGCGGCTTACGATCAAGTAGGGCATCCAGCCCCAAAATACCCGAAGCCTGTGCCACCTTGGCGTCGATCTCGGCCTTGGGCAAACCCGCGATCTTGAGGCCGAAACCAATGTTGTCGCGCACCGAGATATGCGGAAAGAGGGCATAGGACTGAAACACCATGGCCAGCCCGCGTGAGGATGGCTTAGTATGGGTGATATCCTCGCCATCGATGACGACCTGGCCACCGCTGACGGTTTCCAACCCGGTGATCATGCGCAAGAGCGTGGATTTCCCGCAGCCCGAGGGACCGACGAAGACGACGAATTCCCCGTCCTTGATCGTCAGGTTGATGTCACGCAGGACGGAAACGTCGCCGAACGACTTTTCAACATCTTTCAGAACGATCTCACCCATATCGCGTGTCTCCCTTGAAGTTCGGACGGGCAAGGCCTTCGGCCTGTAGCGCCGCTTTGATCTGGGCGTTCATGAAATCCCGCGCATGGGCGATCAGATCGTCGCCATTCGTCCAGAGGTTTCGCCAGATACCGAGGATGTTGGAGAGCTGCGGATCCACCACTTCGGAAGAAAAACTTTCGAAAACCAGCGGCCCGCCATAATCGATTTGCGCAAGCGCCTTGAAGACCGGCTCGAATTCGATGGACCCGGTACCCAGATATCCGCGATGGCATTCCCCGAAGTGAAAATATCCGAGGTAATCGCCGGTCTCGACAATGGCGCGGGCCATGTCTGCCTCTTCGATGTTCATGTGATAGCTGTCCAGATGGACCCGGGTATTCGGCGCGCCGATCATCTTGCACAGGGCCACCCCCTCGGCGGCGGTGTTGGCGATGTTGGTCTCGTATCGGTTCACCACCTCGACGCCGACGGTGAGATCGCTGGCCGCCGCCTGATCGCAGATGCGGCGCAAGGCTGCCACGCTGTGATCCAGCCCTTTGCGGGTCGCTGGCCGACTGTATTTTGTCATGGCGGAATAGATGACGCCGCACAGATGGGTTGCCCCGATGTCCCGGCCGATACTGACGACCTTGGACAAAAGCGCCTCGCCCCTGGCAGAGACCTCAGGATCTTCAGAGGACAGGTCCGTTGCCGGTTCCAGACCCAGCGAGATCGTCGCCCCGATACCGAATTCCTCCAGAAGTCGCGCCGTCATGGCAACGTCGATCCTGTCGGGATCAAGCATCGGGATCTCGATCAGGTCATAACCGATCTGGGCAGCAGAGGAGATTGCTCGGCGAGCGTCTGCTTCGCTCCAACTTCCGACACTGCACAGCGCGTGGATGCCAAGGGGGTTTTGTCCGAAAGCCATTGTTGGCGCTCCTTTAGTTCTTGACCGCGCCCATCGTCAGTCCCGAGACGATGTGGCGTTGCATGAGGATGGTGAAGATAACCGGTGGCAGGATCTGGATGATCGTCGCTGCCGAAATCAGCTCCCAATAGGTCTTGGTCACTGTCGAGAAGGACGAGATCACGACCGGAAAGGTCTTGGCCTCGCGCGTGGTCAGGAACAGCGCCAGCAGCAGCTCGTTCCAGGCAAAGATGAAGACGAAGGTGGCCACCGTCGCGATCCCGCTCTTTGCCAGTGGCAGGGCCACGATGCGGAATGTCTGGAACCAGCCGCAGCCCTCGATTCGGGCGGCCTCGATGATTTCCTTGGGGATATTGCGGAAGAACGACATCGCCACCCAGACCGCAAAGGGCAAGTTGAACCCGGCATAGGCGATGATCAGCGCCGGCATGGTATCCAGCATCCCTGCGCCGTTGAACACCATGTAGAGCGGAACGGCGGCGGCGATGGGCGGCATCATGCGGGTGGAGAGAATCCAGTCGGCAAGGAAGTTCTTGGCGCCAAACTGGAAATACACCAACCCAAAGGCACAAGGCAGCGCAAAGGCAAGGCACAGCGCCGTGGCCGACAGCGTCACGATGGTCGAGTTCAGCAGGAACGGCCAGTTTTCCGACAAGAGCAGCTTGAAGTTGTCGAGATAGGTGAAATCGGGCACCCAGACCGGCGGGATGGCATAGATGTCATTGATCGTCTTGAAAGCGGCCAGAACCATCCAGAGGATCGGCGCAACGAAGACAAAAGTGATGACAACGGCGGCAACAAGTTGCCAGCGAACGGATTTCGTCATTTCTGCACCTTTCTGAGATAGGCGACGGCCACGGTGGTCACGACGATGGAAATCAACAGGATGATCACCGCGGCCGCAGACCCGTAGCCGACCTGGAAGAACCGAAAGTCCTGGCGATAGGCAAAGAAGGTCAGCAATTCGGTACTGTCGCCCGGTCCGCCACGCGTGGTGACATAGACGAGGTCGAACAGTTTCAGATTGTCGATCACCCGAAGAATGATCCCGATCAGGATCACGTCACGGATCGCCGGCAGCTCAATATAGCGGGCGATATGATACCATTTGGCATTCTCAAGCTCGGCCGCCTCGTAGAGAGAGTCCGGAATGGACACCAGGCCCGCAAGCATCAGGAGCATCATGAAAGGCGTCCATTGCCAGGCATTGATGAAGATCACCGTCGGCAGGGCGAATGTCGGGTTGCCGAACCAGGACGGGCCTTCGATGCCCACGCCTGACAAAAGGTAGTTCATGATCCCCAGCGTCGGGTTCAGGATATAGCTGAACATCAGGCCAACGCAGATGGGTGTGATCATCATCGGCAGGATCGCAATTGAGCGCAGCACCTGCCCGGTACGCATCTCGCGCAGCGACAGAAAGACCTTGGCGCACAGAAAGCCGAAGATGACTTCGAGGATGATGGAGGACACGGTCAGAACCACCGTATTCTGCATCGCCTTGAGGAAAAGCGGATCGCTCAGAAGCCGTTCGTAATTCTCGAACCCGACAAACCACTTGCGGTCCATCCGCGTGAGCTTTGCGTCATAGAGGCTCAGATAGACGGAATAGATGAACGGAAAAACGCTGAGCAACAGCAGGTAGATGACGGCAGGGGCAATGAAGAAGAGCTTGATCGCCCGGTCGCTTTCTTCGGGCCTGGCCCTGGCAAAAACCTTGGTGCCGGTATTCGTTATCTCGGCCATGACGCCTCTCATCTCGCTGCGTTGGACAAATCGGTGGGAGCGGCGGGAAGGGTCTCCCCTTCCCACCCTTGATGCACACGCCCTGAAAGGACGCGTGGGGGGAGGTTCTCTATTTCAGGTAGCCGGCGCGGGTCAGCATCTGCGTGATGGTTTCGTTGGCCTCGTCCATCGCCTCTTGGGCGGTGGCGTCCCCGACGATCGCCCGGTTTACTTGAAGACCGATCGCGTCGATCATCTCGAAGGTCATCGCATGACGCGGACGGCCTTCCTGCCAGGCTGCCTTGGCCGATTCATAGAGCGTCGGCACCCATGGCTGGGCGGCGATGATCTCTTCATCCTGCATGGCCGAATGGCGGCTGGGCGGGCCACCAGCGAGAACGAAATCCTTGTGGACCTCGGGGCTGGCAAACCACTGCATGAAGTCCCATGCGGCGTCCTTCTGCTGACCATGGGCGTTCAGGCACATGATCCAGCCGCCGACCGGCGGAACCGAAGACGCGCCGTCGGCGTGGGGGAACATCGCGACGTCGAAGGCATCGGTCACTTTCGAGATATCCGGGTCAGTGAACAGCGGCGTTCGCACAGACCAGTTGTTGATCATCGCGACCTTGCCTTGGGTGAAGGCGTTTGCCCGCTCATCCCAGGCAAACTGTTCCACACCCGGAGGACCATAGGGGACCATCGCTTTGAAGAACTCGATCATCTCGACGGCTTCCGGCGAGTTGAACAGCGGCGTTTGATCCGCATAAGGATCATCCGACCCCGGATAATTGGATTCCCACGGCTTGCCACCGGCGGAATAGATCCACTCGAAGAACTGCTGGCCTGCCGCAGAGCCACGCTGGAAGTTCATCGCCATGCCGGCGACATCGGGATCTCCGTCATCTTCGGCGAAAAACTTGGCCACTTGCATCAACTCGTCGAAGGTCTTGGGCACCTCCAGACCGTGCTTTTCGAACAGGTCCTTGCGGTAGTGAAGCATGTGCCAGTAGCCTGCAATTGGAAGGCACTGAAGCTGCCCGTCCCAGATCGCCTGTCCCTTGAAGCTGTCGATATAGTCATCCATCGCCATCACATCCGGATTGGCGGCTGCGACACGTTCTTCGACCGGCTCGAGACATCCCGCTTCTGCGAATTCTCCAACCCAGATCCCATCGATGAACAGAACGTCATATTCATCGCTGCCCTGCGAACAAGACAGGATCTGCTTTTCGTGCAGTGGATCATACCCGAAGCTGTCGAGTGTAACCTCTGCGCCTGTCAGTTCGGTAAATGCTGGGCTAACCTCGCGAAACGCGTCGATGAAAGGGTCTGCAATTGATTGCACGCGAATGGTTGTGCCGTCGTGATCGCCAAGTTCGGCTGACCAGTCCTGCGCACTGGCTGAAGTGCCCAAGGCCATGGTCAGCGCCAGCGCCGACACCCCCTTGGCGATGGTTTTCATATGGTTCATAATATCCTCCTCTGATTGAACCTTGCCGTGGTTTGGTCAGGCGTCAGGCAAAGCAAATCCCTTCGCGGCCGATTTGGTCGCGTTTCTGTTTTGCCTGACGCAAGATTTTTCTTGGTTATCCGCTAGCCCGGTGTTGAGCCTCCCTCGTGCCAGCAGTTCCGTTTAGCGACTCGTGTCGCGCATCTTGCACTGGCCGAGTCGACGCCCGGACAAGCAAAGTGCATTTAAGGTTTGCGGTAGCCGATGCAGGTTCCAGCCCTGTCAGCCGACTCCTCAACGTCGCCCAGATCGCCTCAGCCATACCTTCGACGGGCTGGCGCACGGCCGTAATCGGCGTCCGCCGTGCCGACATCCAAGGATAGTCATCGAACCCAACAACGGAAACGTCGCTGCCAACATCGATCCCGCGCTCTGCGAGACAGCTCAGAAGCGATAGCGTCGTCATGTCAGTGGTGGCGAACACTGCGCTTGGCATCGGGTTGGCGTCGAGCCACTCGCCAAGGCGCGCAGCGCCGATCGCAGGCTTGGGCCCCACTGCTATCACATCGGTTGTCCCACCCGCGGCTTCGATCTGCTCCGTAACTCCGTCGCAGCGATCTTGAATGGCTTGCAGCCCGAGGTCGGAAGCGGCGATCAGCACCCGGCGGTGGCCCAGTCCTGCCAAATGTGCGCCGGCTTGCCGGCCAGCATCAAGATTGTCCGGCAAAACGATATCGAAACCTTCGGCTCCGACCCCGCGGTCTGTCAGGATAATCGGCATGCTGTCTCGCGCAGCGACGAGCGCCTGAGGCACAGCGTCAGAACTCGGAACAATGATCATGCCAGCTGGCTGCCAAGACAAAAGGGCAGCGATGCGGCGCTTCTCAGTCTCGGCGTCATCCTTCGAACTGGCGACGATAATGTCAAAATCGTCCGCCTCTGCGAGCGCTTCTATTTCCGTGATAAGCGAGGTGAAAAACGGGTCCGACAAGTCCGGCACCATGACTGGCACGATGCGGCTTTGACCCGAGCGCAGGTTGGATGCGGCTCTGTTGACGTGATACCCCAGTCGCTTTGCGGTTTCGCGCACCTTTGCAGCCAGTTCGGGTTTGACAGGTTTCTTGCCCGAAAAGACGTTGGATACAGTCGCTGTCGACACGCCAGCAGCATCCGCTACTTGTTTGATGGATGTCGGGCGCTTGGCCATGTTTCCTCCCAGACCGCTCTTTGACGGCTCTGTTAAACGATTAACAGTAAAACGTTTAACCGTCAAGATCCGCGCCGTTCTGAAGCCTCACATGGAAAAAGGTCGGAGTTCTAGAGAGTTGGTGGAACCGCGAAGGGAAACAAAGATCGACTGGGGCTCAGGTCCTTCGAAGGAATCCCTATCTGTGTCGAATCAGGAAGTTCTTTCTTCTGGCGAGGCAATCGACCATCCAACCGCACAAACTCCGGACTGCCGCTTTGGCTGTTTCTTGTGGGCACTGACAATGAAGGTCATCTAGCTTGCCGGCAAGAGAACCCTCGCACAGGCACCGAATGCCTGCAATCCCGCCAGCTATAACCGAACTTGGTGCCACATCGCGGCACAGGAGTCTGCTACCCTAATTGTATGTACGTAGCTGTGTTTGAGGTTCCGGTGAGATTTAGCCAACCTAGCGCAGAGGAACCCTGAAGTCTTCAAGTGGACCACGCGGGCGGTCCCACTCAGTCATTCCATCGCTGCGAAATGATGGCAATTGAATCCAGTATTTGCCCTTCCTGAGCGCGCTTGCCTGTTTCGGCACCAGAGTAGTGGAAGCCAATCGGGCGCTCGAACTTGCGGGACGTGCCCATCATTGAAAGCTTGCCTGAAACGCCGTTGCCGTCAGTGACACATGTGCCTCCAGCGGGGGTCGTAGCTCGAAAGCCTTGGGCACACGCGCAAATTCATAAAGGCGGAACAGGCACCAACTTTCCCGTCGCTCCTCTGCAACCGCCAGTTCATTACGCGAGATGTAGAACGGCGTGCGCTCCCAGCCGTTGGTCGTCTTCACTTCAATCAGGCGGTCCCGGCCATCAGGAGTGAAACTGGCAATATCATAGCCCTCGCCATCGCCAATTTCCTCAGAGACCCACTGGACCTGATGCGCCAGGTCGTCACGACCATTCTGCCGCAGCTGGGCGCGTTCGTGTTGCAGGACCCGTTCTTCACCAGCGCGGCCCAGGGCGCGATTGCGTTCATCGCGCCCTGCAACATCGAAATGCCGGGCCACGCGCTGCATCTGACCCAACTCTTCCGGTGGTGGTGTGTTTTTCAGGGTTGGTGCCGCGCCGACATACAGTGCGTCGGGTTCCGCCATACACTTTGGTGTTTTCGCATGCAGCGCCAACTCCCATTCCGGATGCTTCGCCAGGCACCTGGACACAGCTTCTTCGAGGGAAGTCTGATAATTGAACCGGGCTGATATCCGACGATCACCGGCAGCCCGAACCCCCGAAAGACGGCTGACACATTGCACATCTTGAACTCAATCGACCCTCTACCTCGACCGATCCGATCTTGGAGAAATCTGTTCTGAGCCGCTTTGTTGTATGAGCGCCCCGACAGCTCGTCGCTGAGCATCGCGAAGTAAGTCGCTACGACAGCATCGTTTTCCGCATCTGACCAATCACCTGAATTCATGGCGTTAGGCAAAGCCGGACACCCAGGGTTGTCATTGGGAAATGCGCGGCTGTTTCCACTTCGCACGCTGCTGCGGTCCGGGACATCACCCATGTTACATGCGCCAAGCAGGAACATCAAAAACAGGAATGGCCAGAGCGGCACCGAAGCACCAATGACATGCGGCGGCTCCCATGGAAGTCCTAGAGAATGGCGAGCGATGTCATCCCGATGCGTTTCGGTGCCGGCGGAGCACTCGGACCAAATCCACCTTGTTCAAGAAGTCAGTCGTATTCTCCCAGCCGCTCGTTGAACTCGTCGACACGACGCAGGCGCGTGCGTCCCTCGGCACCGGACTTCAGCGTCGTGCGCACAACAATCTGATGGCAAAGAGCCAACACGGCGGCATGATTGAACTGAGGGGTCGCCGTGCTGATGCGGCAGCGGAAATGCCAATCAAGGCTGGGATCAAGTTCCATACTGTCGTCCGAGATCACGGCGCGGACAGCTCCGATCGCACCAATCTCGCGCAACAGCGCATCAAGGCCGCTCATGCGGCGACGCAGCGCCAAGACAAGAACGAGGTCATCCGGTGTCATCGCTGCGAGGTGTTCGCCCATGGACTCGCCATCCTTCGGAATGACCGCGGCGTCTGGGATGACCTTGACCAATTGCCAGCGCAGATAGATCGCGAACGAATGGCTGATCCGATGCCCGATGATCCAGACCTTTCGGGCAGACAGCATCTTGTCTGCCAATCTGTCGAGGTCTTCCGGTGAGATCCTCTGGAATGTCCAGGCGAGGTTCTCCATCTCTTCGCGCATCCCGAAGCCAAGGACATCCTCTATCGCCCCCGGTTCGCCGTGGCCGATATAGAGCCGCGAGCCAGAGTTGGCTTCATCCCGCACGGCGCGGCGAGCAGCGTCATAGCTGTCATAGCCGATCTTGCGGATGAACCGCGACACGGTGGCCTTGGAGACATCGGAAAGGCGCGCCAGTTCCTGCGCGTCATAGCTTGCCATGTCACCGGGGAAGTCCAGAAGGAAGGTTCCCAGACGCCGCTCTGCCGGTTGCAACTCTGCCAGCGCAGTCCGGATGCGATCGAGAAAGCGCGGCGGCGCGTCTTTTTGTAACTGAGATTTCATGGTGTCAGTTTGCCGAAAATCAGCGGAGTGGCAACTAGGGATGACGGATTGCCGGATGTGGATTGTCGGCGCGATTCGCATTTTCATTCAGAAAAAGTGCAGATGAAACGCTGATTTCAGAACATTTCCGGGGTGAATTCTGTGCAAGTCTTCAGGGAGTTGCTGAATTTTCGAGCGAAACCAAGATTTCCGTTTTGTCAATTTTGGAAATCATGGTTCCATAATCGTCAGTTGAACGCAGGATGGCTTGGTAGCGTTTTTGATGCCTCATGGAAGGAAGACGATGATGACCACCAGACGACATTTTTTCGCCTTGCTGGCCTCTTTATCGGCCGCAGCAACCCTTGGCACGGCACCTGCTGCGCAGGCGGCGTGGCCGGAAAAGCCCGTTCGGATCCTCGTGTCCTTTCCGCCGGGTGGATCAAGCGACCTTGTGGCACGCCTTTTGGCTGAAAAGCTGTCCGCTGATCTGGGCCAGCAATTCGTGGTCGAGAACAAACCCGGAGCGGCAGGCACAGTAGCCGCAGGAACGCTGCAAGAAGCAGGGCCTGATGGTTATACCTTCATGCTGTCGAACCTCACGCCGTTCAGCGTGGCACCCACACGGTTTCCGGACACACCATACGATCCGGTCGCGGATTTCGATCACATCACCTATGTCGGCACCGTGCATCTTGGACTGTTCGCGGCCCCCAGCCTTGAGACAACCGATTTTGCCACATTCCTTGACAAGGCCAAGGCCGATCCGGGTAGCATTGATTACGGAAGCTCTGGTGTCGGGTCCTGGGGGCACATCATTGCAGAGCAATTCAACCGCGAAACCGAAGCCGGTCTCTTTCACATCCCTTACAAAGGCTCAGGCCCAATGCGGCTCGATTTCCTCGCTGGTGTCGTTCCGGTGATCTTCGACGCGGTGCCGCAAAACCTGCCAGCCGTCCAGGACGGCACAGCTATTCCGATCGCCGTCACTTCCACCACGCGGCTACCGACTTTGCCGGACACGCCGACCTTTACAGAGCTTGGCTATCACATCGTGGCCGAGAACTGGCTGGGTGTGAGTGCGCCTGCCGGGGTCCCGGACGAGATCAAGGCGGCGCTTGATGCCGCACTGCAAAAAGCGATGTCCAATACGGATGTGGTGGCCCAGTTCGACGCCTGGGGATTGTTGCGCGAACCCAAGACAAGCGCCGAATTCGAGAGCTTTGTCGCAGAGCAATTTGAAGCCTGGAAGCCGCTGGTCACAGCGATTTCGAACTGAGGTAAGCAGTATGCGGATCACTGTCTTTTTTGTGGGCGAGGTGCATGATGATGGCTTCAATGCCAGCGCGCTCGATGGGGCTTTGCGGGCCAGGGATGCCGGGCTTGCCCAGATCAGCGTGGTCGACGGAGTGCCCTACAAGGAAGACGTGATCCGCGCGCGTCTGGATCAGGTAATCGACGGGTGTGACGGCCTTGTCTTCATCGGTGGGCAAGGCAATGTCGCGACGCCGGAAATTGCAGCAATACATCCGGACAAGTGTTTTGCCATCGTTCAGGGCCACCGAATAGGGCCGAACCTTGCGAGCTATGATGTCCTACAAGAGGAGACCGCCTTTCTGGCGGGTGCCTTGGCCGCGCTGATCACGAAAACCCGTGTCGTCGGGCATTTGTCCGGCCACCGGGTGCGCCCCGGTTTGAAGGGGCGTGCAGCGTTTGCAGCTGGCGTGTCCTACATTGACCCGGAGATCACTCTGCTTACCGGGTTCTGCGGCACGCAAGATGACAACACTGTGTCTCGCGCTTGGGCAGAGGCCGAGATCGAAGCGGGTGCCGACGTGATCTTCACCATGCTGAATGCGGCACGACAGGGGGCAATAGATGCCTGCCGTGAGGCTGGGGTGCTTCAGATCGGCAACGCTCTTGACTGGGTGGCCCGGGACCGGGAGGTTTTTGTCGCCTCTGCAATGGCAAGGATTGACCTTGGCGTCGAGCGCGCCATCCACGACATGGTGGCCGGGCATATCCCATCCTCCATCGTCGAGCTCGGGCTTGCAGATGGCGAGTATGTTCAACTGGCCATGGGCGACGCGGTTCCGGCGGATATAAAGGCGCGGATCGATCAGATTGCGATGCTGATCCGCGATGGACAATTCGACATCCCGGACGACTACAAGGGACCAGAGTTCCAACCGGCGACCGGACCATGCATCGCGACCGCCTGATCTCTCAGATCGGACCAGCGCTCATGCTGCTGGTGGGCGTCGCGTTTGTCGTCGGGTCGATCACAACGCTTGAACTGGGGTCTGCGCGTCGGATGGGACCGGGGGCGTTTCCGGTGCTTGTGGGTGCTCTGCTCTCGGTGCTGGCGCTGATTACGCTGGTCCGCAATTTCCGATACCCGATGGGTTGGGACCATCCCGACCCAATTTCTGTCGCGGCTGTGGCCGGCGGCGTCGCGGCCTTCGCGTTTCTGACGCCTCTGCTGGGTGTCCTACCCGCAGTCATCCTGTCGGTGCTGACGACCTCGTCGGCTGTGCCAAAGTTCCGCTGGCCTGGTCGGCTCGTTTTGGCGTTCTGTGTCGCAGGCGCGGTCTGGCTGGTCTTCGTAAAGGGTCTCGGCATCCCGCTTCTCACGATCCGGGGGTTCTGATGGAACTGCTGTCCAACCTCGCGCTTGGCTTTGCGACAGCGGCGACGCTCTACAATCTGACCTATTGTTTCGTCGGCGTTTTCCTCGGCACTTTCATCGGCGTCCTGCCGGGCGTTGGTCCCTTGGCAGCGGTTGCGATGCTGCTGCCGGTGTCGTTCTACCTGCCGCCGGAAACCGCACTCGTCATGCTGGCGGGCGTATACTATGGCGCTGAATATGGCGGCTCGATCGCGTCGATCCTGCTGAACATTCCTGGCACACCGTCGGCCTCGGTGACCTGCCTTGACGGCTATCCGATGGCGCGAGACGGACGGGCTGGAGTCGCGCTCTTCTCGACCGCCATCGCGTCGTTCTTAGGAGCCATTTTCGGCGTCATCGTGATGGTCCTCCTGTCGCCAGCTCTGGCAGAATTCGCGCTGCTGTTCGGGCCTGCCGAATATTTTGCCGTTATGGTGCTTGGGCTAGTCGCCGCGTCCGTTGTCAGCACGTCCGGTGCGATGCGCGGCGTCATGATGGTCTGCCTTGGCATCCTGCTGGGCACCGTGGGTGTCGACATCAATTCCGGCGAAACGCGCTTCGTCGCCGGGATGCCCGAACTGCGCGACGGGGTCAGTCTTGTCGTCGTCGCCATGGGCCTCTTCGGGATTTCCGAGGTCATGGTGTCCGCACGCGGCGCGACCCGGTCCTACGCTACCGAGCGCATCTCCATGAGCAATTTCTTCCCGACGCGGTCCGAATGGCTGCGGAGCATCGGTCCCGCCCTGCGCGGATCAACCGTCGGGTCATTCTTCGGCACCTTGCCCGGCACCGGCCAGACAGTCGCATCCTTCGTCGGGTATGCCTTGGAGAAACGCATCTCGCCCCGTGGAGACAAGTTCGGCACAGGTCAGATCGAAGGTGTGGTTGTCCCTGAATCCGCCAACAACGCCGCTGCGCAGACTGCATTCATCCCGACGCTGACACTGGGCATTCCCGGATCGACAACCATGGCGCTCATGTTGGGGGCCTTGATGATCCACGGGATCACACCCGGTCCACGCCTCATCTCAGAGCACCCGGAGCTGTTCTGGGGTCTGATCGTCAGCTTTCTGTTCGGCAATCTGTTTTTGCTTGTGCTGAACATACCGCTGATCGGTCTCTGGGTTCGTTTGCTCCGCGTGCCGCACTACTATCTCTATCCAACCGTCGTGGTGCTTATCTGCGTGGGTGTCTACAGCATCGACAACTCGATCTTCGACATCTGGATGACCCTTGCCTTCGGCGTGCTGGGCTATGTGCTGCGTCTCTTTCGGTTCGAACCTGCGCCATTACTGATCGGGTTCGTTCTGGGGCCGATGATGGAAGAATTCTTCCGCCGTGCCATGCTTCTGTCGCGCGGTGACCCGATGGTCTTTTTAGAACGTCCGGGGAGTGCGGCGCTGTTGGGCGTCGCTGCCGTCCTCCTGTTGGCCACTGCGATCCCACGCCGCTACCTGCCATGGACACGCACTGCATAAGCAGTTGATTGCCATTGTGCGTTAGCACTGGATTGCGTGGACCTCAGGCTTTGGATGGAACGTTGCCGTTCAACTCGACCAGTAAAGCTTGAACGGAGAGGAATGGCTTGACGTCCTCGCGGCGCCGGATCACACCATGCATGTTTCCCGAATGTTGACATGACGTTTACAACAAGCATTCAGAGGTAAACATCCACCGGCCTACTAGGTGTCAGAATGGCCAGATTTCCGGCCGGAATGTTTACCCTATGTTTACCTTATGTTTACAAAAAACGCTCAGAATTCCGTTTTTTCCGACCGCCACGAAAACGTGTGGGGGACGCACCAGCTAAGAAAACAGGGGGTTTGCGAAGTCAAAGTCACGTCTCTTTGCGAAATCGATACCGAAACTGCCCGGCTTAGGATCGTTGGCGAACATGCATGAAGTAGTAGTCTGTGTGGCTCTGCTCCAGCTCGCCAAGCAATCAGCCACTGAAACGAGCACCTTCAATGAGGTTGCGACGCGTATGTTTGATCGTCCAGAGGAGCGCAGGAGAGCCGCCGCGTGCGACCACATTGTTACTCCCGGCATCCCCAATGACCCGCAATTCCCGATCACAGTGATCTGATCCCGACATCCGGATAATGTCCGACCTTGGAAATCACACACCCTTCGGACCTATGCGAAATCCAAAGGGGGAGGCTCACTTACCAATGTGCCGCCTCGACGCCCACACGTCCACCGGGAAACGCGCTGCGGCATATCTCCTGTTTACAGGAGCGCTTATCGACATGCATGACAGTCGGTAACGTGAGTCGGCCACAAGGGCACCACGCGCTTTGCCGATCCATGTTGAGTGTTCGCGTTGCGAGAGGCCGCAAGATTGTAAGGCGGTGAAACTACGATCTCCACGACGGAGGAGGATCCAATTAGATTCGGCGAGCAACAGCGAGAATGGGACAGCCTGCTCAGCACCGAAGCGCACCTGTTTTTTTGACCTTCAACCGCCAATTGACCGCTGCCGCACACGCAGAGTTTTAAGCCGGGTGATACAGCAAACCTACCGGTCTGAACCAATTGTCGACAAGTTGTCGGAGATTTACGAGTCGTTAGCTATTGGCAATGAGGCGTGGGCCGGAAAAATGATCCGGCAAAGTGTTCCGGACGACAAAATCGACACTCGGTTAAGTCATTGAAATTTATGCATTCTAGGAAACTGGCTGGGGTGGTAGGATTCGAACCTACGGTACGCGGTACCAAAAACCGTTGCCTTACCACTTGGCTACACCCCAACCGTGCGGGCGTACTTACGCCGCTCTGTGACTGGGATCAAGACCCGGAATCCGAAAATTTTCCTACTCTTCCGGCGCGTCTTTTTTGAGCAGGTCATCCCCCCCCTTTTCGGCACGTTCCGAGGCGACGATCCGTTCCAATTCCTTATCCATCGCGGCTTCGGTGTCGCCGACAGTGGCGGTTGCAGCGGCAACGGCGGCAGCGTTAGACGTGGTTGGCTGCCGGTCGGGCGGTGACGTTGGGGCATCGCCTACGCCAACTATGCGTAAGGTGGTTTCCGGCATGACAATGCCCGAGTGATCGAAAGCGGCAAGGCACAGGCGCCATGCTTCGCTACGGGCCTTGAGGTAGCTGGTTTCATGCTGCCTGATCCAACCTGCCACGTTCAGTATAATCGCACTGTCGCCCAATTCTTCGATCCAGACCGCGGGTGCAGGTTCTTCGATCACGAAGGGCAGTGCCGTAACCGTCTGCAAAGCCAATTCCTGCGCGCGCAGCAGGTCGGTGTCGTACGCCACGCCAAGACTGACCAGAAACCGGCGTTCGTCATTGCGTGAGTAGTTCACGATACGGCTTTTGAAGACGGTCGCATTGGGAATGCGGATGTGATTGCCGTCAAAGCTCAACAGAATCGTCGCGCGGCTGGTCAGACGGATGACCTTGCCAACGTCGCCTTCAATCTCGACCTGATCATTTGGGCGGAAAGGCTGACGAATCGACAGCATGATCGACGCGATGAAATTCTCGACCGTGTCACGGACCGCAAAGCCGATGGCGAGGCCGATGATCCCGGCAGCACCCAGAATGGTGGAGAGCAGCGCTGTTGCCCCGAGAATATCGAGGGCGATTACCAGCCCCCCTAAAATGAAGGCGATTCGGATCACCTGCCGGTAGATATCCGCGATGAAGGCGTTGGGGGCGATCCGATCCCATGGGCGTTCCATCCGGGCGATCAGGAAACCGGCCATGACGACAAGTGCGAATGCAGCGACAGCGATCGCCAGAAGAGGCAAGTAATTGATAAATTGCTCTGTTCGTGCCCGGAACCGCTCCCACGCAGGATCCAGTCTGCGGGCGACATCGGTGGTTTCCTGCACCCGGTTTTCGATGGTCACGACCCCTTCGACGCGCCCCGCGATTTCGTTAAGGCGCGTGACCGCCGGCCCGTCGAGCGCGGTGCCTCGGAGAGTGACGATGCCAGAGCTCACGGTGACGGTCACATCTTCGTAGCCGTCGAGTTCCATCAGAATTTCGCGGATGCGATTTGCGATTGCGGCGTCCTGCTCGGCGCTGTCTTCGACAGTGATCGTGCCTGTGGGCTGATCGGCGGTTTGGGCCTGCAGCGGTGCCTCTATGACGCTCAGGACAAAAACGATGCTCAGAAAAATCAGGCGAAAAAACAGACCCATACTCGTAACAATGCGCGACGACCCAAAGGGTTGCAAGCGCGCTATGCCGTTACGATGATTGAGGATGCGAGACCGGGAGATCAAGCGTTGCAAGGCTATCCCCCATATCCGTGGACCAGAAGCGATGTTGCCCCCGTCCTGATCGTTTGGCGGCATAAAGCGCGACATCGGCGTGGGAGAGTTGAGTTGTCGGGTCGCACCGCGCCGTTTCGGCAGACACAGCGATGCCAATGCTGGCCCCTATAGTGACGTCCTGCCCGTCGATCAGAGCCGGTTCGGAAATGTCGCTTATTAAACGGGTCGATAACTCTGTCAGGCGCAACTGATCGGTCAGCCCCGGGCAAACGATCACAAATTCGTCCCCGCCAGCGCGGACCAGCAGATCGTCCTGCCGTGTGTGGCTGCGCAGAATAACGGCGACCCGTTTGAGAACGCCGTCCCCAACTGCGTGGCCCAGCGTGTCGTTGACCTGTTTGAAGCGGTCGAGATCCATCTGCAGGATCGCGTATTCGGTGTCGGATTGCCCAAGTCGTACCATGGCACCATCCAGCGCGCGGCGGTTGTGGAGCCCAGTGAGACCATCGGTCAGAGCTTCGGTTTCGGCGGCAAGGCGTGCGCCATTCAGTCGTGCATTAAGACTGAAGGATGCCGCCATCGCGCTGGATTTGGCCTCTTGCAGGAACAGCAGTTCCATCACGAGATCGCTTGCCGCGAAATCCTGTGCTGTCAGGCCAAAACGCTGCACCGCATCCACCACGGCGATGCCGAAAGACAGATCAAGGATCACGCCATTTACCTGATCGTCGACCACCAATCCCCTGAATCCGATTTCCGGTTCCTCCCTAAGGCGCAGGCGCAGCACCTGTCCGGCCAAATCGCGCAGGCCGGACATGGAGGACGGTTTTGAGGGGCGCAGGATCTCGAACACCTCAAGAAATCGGCGACCCGTCGGGTCATCGATACCGAGTTTTGAGAAGCTTTTGCCAAGTTGCCGAATATGACCCGTCGGCCCGATACAAACATGGAGCGGACGGATTGCTCGCAAAAGGTCGGTCGCGGCGATCATGCGTGATGAGCCCCATGACCAGCCGCCAGAGAAAATCCGCGGTCATCAGCGAACGCGGTTTCGACGACTTGAACCTCGATAATCTCAGTCCCGTCGCGCAGACCACGATGCTCAAGCAAGGCAAGCGTTCCATAGTCATCGGCCATCGCGCGCAGCAGCCCGACCATGACATGGCCAAACCCCATCGGATTGTCCGCACATTGGATTGTGAAGCTTTGCGGAATGGGCTCCCGCACCAGGATTCCGGGCAGATCAAGACCGGAGACCGCGAGGCGGGTGCGATCCGGCAGATCACCAAGGGAATGCAGAAGCTCAGAAAATGTATCGCCGCCAAACCGCATCAGGCGTCGCACCGATGCGTGGTTCTGATGGGTGATGAGATAAGCCCCCAGATCTTCGAGGATCACCGTTTCAGGTCGATCCAGAACGTCAGCGCATCCTGCAAGCAGTTTGGGGAAGTGCCCCGCATCGTATTGCAGCATCGCTTCGAATGACGTGACAGGCAGATCAGCCTGCGCGACCGCTTTTGCCCAGTGATCCGAACTGAAAGCATCGGAGATGAACGCCTCAAGCGTGCGAAAGATAAGACCGTGCATAAGCTGTGCCCCGTGTTTGGCGCACAGCATGACAATTGGGTCTTAAGAAACGGCAAACTCCGAAGAGATCAGAAATCCGTCGGCGCACCGCCTTCGGCTTTCCGGCGCTCGACAAAGGCCTGCAATTCCTCATGGATCGCGGCATCCATCGGCGGAGCTTCGAATTCTTCGAGGATTGCTTTGTACATCACATGCGCCCGCTCAGCGGTCCAGACGCTGCCTGCGGCTTCCCATGCCTCGTAGTTTTTCCAGTCCGACAGGAAGGGTTGGTAGAACGCCGTGGTGTAGCGTTCCTGCGTGTGTTTCGTGCCGAAGAAATGCCCGTCACTGCCCACTTCGCGGATGGCCTCAAGACCCAGACCGTCATCACTTACGTCGCAGATTGCCGGGTCCATGTAGCGGATCAGCTGCTGGATCACCTCGCAATCCATGACGAACTTTTCGGGGCTGGCGATCAGCCCGCCTTCGAGCCATCCGGCGGCGTGATAGACAAGGTTCGTGCCCGACTGGATCGCGGCCCAGAGGCTGTGTTCGGTTTCCCACATCGCCTGACCATCGGGAACGTTCGCGGCGCATACACCCGAGGACCGCAGCGGCAGGCCGTAGAACCGCGCCATCTGGCCAGTCATCTGTGTGGCGCGGATGTATTCCGGCGTGCCAAATGCAGGTGCGCCGGATTTCATATCCACGTTCGATGTGAACGTGCCGATGGCACAGGGCGCACCGGGGTTGATGATCTGGGCCAGAACAATCGCGCTCAGCCCTTCGGCCAGCGATTGCGCAACCGCCCCCGCCATCGTGACAGGAGCCATGGCACCGGCCAAGGTGAAGGGCGTGACGATACAGCCCTGCCCGCGCGCCGCGCAGCGCATCCAGCCGTCCATCATCGGGTGGTCATGTTTGAGAGGCGACGTGGAGTTGATGTTGGTGTACATCCGCGGGCTGGCGTTGAATTCCTCATGCGTCAGGCCGCCAGCGATGCGCACCATCTCCATCACGTCTTCCACCCGCTCTTTGCCCAGCGAATAGGCATGGGCGACCTTGTCGGTCAGGGTAAGCTTGTCATAGAGCACATCCAGATGGCGAACGCTGGCATGGATGTCGACGGGTTCGACCGGGTATCCGCCAACGAAGTGGATGCAGTTGAAATACTGCGACAGCTTCAGGAAATTGCGGCACATCTCACGCGTGCCAGGCACTTTCCGGCCCATCTCCATGTCCCAGTAATTTGGCGGAGAGGATACGTTGCCAAATAGGATATGGCCGTCACCGACGACAATCCTACGGTCCGGGTTTCGCGGCGTGATCGTGAATGAGGCAGGTGTCTTGCGAACCCACTCCATAACGAAATCACGGTCCATGCGAACGTTTTCTCCATCGACGGTGCAACCAGCCTCCTTGAGGATGCGCACCGCTTCGGGGTTGAGGAATTCGATCCCGATCTCTTCAAGGATGATCATCGCCGCATCGTGAACGCGGGCGACGCCTTCTTCCGACAACGGTTCTGTGGGGCGGTCAATATTGACCGGCAGGCTCCACGGAAGCTGCTCGATCACCGACGTCCCGCGACGCACTGCATGGCCAGAGCGGCCTCCGCTTCGGCGTTTGCGTGTGGTGAGCTCGGTCATGGCATTCTCCTGCGTTGCCTGTTTAGCTAGGCATCGCAGTTGCAGGTTATCCAGCCGGATCACGACTTATGCGGTCGCTTTTGATCGATTCACGCTCAGATCAGTTGAGCCCCAACCAGTGCGGCAGGTATCCGATATTGGGAAACACCATATCCGCGTGGGGTTCCAGTTCCTGCGCCAAGGCAAGGCCCGTCAGAACCGCAACGGTGCGCATGCCGGCAGCCCGCGCCGCAATCAAATCATGGGTGCTGTCCCCGACCATAAGAGCGCGACTTGGGTCGACACCGACGGCCGCGCAAAATGCCAGCAACTGCCCCGATTCAGGCTTCGCACCATAACCGCTGTCGGACCCGGCGATGAAATCGAAACACTGGCGCACACCTGCGGCATCGAGATGCGCAAAGGCCGGCGCTTCGGCATCATTCGTGGCCACCCCCAGTCGCAATCCGGCTGTCGAAAGCTGGTCGAGCAAAGGGGCCAGTGGAACCGCTTCGGCTATCGGAGCAGCGGCGGCTTCTTCGTTGATCAACGCCAATAGCGCCGCGTCGGACAGGTTCGGGCATTCCAGTGCAAGGGTTTCGACCAACTCCTCCGGGGTCCCGGCGATGACAAAACTGTCGGGCGCGAACACGCCTGCATTCAGATCAAAGCCGATCATGTGTCCGAGAGCCACGGCACGATCACGATCTCCCTCTGATAGACGCATAAGGAACGCCTTGGCCCAAGCATTCCATGTCGCGCCGAAGTCGAAGAGAGTGCCGTCCTTGTCGAAGAGAATCGCGCCGATTTCACGCGGGTCGAACACGCTCATGTCCAGTGCAGCGACTGTCCACCCGGCAGGGCGGCGCGGGCTTGCAGGAGGCGATCATAGGGAATGCCTTCATTATCGCAGAAGGCAATGACCCAAGCGTCGTCCATCATGATGAAATCAAGCACGGAGGCCTGAAATTCCGGCTTCGACACGCCTTCACGAAAAGCGCTTTCGTCTGCTCCGGTCGACCCCATGAAGACCGGCAGAAGTTCATCGTTTCCGGCAAGCCAGACGATGGCTTTGATCGCGAGCTGCTCGGCCCCGTCCTGTGAAATCGTCATTTTTAGTTATTTCCCAAACGCTTTTTTAACCAAATAGCCGCAATGAATTGGTGAGCAAAGTCTTAACGCATGCCACCACCCCGGAGCCGCCGTGCCAAGGTCCGTTCTGATCATCGACGCCATGAGCAATCGCCGCATCCATTTGCGCGCGCAGCTCGATACGTCCGCGTATCCTGTCGACCTTGCCGAAACCCAAGCCGAAGGATTGGCGATCATTCGAAGAGACTCGCCGGATGTGGTGATCATCGCAGACGACCTGCCCGGTTTGCGCCTGCGCCAATTCTGCAAGCTGCTGCGCAACAAGACGCAAACCCAATTCACAACGGTGGTGGTGGCGGTTCAAACCGAAAACCAGTCGGCACGGGTCAGTGCCCTTGTCGACGGGGCCCATGACGTCATCGACGTAAACGCCGATGCATCTGATCTGAAGGCGCGTGTCCGCAGCTTCATGCGGTCCGCCCCCCCTTCCAACGGAGCTCCGCGACAGGCGCGGTCTCACGAGGCAGTTGGTCTTGCAGAAGCAATTCCCGAATTTGCGCCGAAAACCATCGCGAGTTTTGTTGCCCATGATCCGGGGGACAATTTCCACGAACTTCTCAGGTGCGCCTCAAGGGACACTGGAATCGAATTCAGACTGACATCTCCACTCGTCGCGCGGCGGGAACCGGATGCGGAATGCGACGTCTTTATCCTGCTCGAAGATCAGCCGAACGACAGTATCCGTGATACACTGGTCGCATTGCGCAACCATCCCGACGGTCGCGACAGCCGCATTCTATTCGTTACCGATTGTATATCTCAGTCAGCGTCTCCGCTGGATCTTGGGGCGGATGACCAAGTTCCGACAACTATCAGCCCGACAGAACTGAGCATGAGGATCGCCAGGCTCGCGCGCAAAAAACGTGATGCGGATCGCAGGCGAAAGGAAACGAACGAGCTGGCTCAGAAAGCCTATGTGGACGCCCTGACCGGATTGAGCAATCGCACGGCGATGGACGAATACCTTGTTCGGATGGACCGCGCACTGTGCAATCAGCCACGGGCGGTTGCGGTGATGATTGCCGACATCGATCACTTCAAGGCGATCAATGACAATCACGGCCACGCGGCGGGCGATGTGATCCTTGCGCAATTGGCGCAGACCCTGAAATCGAGCCTCCGCGACGGGGATTTCATCGCACGGTACGGCGGAGAAGAATTTCTGATCGTGTTGCCGAATGTCTCAGAGAGCCAATCGCGCAGGGTTGCGCAAAGATTGCGAGACGCGGTTGCGGAAAACCCGATTGCGCTGAATGCCGGAACGCATGTGAGGGCGACGATCAGCGTTGGCGTTGCCGTAGCGCATCGCAGTGATCGGCTGTCGACGACGGATTTGCGACGTGCTGCAGACAACGCGCTTTATTCAGCGAAACGACATGGCCGCAACCGGATCGAAATAGCCCCACCCGCCAGCCCACATGGGCGACGTGTCGGGAACGTGCGGTCCGATTCCTAGCGGATTAGCGCCGCTTGTGTCTCAGCGACGGATTCGGTTCGCGATCTCACGCACACGCTTTTCGATCCGGTCGGCATAGGCTGCGCGCTCAGCGTCGGTCATGGCTGCAATCCGGCTGACCAGAACTTCGCGACCCATTTCTTCACGTTCTGCCCGACCTCGAGACTGGTCGGCAACCGAAGCAAGGAATGCATCGCGGTCAAACGGGGTCGCGCGCAGGATCTCCAGCGTGGCTTCAAACTCTGTCAGAAACGCCCCGCGCTCTCGCCCATCGCGCTGCAACCCTGCTTCGAAATCTCGACGCAGCGCACGGCGGTCCTCATCGCCCAACGCCCGCATGAACAGCGTCCCCATATCCGTGCGCGTGCGGTCATACCGCTTGTCCGGCCCTCCGGTGACGAAAAAGCCGGCGACAGCGCCCACAACAAGAAGGTTCATCGCAACGGAAATGAACAGCGTCACGCGCATCCAAAGCGCCGTTTTTGGTTTCGCATTCTCAACCATGTCAGCCATCCACCAAAAGCATATCAAAGGCCCCAAGTCCGGCCCCGATATCAAGCGTCGCAGAATCGACTGGTGACAAAGCCAACATCAGATCGTCGGTCAGCGCGCCTCCGGCCCAGACACCGACACAGGCTGTCATCGCTAGACCAGCCATGGCTGGCCAGCCGCCAAACGTGCCGACAACCTGTTTCCAGAACGGTTGTCGGTCGGGCACGGGCAACTGCGCTTCGGCGTCCGCCATAACGCGTGACAGCAAACCATCCGGCAGCGGTGGCAGCGTCTGACGCGCTTCGGCAAAGGCCGCCTCCAGCGGATCATCAATAGGAGGTTTCGACTGTGTCATCTGTGTACCCCAAGCCTTTGCGCTGACCGCTAAGAAGCGCGGTCAGTGCCCGTTTGCCGCGTGCGGTCAGACTTTCAACCGCGCGTGGCCCAATGTCCATGATCTGGGCAATCTCGGTGTTGCCCAGACCCTCGATATGTCGCAGTACGACGGCCTGTCTCTGGCGGTCGGGAAGCTGCATCAGAGCGTCTTCCAACGCCATTTTCCGGGCCTGCGCCTGCAACTGGGCTTCGGCGCCCGGCCCGTCATCTGCAAATTCCAGCTCCTCCGGCATCGCATCGGGCCGCGTTTTTCGCAGCCGGTCGATGCAGAGGTTGGCTGTCACCCGATAGAGCCAGGTTCGAACCGATGCGCCCCCGGCGCTGTCCCATCCCGGAGCATGGCGCCATAGCCTCAGCATCGCGTCTTGGGCGACATCTTCGGCTTCGGCCCGGTCATTGAGCATCCGGTAGGCATGCGCATAGACCAACGGCGTGTAGCGCGTCGCAAGCTCACGGGCCGCATCGGCATCCCCGGCGGCATAGGCCTCAAGCAATGCCGCTTCCGCAGCAGGATCGGTCTGGCTTTGGGTCATGCTGCCGTATGTCTGGTTTCCGGGTCAGCCTATCAAAGGCCATGAGCAATGCACACATCGCTCATGGCCATATCGCGTCTCAGCGATCACCACCGTGCCGCTTGCCGCCAAAACCACCGTCGTGACGGCCACCCTTCTTTCCACCATGTCCACCCATGCGGGCATCGGCGAATTCCTCGGCACTCACCGCGCCATCGTCATTGGCATCCAGCCGATCAAACATGCGCGATGGATCACGGCGGGAGGTGATTTCGTCCTCGGACAGGGCGCCATCGCCGTTCTGGTCAAGCCGAGCGATCATGCGTTCGGCCCGTTGTGCCGCGCGCTCTTCGCCAGCAGCGGCGAGTTCCTCGGCGGTCAACAGCCCGTCGCCATTGGTGTCAGCACGGGCGAAACGATTTGCGCCAGCCGCAAATTCGTCGGCAGAAATTGTGCCATCGCCGTTTGTGTCAAGCTCGGCAAACATCTCGGCACGACGTTCTTCTCGGGAGGTTGCGTCCTGGGCAAAGGCCACCCCGGCTGTCGTCGCCAAAAGGGCTGCAATCACGAGTGCGGAAACCTGCTTGTTCATGGTCATCGTTTTTTCCTTTCCATGTCCGGTCTGTTTGCCGGATCCTTTCAACACCGGGCCAGATCGACACCCTGTCGTTCTGGCATCCACTGCGTTTCACGGGGCAGGCAGACATTCCCGTCGCCGAATTTCGCAAAAACTCATCACAGGTCCGTGATTTGCGACATCCAGCCGCAAGGACAGTTTGGTCACTGTTCATCGCTAACAGTCGCCGCCATCTTACACGCGGGAGAGCGAACATGACGACATCACAAATGACCAAGCAGGACGACCGTCCGACATGGCCGGCGCTGCGCAAAGGCTGGCAGCGCAAATGCCCGAATTGCGGCAGTGGCCCTTTGCTGAGTGGTTATCTCAAGGTACGCGACACCTGTCCGGTGTGCCGTGAAGAACTGCATCATCACCGCGCCGATGATGGCCCGGCCTATCTGACCATTCTGATTGTCGGTCACCTGATGGCGCCGCTGTTGCATATCGTGTTTGTCAATTTCCGTCCTGAACCGCTTGTGCTGTTCACAATCTTCGCGGTTGGCTGCGTCGCGCTGACGCTTTACCTTCTGCCGAGATTGAAAGGGGCGATCGTGGCGTTTCAGTGGTCACGGCACATGCACGGGTTCGCAAACACTGCAACCTGACCCTTTCTGAACAGGAAGGGAGCTTGCGTGGCGGAAACGGGAACAATCGACAAAACAGCAATCCGTGATGCATCAACGGTGATCGTACTGCGTGACCGCAATCACGAACCCAGTGTCCTAATGGGGCAGCGGGGGGCGAACGCGGCGTTCATGCCCAACAAGTTTGTATTCCCCGGCGGCGCGGTCGACCCGGATGATGCCCACGTGTCTTTTGCCGAACCCCTGTCGCCCCTCTGCGAGAGCCGATTGACCGATGGCGTTCCGGCCGACCGTGCAGCAGCCCTTGCCGGAGCAGCAATCCGCGAACTGTGGGAAGAGACCGGTCAGATCCTCGGTCGGCCGGGTGCATGGGACACCGCACCCGACAACTGGCGCGACTTTGCTGCGACCGGTCACAGGCCCAGCGCGTCCCCGCTGCAATTCGTATTTCGCGCCATCACCCCACCGGGGCGTCCGCGCCGGTTTGACGCGCGGTTCTTTCTGTTGGACGCTGACGATCTTGTCAGCGACCCAGATGATTTCTCGGCAGCCTCAGACGAGCTGGCGCATCTGCAATGGATCGCGCTGGACAAGGTGCGCAGCTTTGATTTGCCTTTCATCACCGAAGTGGTTCTTGCCGAAGTCGCCGCCCGCGCTGCCGACCCGCGCCCGCCCGACTCTGTTCCGTTTTTTCGGAATGATGATGAAGAAAGCCTGTTCCTTCGGCTGCATGGCCGACCGATGCCAGACTAGATCACAAGGATGAAGGTCAGGATCGACAGAGCCAGAAAGCCGATCCCGATCAATTCCCGCGCCGTGATCTTTTCCCTGAAGAAAAGAACAGAAGCCATCAGCGAAAAGATCAGTTCGATCTGCCCGACCGCCTGTACGTAGGCAGCGGTTTGCAACGTGAAGGCAGTGAACCACCCCATTGAGCCTGCCATAGAGGTCAGCCCAACCCAAACCGCCACCTTGCGCGCGCGCCACACGGCGGTGACTTGGCCCGGTTCGCGCCAGCGCAGCCAGAGCGCCATCCCAATGAATTGCGAAGCCGTGACACAGGTCAGCGTGACCGCGGCCCGCAGCAACGCATCGTCGCTGTCGATCTGGAGCGAGGCCGCGCGGTAGCTGGTGCCGGAGAAAGCAAAGAAAAACCCCGAGGTCAGTCCAAGACCCGTAGCACGACTGGTCAGGCTGCTCCACAGCCCTTGGTCCAGACCCGGCGTGCGGGACAGCAGCAACACCCCCACCAGTCCGATCAGGATGGCACCCCACCCGGCAAGCGACACATCCGCGCCGAAGAGCGCAACGCCGACGATAGCAGTCTGAATGACCTCGGTTTTCTTGAAGGTGATGCCGACGGCAAAATTGCGTTGACGGAACAGCGCCACAACACAGACCGTCGCCAGAATTTGGGAAATGCCCCCAAGCCACGCATAGAACCAGAACCAGCCGCCCAAGGCAGGCACCGGCGTGTCGATGCCCCACAGGTAAACGACCGTCACCAGAAACGCAGCCGGAGCCGCGTATGCGAAGCGGGCAAAGGTCGACCCCGCCGTGCTCAACACATCCATGCTCAACACTTTTTGCAGCATGAAGCGGACGGTCTGAAACAGGGCTGCCGCAATACTGGCGAATATCCAGAATTCCATGCGCCTCTATGGCGTCAGGTCAGCGGTCTTGTCCATCCTGGTAAAGCGGATGCGGAACCGGATCTTTTGCACGAAACAGATACTTGCGAGCCACGTCGGCATAGGTTGCGTAGCGATACCCTTGGTTCGACGATAGGTATTGCGCCTTTCGTGCGCGATAGAGATCCGGCAGCGCGTACCACGGCACGCCCGGATGCATGTGATGAACCACATGCAGGTTGTTGTGCAGGAACAACAGCCCGAACAAACCACGATCTTCGACAATTGCGGTGCGGGCGGACGTCCTGTCATGGGCGCGGTGCTCAAGAAAGGTGCGCAGTTTGAGAAGTGACAGCGAGAGGTAGACCGACACCAACCATGCCCAGATCGGCATCTGTGCCACTGACACCATCCACCAGATCACGCAAGCTGCAGCGGGGATGTGCAAGAGCCAGCCGTTGAGTACCCGGGTGTTTCCGCCTCTGATCTCTTTCCAATCAGCGGCCATGAATGACGATAGCCCTATGATCGGTCCGAGTGTCAGACGCCCAGCAAGTGTATTGTTAGCGCGATAGAGCAGCTTGCGCCATGCGGGCAGCCGGGACCAGACCGCAGGATCAAGGTAATTGGTTTCCGGATCGTCATAGGGATCGGTCAGGTTTTCATCCTGATGATGCGCTAGATGGGTGTCCCGAAATCGCATGTACGGCACCACAAGGCTGAGCGCTGGAAACACCAGCGCCGCGTTCACAATGTTGTTTCGCGTCGGATGCCCATGCAGTGCTTCGTGGGTCAGCGACGAATGTTGAGCCGCCGCCCATGTGCTCAGGATGATTGCGAGCGTGAGCGACAAATCTGCCAGCCAGACGGTCGCGATCGCCCAAATACCATAGGTTAGACCCAGCATCGCCAGCGTCGGCCATTCGGCAGCACGCCGAAGCTCTGCCGATCTCGGCATAGGCAAATCCGTCATCAAGTGACCCCGTAAGTTCCCAACGGCCACTATAATCTTGTCGACCGGCTTGCAGAATTCTGACAACAGTGCACAATTATCCAGCTCTGTGATTTTTGTCACAAATTGATGGATTATATCACATGAACAAATTGCAACGGGCCGATCTGTTCCGCACCCGCCTGCTGATTGCGATCAGACGTGTCGGTACGAACCAAAGCGAACTGGCACGGCGCACCGGGATCGACCGCTCCACGATTTCGCAGCTATTGCGCGATGATGCTGCGCGGTTGCCCAACGCGCATGTGGTAGGTGCCTGTGCCAGCGCGCTTGGCGTGTCTGCGGATTGGCTTCTAGGCCTGTCGGAGCATCCCGAAAACGCAACTGATCTTCTGGCCAATGCGCTGACACTCACCAATGCGCCACGTGCCTTGGTAGACCAACAGATTTTCGACTGGCACCGCGAGGCGGAAGGCTACAAGATCCGCTATGTTCCCGCCTCGCTGCCGGACATGCTCAAGACCAACGAAGTTCTGACGTGGGAATATGGCCCACATCTCGGACGCACCGCATCGCAAGCGATCACTGCATCGGCAAACCGATTGGCCTGGATGCGGCAGTCGGCCTCGGATTACGAAATCGCCATGCCACTCTACGAGGTGCAGAGTTTTGTCGATGGCACGGGCTATTACGCCAACCTCGCACTGGACGCGCGCAAGCAACAGATCGACCACTGGCTCGATCTCACGAAATCACTCTATCCGAGAATGCGTGTCTACCTCTTCGACGCGCGGCAGGTCTATTCTGCCCCGATCACCGTATTCGGCCCATTGCTGGCGGTGATCTATATCGGCAGCAACTACCTAGCCTTCCGCGACACGCAGCGGGTGCGAGCGTTTGCCGACCATTTCGACAATCTCGTGCGGCAGGCCCAGATCACCGCCCGCGCCTTTCCGGATTATCTGGAAGAATCGCGCGAATCCCTCGCCTGATTAGGGACCATCGCGACCGGGCCATCCGGCGTGATTGGACAACGCGGCAAGGATCGCACCAGTATCCTGCCCTCTCGCCCGGATTTCGGCAGACGAGGCTGGAGGTTGACCGTCAAAGCGCGGGGCGGCGGCGGCTTGCAGGCTGCCATCAATCTCATGCCATGTCTGCCGCGCTGTGTTCTGCGGGTGCGCAAAGGCTTCTCGCGGGGACAGAACCGGTGCAACGCAGGCATCGCTGCCATTGAACAGTTGTTCCCAATGCGCCCTGTCATGCGCAGCAAAGATATGCACCAAGCGTTCTGACAACCGGGGCCATGCATCACGGTCGAATTGGTGCTCGACGAAGTCTGCGTCTGCCGCCAGTCCCAGCTTTTCGAGGAAGATAGCGTAGAATTTCGGCTCGAGGCACTGCACGCTGATGAAAGCACCATCGGCGCAACGGTACGTCCGCGACCAATGGGCGCCGACCAGCGGGTTCGCTTGCGCGGAAGGACCATCCTCGACCACCCCTGCAATCGACATGAGCAGGTTTTGCATATGCGCTGCGCCGTCATAGATCGCCGCATCAACCACTGTGCCTTTCCCGGTGCGCCCTGCGGCGATGATCCCTGACAGCATCCCGGCCACTAGATAAAGCGCGCCGCCACCGATGTCGCCGACCAGTGTGGGAGGCACGGTGGGACGATCGCCTTCCAGCGCCGAAGGCCAAAGCGCACCGGACATTGCGATGTAGTTCAGGTCATGCCCCGCACGTTCCGCCAGCGGACCATCCTGCCCCCAACCTGTCATGCGTCCGTAGACCAAACGGGGGTTGGCCGCATGACAGATGTCCGGACCAAGCCCCAGCCGCTCCATGACGCCGGGGCGGAAGCCTTCGATCAGACCGTCGGCATTGGAGACGAGATCAAGAAACACGGATCGGTCTGCTTCTGATTTCAGGTCCAGCACGAGAGACCGCTTGCCCCGATCGGTGACCGGACGGTCTTTCAGTCCGACCACGGGACCGGAGCGAGGGCGGTGCACGACAATCACGTCTGCCCCGAGATCGGCCAGCATCATCGCCGCGAACGGGCCGGGGCCGATGCCTTCGACCTCGACAACTCGAATTCCGGTCAATGGCTGTTGCTTCGGCATGGGGCCTCCTTGTGTTCTGCCCGTCCGACCTGCCATGCGGACGGTCGTTTCAAGAAAACGACATCGCGTCGCGGACAGCAATGCATGACATGTTCGACTGCGTATCTCTGGCCAAGACATCAAAGGCCAGACATGCACGAAAGACGAATTCCAGAGTGGCTCCGCCACGCACCTGCACCCAGTGTGCGCGGCTTTGCCATGTTGGCTGCGGCTGAGGCAGTGGCGCGCGGCATTCTGATTTCGGTGTTTCCGCTGCGTATGTATCAGGCGCTTCAGGACGCCGCATTGGTGTCGCAGGTCTATTTCCTGATCGGGATCGTGTCGCTGGTGACGGGCCTTCTTGTGCCGTTCCTCGCCCGTTTCCTTCCCAGACGCTGGGTCTACATGACCGGGGCATCCTGTTTTATCGCGGGATCGCTGCTTGCCATCGACGGGTCCGTTGCGACAAGTGTTCTGGGATTGACGCTGACCTCGGTCGCGACCGTGACCACCTTTGTCTGCTTCAACGCCTATGTGCTCGATTACATCGCCAAGATCGAACTGGGCCGCTGTGAAACCTCGCGCATGTTCTACAGCGCGGCGGGCTGGACGGTTGGGCCGGTGCTGGGGGTAACACTGCTCAAATGGTGGGAACCGGCACCGTTCCTCGTAGCGGCGACAGCGTCGTTTACCATGCTGCTACTGTTTCTCGCCATGCGGATGGGCAATGGCAAGCTCATCACAAAGAGCCGCCGCGCCCCCACCAACCCGCTGGGATTCCTCCCGCGCTTCTTCGCTCAACCGCGTTTGGTGGCCGGATGGCTGTTTGCCGTGATCCGGTCCTGCGGCTGGTGGGTCTATGTCGTCTATTTGCCGATCTTCGCAATCCAGTCGGGACTGGGCGAGCAATTGGGTGGAATCGCACTGTCGACCTCCAACGCCGCACTCTTTGTGACACCCTTCATGCTGCGGTTCATGCAACGCTATTCGATCCGTCACGCTGTCCGTACCGGGTTTGTGATGGCGGGTCTTCTCTTCGGCACCGCGGCTGTAATGTCCGGCCTGCCCTGGGTCGCCGTTCTTTGCCTGATGACCGGATCGTTCTTCCTGATCCTGCTGGATGTGTCGGCGGGATTGCCGTTCCTGCTTGCGGTGAAGCCATCGGAACGCACCGAGATGTCCGCCGTCTATTCCAGCTTCCGCGACGTGTCGGGTATCCTGACCCCCGGCATGGCATGGCTTGTCCTGCTGGTGGCACCGCTGGCCGGGATCTTTGCAGCCGGCGCAACGGCGCTCTTGGGCGCATGGGCACTGTCGGGCACACTGCCAGCCCGGTTGGGCCGAACAGGTATCCGCCCATCCCCGATCCCGGAACCGAAAAATGCTAGCTCCGGCCCCTTGAACGGGTCCGACGCCAGCGTTGTTTAAGCCTCCGACCGTAGGCGGGTCAGTAAGGCATCGGATGTAGCCTATGCGTCTCGTCCAGCGTTTTCAGAACATCGGCACTCAGCGTCATGCCCACCGACTTGAGGAGATGCGCAAGCTGCTCCGACGTGGTCGCTCCAAAGATCGAAGAGGCTACGAAAGGCCTCTGCGCTGACCAAGCCAAAGCCATATGCGCCAGATCGAGACCCGCCTGCTCTGCCACCTTGGCATAGGCATCGACCGCCTCGAACGCGCGGTCGGTCTTACGCCCACCCAGATTGCCATTGAGCGACATACGCGACCCTTCGGGCACCGCGCCGTTCTGGTATTTGCCGGTCAGAAGACCCGCCGCCAAGGGTGAGAACGGGAGAAGAGAAACCTCTTCATGCACCATCACTTCGGCCAGATCGGTATCCGCCATGCGGCACATGAGTGAGTATTCGTTCTGAATGCTTTCCATGCGCGGTCCAGCCATCGCCTGCGCAACCTGCAACCACATCATTGTTCCCCAAGCACTTTCGTTCGACAGACCGATATGCCGAATACGTCCTTTTTCGATTTCACGGTGCAGAGCGCCCAGTACGTCGGCCATGTTCTGGAGCGTTTCGGTCCGGTTCTGAGAGGTCGGGTCAAAGGTCCAGTTCTTGCGGAACATGTAAGAACCGCGATTGGGCCAGTGGAGCTGGTAGAGGTCGATATGGTCTGTCTTGAGCCGCTTCAGCGAGCCTTCGACTGCGCTGGGAACGGTCTCGCTCGAGATCGGCGCGCCGTCGCGGGCGTGCTCCATGCCTTCGCCGGAATGTTTGGTCGCCAGAACCCACTCATTGCGCCGTCCGGTTTTCTGGAACCAATTGCCGAGTATTTCTTCGGTCAGTCCGATGGTTTCCTTGGAGACCGGGTTGACGGGATACATCTCGGCCCCGTCGATAAAATTGATCCCGGCGTCCAGCGCCATGTCCATCTGCGTGTGGGCATCCGCCTCTGGCGTCTGATTGCCATAGGTCATGGTGCCGAGGCACAGCTCCGACACCATCAGATCAGTTCTGCCCAGTCGGTTCATCTTCATCGCGCGTTCCTTCAACTTTAGTTGCGCGCAAAGTAGCGGTTAAAGTCCAGTCTGCAAGCCAACGGCGATATCCGTCTGCGAAACGGCCACCGATTTCATCACCGCGAAACACTCCGCGCCTTCGACGATGTTCAACGTGTCGGCGCTGCGGCGGGTGATCCGTGCGAGCAAACGGTCGTCGCCCGCCTGAAGCTGAACAACCACCCCTGGCCCTTCACCCCGGCGTACCGCAAGTACACGGACCGGCAGGATGTTGAGCGCCGACAGCCCTTCCGGTCGCGACCTTGCGAGGATCACATCCTGCGCCAGAATGCGGACCCGGATATTCGCACCGATGGGCGCTTCGACAGTCGGCAGGAGAATTTGGCCGGCAGAAATCGAAAGCGATGTGAGACCGTCGGGATGATGCCCGGCGACAGTGGCAGACAGCACGGCACCCGCATCGCGAATGCCCAGCAGGCGGACCATGTCGGGATCAGTCAGCAACTCTTCGGGAGCACCTGATCGCACCACATGACCCTCGTCGATCAGCACGATATGGGTCGCCAGTCGCGCAACTTCGGCCATGTTGTGTGTCACGTAGAGGATCGACAGCCCGGTTTCTCGCCGCAGGGTTTCGAGATAGGGCAGAATCTCGGCTTTGCGCGGCCCGTCGAGTGAAGCCAGCGGTTCGTCCATCAAGAGCATGTCCGGTTCCGACAACAGCGCCCGGCCAATCGCCACGCGCTGCGCCTCGCCCCCGGACAGCGCATGAGTGCGACGGTCCAGCAAATGCGCAATCCCCAGCAAGGCTGCAACATCCTTGGGGTCTGTGGAACCGCGTCCGCTGACACGCGCGGCGTAACACAGGTTGTCCTGCACACTCAGATGCGGAAACAGGCGGCTGTCCTGAAACACGTATCCCAAGCGCCGCTTGTGTACGGCGACGTTGGTGCCAGCAGCGGCGTCGAACAGAACGCGCCCGTTCAGGGAGACCTTACCTTGGTCCGGCGCAACAAGCCCTGCCACCGATTTCACCACCGAGGTTTTGCCGCTGCCGGATTTGCCGAAGAGAACCGTCACACCCTCGGGCGCATCGAACGATGCGTTCAGGTCAAACCCGCCAAGGGATCGCCGGATGTCGACAGACAGGCTCATGATCCGGAAATCCGCTGCGCCACCCGGCGCGACAACCATTCCGACAGGACCAGCGCGGCAATCGCTATGCCAACCGCAACCACAACCAACCGGATCGCGCTGGATTCACCGCCGGGCACCTGCAGGAACGCATAGATCGCAGAGGGCACGGTGCGGGTTTCGCCGGGGATGTTCGACACAAAGGTGATGGTCGCGCCGAATTCGCCCATCGCCTTGGCAAAGGCCAGAACAGCCCCCGCGATGATCCCCGGCAGGATCAGAGGGAGGGTCACGGTGCTGAACACCTTGATCCGGCTTGCCCCCAATGTGGCAGCCGCTTCTTCCAACCGGGGATCAACCGCCTCAATCGCCAGTCGCATGGCGCGCACCATTAACGGGAAAGCCATGATCGACGCGGCCAAGGCCGCCCCTGTCCATTGAAAAGCCAGCGTGATCCCGAAGAGATCATCCAGCACTGACCCGATCGGACCTTGTCGTCCGAACGTCAACAAAAGCAGATAGCCGGTGACGACTGGCGGCAACACGAGAGGCAGGTGCACCAGCCAGTTCAAGACATCCCGACCGACAAACCGGCCACGCGCTAGCGCCAGAGCGCACATCAATCCGAACGGTAGGCTGAGCAGGGTCGCCCAGAACGACACCTTGAGCGAGAGGGCGACAGCCTGCCATTCATCGGGCCCAAGCCATCCACTCATTCCGGCATCCCAACCGGGAGAAACCCGTAGCGCGCCAGCACGGCCTGCGCCGCCGGGTTGACCAGCCAAGCAACAAAGGTATTGGCCGCCTCCGCTGACGATGTATCCGAGACAACAGCAGCCGGATAGCGAATGGCCGGATGGGTATCCTCGGGAAACACACCTGCGGTCACCACGCGCGGCTCGGCAACTGCGTCGGTCGCATAGACGATGCCCAAGGGCGCTTCGCCCAAGGCCACCAGCGCCAGTGCCGCTCGCACATTGTCGGTCGGGGCCAGCCGTGCTTGTAGGTTCTCCCAGAGCCCAAGCTCTGTGAGCGCGGTCTTGGCATAGATGCCCGCCGGCACCGCTTCGGGCAAGGCGATGGCCAAGCGGCCTGACTCTCCGAGAGTCCCTAGAATGTCGGTTTGCGTTGTGATGTCGGCATCGGAGGATGCGGCGGGATCGTGCGCCACCAGCACAAGGCGATTGGACGCGATATCGACACGGCTTTCAGCCACGGCCCGCTCCCGCGCGACCAGCCAATCCATCCATGTTTCGTTTGCGGAGACGAAGACATCCGCAGGTGCCCCAGCGTCGATCTGGCGCGCGAGGGTCGAACTGCCCGCAAGTACTAGCGCCACGTCTTGCCCTGTATCGGCCTCCCACGCCGTCGCAAGCTCTGCCATCGCATCTCCCAAGGAAGCGGCCGCAAACACGGTCAGGTCAGCCGCCTTTGCAGGCAGGGCCAACCAGATCGCAACCAGTGTGGCACGCAGGATCGGGGTCACGAGATGCAGGTCCTTGTCCTCGAGGGCAAATCTTTGACGTACCTGACCAATTGCACCGATCCGAGGCAAGGGCTCACACGCAGGGTGCGACGAATCTCTTGAGAACAAAGAAAGAACATATAAACTGCCACCATGCATAATGCCGCCGATCTCCTGTCCCGACGCCCGCATCGCCCCGCGCCGCAGATCACGTTGGGGGAGCCAGAGATCGCCCTGCGATTGGGCCGAGTGCATGAGCTCTGCGGGCCAGCGCGGCACACGCTTGCGATGGCGATTGCCGCGCAACTGGGCGGATCCGTTGTCTGGATCGCGCCACAGGGGGCGACCGAACACCTCTGCCCCGAGGCCATTGCGGGGCAGATCAACCCCGGCCATATCCTGTTCGTCACACCATCCAAACGGGACATGCTGCTCTGGGCAATGGAAGAGGCGCTGCGAGACGGCCATGCCCCCGTGGTGGTGGCCGATCTGAGCGCGCCCCCCGCGATGGTCCCGATCCGCCGCCTGCATCTGGCCGCAGAAGCGGGCTGTGGGATGGGGGCCAGCCGCCCCCTTGCCCTGCTTCTGACCCCCGGTGAGGGCGGTGCGCCGGGAATTGAAACCCGCTGGTCGCTGGAAACTGCCCATCACAAAGGCCCGGGCCACTGGACCCTGAGCCGCCTGCGCGCCCGCATGGCCCCGCCCCGCGACTGGCTGATGAAAAGGGGACAAACCGGACTGGTGCCCGCCACGCCAGAGCCAGAGCCAGAGCCAGAGCCAGAGCCAGAGCCAGAAATTTCATGCGAAATTTCTGCACCGCCAAGGAAATTGGTACGAATTTCCTTGGAACCCACTCGGGAAACGACACCATAAGTCGAATATGAGCGACCGACCCCGGTCACGTCGGTTAGGGTGTGCGTTATGCGCCTACCCATATCTTTTGCCGCCCTGTTCCTGTCCGTTGCCTTGCTGCAGCTGTCCTCGGGCGGCGTCGGACCTTTGGACGCCATTTCCGGCATCACACTCGGCTTTACCACCGCCGAAATCGGGATGCTCGGATCCGCGCATTTCTTCGGCTTCTTCATCGGCTGCTGGTGGGCACCGCGCCTGATGGGCACTGTCGGCCATGCGCGCGCCTTCTCCGCCTTCACGGTCCTGGGCGCGATCGGCCTGATAAGCCACATGATGCTGGCCGAACCTCTGGCCTGGGCGCTGATGCGGATCGCAACCGGGGTTTGCGTCGCAGGCTGCTACACCGTGATCGAAGCCTGGCTTCAGGCCGAGGTCACAAACGAGACCCGCGGCCGCGCCATGGGGCTTTACCGGATCGCCGATATGGGCGCGTCGCTCATCGCGCAATTGCTGATCGGAGTTCTGACCCCCGCCGCTTATGTCAGCTACAACCTGCTTGCGATCTTCTGCTGTGCGGCCCTGCTGCCTCTGGCCCTGACCACCCGGCCTCAACCCGAAATCCCCGACGCCCCGCGCTTGCGCCCAATGCTAGCCGTGGCGCGGTCCCCCCTGGCCGCCGCCGGAGTGATCGTGGCTGCGATCTCTTCAGCATCCTTCCGCATGGTGGGTCCGGTCTACGGGCAAGGTGTTGGCCTCGCGCTTGACCAGATCGCACTCTTCATGGCCGCTTTCGTGGCCGGAGGCGCCTTGGCGCAATACCCCGTCGGATGGCTGGCCGACAAATATGACCGACGCTGGGTGCTGATCTGGCTGTCGGTGGCGGCAATCGCATCTTGTATCATGACCGCATCATTGACCGATCTGCCGACATCGGGCGTCTTCATCACAGCGATGATCTTTGGTCTGACCACCTTTCCGATCTACTCCGTCGCCGCGGCTCACGCCCATGACTTCGCCAGTTCCAGCGAACGAGTCGAACTCTCGGCCGCGCTGATGTTCTGGTACGCGTGCGGCGCGATTGCCGCGCCTTACCTCGCATCGGTTCTGATGGCGCTCTTCGGGCCACCCGCGCTTTTTGCGATGATCGCTGTCGGACACGCGGTTCTTGTGGCGTTCGGCCTGATCCGGATGCGCGCCCGTCCCAGCCACCCAAAGACGCCCTATGTCTATGCGCCGCGTACCTCGTTCCTGATCGGGCGTCTGATGAAGTCCAGCCGCGAAAAAGACTGATCCTCTGGCACTCGCGGCGATGATCCGCTAAAGCGGCCCAAACTTCAGTGACAAAGCAGGCGCACAGGACATGGCACGGCATCTCATCACGTCGGCAATCCCATATATCAACGGGATCAAGCACCTCGGAAACCTCGTGGGCAGCCAGTTGCCTGCAGACCTCTACGCCCGCTATCTGCGGGCACGAGGCCATGAAGTGATGTATCTTTGCGCCACCGATGAGCACGGTACACCGGCTGAGTTGGCCGCAGCGAAAGCCGGCAAACCCGTTGCCGATTACTGCGCCGAAATGCACGCTGTGCAGTCGGAAATCGCAAAAGGCTTCCGCCTGTCCTTTGACCATTTCGGCCGCTCCTCCAGTCCGCAGAACCATAAGCTGACCCAGCACCTGGCAGGCCGTCTGGCCGATGCCGGGCTGATCCGTGAAGTCAGCGAAAAGCAGGTTTACAGCCACGCAGACAAACGCTTTCTGCCGGACCGCTATATCGAGGGCACCTGCCCGAACTGCGGCTATGACAAAGCGCGCGGAGACCAGTGCGAGAACTGCACCAAACAGCTCGACCCCACTGATCTGATCGAACCACGCTCGGCGATTTCCGGCTCGACTGATCTCGAAGTGCGCGAAACCAAGCACCTCTACCTGCGCCAATCCGACATGCGCGGCAAACTGCAGGAGTGGATCGACAGCAAAACCGACTGGCCGGTGTTGACGACATCCATCGCAAAGAAATGGCTGAACGATGGCGATGGGCTGCAGGACCGGGGCATCACCCGCGACTTGGACTGGGGTATCCCGGTCAAGAAAGGCGAAGAAGATTGGCCCGGCATGGAAGGCAAGGTCTTCTATGTCTGGTTCGATGCCCCGATCGAGTACATCGCCTGCGCCGGCGAATGGGCTGAGGCAAATGGCAAAACCGATGCCGATTGGGAACGCTGGTGGCGGACCGACAAAGGCGCGGACGATGTGCGCTACACCCAGTTCATGGGCAAGGACAACGTGCCGTTCCACACGCTCAGCTTCCCTGTGACGATCCTTGGATCAGGCGAAGATTGGAAGCTCGTCGATTACATCAAGTCGTTCAACTACCTGAACTACGATGGCGGTCAGTTCAGCACGAGCCAAGGCCGCGGCGTGTTCATGGATCAAGCGCTGGAAATTCTGCCCGCCGATTACTGGCGCTGGTGGCTGCTGAGCCACGCACCGGAAAGCTCGGACAGCGAATTCACCTGGGAGAACTTCCAAGGGTCCGTGAACAAGGATCTCGCCGACGTGCTGGGCAACTTCGCCAGCCGTGTGACCAAGTTCTGCCGATCGAAATTCAGCGAAGAGGTTCCGTCTGCTGGCACGCCTGGTCCGCGTGAAGAACAACTGCTCGCCGATCTCGAAAAGGGCCTGCGCGAATACGAAGCGCATATGGACGCCATCGAGGTTCGCAAATCCGCTGCCGCGCTGCGCGCGCTTTGGGTACTGGGCAACGAATACCTGCAGGATGTCGCCCCGTGGACGACGTTCAAAGAAGATCCGGACACGGCCGCGATGCAGATCCGAATCGCGCTCAACCTCATCCGTTTCTACGCGGTGATCTCGAGCCCGTTCATCCCGGATGCTTCGGCCCAGCTTCTGACCGCGATGCATGCCGAAGACGCAAGCTGGCCCACCGACATAGCATCCGCTGTAACGGCTCTGCCTGCGGGTCATGCCTTCTCGGTACCGGAGGTCACATTCCGTAAGATTACCGACGATGAGCGTGCTGATTGGCAGCAGCGCTTTGCCGGGGTTCGTACCTGACGCCTGCGGTTCTGAGGCGCAAATACCTCTAGTAGCGCGAGGGGCAGTGCCCCTCGCTCAAGCTTGATCGGCCAAGCCGATCAGGGCCTAATCAGGCCGCTTTGATTTCGACGACTTCCACGTCAAAGGTCAGGTCTTTGCCTGCCAGCGGGTGGTTCGCGTCCAATGTCACTTCAGTTTCAGTGACTTCCGCAACCATCACCGGAACAATCTGACCGGTCGGAGTCTGCATCTGAAGCTGTGTGCCCGGCTCAAGCGGGATGTCTGCCGGGATGTCGGCGCGGGGTACGGCCTGCTGAGCATTGGGGTCACGCTGACCATAGGCTTGATCCGCGGGCACCTGCACCGTCTTGGTGTCACCCACAGCCATGCCGGGGATCGCCTGATCGAGACCGGGAATGATCTGACCTGCGCCAACTGTAAATTCCAAAGGCGCGCGGCCAGAAGAACTGTCGAAGGTGGAACCGTCCGAGAGTGTGCCGGTATAATGAATCGAAACGATATCGCCCGTTTTTACCTGGGTCATGAAATCTCCGTATGTCGGGGGGATGAGTGTGGGAGGCCGCATCTCAGGCGGGTTCTCCGGTGTGTGCCCGCGCACCCTACCGTTTTTGCCACCAAGGCGCAAACAGACGGCCTCAACCCTGCGATGCCTCCGTGATCATGCCCACAGCCGCTCCGCCGCTGTCCTTGAGAATTGCGATACGGCCAATGCCATCCACGTCGAAAGGGGCGCGGATCACTTCGCCGCCTTTGGCGGTGGTCTGCTTAACTGCGGCGTCGACATCGTCCACCGCGAAATACGTGAACCAGTGTGGTGGAACCTCAGTCATACCGGGCAATCCGGTCATGTCCATCAACCCGGCAACCGGCCGCCCTCCGGCCATTGCGACGTAGTAGTGATTGCCGCTGTCCATCGTCATGGCGTCATAGGTCCAGCCGCAGGTTACGGTGTAAAATGCCTTGGCGGCTTTGATGTCGCGCGTCATCAATTCATTCCAGGCAACAGCACCATGTGGGGTTTTCATCGTGGTAAACCTTCGTTCAAAATGTGAGTCGTTACTGAATAATAACACCTTTGGAACAAAATAAGAACATACATGGCGACCGCCCCTTTAAGACGCGGATGTCAAACAGGAAGCGCAGTGGTCTTGAACACCGTGCGCAGCGCAAAGGAGCTTTGCATCTGCGCCACACCGGGCAGCCGCGTCAGATACTGGCGGTGAATGCGGGCAAAATCCTCGGTGTCTTCGGCAACGATCTTGAGGATGTAATCCGCAGTCCCCGCCATCAGATGACACTCGAGAACGTCCGGCACGCGCGCCACCGCTTTTTCGAAAGCTTCCAGCAGGTCATCCGCCTGACTGCTGAGTTTGATCTCGACGAAAACAGTGGTCGGCATCCCCAGCTTGCGCGCGTTCAGCAATGCAACGTAATCACGGATGTAGCCATCGGTTTCGAGGCGCTGCACCCGCCGATGACACGCCGAGGCCGACAGATGAACCGACTCGGCCAGTTCAGCATTCGAAATGCGGCCCTTCCGCTGCAGCACCCTCAGAATCCGTCGATCGGTATCGTCCAGAGACATGACGCAAAGTTCCTTTCGAAATTTGCCCTTTTCTTCGAAGGGTCTTCGCAAAATGGCGTGTTTCCCGCCAAAAATCCATACGAAATTGCAGGCAGAAAGGAGCATCCTTCTTTCATACAGAGTCGGAGGAGACAGTCATGAAAATCGGATGCCCAACCGAAATCAAACCCCAGGAATTCCGCGTCGGCGTCACTCCGAGCGCGGCACAGGAAGCCGTTGCACATGGCCACACCGTTTTGATCCAGAAAGGTGCCGGCATTGGCGCAGGCTTTGACGACGCAGCCTACACTGCCGCTGGTGCGCAGATCATCGACACCGCAGAAGAGGTGTTCGCGACCGCAGACATGATCGTCAAGGTCAAGGAACCGCAGGCGGTCGAGCGCAAGATGCTGCGCGAAGGTCAGTTGCTGTTCACCTATCTGCACCTCGCGCCGGACCCCGAGCAGACCAAAGACCTGCTCGCCTCAGGTTGCACCGCGATTGCCTATGAAACCGTGACCGACCGCAATGGCGGCCTGCCCCTGCTGGCCCCGATGTCCGAAGTCGCGGGCAAACTTGCGCCGCAGATGGGCGCATGGACCTTGCAGAAGGCCAATGGCGGCCGTGGCGTACTGATGGGCGGCGTACCCGGTGTTGGCCCGGCACAGGTTGTCGTGATCGGCGGCGGCGTTGTCGGCACCCACGCGGCCCGCGTCGCGGCTGGCATGGGCGCAGATGTGACGGTTCTGGACCGTTCCCTGCCCCGCATGCGCTATCTCGATGACGTGTTTGGTGGCACTTTCCGAACCCGTTACGCCAGCCAGGCGAACATTGCCGAGATGATCACGACCGCCGACATGGTTGTAGGTGCCGTGCTTATCCCCGGTGCCGCAGCACCCAAACTGGTGAGCCGTGCCGACCTTGGCCTGATGAAGCCGGGTTCCGCGCTTGTGGACGTGGCCATCGACCAGGGCGGATGCTTTGAGACCTCGAAAGCCACCACGCATGAGAACCCGATCTACGATGTCGATGGCATCATGCACTACTGCGTGGCCAACATGCCGGGCGCCGTTGCCCGCACGTCGACCATCGCGCTTGGCAACGCCACGATGCCGTTCATGTTGGCCTTGGCCGACAAGGGTTGGAAGCAGGCGTGCGCCGACGATCCGCATCTGTTGGCGGGCCTCAATGTGCACGCAGGCAAACTGACATATGACGCAGTCGGTCGGGCGCTTGGCCTTGATGTAACCGAGCCTCAGAAACTGCTCAAAGCTGCATAATACGGAGTTCCGGCACCTCTCCGACGAGGGTTTTGGAAAGGTCTGGTCGGGCCGCGTTAATCGCGCGGTCCGACCAGACGATCAATCGGCGCATAATCATCAGTCAGATATTCGCCCGTCGCCGCAAGCTGATCCACAAAGCCCGATCCCAGCGCAGCAAAAGTTGTCCTTTCGGGGGCAGGCACCGCAAAGCTGTTCGTCTGAGTTTCTGAGACACCCGCAGCAATCACCATCACAACCCGTTCCCCGGGCGCAGGACGCTTCGCCTCTGCCCAGACCTCAACTACCGGGAATACGTCACGCAGGGTGACCACCAAGCTGCCGACTGCCTTCATCCGATCCGAATAATCGATCACATTCATAAGGTATGTGCCGTCCGGCGTCAGACGGTCACGTATCAGCGTGAAGAATTCGGCCGTCACAAGGTGCTGAGGCACAGCGGTGTCGGTAAACGCGTCCCCAATCACCACGTCATAGCGCTGATCCTCGACCGTAAGCGCCCGTCGTGCGTCCATGTGCAGTACGCGGATGTGGGTTGGGTCAAACCAGAAGTCCTGTTCGGCGAGTGCGGTTACGGCGGGGTCAATTTCGGCCACAGTTGTCTGCGTATAGCCGCGATGCACAAAAGCACGGGGAAGCGCGTAATTGCCGCCGCCGATATGAAACGTCGCCGGGTCCGCCGACGGAGCGCGCAGGCGGGTCAGGGCGTCCAGCATGGCAGCGTGATCGGTGAACATCACATCCGGTGCATCCTGAGCGGATATGCCGTGTACCAAATGGTCGATCACCATGGCACGTGCGGGGCGTGACGGGTCTGCGGACACATCGACCGACTGCAGACAGAAGTAGCGGCTTTCCACTGCGCATGGTCCTTGGGAGAAGCCCGAAGCAAGCGCCAGAGCGACTAGTGCGACAAGGCTTGTCCCTTGGAAAATGCGCAACCCTTTGCCCAAGGTGAAGCAAAGCGCCGCTCCAACCGTGTAGACCATCGTTACGGTCGTGAGCGTCCAGAGACTGCCAAGCCACGAGATAAACACAAAGCCTGCAAGCAGCGTGCCTACGATGGCCCCAATCGCACCTGACGCGAACATTGCGCCCAGTGCCTGCCCTTGACGGGACGTGCCGGACAGCGACACCTGTGTCAGCAACGGCGCCGGGATTCCTGCAAAAAGCGAGGGTAGAAAGAACGCGGCCAGCGTTAAGCCGGTGATGCCCCAGACCGGCTGGGGGAAAGCGTTCAACACCGGCTCCGCCGAAGCGCGCAGCGCAACACCCGCCAGCGCGGTTGTGACAGCGGCTGCGACCAGAGCCCATCCGGTCGTGGTCATCGGGTTAGAACCGGGTCGATCTGCGAGCCGCCCGCCCCACCAGTGCCCGGCGGAAAAGCCTGCCAGCACAACCGCAATCACCGATGTCCACGTGTAGAGCGACATGCCGACATAAGGGGCCAGCATTCGCCCGGCGACGATTTCCACCACCATCGACGCCGCAGACACGGTGGCCTGAAGAGCGACAAGCAGCCAGAGGGGCGCTGTGGGCATGATGACTCCGCAAGTTTGGACTGGTGCATCTTGCGGAGCCCACAGGGGAAGGCAAGGGAGCTTTGTCTCAGGCCAAGGCCAGAACCGGCCCTTCCAGCAGACGCATCAGATCACCGAAATAGCCGCCGGACCGCGCGGGCTGAGTCGGATCGGACGTAATTGCCACGGCAAGATTGCGAGCCTTGTGGGAAGCGATGATCTGGCCGCCATAGCCTCGCGCCAGTGTGTAACCAGACGCCGATAGGAACCACCCGTAGCCATAGGAGAGCCCGGACCAAGGGGATCGGGCGTAGGGTTGGGTGGACGCCGCAACCCAACTTTCCGGGATCACCTGCGCACCTTCATATTTCCCACCATCACGCATCAATTTGGCGATCTTGAGCATTGCCGTTGGGCGCAGCGCCATCTCGTTCCCGCCCATGTAGAAGCCCTGAGGATCGCGTGTCCAAGGCGGGATTTCGATGCCGAGGGGGCGCCCCAGCCGTTCGCGCGCTTGTGTCAAAAGGCTTTGACCCGTCGCTTCGGCCAAAGCTGCGCCAAGGATATGCGTTGATCCGGTCGAGTAAAGCATCTGTCCGCCTGGCTCTGCCACCATCGGGCGCGACAATGCGTCGGCCAGCCAGTTGCGGGAACTGACCCAAGCGCCGTAACTCTGACCCGAGGTTCGCTCCAATCCTGCGCGCAGCGTGACGAGGTCCTCCAGCGTAATGGCGCCTGCCCCGGGCGTCGCGTTCGCGGGCAGGATGTTAGGAGCGACTTCGGACAAAGGCTGTTTGACCGAGGCAACCTCCCCCCGATCAATGGCCGCCCCCAGCAAGAGTGCGACGATGCTCTTCGAACAGGACTTGATATTGGCGAGGCGTTCCAGACCGGGACCGCGCGGCGCTTCGGCAAAGAGGGTCTCAACTCCCCGACTGATCTGAAACGAATGCAATTGCGGCAGAGTGTCGATTGCACGTCGCAGGTCGTCTGTCTGCGCCCTCGCAATGAACGGTGTGCACAGCGCGGCAGCGGTCGTTGAGAGAAACGTACGACGAAGCATCATGACGTTTGGTGTAACGCCGTTCAGTCGCGTGTCCACATCACGGGTTTCACGACTGCGTGCACTGGGGCGGGCCGAAAGACCCGCCCCAAGCTAATTCAAGAGGTGTGATGCACCTCTTGCAGCCCATAGACCGGGGTCGGAATACCCTCCATCCGGGCTTTGATCTGCAACGCAAGGAACTGCGAATAGTGCCGCGACTGGTGCAGGTTGCCGCCATGGAACCACAGGTTCTCCTGTTGTGTCGGCTTCCACATATTGCGCTGCTCGCCTTCCCACGGACCGGGGTCTTTAGTCGTATCAGAACCAAGGCCCCAGACCTTGCCGACCTTGTCAGCCATTTCCTGGCCCATCAGGTCAGCCACCCAACCGTTCATGGAATTGTAGCCTGTCGCCAATACAATCAGATCCGCCTCGATTTTTTCTCCAGTGTCGAGAATAAGCCCGTCTTCGACGATCTCTGTCACTTGCCCGCGCTTGAGCTTGATCTCACCGTCGATGATGAGCTGGCTGGCACCCACGTCGATGTAATAGCCGGAACCACGCCGCAAGTACTTCATGAATAGACCCGAGTCGTCGTCGCCCCAGTCGAGCCAGAACCCCGCTTTCTCAAGCCCCTCGTAGAATTCCTTGTCCTGCTCTTTCATTGCGGCATAGGCCGGGATCTGGAATTCGTGCAGGATCGCATAGGGCAAAGACGCAAAGATCAGATCCGCCTTCTCGGTGGTCATGCCCGCGTTGACCGCTCGTTCGGAGTAAAGATCACCCAGTCCGATCTCCATTAGCGTGTCAGACCGCACGATATGGGTCGAGGACCGCTGCACCATCGTCACGTCTGCATCGTGTTCCCACAGCGCCGCGCAGATGTCGTGGGCCGAGTTGTTGGAACCAACGACAACGCATTTCTTGCCCTTGTAGCGATCCGGGCCAGGGTGCTGTGACGAATGGTGGATGTCGCCCTTGAATTTGTCCATGCCGGGGAAATTCGGAATGCGCGCCTTGCCGGACATACCCGTCGCCATCACAAGTTGCTTGGGGCGCAGCGTGACCTCTTCACCATCCCGGTCGACAACAACGGTCCATTCTTTCTTGGCCTCATCATAGGTTGCGGATTTGGCCGTGGTGCGGGACCAGTAATTCAGCTCCATGACCTTGGTGTACATCTCAAGCCAATCGCCGATCTTGTCCTTCGGCGCAAAGACGGGCCAGTTCTCGGGGAACTTGATATACGGCAGATGGTCGTACCAAACCGGGTCATGCAGGCAGAGCGACTTGTAGCGATTGCGCCAGCTGTCACCGGGGCGCTCGTTGCGTTCGACGATGATGGTCGGCACTCCCAGTTGCCGCAGCCGCGCACCTAGAGCGATCCCGCCCTGCCCGCCGCCGATGATCAGGCAATAGGGCTGCTGGGTATATCCCAGTTCCTCTGCTTCCTTCTCGCGCTCTTCCTTCCATGTCGTGCGGTTCTTGCCCGCACCATGTTTCGCGCCAAGTGGCCTGTCAAACCCCTTTTGCTCTTCATGGCCCTTTAGTTCCACCATCGTCGTCAGAAGGGTCCAGATTTTGCCGTCGCGCAACCGGATGAGGCCGTAGCCGCGGGCCACCTCGGTTTCGAAGGTGATCCACGCGGTGACAATACCACCGTCCTCGGTGACGACCTCACCTTCGGCCACCGCCCAATTGTGCGGGTTGGTCGTCGACAGCTGATGCTTCAGCATGTCTTCGACCTGTTCTTTGCCTTCAACCGTTTTGATATTCCAGGTGAACGTCACGAGATCGCGCCAATAGCAATCATCCGCAAACATTTCGCGCGCCCGCGCGATGTCACCTTCTTCCAGAGCTTTCCCGAATTCGTCGAGAAACGCCTGCGTTGTGTCGGCCAATGTCGAATCGAGCATATTTCCTCCCAAAGTTCAGTTTTTATTCTCCGAGAGTGCCAACACCTCCCATTTGACGCTAGGTAAAATTTTGTCGTGCATTCCGACCAGCGGATTCCCGAACTGTGAGGGCGGAAACGAAAAAGCCCCGCTGGATCAGCGGGGCTTTTCGAATTCGGTAGTCTGGATCGCTTATGCGGCCAAAGCGCCTTTTGCCTGTTCGACAATCGCGCCGAAGGCTTCGGGCTCGTGCACAGCCAGATCGGCCAGCACTTTGCGGTCCACTTCGATCCCGGCCAGGGTCAGGCCGTTGATGAAGCGGGAATATGTCAGCGCTTCGTCATGCAGACGCACAGCCGCGTTGATCCGCTGGATCCACAGCGAGCGGAAATTCCGCTTACGGTTCTTGCGGTCGCGTGTGGCGTACTGGTTCGCCTTGTCGACGGCCTGACGTGCAACCTTGAAGGTATTCTTGCGGCGGCCATAGTAACCTTTGGCGGCCTTGATGACCTTCTTGTGACGGGCGTGTGTGGTGGTTCCGCCTTTTACTCGGGACATGTCAATTCCTCCTTAGCGCGCGTAGGGCATCATCGGCTTGATGATACCTTCATCAGCCTTGGACAACGTGGTCGTTCCGCGCGCGTCGCGGATGAACTTCTTGTGGCGCTTGATCATGCCGTGGCGTTTGCCAGCCTGACCTGCCTTGATGCGGCCTGTGGCCGTCACCTTGAACCGCTTTTTGCAGCTCGACTTCGTCTTCATCTTCGGCATTTCCGTCTCCTGTCTTAAGATCGGTGAACGCGCGACTCGGTATGCCAACTCGACCGGTCCCGCGGGTAGAGCGCGCCGTATAGGCGGGCTTTTCAGGCAATGCAACTGTTTCAGAGCAGCCTTTCAGGTATTTTCTGCTCGGCCGCCGGATTTGCAGGTCGGAAGACCAGAGTCACGCCGGCAGACACGATCACGATGAACAGCAAGAGCACAGGATCGACGCGCTGCTTTGGCATAAGCGCGCGAACAGAGCCGTCAGGTAAATCCCTTGAGGACGCGGGCGACCACTGTCGGAATGGATTCCATTGGATACCCGCCCGGTTTGTTGGAAATTGCCCACACCAGCATGGTTCCCGCAATCATCAGGGTAATCGTCGCAATCCTTGGCCGCTCACCGTTTGATATTGCGGACACAACCGCCGGAATTGACAGAATCCCAAGAGCCAGACCGATCACAAACAGCATATCCGGATCCATGACACCCTACTCCCACTGGCTACATGTGGAAGAACCTACTCCGGATCGGTGTTGTAGATCAAACGTTCGTCGCAGGGGGCGACACGAAGAATATTAGTTGTGCCCGGAGTGTTAAACGGCACACCCGCTGTAACCAAAATCTGGTCACTGGTTCCTGCATACCCACCTGAGCGGGCGGCCCGCGCCGCATTTACAACAGCCTGTTTGAATCGCTCAAGTTCGCCCGTGATGACGCATTTCGTCCCCCAGGTCAGGGCAAGCCGACGCGCCGTCCTGACCGAACTGGTCATCGCGATGATCGGAACGCGAGGACGCTCACGCGCGGTCAGAAGGGCAGTTGTTCCAGAGGAGGTAAAGCAGCAAATCGCCTTGATGTCCGTGGTCTCGGCAATCTCACGGGCTGCGGCAACGATACCATCGGCAACCGTCGCGCGTTTTGCAGCGCGCGACGCTTCGATAATCTCGGTGTAGGTCGGATCGCTTTCCACCTCGACGGCGACGTTGTTCATCGTTGTCACCGCTTCGACCGGATAGTCGCCCGCTGCAGACTCGGCCGACAACATGATCGCATCAGAGCCTTCGTAGATCGCCGTGGCCACGTCCGACACTTCGGCGCGCGTGGGCATCGGCGACTCGATCATCGATTCGAGCATCTGCGTCGCCACGATCACCGGCTTGGCAGCCGCCCGGCACCGGCGGATCAACCGTTTTTGGATCGGCGGTACGTTCTGCACCGGCAGTTCCACCCCCAAGTCGCCGCGCGCCACCATGATGCCATCGGACACTTCGAGGATCTCATCAAAGGCTTTGACGCCCGCAGGCTTTTCGATTTTCGACAGAATCGCCGCACGACCCTTGCACAGCTCACGCGCTTCGATGACGTCCTGCGCCCGCTGCACAAAGCTCAGCGCCAGCCAGTCGACACCCAATTCGGCCACGAATTCCAGATCATCCCGATCCTTTTCGGACAATGCAGCAAGCGGCAACACGACATCGGGAACGTTAACACCTTTGCGGTTAGAAATCGTGCCACCCGTGATGACCGAACAATCCGCAAAGTCCTTGCCGCACGTTTCGACTTGCAGGCGGATCTTGCCATCATTCACCAAGAGATGCGCGCCCGGTTCCAGCGCGGCGAAAATCTCGGGATGGGGCAGTGTGACCCGGTCAATCGACCCTTCTACATCGGTCAGATCAAGCCGGAACGATGCACCTTCAACCAGTTCTTCTTCACCATTGGCAAAGACACCAACCCGGAGTTTTGGACCCTGAAGATCGGCCAGAATACCGATCGTGCTGTCCAGGTCTTTTTCCACCTGCCGGATGATGGCGTGACGTTCGGCGATCTCAGCATGGCTACCGTGGCTCATGTTCAGGCGAAATACGTCTGCCCCGGCCTCATGCAAGGCACGGATCATCTCGTAACTGCTTGACGCTGGGCCGAGGGTGGCCACGATCTTTACATTGCGCAAACGTCTCATCGGGATTTCCGTCCTTCTTCATTGTTCCGGGCGTGTCGGGCGTCCACATGCGGTGCGCCAGTTCGTCCAGTGTCCGGGCACTATGATTGCATCATGTTACCGCTAACTATCGGTTTGCCTTATTGCCCATTTCCCTTTCTTGCGCAACTCCACTATCTGATGCGCCCGGGAGATCACACGCCTATGACTTATGTTCCATTTTTTGTGCATGGAGAGAACCGATCTTCGCGGTGGCTGATCACGTGCGACCATGCCTATAACACGGTTCCGCCCGATCTTGGCGGAACACTTGGCCTGCCCGAAGAGGATATGGCGCGCCACATTGCCTTCGACCCGGGCGGCGCTGGCGTTGCAAAAGCGCTTGCAGATGCTTTGGGTGGATGCGCCATCCTGTCGAATTTCTCGAGGTTGGTCATTGATCCGAACCGCGGAGAGGACGACCCAACCCTCTTGATGCGCCTCTATGACGGGTCTGTCATACCGGCCAACCGCAATGCAGATGCCGCAGAAAAAGAGCGCCGATTGGAGGCATATTATCGGCCCTATCACAACGCGCTGAACGAACTGGCATCACGCCGCGACGACACAGTCATCGTCGCGATCCATTCCTTCACGCGGCAACTGAAATCGCGCCCCAGTCGTCCCTGGCATGTCGGTATCCTTCATGCGTATGATAGCCGCCTGTCTGACCCATTGATTGCCGCCCTGGAGGCAGAACCGGATCTTGTCGTTGGGCGCAACGAACCCTACCCCGGACACTTGCCCGGCGATGCAATTGATCGCCATGCATTGCATCATGGCCGTCTGAACACACTTATTGAGTTGCGTAACGATTTGATTGCGACCGAAGCCACGCAGACGGCGTGGGGTGAACGCCTTGCGCCTTTGCTGCAATCCGCTTTGGAACAAGTGCCCGACTGAACGGAGGACAGAAGAGATGGACAAACAGACCCAGCTTGAAATCGAAGCAGCCGCGTTTCGTCGGTTACGCCAGCATCTTATCGATGATCGCCCTGATGTTCAGAACATCGACATGATGAACCTGACGGGTTTCTGCCGGAACTGTCTGAGCCGCTGGTATCAGCAAGCGGCCAACGAGCGTGGGATCGAGATGGACAAGGAGGCCGGTCGCGAGGCGTTCTACGGCATGCCGATGTCCGAATGGAAAGCGCGCTATCAGACCGAGGCAAGTGACGCGCAGAAAGCGGCATTTGAAGTGGCGTTCAAAGAGAACGTGACCGACAAGGAAGGATGATCAAAGTTGCCGGGCGATGCGTCGATGCATCGCCCGTTTTGGTCAACCAGAACGGGCTTAGCGGTTTGCCCCCGGCACCCAAAGCACGTCGGCTTTGCCACCATCATTGGCCATCCGCGCGGCCACAAAGAACCAGTCACTCAGACGGTTGAGGTATTTAACCGCCGCCGGGTTCACGCTTTCCATCGTTGCCAATTCCACCGTCAGACGCTCGGCGCGCCTTGCCACCGTGCGACACTGGTGCAGATAGGCAGACAACGCTGTGCCCCCAGGCAGAATGAAGCTGCGCAACGGTTGAAGGTTCGCGTTCATTTTGTCGATCTCGGCTTCAAGCCGATCCACTTGAGACACAACAATACGCAGCGGCGTGTATTCCGCCTCCCCATCTTTCTCCATGTCCGGGCGGCATAGGTCCGCGCCAAGATCGAACAGATCGTTCTGAATGCGCGAAAGGCTGGCATCGACCTCGCCATCCGCCTGCAACCGCGCCAACCCGACAACCGCGTTCAACTCGTCCACTGTGCCGTAGGCCGTAACCCGCATCGAGTGCTTGGCAACGCGCGCCCCATTGCCCAGTGCGGTTTCCCCGTCATCGCCGGTTTTCGTGTAGATCTTGTTCAAGACGACCATGGTTTACTCTCCCCGCAGCCAGACAAAGAGCAGGATCAGCAGGACCGCCACGAATTGTGCGATGATCCGCCAGCGCATCGCTCTGTTGGCGTATTTCTTGTTGAAGTCCCCGCCCTTCGCAAAGCTGCCGATGCCGAACAGCAAAATGGCGACCACGGCCAAACAAGCTATTGCTACGATGACGAATAACGGATCTTGCATCATGACGGGGGCTTCCTTCGATTGGTGTTCCCGGGGATGTAGCCGTATCGCGCCATAAGGCGAATGAAAAGTCAGCCTTTGGACAAAAGCCAATCCAACGCCCGTGTCGGCAACAACCGGCGTGCAAACGCCATCGCATGGGTCGGTGTCGTGACGCGGTAGCGCGCCTTGGGACGTGACGCGCTTAGCGCCTTGACGACGGCGTCTGTCACCGCTGATGCGGGCCACTGCACACCAGAGCTGCCGCCCTTTTTCAGCATGTCGAGCAGCGACGCTTCGTATTGGGCGCGGCGTGCCGAGCTTTGCCAATCGACCCACTTTTCGAACTGTTTGATCGCGTTTTTGCGAAAATCGGTCTCAATGGGGCCTGGTTCGATCAGAACAACCTCAATACCCGTTTCGGCCATCTCCATTCGGAGAACATCAGCATAGCCCTCCAAAGCGAACTTGGTTGCAACGTAAGGTCCGCGATATTTCATTCCGACGATGCCAAGTACGGAGGAATTGAACAGGATTCGTCCCTTACCGGCGTTCCGCATGGCAGGGATCAGGTGCCGGTTCAGATCATGCCAACCCAAGAAATTCGCTTCGAACTGTGTACGCATCCCGTCCGCGGGGATGTCTTCCAGAGGTCCTGGCAAGGCGTAGGCGCCGTTGTGAAACACGGCATCCAGCGCACCACCCGTCTGCTCAAGGACCTCAGCCGCGCAGCGCGCGATACTTTTGGGGTCTTCGTAATCGAGTTGAGGTGCCGCAAATCCTTCGGCGCTGAGCCTGTCACAGTCTTTCTGTGCGCGGCACGAGGCAAACACTGTCCATCCCAGCGATTTGAGCCGACGGGCAGCATCTAAGCCAATTCCGGAGGAACAGCCGGTAATCAAGATCGTTTTCGATGTCACGTCAGTTGGAAGCCGTCACAAGCCAGTCCGCGATCCAGCCTTCATCGCCAGTCACGGTATCCCTCAGGTGCAGCCAACCATTGCCTTCGTCAACCAGAATTTCGACCATATCATTGCGGTAAAGCTTGCCCACGACAGCATAGCTCGTTCCCGGTCCTCCGCGCAGGTTCACGCGATCACCATCAACGAACCGCAAGTCTGGCTGGGGCTCAGGTTCAGGCACGGCCTCTGTGACAGGCGCACTCTCCGTTACCATCTTTGCGACCGGAGTTTCAGCCTCAAGCGCAACAGTTTTCTCGGCAGGAGCGATATTGGTCACCACGGGCTCAATCACAGCACGTGCCGGAGCAATATCCGTCAATCCACCAATCGTGGTGTCGGTATCCGCACGTGCAACGATTTCTGGTCTTGGCTTGGATGCTGGCACGACAGGTTTGGGTTCAGCAAAGATGACCATGGAATTCTTCCCAGGTTCAAAATCTGCGCCGCCGGACAACTCGTAAAATGCCATCGCCATGACCGCAAATGCGATCAGTATGTACTTGTTCATAACGTCCCCCTGGGTGGCTTTTTCCGCTACCCACAACCTAAAGTTACCGCGATTCCCCTTTCGGCCCGAAGGGGAAAAGCAAAAAATATTCCCGCGATTGCTTTACGGCCTCAGAGGGGGTGAGTATCACATCATCTATGGCTGATGATGTCGATGACCCCAAGATGACCCCCCGCGACTTTGCGGAACCGCTGCGCCGAGCAATCGGAGAGCGATACCTGACCTACGCCTTGTCGACGATTATGCACCGGGCTTTGCCCGATGCACGCGACGGGTTGAAACCGGTGCATCGCCGTATCCTTTACGCAATGCGCGAACTGCGCTTGAGTTCCGCCGGGGGCTTCAGAAAATCCGCCAAGATCAGTGGCGACGTGATGGGCAACTATCACCCGCATGGCGATGCTGCGATCTATGACGCGATGGCGCGCCTCGCGCAGGATTTCAACGTTCGCTATCCGCTTGTCGATGGTCAGGGCAATTTCGGCAATATCGACGGCGATAACCCCGCTGCGGCGCGATATACCGAAGCGCGATTGACCATCGTGGCCGAAGCCCTGCTTGAAGGGCTCAACGAAAACGCGGTCGATTACCGCGCCAACTACGACGGCACCCTGGAAGAGCCGATTGTCCTTCCGGCGCAGTTCCCGAACCTGCTGGCCAATGGGTCGTCGGGTATTGCGGTCGGCATGGCGACGAACATTCCGCCGCACAACATCGCAGAATTGATTGATGCGTGTCTGCATCTCATCAAAGTGCCGGATGCGCGGGACGATACGCTGCTCAATTACGTGCCGGGGCCGGATTTCCCGACCGGCGGTGTGATTGTTGAAGACCGCGACTCCATCGCCCAAGCCTACCGCACCGGTCGCGGGTCGATCCGACTGCGCTGCCGCTGGGAGGTTGAGGATCTGGGTCGGGGGCAATGGCAAATTGTCGTCACCGAGATTCCCTACCAGGTTCAGAAGTCCAAACTGGTGGAGCGGCTGGCTGAGTTGATCCAGACCAAGAAGGTCCCGATCCTCGCCGACATTCGCGACGAATCCGCAGACGACATTCGCATGGTGCTCGAACCGCGATCCAAAAACGTGGATCCGGATGTTCTGATGAACATGCTGTTCCGCAATTCCGATCTGGAAACGCGGTTCAGCCTGAACATGAACGTGCTGATCGACGGGCTGACTCCCAAGGTCTGCTCGATGAAGGAAGTGCTGCGTGCCTTCCTCGATTTCCGGCGCGAGGTTCTGATCCGGCGCAGCCAACACCGTATGGACAAAATCGACCACCGGCTCGAAGTGCTGGAAGGCTTGATCGTCGCCTTCCTCAACCTCGACCGTGTGATCGACATCATCCGCTATGACGACGATCCCAAAGCGGCCCTCATGCGTGAGGATTGGGCCAAGGACCATCCTCGTGCGCTGAACGAAGCCGACTATGTGTCTCCGCCGGCAGTGTCAGCGGGCGACGAATTGGGGCTGACAGAAGTTCAGACCGAAGCAATCCTGAACATGCGCCTGCGCAGCTTGCGCAAGCTCGAAGAAATGGAGCTGTTGGCCGAACGCGACCGCCTGATGGAAGAGCGCGCCGGGTTGGAAGACCTGCTGGAAAGCGGCGACCTGCAATGGGACGCGATTGCCAACCAGTTGCGCGAGACCAAGAAGACCTTTGGCAAGGATTACGTCGGCGGTGAACGGCGCACCACCTTTGCCGAAGCGGGCGAGGTCGAGGAAGTTCCCATCGAAGCGATGATTGAACGGGAACCGATCACCGTGGTTTGCTCGGAAATGGGTTGGATCCGCGCGATGACCGGTCATATCGACCTGAACCGCGAATTGAAGTTCAAGGACGGCGACGGCCCGCGCTTCATTTTCCACGCCGAAACGACCGACAAACTGCTGGTCTTCGGATCGAACGGTCGCTTCTACACCGTACCTGCCGCCAACCTTCCCGGTGGTCGCGGCATGGGTGAGCCATTGCGGCTTATGGTGGACCTTCCGAACGAGGCCGCCATTATCGATCTGTTCATCCACCATCCTGATCGCAAACTTCTCGTCGCCTCCAGCGCGGGCGACGGCTTTGTCGTACCGGAAACCGACGTGGTCGCGCAGACCCGTGCCGGGAAACAGGTACTGAATGTGAAGGGCGACGTGCGCGCAAAAGTGTGCAAACCTGTGACTGGCGATGCCGTCGCAGTGGTGGGCGAAAACCGCAAGGTTCTGGTTTTTGCTCTGGACGAACTACCTGAGATGGGACGCGGGAAAGGCGTGCGGCTGCAAAAGTACAAGGACGGGGGCCTGTCGGATGCAACCACCTTCACCTTGGGAGAAGGCCTCTCCTGGCGCGACCCGGCAGGACGCACCAGAACCGAAACTGAACTCGCCGAATGGACCGGAAAGCGCGCCGGATCAGGACGTATGGCCCCGCGCGGTTTCCCCAGAGACAACACCTTCACCTGACGAAAACACCCTTCGGACCGAGATTGTCGGTACGCGCGGCACGCTTTTCTGGCTCGCTCTCAAAACGGGCGTCCTGACTGTGCTCACACTGGGCTTCTACCGGTTCTGGATGCGAACACGCCTGCGCCGCTGGTATTGGTCCTCCATCCGGCCAGGCGGGCATCCCCTCGAATACGTGGGCGATCCGGTGGAAAAGCTATTGGGCTTTCTTTTTGCCGTGGTCGTTCTGGCCTTTTACATCGGTATCGTGAACCTGATCCTGATGTTCGCCAGCTTCTCGCTGTTTCAGGGCAATTTCGCAGCTTATGCCACCAGCGTCGTCGGTGTGATCCCGCTTTGGTTCTTTGCCCAATACCGGGCACGTCGTTACATCCTTGCTCGTACCCGGTGGCGCGGCCTGCGGTTCGGGTTGGAACCAGGCGCTTGGGGCTACGCTTGGCGCGCCGTTTTACACTGGACCGTGACCATCCTCAGCCTGGGTCTGTTGCTTCCCCGCATGACCTTCTGGCTTGAAAAATACAAAACCGACCGAACCTTTTTCGGGACCGCTCGCATGTCTCAGGGCGGGACGTGGAAAATGCTCTACCCCTCGATGAAGCCGATGTTTCTGGCACTTGCCATTGCGCTGGCCGGGGGTGCAGCGTTCCTGTTCGAGAACATCCCGGTGGGAATTGGGCTGTGCGTTCTCGCTGGTTTTGTCGGGTTCTATGGCCTCGTTTATTACCGTGTCGACAGCATGCGCAGATTGACAGAAACCAAGACCGTCAACGGCGTCGCGTTCACCCTGTCGCCGAGCGCATTCCGCGTCCTGATGATCTACGTCGTCGGTGGTTTTCTGGCCTCTGCCGCCGTGTTCATCCCCTTGGTCATTCTTGGCATGTTGCTGCTTCTGGTCCAGTCCGGAGACGTACTGACCGAAATGGGTATGGAAGACATGATCGCGCCGATTGCGGGCATGGGGCGCTACGCCATTATCGGGTTGAGCGTGATGATCTACTTCACCATCTTCCTTCTCTGGTCGGCGCTGACAAACGTGTTCATCACCCTTCCGGTCATACGACACTATTTCTCATCGCTCACCCTATCGCCGGAAACAGCGGTCGCAGACATTCGTCAGCGCCCTCGGGATGAGTTTGCCGAGGCGGAGGGTTTTGCCGATGCACTGGACGTGGGGGCATCGCTATGACCGTTCTACACGTAGGCCCAGTGCCAGAGACCTTTTCAGCAATTGGCTCGTATTTCGATGGAACACGGTCTGCACCGTCCTCAGTTACAGTGACAGTGGACGAGGACACCAAGTCCCTTGTCGGACTTGCCGAGACAGGCGCGGAAATCCACTGGCCTCTGGCAGACATCCGTGAAGTGCCGGATCAAGCCGGGCGCGATCAGATGGTGCTGCAACTGTCGGATGACCCGGTACAGCGCATCATTCTAACCGATAGGGGGCTCACCCCGCGCCTGCCCAATCGCACCAAACGGCCCAAAGTGACCAAACGCGGCCCCTTGATCGGCTGGGCGATCGCGGCAATCGCCTCGGTCGCGTTGATAATTTTTGTTCTGGTGCCGACAATGGCGAACCAGTTGGCCCGCTTTATCCCCCCCGAGGGCGAGCGCGCACTGGGAGAGGTCACGCTGGACCAGATCCGGACGGCGCTGGATCAGACAGGTCTGAACCCAATTCCAGTGTGCGATAAACCAGACGGACTTGCGGCTTTGGCGAAGATGGAAACGCGGCTGCAAAACGCCCTACCCGAAGCGCAAACCCTGACCGTATCCGTTCTGGATCACGAGATGATCAACGCATTTGCCCTCCCCGGAAACTACATCGTGTTCTTCCGCGGCCTCATCGAAAAGGCGCAGACACCCGAAGAAATGGCTGCTGTCTTTGCGCATGAGATCGGACATGTGGTCAGCCGCGATCCCACCCGTCACGCCTTGCGTTCGGCCGGATCACTTGGGGTACTGGGCTTGCTCTTCGGTGATTTCGCAGGCGGTGCTGCCGTTCTTCTCTTGGCGGAACGTCTGATTGAGGCGCAATACAGCCAAGAGGCCGAGGCGGACGCCGATGTTTTCGCCCATGCCGTTCTGCTCGAAGCAGGGATTGCGCCTTCGGCACTGGCGACAATGTTTGAACGTTTCCGCGCACTTGGTGGAGAGGCTAGGCCCTTTGTGGCGCATTTCCTCAGCCATCCCTCGCTTGGAGACCGTATTAAGGCGGCGCGAGAGGTCACGCCTGATGGCTTCGAAACCGTCCCATTGCTCTCCGCCCAGGAATGGCGCGCACTGCAAAATATCTGCGATTAATGCCGCATCACAGCATTGCGCGGGCGATTTGTTGAAAAACGCGACGTCCGATGGCGCTAACGTGACGATTTTGCCCTGTTTCCCCTGTTCAGGGTTCGCTATCCCTTCCCGGAACGAAACGTCAGAATCGCGGATCTCCCTGAGATCCCAACGAGAGGAACGCGCCCATGAAGGTCTTGGTACCTGTCAAACGCGTGATTGACTACAACGTGAAGGTTCGCGTCAAAGCGGATGGTTCCGGTGTCGATCTCGCCAATGTCAAAATGTCGATGAACCCCTTTGACGAGATCGCCGTGGAAGAGGCCATTCGTCTCAAAGAGGCAGGCAAGGCCGACGAAATCGTGGCTGTCAGCATTGGTGTCAAGCAGAGCCAGGAAACCCTCCGCACCGCGCTTGCTATGGGTGCCGATCGCGCGATCCTCGTTGTCGCGGCTGACGATGTACACACCGACATCGAGCCGCTTGCGGTCGCGAAAATCCTTGCGGCGATCGTCAAGGAAGAAGAGCCGGGTCTGGTGCTCTGCGGTAAGCAGGCCATCGACAACGACATGAACGCCACTGGCCAGATGCTTTCCGCCCTGCTGGGTTGGAGCCAGGCCATGTATGCCAACAACGTGGATATTGACGGCGACAGTGCTGTCGTGACCCGCGAAGTGGACGGCGGCCTGCAGACCATCAAGGTCAAAATGCCGGCGATCATCTCGACCGACCTGCGCTTGAATGAGCCGCGCTATGCGTCGCTGCCGAACATCATGAAAGCGAAGAAAAAGCCGCTGGATGAAAAGACAGCTGCTGACTACGGCGTCGATGTTTCACCGCGCCTTGAGATCGTGAAAACCTCAGAGCCGGAAGAGCGGGCCGCAGGTATCAAGGTGGGTTCGGTCGACGAACTGGTTGCGAAACTCAAAGAAGTGGGAGCTGTGTAATGGCCGTTCTTCTGATTGCCGAAATCACCGATGGCGCGCTGGCGATGGACGCCACGTCCAAAGCTGTGAGCGCAGCAAAGGCACTGGGTGACGTCACCGTTCTGGCCGCTGGCGCAACAGCCAAGGCAGCCGCAGACGAAGCCGCGACCATCGACGGGGTGTCCAAAGTTCTGGTGGCGGAAGACGCCCTCTATGGCCACCGTCTGGCCGAACCGGTCTCCGCGCTGATTGCATCGCTGGCGGGCAACTACAGCCACATCGTGGCACCTGCGACAACCGACGCAAAGAACATCCTGCCCCGTGTTGCAGCACTTCTTGATGTCATGGTGATCACCGACGTGACCGCCGTGGTTGATGCCGACACGTTCGAGCGCCCGATCTACGCGGGCAACGCGATCCAGACCGTCAAATCCAAAGACGCGACCAAGGTGATCTCGTTCCGGACATCGACATTCGACGCAGCCGCAACTGGTGGCTCTGCCGCTGTTGAAGCAATTGCGGCGGGCGACAACCCGGGCTTGTCCGAATGGATCGAAGACAAGGTTGCAGCAAGCGATCGTCCCGAACTGACATCGGCCGGTATCGTAGTCTCGGGCGGCCGTGGCGTTGGTTCGGAAAGCGACTTCGCCATGATCGAAAAACTCGCAGATAAACTGGGCGCAGCCGTGGGTGCATCCCGTGCAGCCGTCGACTCGGGCTTTGCTCCGAACGACTGGCAGGTTGGCCAGACCGGCAAGGTCGTGGCGCCGGACCTCTACATCGCCGTGGGCATCTCGGGCGCGATTCAGCACCTTGCCGGCATGAAGGACAGCAAGATCATCGTGGCCATCAACAAGGACGAAGAAGCTCCGATCTTCCAAGTCGCCGACTACGGCCTTGTTGCAGACCTCTTTGACGCAGTGCCAGAACTGACGGAAAAGCTCGGTTAATCACCGCTTGCACAGCTTTTGAATGGCGCGCCGGTCGGCGCGCCATTTTTTATTGCAGGACAGGAACAATCGCCCGCGCAACTGCTTCTGACACCTCGTGGTGGGCCTCCGCTCCGGGCAGATGGGCCGCACGATGCTGCTCGAGTGGTGGCACTTCCATTATTTCGTCCGTGCCCCGCCATATGGATGGCACCACTTCAATCTTTTGCCGGACCAGCGGGATCAAAGGGCTGACCAAACCACGGGTCAGAAACGGCTCTTCAGCATCGGCATCTTCGCCGCCATCAGTAAACGCTTTAGACGCGAACCAGAGTAGAAAAACGTCACCGTTCATCTGAGACACGAGCGTACGCATCCGCGCCTGCCACGCTGTTTGAACTTCTTTCGCAACCAAACTGAACCGATCCCGGCAGAGCAATTGCAACCGCTTCAAAAGGTGACGCGTGAAATGGACCTCGGTGAAATCCATCTCGGGATAAAGCGATATCAGCGCGGGTGCCGCGCGCAGAAAACGGTCATTGCGGCGGGGATGAGTTGAATAATACCGGTTCGAGGTGTTGTGCACGCCCGTCAACTGGATCACCACCACGTTGGCACTGGCGGCAGTTGCCAAAGCGCCCGGATCATTGAGATAGGCGTCGATCCCCGCATTCTCGACACCAAGATTGACGACCGCACGACCTGTTAGCGCCTCGAGCTTTTGAGGCCAGGGACGACTTACATAACGCCCATAAACACCGCAGCCACCAAGACACGCCACATAGGACGACCGAACCGACCGCCGCGGCCCTCGAAACCACAATCGCGATCCGCCATAGCGACAAGGCGCATAATCAATGGCCTGATCGTGCACAGAGGATACATCCATGCTCACACCCTTTTCTTCACCCGGTCCTGAGACTGGCGCGATTCGGTTCTCAAATTGCTAAGGCTAAAAATCGAGACATCGCCCGTGATCCGCCTTGCAGCCCACTTCTCCACAAGTCATTGTTACGGCGAAACGAACGGAGCAAGTGCATGACGGTGACATCAATCGGCGTGGTCGGTGCGGGCCAGATGGGCAACGGGATTGCACATGTCATGGCGCTGGCCGGATATGATGTTGTTCTCAATGACATCAGCGAAGATGCACTGAAACGCGCCATCGAACTGATTGAACGCAACATGGACCGCCAAGTGAGCCGCGAAAAGATCACGCAGGCCGAGCGGGATCAGGCGATGTCGCGGATCGTGACCACGCAGGAACTTCCCGAAGTTGCCCGTACCGATCTGATCATCGAAGCTGCGACAGAGCAGGAAGCGATCAAGCAGAAGATCTTCGACAGCTTGCTGCCGCATCTTGCAGACCATACGATCCTGACCTCGAACACCTCGTCAATCTCGATCACCCGTTTGGCCAGCCGAACGGATCGTCCAGAAAAGTTCATGGGGTTCCACTTTATGAATCCCGTGCCCGTGATGCAGCTGGTCGAATTGATTCGAGGTATCGCGACCGACAAAGAGACCTACGACACGTGTCTGGGCGTGGTTGAAAAACTGGGAAAAACTGCCGCCTCTGCCGAGGATTTTCCGGCCTTTATCGTCAACCGTATCCTGATGCCGATGATCAACGAAGCGGTGTACACGCTCTACGAAGGTGTGGGGAACGTGAACTCCATCGACCAGTCTATGAAACTGGGCGCGAACCACCCGATGGGCCCACTTGAACTGGCTGACTTCATTGGTCTCGACACGTGCCTTGCGATCATGAACGTACTTCATGACGGGCTGGCAGACACCAAATACCGGCCCTGCCCGCTTTTGACCAAGTATGTCGAGGCCGGTTGGCTGGGTCGAAAGACACAACGTGGTTTTTACGATTATCGCGGGGAAACCCCAGTCCCGACGCGTTAACGCGTTCCGCCAAGCCCCATCGTCGTTTCGCGCAAAGACGCGACGAAATCGCGGCCGCGGCCAGCGAAATTCTTGATCGACTCGGCTGCGATTGGCTCACCGACGACCGGGGCCTGTGGTTTGCCACAGGCATGAATGACCTCGTGGATCAACAAACCCTGCCGCAACGTGGCCGAGACCTGGGTCGCCATCTGATAAGCGCGCGAGTTCTGCCCGGGAAAGAAAATCGGCACCACGGTCGCACCAGATCGCTGGATCAGGTTTGCCGTAAACGGGTTCCAAGTCCGTTCGATGGCCGGCCCAAAGAAACTGTCACTGGATGCCACCACGCCCGACGGGAATAGCGCGATCACGCCGCCCTGCTTGAGATGTGCCATCGCGCGGCTGCGCATCTCGAGGCTCTGCTCGCGGGCATCTTCCTCATGGGGAAACGGCACCGGGATCATGAACTCTTCAATCTCAGTGACACCTGTCAAAAGCGACCGCGTGAGGATCTTGTAGTCCGTACGCACCCGCCCGATCAGCTCGGCGAGGATCATACCGTCGACCAATCCATGCGGATGGTTGGCCACCACGATCACCGGCCCCTCTTTCGGGATGCGCGCAATCTGTTCTGGTGGGGTCTCCAGACGGATTTTCATCAGCTCCAGAGCCTGCCCCCAGAACGCTTGACCCTCCGCAGGACCCATCCGTTCAAACCGACGCACCAGACGCAGCAACGGGATCTTTCCCGTCATCCACTCCATCGCTCGGATGGTGTTTGCTTTCCACGGGTTTGTGAATGTGTTGGCGTAGCTCAGCTTGCGCTTGTCATAGGGAACTTCGGCCTGATCCGCCGGGCGCGCATCGGTCGGACTATGCTGATAGCTTTCTACCATTGACGCGTGCAGTCCTGTTATCAGTGATGCCGACCGACCTGTACGGTCAGCGGCCCTCTCCAAAACGATCAGCCACCAAGGTTTCGATTGCGGTGGCCAGGGCCTCGGCGTCGGGCCCGGACGTGAGTACCTCAATAGAGGTTCCTTTAGAAGCTGCCAACATCAAAAGGCCCATGATGCTGTCACCCGACGCGCTCATGCCGTCCTTGCGCACCTCTGCTGAGGCATCAAACCCTTCGACAACCTCGACCAATTTTGCCGACGCCCGAGCGTGCAAACCCTTCTCGTTTACGATCTTCAAAACGCGCTTCGCTGTGGCGGACATAGTGCTGAGCCTCCCTCAACCCTCTTGATCAAACGCTCTGATCAATAGTTATGTCTTGGCTGTCAATATATTTCCGCCCGGCATCCAGCGCTGCGCGCACTGCTTCGGGCACTGTTTTGTCGCGACTTTTCGCCAATTTGATCAACATTGGCAGATTTGCGCCATAGACGATGCGGCGGTTTTCGGGCTGGCATGCGCGCAAGCTGAGGTTCGATGGGGAACCGCCGAACATGTCCGTCACAATGACAACACCACCACCGGTATCAACTTGATCGGCCAAGATGCAAATCTCGTCTTGCTTGGCGTCCCTGTTGTGGTCTGCGTCGATCGAGACAGCAACCATGCCGGGCTGGTTTCCCACAACATGCTCGACAGCAGAAAGATACTCCTGCGCCAAACCACCGTGAGCAACGATCACGATCCCGATCACTCTCCCGTTCCTCCAAGACCCAACACTGCAGCTCCACCAGTTGGCGCAAGCCCACGGCGCGCCAGTTCTTTGTGGTCAATTGACACCCGCCAGCCCTGCTCCGCAAGGGTGCGCGCCACACGTTCCGTTACGACAACCGACCTGTGTTGCCCACCGGTACACCCTATGGCGACAGAAACATGTGTTTTGCCCTCGCGGTCCACCTCGGGCAACAGAAACGCCAGCATGTCCCCGATTCTGTCGACAAAGGGGACCAGCCGCGTGTCCGATGCGACGAAGCTATGCACCTCTTCGTCCAACCCGGTCTTGTCGCGCAAGCCGGGTTCCCAATGCGGATTCGACAGGAACCGGCAGTCGAACACTATGTCGACACCGTGCGGGATGCCTCGCTTGAATGAAAACGACTGCATGGAAACCGAAAGGCGCTGCGATGACGCATCAGCGAACCATCCGTGCAGTTCTGCCTTGAGATCATGCGGCGACAGGTGTGACGTATCGATGAGGATGTCGGCACGGCTCTCAACCGGCCGCAAAAGCTCGATTTCGCGCGCGATGCCGATTTCAGGTGTCTCACCCGGCGCCAGGGGATGCCGACGGCGCGTTTCGGAATAGCGACGCAAGAGGATGTCTGGGCGGCAATCAAGGTAAAGGAGTGTCGCGTTTCCGTCTGTTTGACACGCCAAGTCGGTATGAAGCTCCAGCAGCCGTGCCAGAGAGAAGTCGCGGTTGCGGACATCAATCCCAAGCGCAAGCGGATGCGACAGAGGATCACCATCAAATAGCCTGGGGATCATGCGAAGCGGAATATTGTCGATTGCCTCAAAACCAAGGTCCTCAAGGACGTTGATCGCGGTGCTTCGTCCAGCTCCGGAAGGCCCCGTGACCAGGACCACACGCGTTGGCTTCGGTTGCGTCGTCATTCTTCCATTTCCACGCTCAGGACTCAGCGTCGGCCCGACCGTCGCTGCGTAGATATTGTAAAACGGCGGCAGGAAAATGTCGGGACTCCACTTTGTGAAGCAACGGAAATGTTTTGGAGAGAGTCGTGATGCTCCGGCGCGGTGGCAAACGTTGCTCTTCGGATTCGTCGAGATCGACGACCAATGCCAACGCGACCGGGGACACATAATCAGCGTGCAGAAGACCGACGCCGCGCGCTTCGATCATTCCCCGCAATGCGTCCGGACAGCTGAGCATCACTTTCGACCCGATGCGCGACAGTTCCACCCGATCATCAGCCACCAGAACCGCGCCGCGAACCATCATTTCAAGCGCGAGGCTGGACTTACCACTGCCCGAAGCTCCGGTGATCAGGACCGCCTTGTTTCCGACGGCAACGGCGGTGGCATGTTGGACCAGAGTTTCGCCGCCCGCCATGGCAGAGCTTACAACGGCATGCCGACGACGAATCGCGCGCCGAGCGGTTCGGATGTCGCGTCAGCTTCCGTGGGGCGAATGTTTTCTGCCCAGATCACACCGCCATGCGCCTCGACGATCTGTTTCGAAATCGCCAGACCCAGCCCGGAATTGTTGCCGAAATCGGTTTCCGGACGCTGCGAATAAAAGCGTTTGAAAATCTTGGTCAAAGCCTCGTCAGGGATACCGGGCCCCGTATCTTCGACAACGATCAACACTCGATTTTCACGGCGGCGTGCCCAAAGCCGGATTGCATCGCCGTCTTCACAAAAGCTGATCGCATTGGTGATCAGATTGACAAACACCTGCGCGAGTCGCGCTTCCAGACCGTGCACCATGATCGCGCGGTCCGGCAGGTCAGAGATGAACTCGATCCCGCGCCTCTTTGCATCTTCGCCAAGGAACTGCGAAAGATTCTTGAGCATGTCGAGGAGATTGAATTCCGCTTCTTCCTCTTTGACCAGTTCGCTGTCCAAACGCGACGCATTGGAAATGTCGCTGACCAAACGGTCCAATCGGCGTACATCGTGGTCAATCACGTCAAGCAGACGCTCAACTTGGTCAGGGCGTTTGGCAAGCCGCAGTGTTCCCACAGCAGACCGAAGGGACGCCAGCGGGTTCTTGATCTCATGCGCAACATCCGCCGCGAACTGTTCGTTTGCGTCGATACGGTCGTAGAGCGCTGCCACCATGCCACGCAGCGCACCCGACAGACGCCCGATTTCATCCGGGCGCGCCGTGAGGTCCGGAATACGAATTCGGCCGGACGACACATTGCGGCGGTTGCGATCACGCCCGACTTCGGCAGCATCGGCAAGGTTCGAAATCGGATTGGAAATGGTCGATGCCAGAACAAGGCTCAGGCCAATGGACACGAGCGTGGCGATGACGAACATCTGCAACACGCTCTCCCTTTCGAGCCGCACCGCGGCGTCGATTTCTGGGGCAAAACTGACCAATGCAATTGTGCCCGCTACTCCGTTTTCAACCGTGATCGGGCTGAGCGCGGTGAAAATGGTTTCTCCGTTTTCACCTTCCGACCGTTCGACGCGCGTCTGTGTCGGGTCGGTTTCTTCGATCTGGCGTCGCAGGATGTCTTCGAACGTCAGTGGCTGCAAATTCGTGTCAGCACCAAAGATCGACGACACGCTGTTCCAGACCGTAAGAAGGAAGTCCGAAATAACGGTCGGCTTTTCCGCAATGGATAGTGCGGCACCCTCAGTGCTCGCATCCGCATTCCCGACCAGAAAACGGGCCGCGTCGAAAACGAAGACCTGCAATCCCGGTCGCATCTCAAGGTTGTCGAGCGTTTCAGAGACGCTGATCCCCTCGCCCGTCGCAAGATTGACCGCTTGGCCTTGCATGACCTGCGCCTCGAAGACATCCGCGATCAGTTCCGCTTCGATGCGGACAGCCTCAGCCTTTTGCTCGGCCAGAGTGTCCCGCGACGAGTTCAGAAATAGGATGCCCGCAACAAGGAAATTGAGGGCAACCAGATTGAAGGTGATGATCTTGCGTGTGAGCGGTGACCGGTTGAGCGAAAACAAACCGCGCTTCTCGCGGATGCTCCGGACTTCGGAATCAACGGTTTTGTCGGGGGCGACCCAATCGTCCCCGAGCACAACATCCGCATCCTTGCGGCCGCTGTCCTTGCCGTGGGTCACACCCTCAACCAAAGCCATGGTCATTCTTCGTTGTAACGATATCCAATGCCGTAAAGCGTTTCGATCGCCGAGAAATCATTGTCAACCGTACGCATCTTTTTGCGCAGGCGCTTGATGTGGCTGTCGATCGTACGGTCGTCGACATAGACCTGATCATCATAGGCCACATCCATCAACTGATCGCGCGACTTCACGAAGCCCGGGCGCTGCGCAAGTGCTTGCAATAGCAGAAATTCCGTGACGGTCAGCGACACGTCCTGCCCCTTCCAGGACACCGAGTGGCGCAGCGGATCCATCGTCAGGTTGCCACGCACCATGAGCTTTGTTTCTTCGACCTCACCGCCGGTCGCATCGCCGGAAATCGCTTCCTGACGCCGCAGCAGTGCGCGGATGCGTTCGACCAGAAGGCGCTGAGAAAACGGTTTCTTGACATAGTCATCCGCACCCATGCGGAGTCCCAGAACTTCGTCAATCTCGTCGTCTTTGGAGGTGAGGAAGATCACCGGCATCTTCGATTTCTGGCGCACCCGCTGAAGCAGGTCCATGCCATCCATGCGCGGCATCTTGATGTCAAAGACGGCCATATCCGGCATTTTCTTGTTGAATGCGTCCAATGCGGCCTGTCCATCATTGTAGGTTTCGACTTCGAAACCCTCGGCCTCGAGGGTAATCGCGACCGATGTCAGGATATTCCTGTCATCGTCCACAAGGGCGATTTTCGACATGGATTGTGTTCCTTGTACTGCTCTCAATTATATTTTTTCCGCCATTATGTGTCTTTTTTCCGTTTGCGCCAACTCAATTCTGCGAATCACTCGGCGGCGATGGTCATATTCAGACGGAAAATTCCTTACGGATGGCTAATTTGCATCACACCCATTGGCGGAGAGTGGCCATGGTTGCGCTAAACTCGTTTTGGTTGCGCTAACTGCGCGATTGCGTCCTGTTCAGCTTTGGAAACGGCATGCTAAGAGGCGAACACCTTCGGCGTACCGCCGCGGGTGGGACGCGTCCTCTTCGTCCCTCTTCAATACCGCCGCAAAAGAGCGCGGCTACAGGAGCTTGGCAAATGACATTTGGACGGGTGAACCCGGAATTCCGGCTGGAAGATCAACAGATCAACGGGCTTGGAAATGTCTATTACAACCTCACAGAGCCTGCTCTGATCGAAGCAGCGCTGAAACGCGGCGAAGGCACGCTGGGTAACGGTGGCGCGTTCCTTGTCACCACCGGCAAGTTCACCGGCCGGTCCCCCAAAGACAAGCACGTCGTCAAGACCGACAGCGTTGCGGATACGATCTGGTGGGATAACAACGCGCCGATGTCGCCCGAAGGGTTCGACGCCCTCTATGCAGACATGCTCGAGCACATGAAAGGCCGCGAATACTTCGTACAGGATCTCGTCGGCGGCGCGGACCCCAAGCACTCCATCGACGTGCGCTTCATTCAGGAACTGGCGTGGCACAATCTGTTCATCCGCCACATGATGCGCCGACCGGAGCGTGAGGACCTCGACAGCTTCACCGCCGACTTCACGGTCATCAACTGCCCGTCCTTCCAGGCGGACCCGAAGAAGCACAATTGCCGGTCCGAAACCGTGATCGCGATGAACTTCGACAAGAAGCTCATCCTGATCGGCGGCACTGAATACGCCGGTGAGAACAAGAAATCGATCTTCTCGCTGCTGAACTACCTGCTGCCGGAAAAGGGCATCATGCCGATGCACTGCTCGGCGAACCACGCCGTGGGCAATCCGGTCGATACAGCGATTTTCTTCGGTCTCTCGGGAACTGGCAAGACCACGCTTTCTGCTGACCCGAACCGTATCCTGATCGGGGATGACGAACACGGTTGGTCCGACCGGGGCACCTTCAACTTCGAAGGCGGCTGCTATGCCAAGACGATCAACCTGTCGGCAGAGGCCGAGCCGGAGATCTACGCAACCACCACCAAATTCGGCACCGTGATCGAAAACATGGTCTTCGACTCGGAAACCTTCGAGCTGGATTTCAAGGATGACAGCCTGACAGCCAATATGCGCTGTGCCTACCCGCTCGAATACATTTCGAACGCGTCGACGACCGCGCTTGGCGGGCATCCGAAGAACATCATCATGCTGACATGCGATGCATTCGGTGTCCTTCCCCCGATCTCGCGGCTGACGCCGGCGCAGGCGATGTACCACTTCTTGTCCGGGTTCACCTCCAAGGTCGCTGGCACCGAACGTGGTGTGACTGAACCGGAACCCACTTTCTCGACGTGCTTCGGCGCACCGTTCATGCCGCGCCGCCCCGAGGTCTACGGCAACCTGCTGCGCGAAAAGATCGCCTCGCACGGTGCGACCTGCTGGTTGGTCAACACCGGCTGGACCGGTGGCGCCTATGGCTCGGGCGAACGGATGCCGATCAAGGCAACCCGCGCCCTGCTGACAGCCGCACTGGATGGCAGCCTTGCCGAGGCAGAGTTCCGCAAGGATCCGAACTTCGGCTTCGAAGTGCCGGTCAAGGTCGAAGGCGTGCCGGACATGCTTCTCGACCCGCGCCGCACCTGGAACGACAAAGAAGCGTATGACGCGCAGGCGACCAAACTAGTGCAGATGTTTGCCGACAACTTCGCGCAATACGTGCCCTATATCGACGACGACGTGAAAGCGGCCGCGATCGGTTAAGCCGCCTGCGTCGAAAGGCGCTTGGAAACAGCGGGGCGAGCGCACCATAATCAGGTGCGCTCGCCCTTAGTTTTTCTGCAGTCGCAACGCGTTACTTGCCGCAAAGCAGCAATTCGTCGCGAAAGATTGGAACAATACCAGGCCCTCTTGGGTATTTTTGTTGCGCTGCACCTGCAAAATGGCTATCCAACGCGAAAGCTGAAAAGGACACGATTCATGGCCCACGACGGACAAGACTTGACCCTGACCACAGAAACGATCCTGCCGGACCTGCTGAAACTGACCGCAGCCGCGGTCGAACCGGCAAATGCCATTCTAGAGCAGGCCAGTTCCCGCGTCCGCGGCATGGTTGATTCTGATGGCCGCGTGTCCGGTGCGCTGATCGAAGAAAACCAGACTGCTGCGCACGGGCTGGCGTGGTTGGCCACATATATTGAATCGCTGCGCCAGATGCAGGGATGGGCCGAACGCCTGGAGTCCGACGGTAAGTTCGGTGAAGTCGAACAACTGATCCACCAGATCGCCTTCGGGGAATACCTCTGGCAGATCTATGGCGGCATCCAGATGAACCAGGGCGAAATGGTCCGCCTTCAGGACATCGGCCTGAGCCAGGACGACATGCGCGCGCTGATGACGCCTGAAGTCATGCAACTGACCCAAAGCGGCAACACCCAAGCCGCCCGTGTCCGTCTTGTCGAACTCATGCAGGAACGCAGCGCAGAGCTGACCGTCGGGGCCTGCGGCCTTGACGATGAGCTCGACATGATCCGCGAACAGTTCCGCCGCTTCTCCCTCGACAAGGTGGAACCCTTTGCTCACGAGTGGCACCTCAAGGACGAGCTCATCCCGATGGAGATCATCGAAGAACTGTCCGAGATGGGCGTATTCGGCCTGACGATCCCTGAGGAACACGGTGGGTTTGGTCTCTCCAAGAACTCCATGTGCGTTGTGTCCGAAGAACTGTCGCGCGGCTATATCGGCGTCGGCTCTCTCGGCACACGCTCCGAGATCGCGGCAGAACTGGTGATCGCGGGTGGCACGGAAGAACAGAAAGCCAAGTGGCTGCCGGGCCTCGCCTCGGGTGAAATCCTGCCCACCGCTGTCTTTACCGAACCGAACACTGGCTCTGACCTTGGTTCGCTGCGCACCCGCGCCGTCAAGGACGACAACGGCGATTGGATCATCAACGGCAACAAGACCTGGATCACCCACGCGGCCCGCACGCATGTGATGACCGTTCTTGCCCGGACCGTTCCCGACACCACCGATTACCGTGGCTTGTCCATGTTCCTTGCCGAAAAGACACCCGGCACCGACGAGCAACCCTGGCAGGATCCGGGCATCTCGGGCGGTGAGATCGAAGTGCTCGGCTATCGCGGCATGAAGGAATACACGCTCAACTTCGACGATTTCAAAGTGAAGGGCGAGAATCTGCTCGGCATGGAAGAAGGCAAGGGCTTCAAGCAGCTCATGGAAACTTTCGAATCCGCCCGCATCCAGACCGCCGCCCGCGCCATCGGCGTTGCGCAATCCGCGCTGGACGAAGGCATGAAATACGCTCAGGATCGTAAGCAGTTCGGCAAGGCGTTGATCAACTTCCCGCGCGTCGCGTCAAAACTGGCGATGATGGCGGTCGAGCTTATGATCGCACGTCAGCTGACCTACTTCTCGGCACGCGAAAAGGACGAAGGTCGCCGCTGTGACCTCGAAGCCGGTATGGCCAAGCTGCTGGGAGCCCGCGTCGCTTGGGCCGCTGCCGACAACGCCTTGCAAATCCACGGCGGCAATGGCTTTGCCCTCGAATACAAGATCAGCCGCATCCTGTGTGACGCGCGCATCCTCAATATCTTTGAGGGGGCTGCCGAAATTCAGGCGCAGGTGATCGCGCGGCGCCTGCTGGGCTAAACCGCCTCAAAACGAGCACCAATCAAAGGCCGGGTATTTTACCCGGCCTTCTTTTTTGTCCGGACCGGCTTCTCCTGATCTGCATCAAAGACCGGCGCGCACCGGAATGCTCTTGCAAGCCAAACATATTGCAGGAGCCATATATGAGCTGGAAAGCCAAATTGAACGACACAAAAACGCAGCTGAGATCGCTGAACGCCGCGATCCCGGAAACCACGGCTGCCTTTGGCGCACTAGGCAAAACCGTCAAGCATGACGCTGCCTTGTCCTTCAAGGAAAAGGAATACGTCGCCCTCGGCATCGCCGTCGCCACACGGTGCGAGCCTTGCATCCTGTTTCACACTGAAGCCTTGGTGCGTCTCGGAGCAACACGCGAGGAAGTGTCCGAAGTGCTGGCGACCTGCATCCAGATGGGGGGCGGACCGGGTCTGATGTACGCCGGAAAGGCGCTTGAGGTGTACGACGAATTGCGCAGCTGAACCTGCGACACTTTGGGGGGATGCAGTTCCCCATCGACCCCCATACATATTCCAAATATTTAATATGTATGAGGTCATCATGTCCAAATCCCCCCTTATCCTTGCCCTGCTCTTTGCTGCGACAGGTGCCTTTGCCCAGCAAGGCAATCCCGGCGGCCATTTCGTGGAAAACTGGGACCTTGACGGCGACGGTCAGGTCACGCTGGCCGAAGCCGCTGAACGGCGCGGCGACGTGTTTCTGACCTTCGACGCCGATGAAAACGGCGTCCTAACAGCGGAAGAGCACGACCTTTTCGACGAGGCGCGCAGGCAGGATATGGAGCAGAATGGCATGGGCCACGGCGGCGGTCACCGCAATCCGGCCAACGGAATGCTGCGCGAAGTGACGGATGCCAATGGCGATGGAAACGTCACACGCGAAGAGTTCATGGATGCTGTTCCCGCGTGGTTTGCAGGCATGGACCGAAACGGCGACAACGTCGTCACCACAGCCGATTTCGGTCGCGGCTAAAACACCCCGCCGGACAAGGGCGTTTTTCCATCAACGGCAAAACCGGACGCGTCGACGCGTCCGGTTTTACTTTTTTCAACCGTCAATGCGGATGACCTCGTTCTTCGGATCGTAGGGGCTGTCCTCGACAACCTCGGCGTCCCAAAGCTCGTTCAAGATCTTGACCTTGAGTTTGGTCCCCGGAACCGCCAGTTCCGGCTTCACATAGCCCATCCCGATGGATTTCCCGAAGGCCACGGAATAGCCGCCCGAGGTCAGACGCCCCACGCGAGTCTCGCCATCATAAAGTGCCTCGCGGCCCCACGGATCAGCATCCTCAGGCCCGTCAATGAGGAAGGTGCAGCACTTCACCCGAACACCGGTTGCTTCCATCTCGGCCTTGCCGTGGAAGTCCTTTGAAAGATCCACAAACCGCGGCAGATCGGCTTCGAGCGGGTTCGCATCGCGGCCCAGTTCGGTGCCGAAAGCGCGATAGGATTTCTCCTGACGCAGCCAGTTCTGCGCCCGCGCGCCCACCAGCTTCATGTCATGCTTGGCGCCAGCCGCCATAAGCTGGTCCCAAAGGTAGTTCTGCATCTCGATCGGGTGATGCAGTTCCCAGCCCAGCTCACCGGTATAGGCCACGCGGATCGCGCGCACCGGGCACATGCCCAGCTCGATGTCGCGCATCGAGAGCCACGGGAAACGCTTGTTGCCCAGAACGGTTTCAGGATCGGCATCCTTGACGATTTCCTTGAGCACATCGCGCGACTTCGGCCCAGCGATGGCAAAGACACCCCACTGGGTCGTCACATCCTGGATTTCGATATACCCGAACTCGTCCGCTTTATCTTCGGCCGCCTTGCGCAGATAATCTGCGTCGTAAGCAGTCCAAGCACCTGCAGAGACAAGGTAATACTCGTTCTCGGCCAAACGGACGATGGTGTATTCCGTCCGTGTCGTGCCTTTCGCCGTCAGCGCATAGGTCAGGTTGATCCGCCCAACCTTGGGCAGCTTGTTACAGGTGAACCAGTCCAGGAACTGGGTCGCACCCGGTCCTTTGACGACATGCTTTGTGAACGCCGTCGCGTCGATCAGGCCCACGCCTTCGCGTACCGCCTTGGCTTCGTCGACCGCGTATTGCCACCAGCCACCCCGGCGGAACGACCGCGCATCATGGTCAAAGTTTTCGTCCGCATCCAGCGGCCCGTAGTAATTCGGACGCTCCCAACCATTCACATGGCCAAACTGCGCGCCCAGCGCCTTTTGCCGGTCATAGGCCGGAGCCGTACGAAGCGGACGGCAGGCAGGACGCTCTTCATCCGGGTGGTGAAGGATGTAGACGTGCTCATACGCCTCTTCGTTCTTACGCGCCGCGTACTCGGTGGTCATCCACGAGCCGTAGCGCTTGGGGTCGAGCGACGCCATGTCGATCTCGGCCTCGCCCTCGACCATCAACTGGGCAAGGTAATAGCCGGTGCCGCCCGCTGCCGTGATCCCGAACGAGAACCCTTCGGCCAGCCACATGTTGCGCAGACCCGGAGCCGGACCGACCAGCGGGTTGCCGTCGGGCGTGTAGCAGATCGGGCCGTTGAAATCGTCCTTCAGACCCACAGTTTCCGACGACGGAAGGCGGTGGATCATGCTCATGTATTCTTCTTCGATCCGCTCCAGATCAAGCGGGAAGAGATCGGCCCGGAAACTGTCCGGCACCCCATATTCGAAACGCGCAGGCGCGTTGCGCTCATACGGGCCCAAGATCCAGCCGCCGCGCTCTTCGCGCACATACCACTTGGCGTCCGCATCCCGGATCACCGGGTGCTGTTCATTGGTCTTCCGGTACTCGACAAGCGCCGGATCAGGTTCGGTCACGATGAACTGATGCTCGACCGGGATCGCGGGCATCTTGATGCCCAGCATCTTGGCCGTGCGCTGCGCGTGGTTGCCCGACGCGGTCACGACATGCTCGGCGGAAATGACTATCTGCTCGTCGGACGGAACCAGGTTCCCGCCCTTCTCGACCATCTTGGTGCAGGTCACGTCCCAGTGGTCGCCTTTCCACTCGAACCCGTCCGCCTGCCATTTCCGCTCAATCGTCACGCCACGCTGCCGCGCGCCCTTGGCCATCGCCATCGTCACGTCGGCCGGATTGATGTAGCCGTCCGTCGGATGGTAGATCGCTCCCTTCAGATCGTCGGTGCGGATTAACGGCCAGCGCGCTTTGATCTCCGACGGTGTCATCCACTCATAGGGAACACCGCAGGTTTCAGCCGTTGTGGCATAAACCCGGTACTCGTCCATCCGCTCATCGGTCTGGGCCATGCGCAGGTTGCCGACAACGAAAAAGCCCGCGTCCAGCCCGGTCTCTTCTTCAAGCGTCTTGTAGAACTTGATCGAGTAGTCGTGGATGTGGGTCGTCGCATAAGACATGTTGAAATAGGGCAAAAGGCCCGCCGCATGCCATGTCGATCCGGACGTCAATTCGTCCCGCTCGAGCAGCATCACGTCGTCCCAACCCGCGCGGGCGAGGTGATAGGCAATTGAGGTTCCGACGGCACCGCCACCGACAACCAAAGCTTTGACATGCGTTTTCATGGGTATTCACTCCAAGGCGTTTGTCCCTGTGAATACCGACAGCGCAAATGCGCCACCAAACCGACCCGACACGTTTCGGCAGGAAAACGACCTGCCGTCGTTTCCCGCCCTTATCGCGCCGCGCGGGCACGCGGAAGAAGCGAGGACTCGGGCGCAAATACGCCCTGCGCTGCCGCAACAATCATCGGACCTTCAGCGCTACCATCTTTCACTGGAACTTCAGCGCTATTACCAACCGCTAAAATGACCTGCGGCGGTTCTACGACGCGCTCGGGCAACGAAATCCCGGCTTTTTCCAGAATCCCGGTCTCTTCCACGATTTCCGCACCCCGCCATGCAGCTTCGGTGACGGTGTCCATCACACCAAATGCCAGTTCGGCCTCGGCCCCATACCTGTCCATGACCGACAACTTGTATGCTTCGACAGAGTATTCGTAATCAACTGTCTTGGCCTGCTGCGTGTAATCCCACAGCCCTACGACGGCGACCAAACCACACGTATAGGCGCTCATGACCACAACGCCTTTTAACAACTTGCCAATGAGTCCCATTACGCACCTCAATCCAACTTGCGGCCATTCTTGGTCTGAAAAACGGCAGGAATGGGCCTGAAAGACAGGGAATCCGAGGCAACACACCGGATACTGTTTCGGAAACGGTGACAATCAGCAGGTTTTCCAGGATCAGTATTGTTCCGCGCGGTAATGCCCAAATCGGACGCACATGCCTGCATAGCAATTCCGAACTGCATGAATGTGGCAGATTCACGCTGTTGCACTTCGTTCTGGGCCTTTCGCACCCGCCAAAGCACACCTATAAGAACCTCGGCTTACGACCCGAAGAGTCGGTGGCCTAATACTTATTGGCGCGAGGCAGATCACAGATGCTTGGACTGGACAAACTGCTGGGCATGTTTTCATCAGACATGGCCATTGACCTTGGAACGGCGAACACGCTGGTCTACGTCAAAGGGCGCGGCGTTGTCCTGTCGGAACCCTCTGTTGTCGCCTACCACATCAAAGACGGTCAGAAAAAAGTTCTGGCAGTCGGGGAAGATGCGAAGCTGATGCTGGGCCGGACGCCGGGCAGCATCGAAGCCATCCGCCCGATGCGCGAAGGTGTCATCGCCGACTTCGACGTCGCCGAAGAGATGATCAAGCACTTCATCCGAAAGGTGCACAAGCGATCGACCTTCTCCAAACCCAAGATCATCGTCTGCGTCCCGCACGGCGCCACCCCGGTGGAAAAACGTGCGATTCGTCAATCTGTGCTGTCCGCAGGCGCGCGCAAGGCCGGTCTGATTGCCGAACCTATCGCTGCCGCCATCGGTGCCGGTATGCCTATCACCGACCCGACCGGCAACATGGTCGTTGACATCGGCGGCGGGACAACCGAAGTCGCCGTTCTGTCGCTGGGCGATATCGTCTATGCGCGCTCGGTCCGCGTCGGTGGCGACCGCATGGACGAAGCCATCATCAACTACCTGCGCCGTCAGCAGAACCTGCTTGTGGGCGAATCGACTGCCGAGCGCATCAAGACCTCGATTGGCACCGCCCGTATGCCCGACGACGGACGTGGCAGCTCCATGCAGATCCGCGGCCGCGACCTTCTCAACGGTGTGCCCAAGGAAACCGAGATCAGCCAAGCGCAGGTGGCGGAAGCCCTGTCCGAACCCGTGCAGGCAATCTGCGAGGCGGTGATGACCGCCCTCGAAGCCACCCCGCCGGACCTCGCGGCAGACATCGTCGACCGCGGCGTGATGCTCACAGGCGGCGGCGCGCTGTTGGGTGATCTGGATCTGGCGCTCCGCGAACAGACCGGGCTTGCCGTGTCCATTGCAGATGAAAGCCTGAACTGCGTGGCCCTCGGCACTGGCAAGGCGCTGGAATACGAAAAACAACTGCGCCACGCGATTGACTACGACAGCTGATCTCACGACCCATTTGCCTCAGTTTATGGTAAGAGTGCGCGCATCCTGATCCGAAAACCGATGTCCTCTTTTCGGGTTGCGCTTGGAAAGGGAAGTTTTGGCGAAGAACGGCACAAACAGCGAAGACTACACAACCCCGCTTCGGCGTCTGCTGCTGGCGGTAGTCATCCTGTGCCTGCTCGGCCTCTTCTTCATCTGGCGGATCGACAGCCCCCGGGTCGAACGATTCCGCGCGGTTGTGATCGACACTGTAATGCCCAGCTTCGACTGGGCGATGGCCCCGGTCACGGCCACAGTGAACATCGTTCGCGATTTCCGCAGCTATCAGCGCATTTACGAACAGAACCAGGAACTCCGCCGCGAATTGCGCCAGATGACCGCCTGGAAAGAGGCCGCGCTTCAGCTTGAACAGGAAAACGCCAAGCTGCGGGATCTTAACAATGTCCGCCTCGACCCGCGCCTGACCTATATCACAGGTGTGGTTTTGGCTGACTCCGGCTCGCCCTTCCGCCAATCCGTTCTTATTAATGTCGGCTCGCGCGACGGGATTGTTGATGGATGGGCAACAATGGACGGCACCGGGCTTGTCGGGCGCATCTCGGGCGTCGGTCCCAACACCAGCCGCGTGATTATGCTCACCGATGCCACCAGCCGCATCCCGGCAACGATCCAGCCCTCGGGCCAGCGCGCTCTGATCGTCGGCGACAACACCTCCGCCCCTCCGATCGACTTTCTGGAAAACCCCGATCAGGTACGCCCCGGCGACCGCATCGTCACCTCAGGAGACGGCGACGTGTTCCCCCCGGGCTTGCTGATCGGACAGGTTGCCCAAGACCCCGGCGGGCGCCTGCGCACGCGTCTCGCAGCCGACTACGAACGGCTCGAGTTCCTGCGTGTTCTGCGCGATCACGGCGCGCGGCGCGTGTCCAACCCGTCGGCGCTGATCCTGCCCGAAACGCCCCCCGGCGGGACCGACGCGACCACAGCCGAGACCGGTCAGTAATGGACTCCGGCGTCCTGCAAATCTGGGGAATGCGCCTGCTTTTTGTTCTGCTTGCGCTGCTGATCCTGTTCTTCCACCTCTTGCCGCTCAATTCAGCGCCAAGCCAATGGGCCAGCCCTGATGTGCTGGTCGCGCTGGTCTTTGCGTGGGCCGTGCGCCGCCCGGAATACGTGCCCATCCTGCTTGTCGCAGCCGTAATGCTGCTGGCCGACCTGATGCTTCAACGTGCGCCGGGACTGTGGTCCGTTCTGGTGGTCTGTGCCGCCGAATGGCTCAAGTCGCGGGAACGTCGCCAGCGGGAAACCACATTTGCCCTTGAATGGCTGACCTTCGCAGGTACCCTGATTGTGATCACGATCCTCTACCGTACGGTGATGATGGTCCTTATCCTTGCACCCGGAACGCTTATGCTGAGCTTTATTCAGGTGCTAATGACAATCCTCACCTATCCGGCGGTCGTGGGCGTGTCCTATTTCCTCTTCGGTGTGCGCCGATCCGCACCCGGGGACATGGATCGCTTGGGGCGGACACAATGAGACGAGCGCCAAAAGATACTGCGGAAAGCGTCCGCAAGATCTCGCGCCGCGGGTTGTTCCTGGGTGGCGTGCAACTGGCTTTTGCCGGGGCGCTAGGGCTGCGCATGCAGCATCTGCAGGTCGATCAGGCCGACGAGTTCCGCCTCCTGGCCGAAGAAAACCGCATCAACATCCGCCTGATCCCACCAACCCGCGGTCAGGTCTTCGACCGCAACGGCGTGATCATCGCGGGCAACGAACCTTCGTACCGGATCACGATGGTCAAGGAAGATGCCGGAGATGTCGATGATGTCATCGCCCGCCTTTCCGCTTTGGTGGAGCTTGACGAAGACGAACTGAACCGCGCGCTCACGGAAATGCAGCGCAGTGCCCCGTTCCTACCCGTCACAGTAGCCGAACGCGTCACATGGGACGACATCAGCCGCGTCGCTGTCAACGCCCCCGCCCTGCCCGGCGTCACCCCGGAGGTCGGCCTGTCGCGCATCTACCCGCGCCGAGGCGATTTCGCCCATGTGGTCGGCTATGTCGGCCCGGTCAGCGAACGCGATCTGTCCAGATACGAGACACCTGATCCGGTGTTGCGCATCCCCCGGTTCCAGATCGGCAAGGTTGGCATTGAGGCCCGCCACGAAGAAGTACTGCGCGGACGAGCAGGCGCAAAACGGGTCGAAGTCAACGCCGTTGGCCGCGTCATGCGCGAACTCGACCGCCGCGAAGGTACCCCCGGCGCCGATCTGCAACTGACCGTGGACAGCAAGCTGCAAAGCTACATTCAGGCACGCCTTGGGGAAGAAAGTGCGTCCGTGGTCGTCATGGATGTCAGAACCGGGGATCTCCTCGGTATTGCCTCGTCGCCCTCTTACGACCCCAACAAATTCGTGCGCGGGATCTCGGTCGCCGATTTCGGCGAATTGCGTGATAACGACCACCGCCCGCTGGCATCGAAAACTGTGCAGGACGCATACCCACCCGGCTCGACCTTCAAGATGGTCACTGTGCTGGCGGCCTTGGACGCGGGCGTGGTTGCCCCCGACGAAACCGTCTGGTGTCCCGGACATATGGAAGTCGGCGGCCGCCGCTTCCACTGCTGGAAACGGGCCGGCCACGGTCACATGAACCTGGAACAATCCCTGCGCGAAAGCTGCGATGTCTATTACTACGACCTCGCGCTGAAAGTCGGCATCGAACGCATCGCGGAAACCGCGCGGCGGCTTGGGTTGGGGCACGCCTTCGGCATCGGCATGTCCGCCGTGACCGAAGGGCTTGTGCCCAACAAGGAATGGAAAGAGCGCGAACGCGGGTCCGATTGGGTGATCGGTGATACGGTCAACGCGTCGATCGGACAGGGTTTCGTGCTCAGCTCGCCGTTGCAACTTGCCGTGATGACCGCGCGGCTTGCCACCGGCAAAGAGGTCATACCCCGCCTTGTTCGCAGGATCGGAGCAACCGAGACACCCGAGCTGGCCAGCGCCGATCTGGGTTTCAACGAAAACCATCTGCGCCAAATCCGCCGTGCCATGTTCGCAGTGACCAACAACCGGCGCGGCACGGCCTATGGATCGCGGATCATCGACGAAGCCAATCGCATGGCTGGCAAGACGGGAACCAGTCAGGTCCGCAACATTACGGCAGCGGAACGCGCGCGCGGAGTGACCCGCAACGAAGACCTGCCCTGGAAGCGGCGCGACCACGCACTCTTCGTGAATTACGCGCCCTTTGAGGCTCCAAAGATCGCGGTCTCCGTCGTGGTGGAACACGGCGGCGGCGGTTCCGCAGCGGCAGCCCCGATCGCGCGCGATGTTACGCTCCAGGCGCTTTACGGAGAAGACCCGCCGCTCGCCGCTTACCCGTCCAAAGACCGTGAACGCATCCGCACCCAGCAGGAACGCCTGCAACAGGTACTGCGCGAAAACGATCCGGATGGCCGGAGCCGCGCATGAGTTATCTTGAATATACCGTCAAAACCGTCCCCAGCGGTTGGCGCAAGATGCTGTTCATCAATTGGCCACTGGTCATCCTTCTGACAGCCATCGCAGGTGTCGGCCTGTTGATGCTCTATTCCGTGGCCGGAGGGTCGATGACCCCGTGGGCGGAACCTCAGTTGAAACGCTATGCCATGGGGCTTGCCGCGATGTTCATCGTCGCGATGGTCCCGATCTGGTTCTGGCGCAACATGTCGGTGATGGCCTATCTCGTCGCGCTCGCACTGCTTGTCGCGGTCGAGTTCTTCGGCACCGTCGGCATGGGCGCACAGCGCTGGATCAACCTCGGCTTCATGCGTCTGCAACCGTCCGAACTGATGAAGATCGCCATGGTGATGGTGCTGGCCGCCTATTACGACTGGCTCCCGATCAAGAAAACCTCACACCCGTTCTGGGTGCTCGTGCCGGTGTTCATCATCCTGTTGCCGACATTTCTTGTCCTGACGCAGCCGGACCTCGGCACCGCCATCCTGCTGGTTGCCGGGGGCGGGCTGATGATGTTCCTCGCGGGTGTCCACTGGGCTTATTTTGCAACCGTGATCGCCGCAGGGATCGGCGGTATTTATTCGGTATTCCTCAGCCGAGGCACCGAGTGGCAACTGCTCAAGGATTACCAGTTCCGCCGCATCGACACCTTCCTTGACCCCTCCTCTGACCCTCTCGGCGCGGGGTACCACATCACCCAGGCCAAGATCGCCATGGGGTCTGGCGGCTGGACCGGACGCGGTTTCATGCAAGGCACGCAGTCGCGTCTGAACTTCCTTCCAGAGAAACACACCGACTTTATCTTCAACACTCTGGCTGAGGAATTCGGCTTTATCGGCGGCATCTCCCTTCTGCTCCTCTACGTTCTGATCCTTGTCTTCTGCATCGTGTCTGCACTCCAGAACCGCGACCGCTATTCGTCGCTTCTGATCCTCGGGATCGGTGTCACCTTCTTCCTGTTCTTTGCCGTCAACATGTCGATGGTCATGGGGCTTGCGCCAGTTGTCGGCGTGCCATTGCCGCTGGTCAGCTATGGCGGTTCGGCCATGTTAGTCTTGATGCTCGCGTTCGGCTTGGTACAGAGCGCTCATATCCACCGACCGAGGTAAGCCATGCCGATCAACGTCCTCTTCGCCGCCCACGAAAAACGCTGGGCGCAATACGAAGCCCCTTTGCGCGCAGCCCTTGACGATATTGGTTTGGAGTACACGCTGGCGACCGGCTATCCGCCCGCCGAAGTGGACTACATCGTCTACGCACCAAACTCGCCCGTACAGGACTTCACGCCCTACACACGACTCAAGGCAGTTCTGAACCTCTGGGCCGGGGTCGAGGACGCGGTCGGAAACCCGACACTCAAGGTGCCCTATGCACGCATGGTCGATGACCAAGGGCTGACCCAAGGCATGGTCGAATGGGTCGCCGGTCACACGCTACGCCACCATCTCGGCATGGATGCGCATATCGTGAACCCCGATCACAAATGGTTACCCGATGCGCCGCCCGTGGCATCGGACCGTCCGGTCGGCATCCTGGGTCTGGGCGAGCTTGGAAGCGCCTGCGGTCAGGCCATCGCCCGCCTCGGTTTCCCGGTCAGCGGCTGGGCCCGCAGCCAGAAACAAATCGACGGCATCACCTGCCACACCGGAACCGACGGGTTGCACACCGTCCTGAGCCAGTCGCAGATCCTCATCCTGCTCCTGCCCAGTACCCCGGCGACTGAGAACACGCTCAACACCGAAACGCTGGCGATGCTTCCCAAGGGCGCGTTCATCATCAACCCCGGTCGCGGTCCGCTGATCGACGACGACGCGCTGCTGGCCGCGCTCGACAGCGGTCACATCGCGCACGCCACGCTTGACGTGTTCCGTGTCGAACCGCTACCGCAAGACCATCCGTTCTGGGCCCATCCCAAAGTCACGGTCACGCCACATATCGCCTCCGAGACCCGCGCGCCCAGCGCCTCGCGTGCAATTGCAGAGAATATCCGCCGTGGTGAGGCGGGTGAGCCGTTCTTGCACCTTGTGGACCGGGACGCCGGGTACTAAGCCCTCCGCAACCTATCAGGAGCTGCCGCCATGAAATTTGACCGTTCGGTAAAAATCGCACCGTCCATCCTCTCTGCCGATTTCGCCGATTTCGGAGCCGAGATCCAGGCGGTCGAAGCACAGGGTGCCGACTGGATTCACGTCGATGTCATGGACGGCCATTTCGTACCCAACATCACCTTCGGCCCCTCCACCTGCGCCGCGATCCGCCCGCACATCAAAACCGTGATGGACGTGCACCTGATGATCGCCCCGGTCGATCCCTACATTCAGGCCTTCGCCGATGCCGGTGCCGATGTCATTACCGCCCATGTTGAGGCCGGTCCGCATATCCACCGTACGCTTCAAGCCATCCGTGCAACTGGTGCCAAAGCGGGCCTCGCCCTCAACCCCGGCACCCCGGCAGAAGCGGCAGCCCCCCTGCTCGACCTCGTGGACCTGATCTGCGTGATGACCGTGAACCCCGGCTTCGGCGGCCAAAAATTCATCCACTCCTGCGTACAGAAAGTCACCGAACTGCGCGAGATGATCGGCGACCGCGAAGTGCATATCGAGATCGACGGCGGCGTTGATCCCACCACCGCACCGCTGGTCGTCGCCGCGGGCGCAGACGTGCTGGTCGCAGGCTCGGCCGTGTTCAAAGGCGGCTCGGTCGAGAACCCTGCCCCTTACGGCGAGAACATCCGCGCGATCCGGGCGTCTGTCTAAGCCTCGACCTCAAACACATTGATCCACTTGGCAACAAGGGCGGGGCGTTCAGCCCCGTCGATCTCGACCGTGACATCCCATGTCACATCATAGCGCCCCGGCTTTTCCACCAAATCTGCAACACTGAACCGCCCACGTATCCGCTGCCCGGCCCGCACGGGGCTGACAAAGCGGATGCGGTCGAACCCGTAATTCAAACCCTGCACCATGCCGGGGATTTCCGGCTGCACGTCGTAGGACATGGCCGACAGCATCGACAGGGTCAGAAACCCATGCGCCATGGTTCCACCCTGTGAGGCCATGCGCTCTTCATCGAGATGGATGAACTGCCAGTCCTCCGTCACATCAGCGAATGCGGTGATCCGGTCCTGACCGATCTCGTACCAGCGGGAATGGCTGGGCGGCATCTGCCGCAAGATGTCAGCGGACATCCGGCAGCACGTAACCGGCAAACTGCTGGCGCAGGGTCAGTTTGGACACCTTACCCGTCGCCGTCAGAGGCAGCGCATCGACGTACACCAGATCATCCGGCAATTGCCACTTGGCGAAATGCGGCTCCATCAGCGCATGGATATCCTCAAGCTTTGGCTCACAGCCGTCCTTTGGCACAACCACCAACACCGGTCGCTCATCCCATTTCGGATGCGCAATCGCGATCACCGCACAATTCGCCACCTCGGGATGCGCCATGGCGACGTTTTCCAGATCAATCGAACTGATCCATTCACCGCCCGACTTGATCAGGTCTTTGGACCGATCCTGAATGCTTAGATACCCATCAGGCGAAATACTCGCCACATCGCCGGTGCCAAACCAGCCTTCCGCATCAATCGCCGCCTCGGTCGCCTCATCGTTCTTGAAATAGCCCGAGATCACCCCATTGCCGCGCACATAAAGCTCTCCAACCGCCTTGCCGTCATGCGGCAGGCGCTGACCGTCTTCGCCGACGATCTTGAGATCGACCCCGAAGATCCGCCGCCCCTGCAGAGATTTACGCGCCATGCGGTCGGCGAACGGGGCATCGTCCATCGTGTTCGGCAACTGACCGGTCGTACCCACAGGGCTCATCTCGGTCATGCCCCAGGCGTGACAGACGTCGATATCCATCTTCTCGAAGAACTCGATCATGCTGCGCGGCGCAGCAGACCCGCCGATCACGACCTGATCCAACGCCGATGGCGGTTTGCCGCGTTTGTCGATCTCGGCTCGCAGGCCCAGCCAGACTGTCGGCACACCCCAGCTTGCCGTGACCTTCTCGCTCTCCATCAGATCGTAGAGCGACGGACCATCCAGCTTGCCCCCCGGCATGATCAGCGACGCCCCGACGATGGGCGCGGCATACGGCATACCCCATGAATTCACATGGAACATCGGCACCACCGGCAAGAGCCTTGCGCCTTCATGCAGCGAGCGCGGCAGCGTCACCGCGATGAACAGCGCGTGCAGCACGGTCGACCGATGGGTATAGAGCGAGCCCTTGGGATTGCCCGTCGTGCCCGAGGTATAGCACAGCCCGGCAGCCGTATCTTCCGGCAGGTCCGGCCAGTCATACTCCGTCGGATGCGGCGCGATCAGATCTTCGTAGCAATGCAGTTCCAGCGAGGATGTCGGCATATGCGCCGCATCCGTCATCACCACCAGCTTCAATCCCGAAGGCAGATGATCCTTCAACGCTTCAAGGATCGGTACAAAGGTCAGGTCAACGAACAGAACCCGATCCTCGGCATGGCCGATGATGAAAAGCATCTGTTCCGCCGACAGGCGCGGGTTGATCGTGTGGCACACGGCCCCCATGCCGGAAATCGCGTAATAGAGCTCAAAATGGCGATAGCCGTTCCACGCCAATGTCGCCACGCGGTCGCCTTGCTGAATCCCCAATGCCGCCAGCCCATGCGCCAGTTGCGCAGTGCGTTTGAAGGTCTCGGCATAGGTCTGGCGATGCAGGTCGCCCTCGGTCCTGACTGATACGATTTCCCCTGCACTGTGAATTTCTGCTGCGTACCGCAGCAGTTCGATCACCGACAATGGTCGGTTCATCATCATTCCGTGCATCAAGCCCTCCCTTGCCTTCTGCCCTATCGTTCCAGATACACTGATGATCCGACCGAAATCGCGCAACCCCTAACCGTGAGGAAGCAAATCCATGTCCAACACGATGTCCCGCATCACTCTGGCACGCCGCCCCAAAGGCGCGCCTGTGCCCGAGGATTTCAAATTGGAAACCGACCCGCTGCCCACTCCCACCGGGGGCGAGGTGCTGATCGAAGTCACACATCTGTCACTCGACCCCTACATGCGTGGTCGCATGGATGATGTGAAAAGCTATGCGCCTTCTGTCGATCTGGGCGGCACCATGACCGGCCAAGGCGTCGGTCGCGTACTTGCCAGCAACGCAGACGGTTTTGCCGTAGGCGACATAGTGACCGGCATGACCGGATGGGCCAGCCACGCCTGTCTGCCGGGCAGCGAAGTGCGTAAACTTGACCCGGCGCTCCCTCCCTCCACTGCCCTTGGCGTTCTTGGAATGCCGGGTCTGACTGGCTGGGTCGGCCTCAACGAATTCGGCAAACCAAAAGCCGGCGAAACGCTGGTTGTCGGCGCGGCCACTGGCCCTGTTGGCTCAATGGTCGGGCAATTGGCGAAAAAGATGGGCCTGCGGACCATCGCCATTGCCGGTGGTGCTGAGAAATGCCGCCTTGCCACCGAAACCTTCGGCTTTGACGCCGCCATCGACCATCGCGCCCATGCTGACGCCGCCTCCCTGCGCAAAGCGATTGCCGAGGTCGCACCCGATGGCGTCGACATCTATTGGGAAAACGTCGCCGGTCAGGTGCTTGAGGCCGTAATGCCTTTGATGAACGTTCACGGGCGCATCCCGGTCTGCGGCATGATCGCATGGTATGGCGGGTCGAACATCGCACCCGAGAACCAGCTTCCAGCCATGTGGCGCAGCATCCTCGTCAAACGCTTGCAAGTGTCCGGCTTCATCATTTTCGACCACTGGGACCAGTACCCAGCCTTCCTCAAGGATGTCGGCCCCAAGGTCGCCGCGGATGAGATTGCCTATCTCGAAGACGTGGCCGAAGGGCTGGAGAACGCTCCGGACGCCTTCATCGCCATGCTCAAAGGCGGCAACACCGGCAAGCAGATCGTCAAGCTCTAGAAATCGGCTTCGACTGCCAGCGCCAAGGGGGCCGCAGGGGCGGCCCTCAGATCATCCACCTGCAACGGCCCGCTCGGCTTTGACAACCGGGCGCGCACCACCCAATGCAGCCGCGTCTGCGCCCGCGTGATCGCCACATAGGCCAGACGTTTCCACAAAGGCTGTCCGGCCTCGCTACGCCCCATGCGGGCAGCGGCGTAGAGATCAGGCGCAAAGACCTGCACCTCGTCCCATTGCGAGCCTTGTGCCTTGTGGATCGTCACCGCAGCCCCGTGCAGGAAGGCGGCTCCCATGCGGGCGGCGAAGGGGATGAACGGCTCTTCCTCGTCCGGCTTTTCGATCTTCACAATCGACGCCGCCGAAACCTGTGGGTCTTCGGCCCCGATCACGTGCAGTCGCGAAAACCCCGGTTTCCGCCCCGGTCCAAGGTAAATGACCTGAGCACCCTTGATCAGGCCCCGGGCTTCGAGGTCCAGACGTTTCTTGCGATGCTTGAGCGGCAGTTCAATGCCGTCACAGATCAGCGGCTCACCTTCGAGCAAAGAATCCTCCGGCGCGCCGTAAACCGACCGGAATGCATTGATCAGCCGGATGCGAGTCGCGTTGCGCCAGACCAAAACCGGAGACCGCGCCATCAGATCGACCTCGACCCGCTGGCCTAGAACCACACGATCATCGCGGCGTGCGATGTCCTCTACCATGCGTTCGAACCCGTCGAAACTCAGGTCCGGATCAGCCAAGGCATGAGCCAGATCCAGAATGGGGTTGTCCGCGTCCTGTCGGTGGATCCGGTTCAGGTTCAGAACCTGGCTCGGAGCCAGAGTGTCGAAGACCATCTTGCCCGACTGGTTTACTGGGGCCAGCTGCGCCGGATCGCCGAAGAGCAGCAGGTTCGGGAAAATCTCCCGCAGGTCCTCGACTTGCCGCTCATCCAGCATCGAGGCCTCATCGACGAACCCGATATCCAACGGATCTTCGCGCCGCTTCCAGCCGGTGATGAAATCAGACCCGCGCAAGCCTGCCGCCGCCAATGCCGCCGGAATCGACTTGTGCGACTCGTAAGACATCTGCGCCCGTGCAAGTGCCTCCTCGGTCAGCCCTTCGATCTCGGGCTGATCGCCATTGCCCATCAGCCACTCGGCGATGCGTTCGTATTCGGGATCATAAACCGGGGTATAGAGAATGCGGTGGATGGTGGTTGCAGGCACACCCCGCATCCGCAGCACAAACGCCGCTTTGTTCGTCGGCGCCAAAACCGCCAGCGTCCGACGATCCTTGCGACGGCGGCCCTCATAGTCGCCCGAGACAACCTCGACCCCGGCCGCCTGCAAGGACTTGCACAGCTCGGCCAGAAGCAAGGTTTTTCCTGATCCTGCCTTGCCGCTAATTGCCATGATCTTGGCATTGCCGTCGCGCGGTGGCAGCAAAAAACCGTCATCAAGGTCGATGCCTGCCTCGCGCAGCATCTCGGTCACCGCGTCATGTGCAGCGGCCTGATCTTCGGAATATGTAAGTGCGGGCAAGGTCATGCGCGGACCCTATAGCGCCCGCGCTGGAGGCACCAGCGTCAGGCCGCGCTAACGTCCTGTTGCGGCACCACGTCACCAAAGGACGCCTCGAACCAGCCGCGTGACGCCTGCAGCGGAATGCCAGCCACCCGCGACACCCGCTTTTGCGCTGCCTCACTGAATTCCCACAGCCCGACGCTGATCGCCTGTCGTCCCTCGCCTTGCGTGCCAAGAACCTCCGGCGCAGCTCCGATCCGGTTGTAAATCCGCACCATGCGGGCATCGAAAACGCCGACAAAATGTTTGATCCCAAAGCCTTGCATGATCTCGCCCCCGGCCAGCATCAAGGCTGCCGCCGTGCCCGGTTCAGCGTTGCGCGACAGGCAAAACCGCGTGCATTCCCAGATGAACGGGCTCTGGAACGCCACTCCATTGGTCAGGTCCAGAAAATGCTCGTTGACCATGGTGCGCCCGGTTGTCGGCAGAAAGCGCATTGACCCGCCATGCGCCCCCATCGCGGTTTCCCAGATCACGTAAAGCGGGTTGAGGTCGTCGTACTCATCGCGCTCCTGCCCGTCCGCGCCGACCTCAACCTCCCATTCAAGCCGCGTTTTGAACTGGTCCGCGCGGTCTTCGAACATCGTCCGCGCAAGGCGCGGGTATTTCGCCAGTTGATCCCCGTAGAGATATCGAATCATGAACAAGCCCTCCGTTTCCGGCGGACACGCTCGTGTTCAAAGATTAACGGTGTCTTGCGCCCCCGTGCGTTGCGTCAGGCGCAAATTGCATCGGTGCTTCGCAGCTCAGACGACGATCTGCCCACGCGCCATCGCCCGCGCCACGGCGTGGGTCGTGTTCAATGCCCCCAACTTGAACCGGGCGCTTTCGATGTAGACCCGCAAGGTATGCTCCGAAATCGAAAGCGTCTCGGCGACCTGCGCCCGACTATAACCGACCGCCAGAAGCGTCATCGTCTCGACCTCACGCGGAGACAGCGGTTGCGTTGCTTCCGGTTTGCGCCCCGGCTCGAGATTAAGCGCGGTCTGGTTGAAGTAATGCGCGAGCAGGATCAGGTCGCGCCGGTTCAACTCGGTGAAGCTCTCCCATTCATCATCGTCGCAGGTATGGCTGACGGTAAACAAGGCAAACTGCCCATTTGGCCCCCGGATCGGGATAGAATACCCCTGATTTCCGACCCCGTGTTCCGACGCATCCTGCATGAAGGCACGCGCAGCTTTGCCGGACCAGTCCAGCCGCTTCCAATCAACGGGGTGAAACCGCTGGTAGCACCCGATCACCACCGGATCGATGCGCAGGTAGCCCCTTTCCAGATACCGGGTGACCCAATTCGGATCATAGGTGCCACACCCGTATTGTTCTCCGGTGCTCGAGACCCAGTGATAAACCATGTCGTCGACGGCGTAATGGTCGCGAAGTGTTTCAATTATCGATTGTAGCTCTTCAAGACGTGCGGCGCATTCCAGACGCGCGATCACATCGTCCAATTGAGGCACTCGTTCCAAGAAGCCCACGGCCCATCCCTTTCCCGCGCACCCCGATCTCCGCCTCTGCAACCAATTGAGTATCGTCAAGCTTGGCCGCCAGCGCATCCAGATCATTCGCAACAGCGAATGTCTTGAGGTCGGTCAACACATCAATGATCCATTCATGTCCCATAGAAACGTCACCTAAAAATGGTTAACAGAAGGTTAATACAACTTTAGCATGCATGCAAAACCGGGCAAACTCCCTGTTTCCAACTCCCCAATTCTGGCGAGGCAAAACCGGCTCAATTCCACTTGAATACACGCTCCAAACGCAAAGACCCGCGTGCTTGCTCGCACGCGGGTCTTCTTTAGCGTCAATAAGTTAGCGTTTCGTTACGACTTTGCCGCCAATGCGTCCTCAAACGTCCGCAGACCGGTCTTGGGCGCCTGTACCAGCACAGCCATGTTGCCCGGCTTATGCTCGTTGCGCAGCATCTTGGTATGCGCTTGCGGGATCTCGTTCCACGGGAACACTTCCGACATGCACGGATCCAGACGACGCTCCACCATCAGCTGGTTTGCCGAAGCCGCCTGCTTGAGATGTGCGAAGTGCGAACCCTGAAGACGCTTCTGGTGCATCCACATGTAGCGCACGTCGAAGGTACAGTTGAACCCGGTGGTGCCCGCGCAGATCACGACCATACCGCCCTTCTTGCAGACCAGTGTCGAGACCGGGAAGGTCGACTCACCCGGATGTTCGAACACCATGTCGACGTTCACACCCTTGCCGGTGATGTCCCAGATCGCCTTGCCGAACTTGCGCGCCTCGTTGAACCACTCCTTGTATTCCGGAGTATTCACCGTGGGCAGCTGACCCCAGCATTTGAAATCCTTGCGGTTGATGACGCCCTTGGCACCCATCGACATCACGAAGTCACGCTTGTCTTCGTCCGAGATCACGCCGATCGCATTTGCACCCGCCGTGTTGGCCAACTGGATCGCATAGGACCCCAGACCACCCGACGCACCCCAGACCAGAACGTTCTGACCCGGACGCAGTTCGTGCGGCTGGTGACCGAAGAGCATCCGGTAAGCAGTGGCAAGCGTCAGCGTGTAACAAGCGCTTTCTTCCCAGGTGAGGTGCTTCGGACGCGGCATCAGCTGCTGCGCCTGAACGCGGGTGAACTGCGCGAACGATCCGTCATGGGTTTCATAACCCCAGATACGCTGCGTCGGGCTGAACATCGGGTCGCCGCCGTTGCACTCTTCGTCGTCGCCGTCATCCTGGTTGCAGTGGATCACCACTTCGTCGCCAACCTTCCAGCGCTTCACCTTGTCACCGACTTTCCAGACGATGCCCGAAGCGTCGGAACCCGCGATGTGATAAGGTTGCTTGTGACCGTCAAACGGGCTTATCGGCTGACCGAGGCCGGCCCAGACACCGTTATAGTTCACACCGGCCGCCATCACGAGAACCAGCACTTCGTGACTGTCGATCTCCCAAGTATCTACGACTTCGACCTGGAACGCGGTTTCCGGCTCACCGTGACGCTCGCGACGGATCGCCCATGCGTACATCTTCTTCGGCACATAGCCAAGCGGGGGCATTTCGCCGATCTCGTACAAGTCTTTTTCTGGCGCGTCATACGCTGCGATGCCGGTCTGCTGATCCAATGCCATCCGAGCCTCCTAGAAATATGCTTTGTCGTGCCGCAATGCAGAATCGCGGCGTCTGACCCTGAGATATGACCCCCTTTGAAATTATGCAACAAGATTTCGGCTAATTTTGTAACTTTATGACCGAGCGAACGCAGAAAATCCTTCGCACACGCAGCACTCTTTTACAGCAGGTGCTTGATCGAATTGGCATAAAACTCTGCCAGCGGTTTCTTTTCTTCAGGGATCACCAGTTCGTCATCCTCTTCCACGACGATCTTTCTTTCGAACAGGTTTCGCAGCCCGACCTCGACCGCGTAATCCCGACTATTCCGGGGAAGATGCAGTTGCGCGTCTTCCAGTTGCTTCAAGGCTGCCGCGAACGCAATTTCCAGCGCGGCGCGTGTCATCGCTCCGTCGCGCAACAGGATCGTTGCGATCAATGGCACGGGCAGAATCGGTACCGCCAATGCGATGCGCTTCATGATTGCGTGTGACAACGCTTCGGCATCAACCGTACCATTGGCTAAGTCGCTCAGCACCAAAGGCTTGCCGAAACTCACCGCGGCATATCCAAACCTATGGAACCGCCCGGTCACACGCAGCCAAAGCTGTCGGAGTACGGCGCGGAACACCACGCTGATGCGCGCGCGAAACTTCCGCTGGCCCTCCGCCTGCGCGCGTAGAAGGATGGTATCCTCCAGAACTCTGTCGTAATTCAGCGCCACGGGTACAAACACCACATCCCGCTTCGCGCTTTCTGCGCCTTCGAGGATGTATTTCAGGATTCCGACTTTCGCCTCGGCCAGACTGCCATCAAGGCTCAGCCCGCCTTCCGGGAACACCGCCTGTGTCACCCCTGCCCCGGTCGCCTGCTGCACATATTTCGACAGCACCTTACGATAGAGATCATTGCGCGACTTACGGCGGATGAAATAAGCCCCCATCGCCCGGATGAGCCGCGACAAGGGCCAGACCCGCGCCCATTCACCCACCGCGTAAGACAGGGCAGACCGATCTGCGGCAAGGTATGTCACCAACACATAGTCCATGTTCGACCGATGGTTCATTACGAACACCACCGTCGCTTCCGGATCGACGTCGGCCAGTCGGGCATCCTGATGCACCATCCGAACACGGTAGAGCGCGTTGCTCAAAAACCGCGCCGCGCGAATGGCAAAACTGAAATAGGCCCATGCCGAAAAGGACGGCACAATTTCCCGCGCGTAACGGCGTGCCCGTTCAAAGGCCACGTCCTCTCGAACACCCTCTTCCTTTGCATGATCCACAATCGCCTGAGTGATTTCGGGATCGTAGATCAACCGCTGAATCATGTCTTGGCGACGCAAGAGCTTGAACGGCTGGATAGGCCGCTCCAGTCGTGCGTTCAGTCGTTTGACGGCACGCTCCATCCGGCGGCGAAAGAACCAACGGACAGACGGGAACAGAAAGTGGGACGCGAACGTGACTGCCGCGAACAGAAGGATAAGAACAAAAGCCCAAAGCGGTAGCGTCACCTGCGAGGTCATGGCGACACTCTTGCAATGAAGTCCGCCTGCGTAAATGACAAAGAGCACCGAGATGGCAAAGCCGACTTCGGATGCGACAACTGTCTGCCTTTTCTTGATGACGCGATCTGACATATGCTGTCGCGCAGCAACACATCCATCGCCGCAGCGCGGCGAATTGACAGCGACATAAAGTTTCGCGTATGCATCGCATCACGCAACAAGATTACACACCCGAATCCCGCCTGACGGAGCCGACATGACAGACGCACAGACACCCACCCGTGACCGCCCCTGGCTCATCCGCACCTATGCGGGACACTCGACCGCCAAGGCGTCAAACGCGCTCTACCGTTCCAACCTGTCCAAGGGGCAAACCGGCCTTTCCGTCGCCTTCGACCTGCCCACGCAGACGGGTTATGACAGCGATCACGTCCTCGCACGCGGTGAGGTCGGCAAGGTGGGGGTGCCGGTCAGCCATCTCGGTGACATGCGCACACTCTTCGACCAGATCCCGCTGGAACAGATGAACACGTCCATGACTATCAACGCGACCGCCCCGTGGCTTCTCGCGCTCTACGTCGCCGTGGCCGAAGAACAGGGCGCGGACGTGTCCAAGCTGCAAGGCACCGTTCAGAACGATCTGATCAAGGAATACCTCTCGCGCGGCACCTATATCTGCCCGCCGAAACCATCGCTAAAAATGATCGGGGACGTGGCAGAGTACTGTTACACACACATTCCCAAGTGGAACCCGATGAACGTGTGTTCCTACCACCTGCAAGAGGCCGGCGCGACACCGGAACAGGAACTGTCCTTCGCTTTGGCCACCGCCATCGCCGTTCTCGACGAACTGAAGCCCCGCGTCCCGGCGGAAGATTTCCCCGCGCTCTGCGGCCGGATTTCCTTCTTCGTGAACGCAGGCATCCGCTTCGTCACCGAGATGTGCAAAATGCGCGCCTTCGTAGACCTGTGGGACGAGATCCTCGAACAGCGCTACGGCGTGACCGACCCCAAATACCGCCGCTTCCGCTATGGCGTACAGGTGAACTCGCTGGGCCTCACCGAACAGCAGCCGGAAAACAACGTCTACCGCATCCTGATCGAGATGCTGGCCGTGACGCTCTCCAAGAAAGCCCGCGCCCGCGCCGTGCAGCTTCCCGCGTGGAACGAGGCACTTGGCCTGCCCCGCCCGTGGGACCAGCAATGGTCCATGCGGATGCAGCAGATCCTCGCCTATGAAACCGATCTTCTGGAATTCGACGACCTCTTCGACGGCAACCCCGCAGTCGATGCCAAGGTCGAGAAGCTCAAGGAAGGCGCCCGCGCCGAACTGGCAAACCTCGACTCCATGGGCGGCGCAATCGGCTCCATCGAATACATGAAGGGTCGTCTGGTCGATTCCAACGCCGACCGCCTGAACAAGATCGAACGCAACGAGACCATCGTCGTCGGCGTGAACAAATGGGTCGAGGGCGAACCCTCCCCGCTCCAGACCGAAGACGGCGGCATCATGGTGGTCGACCCGGCGGTTGAACAGGAGCAGATCAACCGCCTCAACGCGTGGCGCGCCGAGCGTGACAGCGACGCTGTGCAAAAGGCCCTCGCCGATCTGCGCGCCGCCGCCAAGGAAGGCGCAAACGTCATGCCCGCCTCCATCGCCTGCGCCAAGGCCGGTGTCACCACTGGCGAATGGGCTGGCGAGATGCGCGGCGTATACGGCGAATACCGTGGCCCGACCGGCGTGTCGAAGTCCGTCTCCAACAAGACCGAAGGGCTGGACGACATCCGCGAAGCGGTCAACGCGGTCAGTGACCGCCTGGGCCGTCGCCTCAAGTTCCTTGTTGGCAAACCCGGCCTCGACGGCCACTCCAACGGTGCTGAACAGATCGCTTTCCGCGCCCGCGATTGCGGCATGGACATCGACTACGAAGGCATCCGCCTCACACCTGACCAGATCGTTGCCGCCGCCCGCGATAACGAAGTCCACGTCGTTGGGCTCTCGATCCTGTCGGGCAGCCATATCCCGCTGGTCGAGGACATGATGACCAAGATGCGCGAGGCGGGTCTGGGCCACATCCCGGTTATCGTGGGCGGCATCATCCCTGATGACGATGCCAAGCGCCTGCGCGCCATGGGCGTCGCCAAGGTCTACACGCCCAAGGATTTCGAACTGAACGCCATCATGATGGACATCGTTAGTCTCGCCGATCCAAAGGCCGTCGCCGCCGAATAATTCGGGCACAGTCTTTCAAGGCATGATGACTACGGGTACAGTTTCGGCTGTACCCGTTTTTTTGTTTTGAAAGCATTTCATGAAACACCTTTTTATAGCCATTCTGTTTGCCACTTGCCCCGCCGCCGCCATAGCCGAAACCCAGTTAGAGCGGCTCGAGGTGATTTCCGAACGCATGACCGATGCAATGTTCGACGCGATGATCCGAATGGTCGAACGCGATGGCGGCAACGCAACTCCCATGCGCGAGGCTATTCCTGATACCACTTGGGACGCATCTTACCGCGATGCGGGGGCCTGCCTCTTGGACAGGTTCACCGCCGCTTCAAGCGTCACCGCCGTAGATAAGATGCTCGACGATATGGAAGCCTTCGTCCCCCAGATGGCCGATATGGATCTCGACTCGATGGGAGACGACGCCACTTTCCTGCCCGAGGGAATTTCCGAGGATTTCTCGGTTTCCGTGAATCAGGAATGCGGCCTTACGGGAATCATGATGGATCGGATGGATGAGTCGGGCTTCATGGCGGCGATGATGCAATCCATGAGCGGAAATTGACGCCATTTCGCGTCAAAACAACTTGCCCTTGCGATTTCTTTAGATCCGGTCAACCCTGTATTGTGCATTATCTCAAGTAATTA
>JAUHVK010000048.1 GCA_030425145.1 Alphaproteobacteria bacterium | reverse complement strand
CGTTGCAAGCCCGCACCCTCTGGGTGATCCATAAAACGCGCCCCTCGCAGCCTTCAACACCATGTTTTATATAGGAAATATAATGGTCAGGACAGCGAAATCAGCGCCTTACTTGGGAAATGTGGGAGGAAATGGTAGGGGTTCATGTAAGCGAAATCATATTCGCCCCGAATGAAGCTTTTTTCGAATTCGGAGATTGAAGGCGAGCCCACCATTACAAAGCTGTGGCCCGTTCGCTCTTTCAGTTCAGACAGAATGGGAGCCCAGATTTCCGCAAGTTTTCGAGGCTCGAATTGGGGTACGATCCCGACCGTGAAAAATTCCGCAGATGCCGCACCGCACATCAGTACAGACGCACAAGCCGCCCCGAACACACGGATTTTGATTTTCACCGAAACAAACATGTCATGCAATCTTGGCATCAAAGCTCGCTCCCAAAAAGGTTAGCCCGCCGCACTAAGTCGCGCTCTTGAGACCCTAAAGAGTGCAGCAGGGTATCTTAGTTTAGCGGCACCGGAGAACCGCGCCATGGAATTTTTCGCAAAAAAGCCGACCGGGCAATCACCTACCGATGTGCAAGCGCCCCCGCGCTGCGCGGCTAAATTTTGCGCGTGTAAAACACAAGTCGTCAAGCGATCGCAACCATGGGCAACACCTCACGTTACGCAGCAAACCTCATTAACGGAACATTCATATACACGCTCACCATGCAGGGAAAGAAAGCTCCTTCTCATTACCTGAGGAGACTTCAATCGCACCATCCATTGTGCGATGCCCAGCAAACCAAGGAGTATTTTCCCATGTCCCAGTGCTGTCAGCACGCCCGCATGCCAAGACGGATCAGTTCCGCACCTTTCACAGTGTAGTACCCGTTGATCCGATGACGTGCCGTTTCCATGAACCAGACGCGTACAGGTTTCGGGTAATAGTCGGCGATGACTTCCGACCAGTAGTCGAAGAATTCAGGAGCAAGCGGCTGGCCGTAGTAGCTTGGCCCGTGAAAGCCGAAACGGGTGTCAGGGTCGACACATACATCCCCAGCGCCAAGATACATGGTGCAGGAAGACAGACAGATATTGCCGCGGATTTCGACGCGCTGACCGGACTTCTTCAAGAGGCGGATTTCGTCAACGCGGTCGCCGACGACGCCACCACGATCATTTCGGACGATGAATGCGCCGGATTGTGCGGCGGCAAATGTCGTTGCTGTTGTTGGGCTGGGGCACGGTTTCTTGAGACAGTTCGGATCGCTATTTCTCTCAGGAAAGGGGAGTAGAGCATGGACAAGAAGATCGACGACACCTCAGGTGCGACGGAGGCCACGGCCCCGTCGGCGCGCGCCCATTACGCTGGCAACGGCGGGGCCGTGGCCGGTCCTGCCAGGCGCCTTTCGGCGAAGCGCAAACTCGTGGCGGTTCAGCGGCTCATGCGGGGTGAGAGCTTGGAGGCGGTGTCGCGGGACCTGAACGTTCCGGTTCACCGGCTGTCCGAATGGCGAGACCGGGTGCTCATGGCGGCCGAGAGTGCGCTGAAGGAACGCGAGCGCGATGAGCGTGACGACGAGATTGCGCGGCTGCAGGCCAAGGTGGGCGAGATCACCATGGCCAACGAGTTGCTGTACGCGAAGATCGACAAGCTGGAGGGCGGCCGCCCTTTGGCCCGGCGGAGGTCGAGGACATGAGCCAGGCGCACTCGATCTCCACGCACCGGCGCTACGGGACGACGCGTGTCTGCAACATCTGGGGCGTCCCCCGGGCGACGGTGTACCGGCATCGTGTTACGGGCAATGCCGCCAATGAGGCGCGGCCCCCACGTCGTCGTGGTCCGGAGGGAGCCTGCAGCGACAGCGCGCTTCTGGAGCATATCGAGGCCATCATCGAAGCCTCGCCGTTTTCCGGGGAAGGTTACCGGAAGATATGGGCGCGGCTTCGGCATCGGGGCGTCTGTACCGCCCCCCGTCGGGTACGGCGGGTCATGAAGGAGAACAACCTTCTGGCACCTCAGCGACCCGTCCAGCGAGATGCGCATCCCCATGACGGGACGATCGTCACTGAGCGGGTCGATCAGGTCTGGGGCACGGACATGACCCAGACGGTCACCATCGGGGAGGGACGGGCCTACGTGTTCATCGCGGTGGATCATTGCTCGGGCGAGTTCGTCGGCACCCATGCGTCTTCAAGTGCCAGCCGGTGGGAGGCGCTGGAACCGATCCGTCAGGGCGTCACCCGGCACTTCGGCTGTATCGGGCCGGATACGGCCCTCGGCCTGATCCTGCGGCACGACCACGGATCGAACTACATGTCAGAAGACTTCCAGAGCGAGATCAAATGCTTCGGGATCACCAGTTCACCGGCTTTCGTGCGCCAGCCCGAGGGCAATGGGGTGGCCGAACGGGCCATACGCACCCTCAAGGAGCAGCTGCTCTGGGTCCGCCATTTTGCGACCGTCGAAGAGCTCAGGCATGCTTTGGCCGCCTTCGCCGCGCGATACAACGCATCATGGCTGCGGGAACGGCACGGCTACAAAACGCCCGATCAGATCAGGGCCGAACAGAAGGCTCTTGAAACCGACGCCGCCAAAGGGTTCAAAATGGCGGCATGATCAGCGCAACGCGCTGTCTCATAACCGTGCCCCGGTACAGTCGTTGCTGTTGTCCAAAGAAGTACGGTTGCGATGGCAGCAGAAAGCACTTTGCGCAACACGCGTTGCGCGCCAAATTCGTTTTTCATGAGTTACACCCTGATTGCTAAAATGAGCGGTCAGAGTGAGGAACGGCCTTCGGCCGCAGGTCCTTTAGCGGGAAACCCCAAGGACAGCGCAGGGCAAACCTAAGCGTTTTATTTGATCTTTCGTTAAGCCTGTATCCGGATTGAGATTGCGCGACCTTGAACCGCCTCAAGGGTCAACCAACCCGGTCGGCGCGATTGAATGATGATCGACGGCTGGCCTTTGAAACGAGGGGCAGTGCTGCTCGCCCGCCTGATCAAGTTGCTTTCAATCCTGCAAAGTTTGCCTCAAGTTGAGCGCATTCAAGCAGACGTGTTGTGAAAATGTATGGCCGGGCAGTTCAAGATCAGCGTTTCGAAACTTCCCTTGGGCTACGCCTTCGGCATGGGGCAACCCTCCATCGGCATCTCGATCATTCTGGACGGCTTAAGCCAATTCTCGACAGCAGCGGCCCATGACGCGTTGTCAGAGGTCTTTGAGTTGTCCTCCGATGGCATACCGCCACTTGGCTTTCTCGAACCGCCGGACCTTCCCGCGTACATCATTGATTTCCTGCAATGCGGGTTCGCGCTTGCGCGGAGCCTGCTGCAGGAAATTGGCCTGCCCGCATTCGCGCAAGAGAAGATCCACTCTGTCCTAAGGCTGCACGGGACACAGTCAGCCTACAGGCTGCAATTCAATGCACCCGCGATCGAGAACTTTGACAGGACGCACATCGCAGCAGCTTATGCAAACAGCCTAAGATTGATGTCGATCTTCTCTGCCCAAACACCTGACCGAAAGGCCTTCAAGGCATCAGCCGATGCGCTTGCCGAGAATTTTGTTATCCCATTGCGACCTAAGCTGGGACGCGGCTTGTCGACGAAGCACATTTTGAACGAAGCCTTCAACCGCGGAATTCCGATCACCCATCTGGGTCACGGCACCTACCAACTGGGCTTCGGCATTCACGGCCGCATCATCAATAAAAGCGCGACGGATGCAGACTCGGCCCTTGGCGCCAATACCTCGAAACGCAAAGACGTCTCAGAGGCTTGGTTCAAAAGCATCGGTGTGCCCGTCCCTGAAACACGGTCTGTTCGGGACGTCGAAGACGCCGTCGTGCGTGCGCGTGAGATTGGGTTTCCGGTTGTGCTGAAGCCAGCGGATCTGGATCGCAGCGAAGGCGTCTTCCTGGAGCTTTCGAATGAAGAGGAGGTTCGAGCGGCTTATGAGCAAGCCCGCATACTGTCCCCGAATATCTTGGTACAAAGCGAAATCCCTGGGCATTGCCACAGATTGGTGACCTTCAAGGGCAAATTCGTGTTTGCCTACTCCCGGCTTCCGGCAGCCGTTGTCGGAGATGGCGAAAGCTCGATCCGGACGCTGGTCGAACAGTCAAACCAGAAGCATTGGAAGAAAGCCAAACACCTGCAGACCAGACCTCTGCCATTTGATGATGTGGCGTTTCAATGCCTTGCAGAGCAAGGTTTTGGTCCCGATGATGTGTTGGAGCCGGACAAAGTCGTCTTCTTGCGGAACAAGAACGTCCTGGACTTTGCCGCCCACAATGAAATCGTGACGGACACAGTCCATCCGGAAAACAAAGCTCTGGTCGAGCGACTGGCCAAACTGTTCCGCCTGGAAAGCGTCGGTGCAGACCTGATTTCCACCGATCCCACAAAACCGTGGTATGAAACCGGAGCAGCGATCACAGAGATCAATTTCCAACCTCAGGTCGGTGGGAACACAGCACGATCAAACTTTGATGCAATGTTCCCAGAAGGCAGCAGAGGACTCATTCCAATCGAGTGCTTTGTCGGCGGGCAGAACGCGATGGAGGCTGCGCGCAAACGCTTAGGCGCTCTTGCGGCGGACAACGTCAAAGCCGCTGTGACGTCGCATGACATATCCTTGGATTCGCGCGGAAACCCGATGCACCTCGCTCATATGAGCGGCCTTCGAGACAGGTGCAGTGTATTTCTGCGCGACCCGGAAATCGAGGCGCTGATCGTTGTTGTGCAGACTGATGAGTTCGCGATCTCAGGACCGCCCTTCTACGGTGAGGTCGAGGTCATTCACGTGGATAACGACGTTCACCGCGTGGCTGAACCAAGCGAGCGGCTGTCAGAAGCTGTTCTTGCTCAGTTACAGCGTGTTCTGCGGGGCGGATAATCCGTCAGCGTATCTGGTTCACCGCATGGGTGGCGGTCTCGACGCGTTGATAGGCGTCGTCCAGCAACTCTTTTCCGATCTCCGTCAACTTCGCATGTTCGGCAAGAACCGCATGACCATCGGCGAAATTCTTTCGGCGTTCTTCTACGACCTTCAGAGCTTCGGTCCGCATGGCGGTGGTGGTTTTGGGGTTCAGTGCAACTTCGGCCAGGAACCCGTGCATGCGAGCCAGCACGAAGACAGCATGGTAAATTCCATCCAGCGGTCTCGGGTCGATCCGCAGCGGGCTCTTGTGCAGTTCCGTCGGGGGATTCAGAACGCGATGGTCATTGCAGCTCAGGGCAAAGAGCAAGGAATGTGCGCTCTCGTGAACGAGGGTTTCGGCGAGAACAAGCGGTGTCCGCCGGCGTCTCATGTTGACCAGAATAGACCCGTAGCGTTCGAGGCTGCTACAGCCATCGAAGGTCATGAAGCCCCTTGTTCTCCCATAAGACGCGATGATTTCGGTAGTTATGCGCGACACGTCGGCCCACGCTTTTGGAGCCATCGTATTGATCAGTGCCAAAGCATCGATCAGCCTTTGCGTCATGCGACGCTCCGCACGTGTCGGAATTTCGCCCATCTGCGTGAATGTCAGAGACGGCGAGGCAAAATGGTCACGGACAACCTTGAGCCCAGGTCGACCGAACTGGTTTGCGTTGAGCATTCTGATCGAAATTCCGGCATTCTCAGGTCGCCTGCTCGCCGCAAGAGCTTCGACCAACTGCGGAACATCGTCCATGTCTTCAGCCTGAATTGATCGCACGAGGGCGAAATAGGCGCTGTATGCCTCGGGCTGCAAAGCGCCCGCATTCTCCAAGTGTTCGGCGACGGGAAGTAGGCTGGGTAGAGTGTCGTCGATGTCGATAGCCGATTGCAGCTCCCGAAGGCTTTCGGCCATTCGGAGCTCAATCGGCAAAGGTTTTTCACTAGCGAGATCAAACATCCGAGAATGGCCCCCTACACCCGACGCAATAAGACTGCGGGCCCGCCTTCACTCAAGACAACGGACCAGCCAGTTTTAAAAGTGTGAAGATCGGCGACCTTCTCAGAATTTTACGTCGCCAACAAATTTAGTCGCACCGACAAACTTGGCCGAACCCGCAAACTTCGCCGAACCGGCAAACTTGGCCGAGCCAGCAGTTTTTGCGGTTCCGACAGCCTTCGCATCGCCGGGAAGTTTTGAAATGCCGTCTACCTTAACCTGCCCGACAGCTGTCGACGAGCCTGTCGCACGCTGCGTCGGCACGACAAGATCAAATAAGGGATCGCCATCCAAGTCGAAGCCAAGAAGTTTGGATTGATCAATTTTTGCGGAAATCATCTGCTGCGCCTCCAAGGATACCAGCGAAGAAATACCATGTTTTTCTAAAAAGTCATCCACCATCGATGCCTTGCAGAGTGTATGCGAGACATACGTGCAACGCATCTAAATCTTCTCAACTTTGGTACTGGGAACGGATACTCGTGTTTCTTGCCCCATGAGGTCCATCAGTATTTGGATCCGCTCGTCATCAGTAAGCTGTTCAATCTTAGCAACGGCTTCTGCAAATGGGCCTGAGAGCACCCGGATCGTATCACCCACTTCAAGGTCTGGCGGAGCGGTGACGACCCCAAGCGTATCGCACCGCGCCATCAGACCGGACATGAAGGTGGCGGGCAATGGCGTTGGTTTCCGAATGTCAGCGAGGATCAGGCGCGCAACCCCGCGTGTAGAGTTGATCGCCGTCCAACCAACCTCATTCGCGTCGAATTGAATAAAAAGGTACCCGGGAAAAAGCGGCTTTTCACCAGCGACCGGCTTCCCGCGCTTGACCGTGGTTTCCAAACGTTTGGGGCAGAAGTGCTGAAAGCCTTGGCGATCCAGGTTCTGAACAGCCATGCGCAAACCCTGCGGCTTGAGTTGAGCGACAAACCAGTTTTCAGCGCTGGTCGAAACCACGTCGATACTCCTTCTTCCCCGTCTTTGGGGGTCCGTATTTCAATGCAGTGCCCGACCGACCAATTAGTCTGAATTTGAGTAATTGGCATTTAGCGCAAATCCCAAGAGCAACAACCTTTTAACGCCAAGCTGATTTGCTGGGCCTGTGGTGGGCGGACTCGGATGGGGACGCCTTGGTGAAAAACTCAAACCTCTAAGGTGTCTGACATGCATGTCCTATTGCATGCGCAACGTCGTTTGCGCAAACCGATTTGCCTTGCCGCTGTTCTTGCGGCTTCATTGATTTCAACCGCCTTGGCGGTCAGCGCAAACACCGGAGCACTTGTCATCGGCAATGATCGAGGCGGCATTATCGGAACACGTGTCGATGAGATCAGCCGCCTCATTTCCGCCAAGCGCAGGGTCGAGATTCGAGGAAGGATCTGCCTTTCGTCGTGCACGATGTACCTTGGCGCGGGCGATATCTGCGTCGATCCGAATACCCGGTTTGGGTTCCACGGCCCCAGTTACTATGGTCAGCCGCTGCAGCCTGAGTATTTCGAGTATTGGTCGGACGTGATCGCGTCACATTACCCGCCGACGATACAACGCTGGTTCATGACCCGTGCGAGGTACGAGACACAGAGCTATATCACGCTCTTAGGAAGCGAGCTTATTCGACACGGTGTGCCACAATGCCAATAGCGCACCGAGGCTTCTCGCCTGGCGCGCTATTCAAACTGTCAGTTTGATTATTGTGTGTCAGACGTGCTGGAGTTGTTACCAACCGCTGCTGCGCCGAGCACAACCGCGAAAAGACCACCAAGAGCCGGCACGAAGTTGGTTGCAACTGCGCCGCCCGCCCCCGCTGCTGCAGTAGCTGGAAGGATCGCGCCCGATGCACACCGGACTCCAATGCGACCATCTTCAAGATACCGCGCGGAAATGATGCGGCCGTTCAGCCCCTCTCCACACGCTTCCTGAGCGCGGGCGATTTCAAGCGCTTGAGCAGCCGTGCCTTGGGCATGGACCGCTGTAGACGCGACTACAGCAAGTGCTGTTGCGAGAATGGTACTCTTCATCGTCGGCTCCGTTTCGAACAACCTCAGGATTATTTAGTCCGTACCACATATACGGTGCCCGACGAAAGGCAAGATTTACTCCAGAAGACTGAATCCAGCGTTCTGCACGTTAATTAGACGATCTAATTTGCGTAAACACACCTACTGTTAACTCGCCCAGACAATTTGAAGCAAGTTTGATTCGAAATTCGAATCGCAAGCAAATGGCCCGCCCAGCAAATCGGAATATCGAATTTCAGGAAACAGATGAATGCGTTCAAAAGTGAACGCACGGATTTCTGTTCCACATTTTGAAACTCGACACAATGCGCCTAATTTTTACGCACTTCGAGATGAAGTTGCTATGTATATGAAACCACGTGATTTTCCCCCAGGGCTCGGACTGAAACAATTATTTAGCTATTTCTCTTTCTCATCTAACAGGTCGAAATCCAGACAAAAAATTTAAAAAAACGTTTTGGTGAGGTTGCCCAAGGGCACCGTCAAAGATAGGTTCAACCGTGGCTTGTGGCGGTTCTGCACAGCCACGGGTGTTGGGGGTTTGCAGTGTTCGATATTCTAGATGATCGTGTTGCGACGGACGCAACCACGAGCAGAAAAAATTCGTTTGCGTTCAAGGTTGGAAAGCGGCTGTTTGACATCGGCGTCAGCATTCTGCTGCTCCCTGTTCTATGCTTGGCAGGCCTTATTATCTTGGCTTTGAACCCTTGGTTCAATCCCGGACCTCTGATCTACAAACAGGATCGCATGGGGCGCCACTGTCGGCCATTCGTCGCCTACAAGTTTCGGTCCATGCTGTGTGTGCCCGAGATCTCCCGAGGCGCGAGTGATCCGATTGAAAAAGACCGCATCTCCAAGCTTGGAAGCATCCTGCGCAAGTCACGCATCGACGAATTGCCGCAAGTGATAAACGTATTAAAGGGCGACATGAGCCTGATTGGCCCTCGTCCAGACTATTTGCCGCACGCACAAGTGTTTCTTATGGAAGTGCCTGGCTATGAGGAGCGGCATCGTGTGCGCCCCGGGATTAGCGGTCTGGCTCAAACGGAAATTGGATATGTCCAGGGTCCGGAGGAAACCCGCCGAAAGGTAATGGCCGACCTCTACTATATCCGGAATTCAGGCTTCCTGCTGGAGGCATGGATCGTGTGGCGCACTCTCTGCATCGTGTGTGGACGCAAGGGCGTTTAGACTTGGACATCCTGCCGGAAACGGCGATAGTCAGAAGACCGACTGCACACCAAACTGGCAGGATTGATTGACTTGATGCAGGAATACGCGCGCTCCGAACGGAGCCAGCAAAGTTCTTTGGTCGAAGACGACGAAATCGACCTTCTCGAACTCTTCGGCACGTTGTGGCGTGGCAAGTGGGTTATCCTGCTGTGCTCGCTCGTTGCTGTTTTCATCGGCGGCTATTACGCGTTTTCAGTTGCGGTACCCAAGTACTCGGCGACCACCACGCTCGCGCTCGAAGTTCGGGGTTCGCAGATCGTTGACATTGAAAGCGTGATCTCAGGTGTGTCTTCGGACGATGCGTCGTTGAACACCGAGATCGAGGTCATCAAATCACGTAAGCTTGGTGAACAATTGGTTGAGCGTTTGTCTTTGACGCAAGACCCGGAGTTCAATCCACTTGTATCGACAGAGCCCCCATCAGTAATTGAGTTCATGTTGGGCGACTGGCTGGATGTGGACGTCGTCAACGGCGAAGAATTTGTACCCACACTTCTTGATCGGTGGTTTGGGATTGAGCTGCCAGCAGAGGACCCTCTGACAGAACGTCAGATTTTCGATGAGACCGTCGACAATGTCATGGAGGTCATCTCGGCAAGTCTTCTGCGAAATACGTTTGTGTTCTCTGTTTCTGTCAAAACGACGGAGCCGCAAAAATCCGTGCTGATGGCCAACACTCTTGCGGACATCTACATCGCAGATCAGATCGCGGTGAAGTTCGAAGCAACTGAAAACGCGGTCACTTGGCTCTCGGAGCGCGTGACAGAGCTCGAAGTCGAGCTCAAGTCGCGCGAGGACGAGATCAAGGAACTGCGCTCGGGGTCGAGCCTTGTTACACCCGAAGGTCTTGCTGCCTTGAACCAGCAAGCAAGCGACCTGTCAGATCGACTGACGGATCTGCGCGCCGCTGCGGAAGGCGCAGAAGCACAATTGGACAGCCTGCGTGAGTTGCAGACTGGCGGCGATATCGATGCAATGCAGGCTGCCTTCTCCGACCCAGTGCTTAGAAGGCTCTACAACGACATCATCAGCGGAAGCCGCGATAGCCGCACCTTGTTCGACGATCGGTTCGAACTGCTGGTTCAACGGGAGGCAAACGACACGCAGCGCGCGGTCGCACAAGCCACGTCTCTCGAGGCGTCGTTCCAGAACCTACAGGAAGAGATTGAGCGCAAGACCCAGGACCTCGTCGAGCTCCAGCAAACCGAACGCGAAGCAGAAGCAACCCGTGTTCTGTATGAGACCTTCCTCGCGCGCCTGAAAGAAACAACGGTGCAACGAGGCCTTCAGGAAGCTGATGCACGCGTTTTGTCGCCAGCGATCAATGGACGATATGTTGAACCACGCAAACCGATGATCCTGGCATTGTCGATGATCTTGGGATCAATGATCGGCGTAGGTATCGTTCTGCTTCAGCAATTCCTGCACAATGGCTTCCGCACAGCAGAAGACCTTGAGCGCCACACTGGCATCAGCGTTATGGGTCAGATACCCAAGCTGCCGATCTCCAAGCGGAACCAACTGATCCCCTACATCAAGGACAAGCCGACCTCGGCCGCAGCAGAAGCAATCCGCAACCTGAGGACTTCGGTGCTGTTGTCGAATATCGACACGCCACCAAAGGTGATCATGTCAACCTCCTCCATTCCCGGCGAAGGCAAGACCACGCAAGCCATCGCGTTGGCGCATAACTTTGTCGGTCTCGGTCGAAAGGTGCTGTTGATTGAAGGCGATATCCGCCGCCGGACCTTTAGCCAGTACTTCAAAACCACCCCCGAAGGTGGACTGGTCTCGGCGCTTTCTGGCGACAAGCCACTGGAAGACGTCGTGTTCACCGATCCCGACCTCGGTGCCGATATTCTGATGGGTGAAAAAACCAATGTGAACGCAGCCGACCTTTTCAGCTCGGATCGGTTCCAGGAATTCATGAGCTACGTGCGTAAGGTTTATGACGTCATCATTATCGACACGCCGCCCGTACTTGTGGTTCCGGATGCGCGCGTGATCGGCCAATCAGCCGATGCGGTAATCTACTCGGTGAAGTGGGACAAGACCGCAAAGGCTCAGGTGGATGAAGGCATTCGCCAGTTTGCGACAGCCAAGCTGCGGATCACCGGGTTTGCGCTGTCGCAGATCGACCCGAATGGCATGAAGAAGTACGGCTATGGCGGGAAGTACAGCGCATATGGAGCATACGCGAAGTACGGAAAAGGGTACTACGACACATAAAAAAGGCCCCGAAGCGGGGCCTTTTTTCTTGGATATTACTCTGAGTTAATTGCCGGCAGCGTTGGCTGTGTTGACCGCCGCGCCAAGCAGACCGAATGCCTGCTGCAAGGACCGTCCCCATTTTGTGACAGGCTGCTCCTCGACAAAGATGATGTCGTTCGGACGCATTTCCATGCGAGACGCCAATGTCAGGTTAACGGCGTTCGTCGCATCCAAATGCCATGCGGTGACAGCGCCGAACTCGGACGGGTTGGTAGACGCGCGAAGCACATAGATGTGCCGCGAACTGCCGGTGGCGTTGTTGTAGCCACCACTGTCATAGAGTGCATCGGCTAGTGTTGCGCGCTGTCCAAACGGCAGGGCAAATCGGCTCTGGCGAGCAACTTCACCGGACAAGTAGACATAGTCACGCTCAACAGCGCCGTACTCGTCGCGGGTCGCGAAATTGGCGCGTTGTTCATCAAGAGCAGCACGACGCAGGTTCACTTCGGTCTGCAACTCCGCCAAGGCCTGTGCACGTGCTTGAGTGCGCTGCGCAATCACATCCAGACGCTGCTGGTAAAACGCAAGGGCTTGTTCGAGATCATAGGTCGTGTCGACATAGACCGCGTCACCGTCCAGAAGCAGACGGCGTTGCAGGGCCGGATCCTGGAAATAGTCACGCACCGGGATCTGGTAGAGCGTGCCATTGCGATACAGCCGGATCGAACCGAACTCGTCATTGGCAAGCTGGATGCCGCCCGCCGCAGTCAGCGCATCGCCCAAAGTCAGAGGCTTCAACGTGATCGGGATAAGCGTCGATTGACCAACCGCACCACCAATCGCAACGCGCTGCGAGTTGAAGTCCGACACTTCGAGACTGAACGCCGGGTCGATCTGGTTCCGAACCAGAACCTCAAAGATACGTGCTTCAGCCTCTTCAACCGTCAGACCGGCAATGTCGATCTGGCCGATCTCGGGGATCGCGATACGGCCATCGTCACGGACGGTGTAGCCCTGGCGCCGGTTTTGCGCCGCCAGAAGACCGGTCAATTCTTCAACGGTCGAGCCGACGGATTTCGTTGCCAAGAGCACCACGTCGCCGACCCCGATGCGATAGGTCTGCGGCAGGATTTCGGGTGGCGGACGCAGTTGCAGCGCGCCCGGTGTTTCTTCGGGAACGAACGGCTCATCCGGCAGTGCCCCGCCGAAGCGCAGCGATCCGCCACCAGCGGTTTGGTAGAAAGCGGCCGGCAATGGCTTTGGTGTATAGGACGAGCGGTTCGCCACTAACACGCTTTGCGCCGTCAGCGGCACTTCGCGCACGGCAACTCCAGCGGCGGCCTCTTTGACTGAGGGGCTATGATAGGTGATGCCGCATCCCGTGGTGACGAGCGCGGTGCTCAGCAAAGCAATTGCTAAATAGTTGCGGCGTTTCATACGCGTCCCTCAAATCCGATTTGGTGTCGGTCTATCCGAATTCACGATTATCGAATGACTCGCTCAGTTTCCATATAACCGACATTTGACGAAACCCATTGGCGTGATTTCACCATCACACCGTTGCCATTTCGCCAGTAGATATTTTCGATTTGTCTTTCGTCATTCACGCAGGTTTCAGTGATCCGCGTGGCCGCAACAGTCCGATCCCCAAGAACAACCTGTTCAGATTGCGTGGCCGACCGTCTGCACTGGAATGTCATGAAATAGCTTTGGTATTCGCCGTTCATATATCCGTTGATCCGGGGCGCCCAGTCCCCTGCCCCACCCGTGCTGGCTGCAATAGACTGGCGGACATCCGCGCCCATCAGGTCATCACCAAGACCGCGGGTCGATACGATCACACCGCGATCAAACGAAAACGTCGCGCTGTCGGCCGTGCGCCACGTTGTGACTGAGCCAACGCGGGCACTTGGAACCGCGTAGCCCTGGGCGCGCAAGGCTGGAACGGAGACCAGGATGGCTTCCGATACATCCGGCTCGATGAGGATAGTTTGCCCGCCCCCCACCAATCCGGCCAACTGCGCGCAGCTGGAGAGAAAAGTCGTCAGAGCTATGGCGAGTACGGGGCGCATCATTTCCAGAAACGGCCCCAACCGTCATTGAGTTGCGGCGTGTGCAGTTCACGCACAGTCTCGTAAAGTCGATCCGACACGTTCAGGCGCGCGCCACCGTCCCGCTGAACCGGGCGCATCGTGTAGCTGAGTTTCTCCGTGTTGGGCTGACCGGTGACAGTGGAGATCGGAATCTCGAAGCGCAGACCTTTGTCGAAAGACCCTTCGCCAAAATCGTCGAAGCTGACATCGGTGAAGGTGGCAAAAGCGCCGACCTTCCAGCCATTCTTGAACTCGCGGTCCAGCGTCAGGGTCGTACCCCAGTCGCCTGCAAGGTAGCGACCGACATCGACCTGCCCATGGAAGCCATTGCCCATGTCCCAGTAGCCGGAAACATGACCCGTCGCGACTTCGTAATCCCGGAAGCCAAACAGTTGATCGAAATCCCGTTGTTTGACGTAGTTAAGCTCGGCCCCGAGGGCGAATTGGCTGTCGACCGGCTTCCAAAGCAATTCGGTCGAGATACCGCCGAACATAGGCTCCAGATAGCCCGCCGTGACGCGACCATAGAGATCGTCACCCGGTTTGAAGTAATAGGCCGCGACCAGTTCCGTGATCGCCGGATCACCCTCACGCTCGTAGATGTTGAAATCCGACCGGACCTTTTCGAGCACAGAGGTCGACTCCCGCGTGCTTTCATCAAGGTTACCCGCGAGTTTCTTGCGCACGGCACCTCGGATTTCAAAGCCCGGAGCCGGTTGATACTGCGCCGCCAATTCAAGGCCGACATCGACACGCACCGGATCGTCCGGGTCAAAGAGGCTGGGCGACAGATAGGGACGGAGCTGCCAATCGAACAATGGGTAGCGCGCTGCGATCGGCGTCAGCGGTCCTGTGTCAGACTCGAACGACGCACGGGCAAAGCTGCTCCAGCTGTTGTCGTAGTTGTATTCGAGCTCTTCAAGGTCTCCGCGATTGAGGGTGACCGCGGCTCCGGCGAGCCCCTTGACCACGGGGACAATCGTGAATGTGTCGACACCTGTGGGTACGGAATTCGTCAAAGCACGCGCTGTTCTACCCACGACCTGTGCCATGTTCGGATAGGTCGCGTTCTCCACCTCGACCCGGACGCTGCGCCCCGAGGCCGAGAAACCGTGCAGCGTCAGGCCGGATTGCGCCAGCGCGTTTCGGATGTTGGTTTCGACCCGGTCCTCACCAACAGATTCGACGCTCCAGCCTAGAGATTCTGCGCTGCGCCTCGGGAGAACCGGCATGGGTGCTCGGTCAGCACCGGGTCCGCCTCTCGGCGATTTCGGGTTCGTGGCGAAGGTCGCCTGCACACCGAATTCCGAACCATAGAGGTAATGCGCGCCGAGCGTGATACCGGGTCGGTATTGGTACGAGACGCCGATGTTGTAAGGTGACTTGCGCTCGAAGGCCGAGCCATCCTCATACGGGTAATCGTCGGAGGAATACTCGAGCGTGAAAGCCAGCTTATCAGTGGCCTGCCATTCAACGCCACCAAAGAAAGCAGCATCACCCCGGAAGAATTGGCTGGTATCGACCGTACCGCCTTGCCCCACATCGATGTCGGGGCGGGTTTCAAAACGTTGGTCAATAAAGCCAAGCGGATTGTCGAAACCGCCGACACCTGCAAGCCGACCCCAACCGAGGCCGCCCGTGACACGAACGCCGTGTCCTAGCGTTTTCGTCGCGACGATGTATTCCGACGAGTAAATGCCTGTCCCCAAGAAGTCATTTAGACCAACTGCAACGGCAGGCCGCCAACTGTTTGGGTTCTCGTCAATAAACCGATATTGGAGCGAGAAGCTACGGTCGAAGAGCTCTCCGCCCTCGCGCCGGAAATTGTTGATGTTGGAGTAGCGAAAACTCCCGGAGAGGCGCGGCAAAATTTGGAATGTGATTGTATTGCGCGACTGGTTCTTGAAATAGCTGGACGTAAAGGCCAATTCGGCATCCGGTCGGCTTAGTGCCGAAGGCATGTCGATTAGACCAGGATAGCCATAGGTGTTGTAGCCTGCTAAAGGCTCAGCAGAGGATTGTCCTAGGAATAGTCCCCCAGACGCGATCACAACCACCGATCTGATCCAATACCGCACGAACTGCCTCCGGAGACTCTTGTCATTTTTCTAGGTGTCTGCAACGGTGTTTTTACCGGAATTCCATTTGCAATCCAGAACTTGGTTCTGATTCTCCCGAAAACCGAATGAACGTTGCGACCAAGGCACGCTATCAACCGCACTAGGCCTAAAAGCCACGGCACATGCACGACGCGCGGAAGTGGCGGAGTGCGTGTGGTGGGCAAGCATGTCGGCTCGCTTCTAGCACCTTGCACTCAATTAGGGAAGAAGTTGCGCGAACACGCGAAAAGGCGCACTTAAGTTGAACGGCTCCTTAGAACCGCAGAGCACAAAGTCTGGATATCAACGCTTAACTACACTCCAGATCTGTTAAGGCTGAAACGATCTGTTTTACTGCTAGAGTGACAGAAAACTGACGCTGAAATAGACCTGCACAACGTTTCGGAAGTTCAGAATCTTCGCCAAGTCGATTTACCAGCTTAATACAGTGCTTTTCGAGTTCTTCCGCTGAATTGGTCTCGCAGACTTCGCCGACGTTTTCGTTCCTAACTAGGGCGGCCAGATCGTTGCCCGCGTTGACATTGGCGAGAACAGGCAAACTGCTTTGCATATAGGTGATAAATTTGCCAGGTATGTTATGTGATCTGTGTCGTGGATCGAGAGCGACAATACCAGCACTGCATTGAGCATAGAGATCTGGAATCTCATTTGGATCGATCTCGTCATGAAAAACAACGTTATCTAATCCCAGTCTTTGAGCACGCTCCCTGAGCCGTTGTGTCTCTGTGCCACGCCCGACGAATAGAAAGCCGATATCGTCGCGAGGTCTGAGGCGGTCAGCAAGGTCAATCAAGATGTCCATTCCCTGCGCCACCCCCATATTCCCAGCGTAGACGAAGATCTTGCGTCCCGCGAGCGCGGTCTCGTCGACGCGAATTCTGCACTGCGTCAGGGCTGGCTCGCCGAGCCAGTTCTGCAACACCTCGAGTTGACAATCAGAATTGACACGATTCCAATCGGCAAAATACGCAAGGTTACCCGGGGTCTGAACGCCGATGATATTGGCTGCTTGGTATTGCTGGCGGGCGATGCGCCGGAAGAACCGGAACGCAGGGCCGCGCCGCATCAGGCCAAGGTCCACCGCCCATTCGGGGAAGATATCTCGGATGATGAGATAGCCTTTACAGCCGCTTTGCCGCTTGAGGGCCCGCACCAACGGCGTATGGAAGATCGACGGCGAATACCAGATAACGCCTTCCCAACGTTCTCCCGCGAGCGGGCTTTTTTGAAGGTTGCGCCGCATTGCATAGGGCATGAGCCACTCGCCTAGCGTTCGAAGAGCATAGCCGATGTCCTTCGTGCGTGGCGCTTTTAGGCGTAGCACCTGCGCACCATCGATGGTTTGGTGTGCCCACGGCTGATCGAGATTTGGATCCGGCAATAGCACTGTCAATGCGTGACCTTCGCGCACAAACCCACGTGACAGATCGCGCAGTTGTACCGCGCCCGAGGTTCTAAGTGGCGGAAAAGTGTCCGCGATCAGGACGAGTTTCATACCCGGCAGATCAATACTTCTTCCAGACGACCCGATTCACATAGTCGGTATAGCTTAGGATGATGCGCAGCACCTTCTCGCTAACATTCGGCATTGCGTAGTCGCTCACAAGGTGAAGGCTGCGCTCGGCACCGCGCGGCTGGTCGGCGAGAACCGCGAGCGCCTGGCGCACTCGCTCGACGCTGAGCCCCACCATCATGACGGCGCCCTCTTCCATACCCTCCGGCCGCTCGTGCGCCTCGCGCAAGTTGATTGCCGGAAAATTCAGAATTGAGCTTTCTTCGGTGATAGTGCCGCTGTCGGACAGCACCGCACGCGCGTTCATCTGGAGGTGCACGTAATCGTGGAAACCCAAAGGTTTTAGAAGCCGAACACCGGGGTGGAACGAGACTCCGGCGGCATCGATGCGCTTTTTCGTGCGCGGATGGGTCGAGACTACCACCGGCATCCCGTGATCTTCCGCCACCGCGTTCAGAACTGCGACTAGCTTGTCGAAATTCCGCTCACTCTCGATATTTTCCTCGCGGTGTGCGCTCACCACGAAATAGCCCAACCGCTCGAGCGCGAGCCGCTTCAGCACCGACGACGCTTCGATCTGCGGCTGGTAGTAATTGAGCACCTCGAACATCGGGCTGCCAGTTTTGATCACCTGGTCGGGCGGCAGCCCTTCGCGCAACAGATAGTCGCGAGCAATTGTGCTGTAGGTGAGATTGATATCGGCCGTGTGATCGACAATGCGGCGGTTGATCTCCTCTGGAACACGCAGATCGAAGCTGCGATTGCCTGCTTCCATGTGAAAGATCGGGATCTTGCGACGCTTCGCCGAAATCGCGGCAAGGCAGCTGTTTGTGTCGCCCAAGATCAGCACGGCTTCAGGCCTCTCAACTTCCAAGACCAGATCCACGCCTGAAATCACGTTGCCGATCGTGTTTGCGACGCCCTTGCCTCCTTCCGCGCTGTTAAGGAAATGGTCCGGCTTGCGTACCCCTAGGTCGTCGAAAAACACTTGGTTTAGCTCGTAATCGTAATTCTGACCGGTGTGAATCAGCCGATGATCGCAATGCTGATCCAGGCAATAGATCACCCGGGAAAGCCTAATAATCTCCGGCCGTGTCCCGACGATGGTCATCACCTTCATTTTCTTCATTGTATCCTCATGCGAATGGAGCGCTCACCGTTACCTACCTAGAATACCGGGTGCTGGGTCAACCGGTTTTCATGCCCGGCAGCGAGATAGTCGTCGTGCATGGTTCGAATTAACTCTGGCCATGGTTTCGGCGTAAACCCGGTTGCCACTCGGAGCCGATCAGAGTTGAGTGACCTATCAACAACTACCGTGTCGTCTGGGATAATGCTGATGTCCTTTGAATAGGTCTGGCGGACTAACCGCAACAAGTCGTTTTTATTTATCGGATCGACGGACAAGTGGTAGAGGCCGCGAAGATCGCGGTTTGGGATCACAACCTCGCGCAGGACCCTTGCTACCTCGATCGTCGGTAGGCCAGAAAAGACCGCCCTGCGGAAGCCCTTGACTTCGCCGGACTGGCTCAGAAACCAGTTTACCAGGCTCTTGGCGCTGGAAAGTTCATGGCCGATAATGGAGGTTCGCAGCGTGACAGTGTTTTCGTAGTCTACTTCGCCTAGAAGTTTCGTGCGGCCATATAGATCGTTGGCGTCTGGAAAGTCATCTTCTCGGTACTTTCCTTGTTTGCCGGAAAACACGCAGTCAGTGCTGAAATGGATCAGACGCGCATCAACCATACTGCAGTATTTCGCAAGTCGGTGCGGTAGGCTCGCATTAATAGCGAGGCTTTCAAGGTAATCCTTCGCATTAGGAACTTGCTTAATGATCCCGACGCAGTTGATGACCACGTCAGGCTGGGCATGCGCGAAAGCAGTCAGTATGCCGGCCTCACCCTCAAGGTGTACGTTAGGGATCAATCCGCCGCGAAGGTGCGACGCGAAATGCTGGCACCCGTTCGCGTCGCGGGTCGTGCCAAAAGTCTCAAGGCAGCTGTCGGCAAAGAAATTTCGAAAGAGCGTCGAGCCAAGCATTCCGGTTGCTCCAAATACGAGAACCCGCGTCTTATTTTGCTTTTTCATCTGTGTGCTTCCCCCGCAAAGCTATAGAATTACTTCGGTCCACCCGATTACTCCTCAGGTTCGACATGCTCTCCGCGGACGGCTGCCTGAATGAACCGAAGCTTCATTAGCAGCGCCTGCATACCTGCCACATCTAGTCGTCTCGTGTTGTGTGAGGTGTATTCGGTCGCATTCGAGATTTCGATTTCGCCGTGCTCAAAGAATTTTCCATAGTTTAGATCACGAAGGTCCGGAGGTACCCGGTAGTAGTCGCCAAGGTCATCTGCCGCGACTATTTCTTCTCGGCTGAGGAGCGCTTCAAACAACTTCTCGCCATGGCGTGTGCCTATTATATTGATGGGGTGGTCCGGCAAGCCGAGCAGGTCTGTCAGCGCCTTGGCCAAGGTTTCGATTGTGGCAGCTGGTGCTTTCTGCACAAAAATCTCTCCCGACCGTCCGTTTTCAAAAGCGAACACCACCAGATCGACTGCATCGTCAAGGGTCATCATGAATCGGGTCATTGACGGATCTGTGATGGTGATCGGCTGGCCCGTGCGGATCTGGTTGGTGAACAGCGGAATGACTGAACCGCGTGACGCCATCACGTTCCCATACCGGGTGGCGCAGATCACCGTGTCATTGCTCGACCGCGACTTGGCGACGATCACCTTTTCCATCATCGCCTTGCTGATACCCATGGCGTTGATAGGATAGACCGCCTTGTCGGTGCTCAAGCAAACGACCCGCTCTACACCAGCCTGAACTGCGGCCTCCAGCACGTTCTCGGTTCCGAGCACGTTGGTCTTTACTGCCTCGAGCGGATAGAATTCGCAGGACGGCACCTGCTTGAGCGCGGCGGCGTGGTAAATGAAATCAACGCCACGAACGGCATTCATCACCGATTGGAAATCGCGCACATCCCCAATGTAGAATTTGAGCTTGTCACTCTTGTATTTTTTGCGCATATCATCCTGTTTCTTCTCGTCACGACTGAAGATGCGAATTTCGCAAAGGCCGGAATCAAGGAATCGGCGCAGGACGGCGTTTCCGAATGAACCGGTGCCTCCGGTGATGAGTAGAGTTTTATTGGTGAACATCTTGCGCTCCTCTAAGTTTTAGATTTGTTGAGCCGTTCTTCGCATTCCGACTTGTTAATTCCGCGCCGATTGACTGAATCGTAGTCTGAAAATGAAACTAGCCCAGCGAACTGCTAAGAAATTTTCGCCAGCACTATTATCTTTTTGAGTAATCGATCATTGGAAACGGTGGCGAAAAAAAATTCGACAAAGGATAGCGCACTAACACATTGGTTTGCATCACCACTGAAAGAACAACTAGCATATAGAGTGGGATCCTTTTTGATCCGGAAAATGCCCAATTTGTGAAAAAAAACGTTGAGATGACCAAGAACGCGAGCTGCCAAGCACGATCTCCAACCACAGCCACATCCGTCAGGAAAACCAACAAGAATACCGAAGGAACACAGGCGGTGAGGATAGCCAAAAAAAACTGCGGTTCGGCTTCATGCGCCCAGCCCTTTCTCAATGCAACTACCACTGATCCGAGAAGCAGGATCGCAAGGAGCGAAGTTACCGTAATGCCGGAGCTTCCGGATGTGCCGCGCGCAACATACTCCTGCAGCTTTTCGTTTTCCAGCATAGGAAGCAATTGAACGAAGTACACCATAGTGATACTCAGACCCACCAGCGTAAACACTAACCGCAACGTCGATTTTCTGATCCATCCAGAAAGAAAATAGAAAGTTACAAACGGCGCAACAAAAAAGATAACCTGCAAGTGAAATGTAAGTGCAATTGCCATTGCGAAAAAACCGGTAAGCTTTCGTGACCAATGCAACTGACGAAGACCAAATAAAAGCGTGCTGGCAGCAACGCCGAGCCTGAGCGCGTTTGCTTCCAGCAATGTTATCGCAATGATGTTCGTCCAAATTATCCATAGAACAGGTACGCGAAGTGACCTCATTGTATGGACCCTCAAGCCCACTGATGCAGAGGCAATTAATGCGTAAGTGATTTCAGGATCAAAACCCAATCCGGAAACAAGTTTTACCAGCAATGAAAAACCGAACTCGATTGGAACAATTTCTTTTGAAACGGTATAAGGAAAGATCAAGTTCGTTCCGACGATTTCGGAAAATGATAATTCACTAAAACTTTTGATAATGAAAATATAGGCATCATAGTCAAAGGAGAAAGGGTGCCGGGCGAACAATAGCCGAACAAAGACCACTGCCGTCCAAAAGGATGCGAAATAAAAAAGTCGTAAAGACCGTTTCGAGACGATCAGTCGATGATTTCGGACTAAGCTATCGTTCATCACGCTCACTGACTAGGTGTCATTTGCGATTTGGCTCGGGAATTTGACACCCGTGACGTAGCCAAGAACTTAGGATTCCGCCCGTGTTTTCCGGCAACGCTTCAGGGTAGTTCGCCTTTACGTCTTCGAAGGGGAGCGCTTTGGAACGGTTCTTGGCGATGTGTTTCTCAATGCGGCGCACGTTCGCGTCGAATTGCCGGCGATCCTGTATGAGGCACAAGGCCAGCGGATACTTTGCGAGGATCTTCGAAACAACGTCATCCTCCACGTAGGCAAAGTGGATGATAGGCTTTCCGGTAGCCATGTATTCGAAAATCTTGCTGGACACCTGCTTGCCCTGAACCTCCCCGATATTGATTAAGATGTTTGCGTTGCGTACGGCCGTATCTGCCTCGGTCTTGGGAACCTGTCCGTGGTTCACGATCTGAATTGCATCGCCAACTGTCTTGGTCCGGACCTTGTCGGCATCATTGCCCATTACATAGAAGTCGGCTCGGAGTTGAGTGCTCGTCCGGATTGAACTCAATACATCGAGAAGATAGTCGGGCTCTCGAACCTTGCGGATGAGTGAGCCGGTAAAACAAAGCCGCGTGATGCAATCGTCAGGTGGTCGGGGCCTTTCCTGCGTCGTGATGAGTAGCGGGTGTTCGAGGAAGGTGATCTTGTCCACGAGGGGTTTGTCGAAATTTATCTCAAAATGCTCTCGCAAGGGATGCATCGATAAAATAGCTTCGGCCTCCTCAAGCATCCTGCGTTCGAGACGCAAATGGCGACCTCTCTTCAGCCCCCGAGCGATCTTGGAGACGTGAAGGCTCCCGCTTTCGACAAAATCATCGAAAAGATATGGAAAGACTTGGATGTTTGGGTTGATACGCTTATAGTCTAGCGCCGCCAAGACCGTTTCAAAGGGAAACACTAGCGGAACGATAGCGCTGGGCTGGGGGGCCATGGTGCTGAGACGGTCAAGATACGCGTTGACCAGTGATCGATCGACTGTTTCGCGTGCTATCAACCTTTGCATCGCACCTTGAGCGCGAAGAACAAGGAGACGCACTCCGGCCCACCTTCCGGAGGCCGACTTCGCCGCGTTGCGTCGTTTCATACCGATCGTTTCTATCCGCAAGATCCTCATACCTTCGTGAAATTCTTCCAGAGGCTGTGCTGAATCATTGCGGAACGCCACGACAGTGATGTCGAAATCTCCCGCGAGGCATTTCTGAACCTGATAGGCGCAATAACCGACGGCGGAAAAGTCTGGATAGTAGGATCCGACCAAGAAGATGAGACGGCTCACAGTACGACCCTACGGAATCGGCGCCAAGCCGCAACCAGCTCCGCGCGCTTGCGGATTGCGACCGCTACGACCAGGAAGAGCCACACGCAAGCAGCAACCGCCAGAGTAAAGGCTGATGTGATGAACATGAACCCTACTAACACAGCGAGCTCCGTGAAAAGGCGCGGTTCGGGCTTCTCGCCCATCTGGCGGCGGAGAAACAATTCGGAAGCGTAGACCCGCAACACCATTGTCACCAACGCAGCATATGAGATCGCTAGAATCGACTCGGTCAGGAAGAAGCCCGCCAATGATAGGATGGTGGCAATGAGAAGGCTCGTGACGTTAGCCACCAGCATCGGCCATTCCAGCCGCAACGCTTTGTAATAGGTGTTATTTACGAGCTGCATTTTCCCCTGTAGCGCAGTAATGACAAAAATCGCGTTGAGGAAATGGATTACCGAAATGTATTGTGTGGCGACCAATTCGACGAAGATGGTCGCCGGGAAGTAGCCGGTTAGCATCACTAGTATAAATACCGTGTAGGCCCGGGTGGTCTTGTTAAAATAAATGATATACTCCTCCTTCGGTTGGCGTCTCAGAGTCGGGTAAATTACGATACTCAACGCGTTGATGCTAATCAGTGCCACGTTGGCTAGCGAGACAGCAAAGGCATAGTATGCATAGCTCACCAAAGCGCCCGAGTATTCTACTATAATTCGGCCTATACCGAGAACGAGCATACCTGAGAGATTTGCGATCAGGAGCTGGATACCTGTGGAGAGGTTGTACACAAACTCCTTCACGCCATCAGCTAACCGAGCTACCGGACCGATGAAAAGTTGGCGATAGCGGAAAAACAGAAATGTCATTACTATTATCTTGGCACCCAGATCCGCGGCGATCAGGTATTCGAAAGTCTGAAAGTCGTCGCGGAACAACGCGATCAGCGCTACGGTAAAGAACACTTTGTCTGCCAAATTCACCAATGCATAACCCTTCAGTTCATTGGTGGCCTGAAGGGTCAGGGAGATGTTTGACGTGATGCCGAGAACGGCAACATTGGCAGCGATCGCAAGGTAGGCAATCTGCCTTTGCGGGTCTGTGATGATAGTTGAAAAGGCCATTAGCGCAACGGCGCCGAGTACCAGCATTAAAAAATAGAGCGCGTTAGCTGCCCGAATACGGTTCAATGGTAGCTGACCGAGCTTGTAGCCGCCATAATTTAGATAAAGTCCGTCACCATACCCTAAGGTGAAAACGCCAATATACACAGTGTAAAAAACATAAATCTGCCAATAGCCGTAGTCTGACAGCCCGAGCAGGACCGGAATGACTAATGCCTTAAT
>JAUHVK010000106.1 GCA_030425145.1 Alphaproteobacteria bacterium | reverse complement strand
TCGATTATCTGGACACTTGCGATTTCACCTCCAAGGCTGAAGTTTTCACCTTTTTCCGAGGACCGATTATGCAAGTCACCAGAACTCCAGAGGGGACTGTCCCTCGCTATTTTGTCCGCGACGATGCGGGTAATTCCGTCGAACCGATTCACGATTTCCTCCGTTATCTTGACGCTAGGGGCTCATCCCCGAACACCATTCGCTCCTACGCCTACGACCTGCGGCGCGTGTGGGAGTTCTTTGAAGCCCGAGGGCTCGAGTGGCAGGGCTTCAACATTTCGAACGCCGTCGATCTGATCGCTTACCTGCATGACCGGATCGATATGCGCCCCGGCCGGGGCGCAACCTCGGCTGGCCCGGATCGGCTGTCACCGGCAACGGTCAATCGAGCGCTGGCGGCAATGTCGTCTTTCTGCGACTGGGCGATCATCGCAGGGACGCTGACCCCGCCGAACCCGATGCGGGTCAGCAAGAGTATCAACAAGCCTGCGGTCACTGATCGGCACAGACCGTTCTTTGAAGGCATTTCCCGTCGCTCAGCGAGTGTGCGCGTGATCCGTGTCCGCAGCGTTCACCGCCTGCCTCGCCCGTTGAGCGACGACCAAATCGAACGTCTACTCGCCGAGCTGACCAACCTACGCGATCGCGCCCTTGTGCTGCTGATGCTGCACGGTGGGCTGAGGCCAGGCGAAGCGCTCAGTCTGCATCTCGAGGATATCGCCTATGGGCGGCGGCGCGTGACCGTTCGATGTCGCGCTGACCACCCGAAAGGGGCACGCGGAAAGTCGCGCGTCGAGCGTGTCGTCGACCTCCATGACGGGCAGGCCCTGGATACCATCAGCGCCTATGTCATGCGTGACCGTCCCCGCGAGACAGAGACACCGTTCATCTTTCTCGTCGGAGGAAACGGCACGAGGCGGTCTGAGCCCTTGTCCTATGCCGCGTTGGCAAAAGCCTTCGCGCGAGCGGCGGAACGCGCCGGGGTCAAATCGCCCGGCGTCACACCGCATGCGATGCGACATACCCACGCCACCCGCATGTGGGAAGCCGGCATGCGAGAGCTGACCCTGCAGCGCCGGCTCGGGCATGCGTCGCCGGAATCGACACGCATCTACACACGCGTGTCCGACGCCACAGTGCTCGCCGAGTACAGCCGTGCCATGGGACTGAAGCCATGATAGACCCCTTCCCGAAAGCCCTGATGACGTTTCCGACCGACATCGCGCCGTCGCATAGCGAGGAGGAGGAATACCGCGCATTCCTCGCGGGCCTCGACATGACCCGCAATATGAAGAACCGGTATATCGCTCAACGTCGAGAGTTCGTCGCCGCTTTTCCCGATCTCGCTCTTTGGTGCGAACAACCGCTTGAGGTTCGGCTGGGCCGACTTCACGGAACGTCCGCCTTCACACCTGAACACCCCGCCTCGTTCTGGGCGCGGCAATATCTCTACTACCTCGCCTTCACGGACCGCCTGCGCCTCGACTATGGGTTCCTCCTGTCGATTTCGCCCATGTATGCCGCCCAACTCGCAAATCACCTGGGCATCGATCTGGGCATTCCGGATCTCCGCAAGCGCCAGAAAGCGATGGGGTATCACCAGACGACGCCACAGGGGTCGACCATCTGGGTGGTTTCCCGCATCGCGCTTCATGCCGGCATACGTTCGCCTGAACTTATCACCTCCGATGACCTTGACCTGTTGAACGATGCAATTTCTGCATATGCGGCGTCTTCCCTGATGAAGCGCTTCCATGGCTACGACCCGCAGAAGGCCAAGGCGACCGCCCATTTCTGGCACCGCTATGTCCGACAGACACAGCTTGTACTGCACCACCTCGGCAACGGCATCGCGCGACCGCGAATGACCGCCGACAAGCGCAGGCCTTATGTCTATCCGAGGCCGGATATGGGTGTTTTCATCGAGCGCTGGCTGGAGATCAAGCGCACCAGCCTTTCCAGGGTGACGGTCGACCACTGCGCCGTGTCGCTCCGCCGCTTTGTCGACTTCCTGGTTCGCCACGATCCAAAGATCGAGAAGTTCGCAAATGTCACGTCCGAGGTAATGACCGCCTTCCTGATCGATCTTAGGAGCCAAGTCGGCGCCAGAACCAAGCGTCGATTGTCGATTACCGCCCAAAGATCCCGTGCACTTCATGTCGCGCAATTCCTCAGCGAGGGGGCGGCCTGGGAATGGCCGGATTTCCCGACGCGACCAGTTCTGAACACCCGCGATCTTCCCCGCCTTCCGCAGCGCTTGCCTCGGTATATCCCGGCCGAACAGCTTGGCCCGCTCATGGAAGAGGTCCGCAAGCTTCCATGCGATTTCCAGCGCGCCGCGATTCTGATCGCGCGATGGTCCGGCGCCCGTCGGACAGAGATCGCAAGGTTGCCCGTCGACTGTCTGGACGCCTATCCGGACGGAACGCCACGGCTGCGCATTCCGGCGGGAAAGACCTACAGGGAACGGCTCGTGCCGCTTCACCCTGAGGCTGCTGAAGCTCTTCGCAAGGTCATCGACCTGCGCGCACAGTCGGACGAACGCCCGGTCCCGGATGCCAGAACCGGCCAATACGTCAAGTTGCTCTTCTACCGCCGCGGTGTCGCGATCTCGCCCGACTACCTGTTCAATTATCCACTCAAAGACATCTCTCACCGACTCGGTCTGGTCGATGGAAAAGGGCAGAATCTCATCTCGGCACATCGCTTCCGCCATACGGTCGGCACGGAACTCGCCGAAGGCGGTGCGCGGATGCAGACGATCATGGACGTGCTGGGGCATCAAAGCCCGCACATGTCGATGGTCTATATCCGAGTCAGCGATGAAGCCGTGCTCGCGGACTATCAGGCCGTGTTGAAACCTGATGCGCCGATCGCCGGACCCGCGGCCGAGATCATCCGCAATCAGCGCCTGCCGCAAAGCACGGTCGATTGGCTGAAGTGCAACTTCCTGAAGACCGAGCTCGAACTCGGCCATTGTCTCCGACTGCCGGAAGAAGGTCCCTGCGAATGCGACCTCTATCTGAACTGCGCCAAATTCGTCACCACCCGATCTTATGCGCCGAGGCTGCGAGCGCGCCATCGCCTCGAACTCAATCTGACGGAAGACGCGCGTTGCCGCGGTTGGACACGAGAAATCGAACGGCATTCAGGAATAGCTTCCCGCATCGAACAGCTTCTCGTCGAACTGGGCGAGCCAGTCACAGACGCGGCACAAGAGGTCGGGCAGACGGTCGAAGCGGCACGGAAAATGTCGCGGTAGCCCACAGGTACCTCCCCGCCGCCCGCTCCGCTGCGCGCGTATCCGCGCTACGCGGGCGGCGGGGGCCCTCCTATGGACAACCACGACAAACCCCGGTCGGGAGAACAAAAACAGCTTGATTGTCCGGATAACATCGAACCA
>JAUHVK010000105.1 GCA_030425145.1 Alphaproteobacteria bacterium | reverse complement strand
CGGTGCCCGGACTTTCACGGATATGTTCTACGCTCTCTCGGACATTTGCGACCTCTACTCTCAGGACGAATGTTGGAAATACTTCAAGGCTGCCGGATATGCCTCAAGTTAAAGGTCGGATGCTTTAAATGGCAGGAGGACCGCAAAGTCGATTGGCATGCGGCGCGACAATCAGGATGAGACGATGCGGCGGGTGTGTGTCGGAGGGAGGGCGTAGCCCGACCGGAGGCACACACCCGCCGCTTCGCCCGGTTCCGGGGTCTGTGATCGCGGCCGTCCCGCTACACTGGTGGTTTCTAGGAAGGGAGACCCACCTTTGTGCCGGGGCGCCATGTAACCGATCAACAGACGAGACTTTTCATGAAGCTGAGACAAGACCACCCCATCCAGACCGCCGCGGCCAAGGCGGGAATGAGCCGGGCGACGGGCTATCGTATCGTGCAGGATCCGCAATTGCCGTCGCAGAAGGCGCAGCCTCGGGGACGGCGGCGACCGGACCCGTTGCAGCAAATCTTTGATGCCGAGGTTGTTCCCTTGCTGCAATCTGCACCGGGCATCCGTCCGGTGGCTGTCTATGAGGAGATGTTGCGCCGCCACCCCGAACTGTCCCCGGGCATTCGCCGGACGCTGGAGCGCCGGATCCGCGCCTGGCGGGCTGAACATGGGGAAGATCAGGAGGTGATCTTCCGGCAGGTTCATGAGCCCGGCCGGCTCGGTCTGTCGGATTTTACGGACATGGGACCGATCGGCGTGACCATTGCGGGTCAGCCGCTGGATCACCTTCTCTACCACTTCCGGCTGCCGTGGTCAGGGTTCGAGCATGCCCATGTCATCCTCGGCGGCGAGAGCTTCGTCGCCCTGGCGGAGGGGCTTCAGAATGCGCTTTGGTCGGTGGGGGCTGCGCCGCATTATCATCGCAGCGATAGCCTGTCGGCGGCCTTCCGCAATCTCGACGGTGACGCACGGGCGGACCTGACAACACGTTACGAGGCGCTGTGCGCCCATTACCGGATGAAGCCGACCCGCAACAACAAGGGCGTGGCGCATGAGAACGGTTCGATCGAAAGCGCCCACGGCCATCTCAAGAGCGCGATCCGGGACGCGCTGCTGATGCGCGGCAGTTCCGACTTCGACGATCTTGGCGGCTATCGGGCCTTCATCGACGAGATCACGGGTCGCCGGAACGCGGCCCATGGCAAACGCATTGTGGCGGAACGTCCCCATTTGCAAGGACTTCCCGCGCGCCGCAGCACCGACTTCGAGGAGGTGATCGTCACCGTCTCCTCGACCGGCGGCTTCACCCTGCGCAAGGTGTTCTACACCGTCCCCTCCCGCCTGATCGGCCACAGGCTGCGTGTGCGCCTCTTCGATGACCGCCTCGAGGTCTTCATCGGCGGCACGCAGCTGCTGACGCTGCCCCGCGGCCGCGCGCAGGCCAACGGCAAGCATGACCAGGTCGTGAACTACCACCATGTCATCCATTCCCTGCGCAAGAAGCCCATGGCGCTGCTGGGGTTGGTCTATCGCGACAAGCTCTTTCCTCGGCAGGAATACCGGCGGGCCTTTGAAGCGCTCTGCGAGCACCTGTCTGACCGGCAGGCCTGCAAGGTCACGGTCGAACTGCTTGCGCTCGCCCATGATCGCAGCTGCGAAAGCGAATTGGCCGGTGAACTGGCCCGGGTGCTCAAGGCCGGCGGCCTCCCTGACCTTGTTGCGTTGCGGGCAAAGTTCGCCCCGGACCCGGCTCAATTGCCGGTCGTCTCGGTGCAACAGGTCTCCTTGGGAAGCTATGAGGCTCTTGTCGCAGCTCCAGCCATGACGGGAGAGCTCGCATGAAGACCGATCATAGCGTCGATGAAGCCCGCCTCGGCATCATGCTGAACGAGCTGAGGTTACCCACGCAACCATCTTCGAGATGAATGTCGAAAGCTACCGGCGCCGCGCAGCCCTCGAGACCAAACGGCAACGCGGAAGGCCCGCCTCCTTCGCCACCATAAACAATACGCCGCTGATTGACGCAGCGCGACAATCAGAAACGAAAGAGGAACTTGCCAGCGACAATCAAGATGCTGTCGTCGACGACGTCGCGACATAGAATCTCATCCAGATCGTCGCTCGCGTCTCATCCAGATTGTCGCGCCATAGGCCGTGTCGCTATAGCTCTGCTGGAGGTCACGCCTGCCTGTCGGCACGGCATCCCAGCTCATCTCAGGGTCGAGGCAGATCGTCAGCGAGCCCGGGCGCTTGAGCGCTTCATTGTAGGCTGGCCAGCATGCGGCAGCTGCGGGGGCACGGTCATGAGCGATCTTCTGGACCGGATACCACAGCGCTCTGGTTGGGCTAAAGATGCCGCGCGTGCTCGAAGCCCTCGATCACACGGTGGAGCAACTGGAGAAAGGCGAGATCACCAAAATCGAGGCTATCGACACGCTCCTGAGCGAGGAATACGCGACACGGGAGACGCGCCGTATCGACGTGCTCCTGCGCACTGCCAAGCTCCTGCCTGCAAAGACGCTCGAAGGCTTCAACTTCAGCTGCCAGCCGTCGCTCGACCGCGAAAGGAACGCGGCTCTGACACAGCTCGACTTCATCCAGCGGGCCGAGTTCATCCACTTCCTCGGGCAACCGGGCACCAGCAAGTCGCACTTGGCCACAGCCCTTGGTATCGCAGCGGCGAAAGCCGGCAGAAGCGTTTACCGCGCGACCTTGGCCGACCTAATCACGGAGTTGCATCAGGCCGAACGTGAGGGTCGACTGGCCGAGAAGTTGCGCTTCTATACCCGTGCTTTGCGGCTGATTGTCGATGAGATCGGCTATCTGCCTATCTTCACCCGCGGTGCCAACCTGTTCTTCCAACTGGTCAAGGCCCGCTACGAAAAGGGGCCGTGATCCTCACCTCGAACTGTGGCTTCGCGGAATGGGGTGAAGTCTTCGGTGATCCGGTTGTCGCCACTGCACTGCTCAACCGGCTTCTGCACCACGCCGTGGTCATGCAGATCACGGGTGCCGGCTACCGGTTCCGCAGCCATGCAGATCTCATCCCTGAGCATGTCCGCGCGAACGCACCCAAAACCCCGCCGCTGCCGCCAAAGCGGCGCGCGCGATCGCCAAAAACCATAAACGGAGTTGCAGATCACTGAATCCGGCCGATCACCGGATCCGTGAAAGTGGGGAAATCTACTTCGGCACTTCTGAGGATTTCTAACTCGGTGTTAACAGGGCAACGTCGTTCTCCTTGGCTCGGCGGGTGATCACGGCGTCAAACTCGCCGATCTTCGTGGCCTTGTTGCACAAATCGGATGAGGGATTCACTGTGTGAATCCAGCATGATAGCAGGAGGTCATGAGCAGTTGGGCCCCTACGAAGTACAAGACCACGAACTGGTCGGCTTACAATGAAGCACTCC
>JAUHVK010000047.1 GCA_030425145.1 Alphaproteobacteria bacterium | reverse complement strand
TCGCCAACATGATGTTCGATCTGGAGTTCATGCTGATCGAGAACGATTACAAGACCGAAGACACGCATCCGGACTACCGGATCGAGGTCAGTTCGCCGCGTGGCAAGCCGATCCGCGTTGGCTCGGCGTGGATGGCCAAAAGCAGCCGCACGGGCAATGACTACCTGACGCTGCTGATCAACACGCCTTACGGTGACCTGCGCGTCAACGCCGTGCAGAACGAAGAGCAGCGCGGCGGGCAGACCTTCTCGATCATCCCGTTCATCGACAGCGGTGAGCAGCCACAGGACGCAGGCGCAGGGCTGTCGCTGGTCGCGTGACCAACGCGCGAGATTAGACGATCCGCACCGAAAGGGGAGCCGTGGGATCACGGTTCCCCTCTTACAATGTCCATTTGCATGAAAGTAAGGTCAGTTAGTGATTTGCCAGGCGCGTTCAGGTTGCGAACGGCCCCAAAACATAAGATGGCGGCAGCCCTTAGAACGGCCTGCCCCGCGTCCGAACACACACCCGAAAACAGCCCGGTCAAATATAGTACTTGAATGGCTGCGGTCCGCCCTCCCGCGCCGAACCCATCACAAGGATGTCTCCGACCATCTTTGCGAAGCGGACTGTTACCGGCAACCCATCGTTGAAGTTGCACGAGTTGTAGTTGATCTTTGTCAGTCCCATGATGTCAGCAAGTACCGTCCGCATCTCTGGCTTATGATGCTTTGAGCGCAGGATCGTCACCATAAGCGGGTTGGGTGTTTCAGGCCCGATATACGTATCCAGCTGCGGGACGTAGCCGCTCGTCCAAAGATAGGCGTTCTTCTCGTCTAAACTTAGAGCCGTTCCTCTGATCACGGGGTAGTCGCCTGCACGGAAGAGCTTTGCGTCACCACCCGTAGGTCTGATCCGTACACCGACGACGTTCGTCCCCTTCGGAGCCGCCTGACAGAAGGCCTGCCACTCCTCGTCGTTGAATGACGCCTGCCCATGGATGAAGAGTTCCTTGGGCGGCTCGGAGTGCAGATCCCGGTACGCTTCTATCACAGTCTCTAGAAGTTCTTTCGCGGCGTCAGCGTTTAGATGGTATTCGTACTTGCCGGTCTTCCAAGGGCCATTCGCGCCGCGGAACACCACGCCATCGCCTTCACTCAAAAACATCTGCGCCGCGCAGCAGACGTGATTATCGCGGTTGTTTGGGAGGTTCTTGTAGACCATCCCGATGTAGCATACTCCTTCGCGCACGTTCGACAGCCGCCAGGGTGGACGGTCCTGTGTCTTATAGTAAAGCCCCGTCGCGATGTTCCACGCCACTGTCGCAGGGTCTTGGGTGGTTCGCTTCGGATAGCCCGCACTGTTGAGGAACGCTGTCGGCTCAAGGGTCGACTCGCGCAGGATCTGAGAGGGCGCGATCGAGAGCAAAGTCGCCTTGATGTGCCTACGGAAGTCGGGAATGTCGTCAAACACGTCCTCAATGCGCGGATCGAACCGTTCGTCCATGAAAAGGAACGACTGGGGTGACCTTGCGCGCTGCTTCTTGGGCGTTTTTCCAGCGACCAGGGTCAAACCGGTCCGCCTCGATTCCGGACGGCAGCGCTCGTAGACTATCTCGGGCACGACGAACATCCATACATCAATCGAACCCTCCTCGTTGCGCCTGAACTTGTGGACGCGCTCAGTGTAGATACGGGCGACCGCATCGACGGCCTCGTGCATGTTCTGCACCCTGGTCGCCCGCTCGATGGCGTCAAACTCGACCGTCAGGGACCTGAGCCGATCTGGATCGAAAGTAATGCCGAATGTCTCTTCGAGCCCGGCGAAATCCGCGAGATGAAGACGGTCCTTCTTCTCCGTCGGCCCCGGAGGCGGCACCGGTATCCCGGAAAGCAGCCGGCGGCTCCAAGATCGGAAGTGTCCGATCCCGTCCGACGTTCCCACAACCCCAATTCGGACTTCTCGAAGCTTCCGAGGGCCGTCATGAGGTCCATAGAGAAACAGGCCGTCCTTTGGGTGGTGGCTCCTCTGGTCATGGCGGAAGTCGAGTTCTGGCTCATCGAAGTGATCTACGATCAAGCTTGCTTCGGGAAACCTCATTTACCGTCTCCTTCGGGCTCAGCATCGTCGTCGTCAGCCTCTGGCCGCCCGAGCGTGCTTTCGTCCTGCTCCTCGGCATCCGGGTCGCCCACGTCAGGAAGAGCTGTACTGACCGGCGACGTGAAGAGAAGGGGCTCAGAGGAAAGAAGCATGTCCTGGCCTGGAGCCAGCGGAACCCGAATGTAGGCTGAGTCACCCGACATGATCTGAAGGAATGCCAGAAGCCGTCCGTGCCATTGCTTGTTGCGCCAACCCTTGCAGCCCGATCTGCGAAGGCGATGCATCTTCTTCGGATCATCTATGCGTTCGCCCTGCTCCGTATTGTTATCCATCGCGAAAAGGACGCGCGCTTTCAGACGGAAGTGCCAGAAAGGCCAGTTTCGGGGAATCGCCGTCACCCCATAGGACCAAACATGCTTTCGGGCGATGTTGCGCAGCATCGACGACCGGCGCTCACCTTGTCGCCCCCAGGGCACCCGCTCACCAATCGCGACCTGGTTAGGGGACACATGGAAACCATCGCCGTTGGAATACGCATAGGCGACCATGCCAATATTCCTGCAGTGCCGTTCCCATCCATCGCGCAACAGGCCCGTGAGCATGTTCGACAGATCACGTCCCGCGACGCCTATCTCAGGCATACCCTTTTCTACCGCATCGACAACCGGCACAGAAGTCCGTAGGCGCAACTTCGCTACGCCTTCGAGGCTTTCCCCAACATCAGGGGGCGCAGCGAAGGTGATCACGCCTCGCTCATGCGCGACGGCGGGAAACGACAGCCCTCGCACCCGCCTCTTGAGGACGTCGGTCTGGACCGCTCCTGCCGCCTCGTAGAAGTGGAGTTCATCGGGCATTTCCAAGATCTGAATCCAATTCGAGACCAAGGACTCTGGCTCGCGCACTAGCGGAACAGCACCACGCTTGCGGAAGCTGTCCCATTGAGCTGCGACCGCGATGTGCTCGCGTCGGCGCGTTACGCCTTGGCGACGCAGCGTCTCCAGAAGCTTCGAAAGCCCTTCTGCCCAACCCCGCGCGAAATCGGCAGGCGTCGCATCGCGGAGGCCATCAATCTTGGCCCCCTCCTCGATCCGTAACGGGATAATCAGGCGAGTGTCGCCAAAACTTGCAGCAAGCGTTTTCGCCCTGTCGATCAGGTCCATCGCGTCGTCGTTGGCGCGGGTGGCCGCGCCCGCCACTGCCAGAACCTTCGCAGCGCGGTGCTCCAACGCCACTCCAATCTCCTTGTGCCATCTGTCTCCAGGCTCGAGAGTCAGGATCTCGGAAAAAACGCGATATCCGTGCGCTTCGAGCTTTGGACCGAGCCAAAGGATGAAGTGATCGTGGTCGGGGCGCGCTCCGACAAGGAACAGGGTATCCCGTTGCGTTTCCGCCTCTGACTCCACCTTTCCGCCGATCCCTGGCTTTGGAAGCAACGCTCGAAGGACCGAAGGAGGCTTCAGGTGGCCCTCGCGCTCATCCAGCGTCTCATGAAGCATTCGCTTCAGCGTACGCCCGCTCGCGGGGATCCATAACTTGGGATGAGCTTCCTCGATGTCAGGATGCGCGCGCAGCAATGCCTCAAGATCCTCGCGCCCGAAGATGTTTCCCGGAGATCGAATGGCGGGGCCGCAAATCTCCACGAGGTCCTGCTTCCTTTGTGGGGTCATCGCTACGGACGTTGACAGGATGTAGCGATCGGGCGCCAACTGATCGATCTTCGCGCGCTCCTTCGACATTTCACGCTTCAAAGCTGAGATAGCAGATCTCTCGTATCTCTTAGCTTGTAGGATCGTCAGGCTTTGCGCCTCCGGCGCGTGGCGTCCATCTATTCCACCATCAGCTCCTTCGCCGAATTGCTCGAAGCGGATACCAAGAGCGCGCCCGATAAGGTCGGCTGAAAGCGCCTCGAACTCGGAGGGCGATAAGGCAGAGAAATCGGCAGGCATAATATCTATATATCGCCGTCCAGTCCGGATTACACCCAAGACTTACCTCACAGACATGCCGATTTGGTATTTTACAGAGAATCTAGAGCACAGGTACGATGTGTCGCCGCGAAGGTCGGCTTTCTGTCCATGTCGCATGCTCTGATAGGAACTTAGTATAGTTGGCAGGGGAGTTTCCTGTACATCAACCTTGGTTTAACGCTTCTAGCCTCCCCATCTTGGCTTCGCGTGTCGCAGGGGAGAACGGCCCTTCGGTCCGTCGCGCATTCGGCCATGCGGCCTCACCGCGGCGTTGCGCCTGGCATCCCGGTTTGCCCGCCTCGCGAGCACGTCCCTCCCCGGCCGCTCCGCCGGATTGCGCTCTGGTCTGTTTTGCGGGGCAAAACGATCCCGCCGCTTCATCCGTCTCCCGCGTCCGGTCGGGCCGTTTGCCTGCTCGGGTCGGGCAAACCTACCGTCAAAACACACACACATGAGTGCGGAAGCATATCCTCCGGATGGCCCCCAAATCAGCCCGCGTCAAGGATCGCAAAACTTTTCGGCGAAGGCCGGGCCTGTGACGCGGGGCGGTCCCGTGGGTGAGGGCGCGCATGTGTCGTGTGTTGCGCACGGAAAACTTTTGCGCCCGGCAAGCCGGCGGCTGCGCCGTCCCTGACCCGGGCAGATTCGGAAACCAGGCATTCGGCCATGCCACCACACTCACGTGGTGGTCGAACAACCGAAATCTGGAGAACAGACATGGCATACGATCAAGCGAACACCTACGAAACCATCGAGCTTTTCGGACTGACCGAGAAGGACGCACAGCTGCCGATCCCGGAAGATCACATCCTGACCGACCGCATCATCCGCGAGAGCTTCGAGGCATTGCTCGGTCCGCTGCGCGGGACCGGCCTTGAGGCAGAAATCGAACCGCTGGCCCATGGGCTCGCCACGATCCTGCAGCGGCGCAAGGTGGCGCTCGGCAAGGAGGTCGACCGCACCGCCGACAAGATCGGCGCACTGGCAAAATCCCACGATGGATCGGAGATCGCCGAGACCGCGCTCGAAGAGGCGCAGGCCCGCTTCCTGCAACTGCGCGAGATCGTCAGCGCCATCGAGGTGATGAGCGAGGCGGCGGCGGAATGCTACGAGATCGAGACGGGTCACGCCTTCATCCCGGCAGTTGGGTCGCGCGCAAGCGTCCGGGCGCAAGAGACCGGGGCGGTCTTCGAGGCGCGGCAGCTCCTCGAGCAGCACGACCGCGAGACTGCCGAGAAGTCGAAAGTCGAGGGGGTTCCCCTGATTGTCTCGGGCGCCACCGACTGGACCGATGTCGATGTGATCTTCAACACGCTCGACAAGGTTCGCGAACGGATCAGGCAGAACCGCAATCAGGAGATCTTCCTCTGCCACAAGGGTGGCAAGCACGGGGCGGAGATGATCGCGGCTCGGTGGGCCCGAGCACGCGGGATAGCACAGGCGCGCTTCGATCCGCGCTGGTCCGCGCATGGGCGGGCGGCACCGTTCAAGTGCAACGACGAAATGCTGGACGATAAGTTCGCGGCGACGGGGGTTGTTCTCTTCGGCGGCAACGGGGTGGCGCTGAACCTCGGGCAGAAGGCGGAAGCGAAAGGCCTGACGGTCATGCGGGTTGCGGACCCGGCGAAGAAGACCGCGGAGACGTGAGTTTAGAGGGTCGCCTTCGGGCGGCCCTTTCGTCGTTTTCCCAGATGTGTGCGAACATCGGCGGTGTCGCAGTTAACTCCAACAATGGGCATCGACAGGCTTGGTGTTTGTAGTCCGGCCAATCTGGTTTCGGGAATGGCTGGATGGTATCTCTATGCAATTACAGCTTAGTGTGGCCGTGTGGCAGAAGACATTTGTTCCACAGATCAACACTCGCCCAGGTTTTTCCTAGATGCCTTTTTCTCCGGAACGCACCAAAGAGATTCAATCGCGTATTGATGCGCGTTTGCGGTCCGGTCAGGCAAACGATTGGGAAGTGTCCTTCCTTACAAATATGGCTGAACGGTTTCAGCGGTATGGAACGAAGACGCGCCTGAGCAAAGCTCAGTATGCCAGCCTGTACAAAGTCCTGAAACTGGAACGGGAGAATCCGGCACAGAAAAGGGCAGCGGCCGACGACAGGACTTCTCAACCAGCACCGAAGCATAGTACCAGAAGCGTTCAGGCGAGACCCCGTCCGGTCTCCGTGACCCGCGCGATCAATGCACCTCGGCGTGCCGTGCGCAAGGCTCAACGCCAAATCATGGTGCCGTTGGTGATCGCTGTCGGATTCTTCGCATTGGTTGGATCATTGTTTGAATCATCGAACTCGCGATCCACACCCTACAGTCCGTCAGCGGTTCCCTCATCGCAAACTGCCGACGCCGCTTACGTCTATGTGACAGGGACGCGTGTCAATCAACGTGCTGGACCGTCTACTTCGAATGCCGTGATGGGTGTCTTGAGCGAGGGGGGCCGCGTTGAAAAGCTTCGAGAAGAAGGGCAGTGGACACAAATTCGATCCAACTTTGGTACGGGCTGGATGGCTACCCGTTTCCTGTCACTGGTCGCGCCGTCAACAGAGCGACCCGCCTCACAGGACCGGTCGCTTCGCGCCAGCGATGTGCGGATCATTGACGGTGATACGGTCGATGTTCGAGGCCTAACAGCGAACGTGCGTCTCGTCGGATTTAACGCGCCTGAGACATGGAAACCCGCCTGCACTGCAGAGCGTGAGGTTGGGGAGCGCGCGACTGCGCGTCTAGGTCAATTAGTGCGGGGCGCGACATCAATTGAATTTGAGCGCGTGGCCTGTTCCTGCCGGCCCGGGACAGAGGGTACGGATCAGTGCAATTTTGGGCGGTTCTGCGGCTCGTTGTTCGTTGACGGTCGGGACGTCGGCAGCACGCTCATTGCTGAAGGTCTGGCCGTGCCGTACCGATGTGGACGCACCAGCTGTCCCCCACGCCCTCAACCCTGGTGCCGATAGCATACGCGCCCAACCGACCCAGACGACGGACCTTCGCGCGCGGCAGAACGCTGACCCGCCGCATCGCGAGCGTGACGGATCGTTATCCAGATGCATTGGATCAGAACGAACCAGGCCATCTTCGGTCACGATCGACGGGTTCGATGGCGGCTTCAAAGTGGTGGCACAAATTCGGGTCACTCCTTTTTGCTCATTGATGCGGATCGCACGGGGTCGGCCCAATCGTGCCCTCCGCTTCGCTCCGGCAAGCACAAATACGGCTTCCACGGCGTAGCCACGGACCCTCCGCATTTGCGCTTGCGACCGGGCCTCTTGCCCCCGTGCCGGGTGATCCCCATCGCAACAAGGAGAGACCCAAATGACTAACCACTACGTCGCCACCGTCCCCGTCAAGTTCACCGACACCGATGGCCAGGAGCGCACCCGTTTTCAGCGCGTGGGCGCGATGTTCCGCAACACCCGCAACGGGGACGGCTCGGAGTTCTTTAGCCTCAAGCTCGACTTCCCGGTCGCGGTCTCGGAGCTGGTGATGTTCCCGCCGAGCGCGAAGGATCCGCAGGACTAAATCCTCTGACGAGGATGGGCCGCCATCAGGCGGCCCTGTCCCTGTTCCAGGGATGCCGTCACTGGCGCGGGTGATCGCCGACAGTGATCTCCCCTAAGTGCCGGTCGCTGCGCGTTCAACGGACGCACGCCTCCCAGAATGATCAGGCCGCGACAGACCGGCCAGCCAGCCTCAAGGGGGCCATCCACAAAAACCTATCGGCCAGGGCCTCCCGGTTTTTGCGGCAGAGATTTGGGGGCCCAAATCTGGCCCTCCTTGACCCTGCCTGTCCGCCCTGTCGGTGGGGTTTGCGCCCGCCCGCGGTTCCGTCCGAACACATGCGTGTTCGGCCAGAGCCTCGGGCGGTGCTGGAGAAGGGGCCTTTGAAGCTGGAGGCTGTGCTGGTGGTGAGGGCGGCAGAGCCGCGTCCCTGCGGGCCGCGGCGTGAAGCGGACACCAAGGCTGCCAGAGCCTGAATGCGACCTAAGTATACAATTGACTGTTTGGTATATTATCGTAAGGTGGGGGCAGCCTTGGTGGAAGTTGGCAGGAAATAGGGGGTCTTTCTTCGCATGTCTCGTTCAAAACGTCTCACAGATGCGAACCGCATGGAGATCGTTCGCGAGGCTGCGGAAGGTGTGTCGACATCCGTGTTGGCCGAGCGGTTTGGCGTGTCGCCGCGGGCGATCCAGTACACGCTCAAGGCCGATGCCGAGCGCCAGACGGATGCAGCCATCCCGGTCTCCGCGGTCAGTGTGAAGGTCACGGCTTCGGAGCTTGAGGCGCTCGACGCGGTGCTGGCGAAGGCCGGGATCGAGAGCCGGGCTGAGGGACTGCGGCGGCTCATTCAGGCGGCAGGCGGGGTGTTCGTTCCGGATGCGCAGATGGCGGCCGAGATGGCGCGATACAGGGCCTCTTTGCACGAGGTCGGCAATGGGGTCGCGCAGATCGCCAAACAGATGACGCAGGCCAACCGGATGGGGCAGGGGGCCGTGGGGGGCACGAGTGCCGAGTTCTCCGAATTGCGCCTCGCGCAGCTGCGCGGGCTGGCGCGGTTCATTCTGGATTCCGCTGACGAGATTGACCTGCTTCTGCGCCGCCGTCGAGACGCGATGCAGCTCGAGGCCACGGCCGCCTTGAGGGAGTTTGCGCATGCGGCTGAATGATGCTGTCGATGCCGTCACGGGCGAGGTCTTCCGGGATGGCTGGAGCCGGATCCGGGGCTCGATGCAGGGGCTGCACGTAGCCAAGCAGAGCCAGCTTGTGCGTGCGGCGGCGGGGCACCGGCCAGCGGTCTTCAAGGCGATCCGGGGCGGGGGAACGCACACCAAATCGCAGCTGATGAACCAGCTCGAGTATCTGACCACCAAGTCCACCCATATCGTGGACTCAAGCGGATTTCTGGATGGCAAGGCGAAGCTCGAAGCGAAGGACATCAAAGACCTCACCGAACGCTTTGCCAAGCGGTGGGACGCGGGCTTCAAGCCCAAGCTCGGCCAGACCACCCACATGCTCATGTCCTACCCAGTTGGCACGCGCGGTGAGGATGTCCGCGATATTTCCGAAAGCGTGGCGAAGAGGTTTTTCCAGACCGATGAGGGGCATTTCGATTACATCATTGCGGTGCATGAGGACCGCGATCACCCGCATGCGCATCTGGTTCTGAACCGCCGCTCGCAGGAAGGCGAGTTCTTTTTTCTGGGGCGGAACCATCGGTTCAACTATGACGACTTCCGCCTCGCCATGGTCGAGGAGGCAGAAAAGTATGGCGTGCGCCTGGAGGCCACGCGCCGGGTGGATCGTGGTGTCGTGCATTACCCCGCCCGGACCAGCGAGGTCTATGCGGCGAAAGACGAGGGTCGCGCGCCCCGCGAGCGCGCGCGCGTGGGGGCCGACCTGACGCGGACGCTGGCGGAGATCGCCAATACCAGAACTGTCTACCACTCGCTCGCCACGGAAGCTTCGCGAGAAGCCCGCGAGGATATCGCGGCGGCGCTATTTCGCGCGGGCGAGGTGCTGGCGCGCGGCGGGCAGGTGGACCGAACAGGAGATGTGTATATGGCCGAGGATCAAAGCTTCGAGGATCTGAGAAGCCTCTATGCGGAGAAGCTCGCGCGGGTGCAGGGCATGATCGCAGAGAAGTCCGATGCGGAACGTCCGGTGCTGGAAAAGCGCCTTATCGAGATCCAGACGCAGGTCCAGCACATGCAGCCGCTCGGATTGCGTTCGAGCACGTTGTCAGAGGCGCCCTCGGAGGGCGGGGTCTATTCCGAGGCAAACATCCAAGAGAGCCAGTTGGAGCGCCTCACAGAGCCGCGCCTGCGCTCTCGGATCGACGCAGCGCTACGGGGCGCCGGGATCAGCACATCGGAAGTGGTGGCGCGGATCGAGACCGGGGCCGCGAATGCCGCGCTGGAGCATCAATGGATCGCAGATGATCTCTCCAAGGTGGCTGAGGCGCGCGATCTGAACCTCGAGCGCCGCGCCGATCTGGAACAGGCGCGTGACATCCTGAATGACGTGCATGTGGAACTTGGCACGCTGTTGGAGCGCGAGAACGTGCTGCGCCGGGATGGCGTCATGGAAGCGGAACCGATCAGCGAGCGGTTCCATTATCACCGGGACGCGGTCCGGGCGATGGAAGGGACAATCCGTCAGCAGATGCGCGCAGAGGGCCTGACAGCGCAGCGGATCGAAGACCGGGACTGGGAGGTGGTCTCAAAGGCAGAGCGCCGGATTGAGACGGAGCAGCGTGCATATCTCGAGGCACACCCGGATCTGCTCGCACGCCCCGGCGATGTGATTGACCGGTCTGAGCCTTACAGGGAGACCATTACCGATGCGGCCCGCGCCAGCGAGATCACCCGCGAGGTCGACCGGATCATGGAGGGACGCGATATCCGCACGCCCGTTGCAGATGCTGTCACGGATGAATTCAGGGAGCGCTATCCGGACATGCCGTCCCACCTCGCCCGCGGGCTCGGCGCGACCTATGCCGCTGTCGTCGAGATACGGGACACGGAGGCCATCAATCAGGTCCGCCGCGAAAGCGAGTTGCGCGACGGACTTGGGGTTGGCACGCGCGACGACATCCTCGCGGCCCGCGATGAAACTGCACCGCTGTCTGACCGATCCGGCCGCCTCTCAGACGAAATCGCGCGTGTTCTGGACCATGAGCGGGCAGGGGAGTTGTCCGCGCCCTTCGAAACCGAGGCGGAGCGGGACGCCTTCCGCGAGGAGATCGCGCGGGTGCTGGACGTGCGCCAACTCGACCGGCTCACATCCGGCGATGCCGATGCGCTGGACAAGGTTCTCGAGGATCGTCTCGACCGGCTCTATGTCGCCAAGGTCTATCTGCAATCCGATGCCGCCACGGCCAACACGGAGGCCTTGCGCCAGGTGGTCGATGACCTCGCCGATGCCGAATACGAAAAACACCGCGCGACAGACGTGGATGGCGAGACCGAGCGGGGACAGGTCCATTGAGCGCCGCCATGGGAAAAGCGCGGATCGCCACGGGCGTCCTTCTGGTGACGCTTGTGAGTGGGGCCATGGGCTATACCATCGCCTCGGCGGTGCTGACCTACCAGGATCTCGGCTTCGGGGCCGAGATCGACTTTGCCTATATCGCGCAGAACTACATGGCGATCCTGGACCGCCGCCCGGAGGATGCCCAACTCATTCACCTGATCATCGGCAGCTTTGCCGCCGCCGGCCTGATGCTGAGCCTCGCCCTCTCGGGATCGGCCCTCACACGGTTTGGCCAGACGCATTGGCAGAGTGCGCGCGAGATGAAGGCCAATGGGTTTTTCGGGGCGCCCGGGACCGGGTTCATCCTCGGCAAGCTGGGGACGCCTGGCTCTCGCGCCAATTACATTTGCTCGAAGGTTTTCCCGCATGCGCTGATCGTGGCGCCCACGGGCCGCGGCAAGACCACGGGCTTCGTCATTCCGAACCTGCTGACCTGGCAGGGCTCCGCCGTGACGCTCGATGTGAAGGGCGAGTGTTTCGAGGCCACGGCCCGGCACCGCGCAGCCCAAGGCGACAAGGTCTATCGCTTTGCCCCCACCGATTGGGAGGGCAAGCGCACGCATCGCTACAACCCGCTCCTGCGCATCTATCAACTGAAAGATCCCGCGCGCCAGCAGATGGAATTGCAGCTTCTTGCGACGCTCTTCCTGCAAAGCGACAACGACCGGGTGCAGGGCCTCCTCAAAGGCGGGATCGATCTCTTCGTCGCGGCAGGGCTCTTGGCGTTCCAGCGCAAGCGCCCGACCTTGGGCGAAATCTACCGCATCGCTGCCTCGGGCGGGAACAAGCAGAAGGAGTATTCCGCGCGGGGGCATGAGGTCGATAACAGGGCCGCCAAGCTGATCTTCACGCGGCTCGCCTCGACCAACAACGACACGCTGACGTCCTACGTCTCGCTCCTGATGACCTCGGGGCTCGATCAATGGCAGAACCCGGCCATCGATGAGGCGACGGCGGTGTCGGACTTTGATTTCCGCACGATCCGCAAGAAACCCTTCTCGGTCTATCTTGTGGTCCAGCCGCTGATGGTGAAGCCGCTCGCGCCGCTGATCCGGCTGTTCTTTTCCGATCTCCTCTCCGCCATGCAGGAGAAAGACCCCGGACCTGACGAACCCTGGCCCGTGATGATCATGCTGGACGAGTTCAACCGCCTCGGCAAGATGCCCATTGTGGTCGAGAGTATCGAGACCTTGCGGACCTATCGCGGACATTTGGCCGTCGTCACCCAGACCATCCCCGCCCTCGATGAAATCTACGGCGAGAACACCCGCCGCGCTCTGCAAGGCAACGCCGGCGTGAAGCTCTACCTTACGCCCTCGGATGAAAAAACCGTCGAGGAGCTGAGCAAGGCGGTCGGCAAGACCACCAAAACCGTCATCACGCGCTCTCAGTCTATCGGCAAGAACCCCTTCGAAGGGCGCAGCCAGTCCACACGGACCGAAGAGAGCTCTCTGCTACCCGAAGATGAGGCCCGCCGCCTGCCGCTCGACGAGATCGTCATGGTGATCGATGCGCAAATGCCGGTCCGGGCGAAGCGGATCCAGTATTTCGACGACCGGCTGTTCAAGGCGATCTACGCGGCGCAGACAGGCGAGTTGCCGTTTCCGGAGCCGGGGGGAGGCGGATCACAGGGTACGCTGCCGCTGAGTATGCGCGCCATGCCGATGACGCCGCCAGCGAAAGGGTCAGGCGGATCCGAGGCCGATATCGAGGCAGCAGACCAGGCTGCTGCAGGTCAGCCGTCAGCGCATGTCGTGCCAAAGAAGACCGCGCCCGTCGTTCAAGCCGTCATCGCTGAGGAACAGCGGCAGATGGAGATGGATTTTGAGGGCCCGGTCGCGGATGCCGAGACCACGAGCGTCGTGGGTGAGGCGCAGATGCGTTCCGCCGTCGATGGTCTCGATATGTTAGAGGCAACTATGGAGCGGAGCAAGAACGGCGTACGAGAAGGGATCTAGTTATCATATTGGTTCGTAGTCCGTTTTCGCGCGCTCAAGCCGTGCACCTACGGTATCCAACCCCCATCGACGATCAAAAAAGAATTCCAGCGCTTTTCTGGTTTCGACACGGAGCCATTCGCCTTCAAAGCCGAATTCACGTCTGACGACCTTTGCTTGCTCATCTGAAAGTCCTGTTTTTGGGCGCAGCCAAATGATTGCTCGAGTATTCCAATCCACGTCCTCCGGCAGAGGCTTGTCTATGGGTTTCTCCTCGAAGGAGCTGTCAGGATCGATGCGGATCGGGAGGTAGTTCCGATATTCACCGCGTTTGAAACTGTGGGCACGCAAGTGCACGCTTTCACCATCGGACGTGAAGCGGGTCGGTGCGATCCACTGCCCTTCGTCGGCACCGGACGACATTGATGTGTATCGGACGTGGACGGCGTTCCCCGACCTGATTGCTTGATGAAGAAACGCGATGGTCCTTTGATCTGCCTTCCGTTCCGGTCGCGGCAACGCGGACGAAGGCGTGTCTTCATCGACGCCCGCCAAGATATCGAATGCTTCGGTCAGGCCGGATGGTGCCAATGCCTCGTGCTCGCTCGCAGCTATGTATGTCTTTCGCACCGGATCATAGGTCGGCGGTGAACTGTGCGCGAGACCAAGATAGACACGGAAGTCCAGCGCTGCCTGCGCGGTCGAAATACCGAAGTGGTCGATCAGATCCTTGCGGTTTGCCATACCCCGCCAAGTCAGGCAGCGGTCCAGAAAGATCAGGCGCTCTCTCTGCGCATGTTTGAGGTCGTCGAGCTTCATGTGCGCATCCCTACCTTGACTCTGGCCTGTATGTCCATCTAGAAAATATACGAATAAAAAATATACGAGTTATTGCCATGAGGATTCTCCACACCGCCGACCTCCATCTCGGGCGTCAGTTCAACGGGATTCCTCTTGATGCCGATCACGCAGCAATTCTCGACCAGATCGTTTCGGCGATCACCTCTCGCGACGTTGATGTTCTTGTAATTGCAGGAGATATTTTTGACCGGGCTGCCCCGCCGACGTCTGCCGTGCGACAGTTCAATGGGTTCTTGGCGCGCGTTGCCTCAGAGACCGACGCGGCCGTGGTGATGATCGCCGGCAATCACGACTCTGGTGATCGAATCGCATCCATGGCGATCATGACAGACACACGACGCGCTTTGATACGTGGGGCTATCAGTGCGGACGAGAAGCCGCTGTTACTTACGGACGCCCACGGACCTGTGGCGTTCACGGGGTTGCCGTTCGCCTACGAGTATGCCGCCCGTGAATGTTTTTCCGACGAAGCTCTCCACGCGCCCGAGGACGTTCTCGCCGCTCAGGTGGCTTGCGGTCGGCGTAACATTCCCGATGGTACGCGTTGGGTCGTCGTTTCGCATGCTTTCGTAGCCGGGGCTTCGAGCAGCGAAAGTGAACGACCTCTCACTAGGGTCGGCGGCATCGAGACCGTCAGTTCGGCCGTGTTCGAGGGTGCCCACTATGTGGCTCTTGGCCATCTGCACCGGCCGCAATCGGTTGGTGCCCCTCATATCCGGTACTCGGGATCGCCATTAGCTTTCGGGTTTGATGAATCTGACTGCCAGAAGTCGATGAGCCTCGTCGAGATCGATGCAGTCGGGCAAACCACGATTGAGAGCATTCCTTTCACACCCATTCGCCAAGTGCGCGTCTTGAAGGGACGTCACGCAGAACTTCTCCTCGCAGATCGATCTGACGATTTTATCAAAGCTGTGCTTACCGATGATGCGCCTGTGATAGATGGAATGAAGCGCATCCGCGACGTGTTCCCGAACGCCTGTGAACTTATCTACGAACGGGATGAACAGGCGCCAGAAGTAAAGTCCTTAACGGGACGTGCCCTGGCGGTCGCGAACCCTGTCGAAGTCATTGGCGACTTCGTTGAACACGTGCGGGACGAAGGGTTCTCAGAGAAGGAACTGGAGGTCGTAGCGTCGGCACTCGGTCGCCTGCGTGAGACGGAGGATGTCCAATGAGACCGGTTCGGCTAACACTTCAGGCGTTCGGTCCCTATCCAGGTCGGGTGGTTATCGACTTTCGGGATGCCGTCGAGGCGGGTCTTTTCGGCATCTACGGACAAACAGGATCAGGTAAATCGACCATCTTCAGCGCGATGACCTTTGCGCTCTTTGGCGAAGCGGCGAAGGCAGAGCAAGACGCTCCTTCGTTGCGCTCGGATCACGCAGATCCGGATATAATAACCGAGGCGGAGTTCGTGTTCGACATTGGTGAGCGGCGATATGTTGTGCTTCGCCGACCCGACCAGATGCGGCCCAAGGCACGCGGTGAAGGCGAGACGCGGAGCGCACACGAAGCTTACCTGTTCGATGCGACCGGAATGGCGCTGGACGCAATCACAGATGCGGCACGGGGCAAGATCTTGGCCGAGAAGAAGGTGCGCGACGTCGACGCGGCTGTTGTTGAGATGCTTGGATATGGCTCCGAGCAATTTCGCCAGATCGTCCTCCTGCCGCAAGGGCGCTTCGAGAAATTCCTTTCGGCCAAGACGAAAGAGCGCCTCGAAATCCTGCGAGAACTCTTCGATGTCTCGCTGTACGAGAAGCTCATGGCCGATCTCAAGTCGGCAGCCGATGAGGCTGAACGGCAGGTGCGGGATGAACGTGCGCTATGCGCCAGACAAGTCGCCGCAGAAGGATTCGAAAGCACTGATGCACTGATTTCGGGCATCGAAGCCGCAACTGGGAAATGCGCAGAGCTACGCGCGAACGAAGAAACCGGGAAGGCGACGGCGGAAGCTGCCGAGAAAGCAGTGCGTCAGGCGGAGGCGATCGAAGAAAAATTCGCGACGGCCGAAAAGATGAACGAACGGCTTCGCGCACTTGAGGCGCAGAAGGGCGATGTCGAGACGCTTTCTGAGCAGGTCCGACAAGCCGAGCGCGCACGCGGTCTGATCGATGTCGAGGAACGAGTAGGGGATGCCGAACGTGAGGTTGGTGAAGCCGAGGGTGCGCGCAAGAAGGCTGACGAGGCCAGCGAGCTTGCTTCCAGAGAAGCAGAAAAGGCGGCAGAGGCGCTCCGGCGCGAGGACGATCGTGCCGATGAGGTCGAAACCCTGCGCCGGAGAAGTGATGAACTGGAGAGGTATGGTCGAATCCTCGAGGCAGCGGCCGATAGCAATAAGGCAGTCGAAACCGCGCTGAAAGAGCAGCGAGACGCCGACAACGCTTTTCAGGCAGCAAAGGCACAACTGACCGAACTGCAGGAGAAGCGCACCTCGAAAAGCGCAGAGCTAAAAGCTGCGCGCGAAACGGAGGCGAAGCGCGCCGAGATCGCGGATCGGCGCGCAGAACTCGAAAAACGGCATCTGGCAGCCAAGTCCTACGAGGGCGCTTTGCAGGATGTCGCAACGGCTCAGGACGCTGTCGCAGAACAACTGCGGACGTCGGAAGCTGCGACCGGAAAGGCCGAGAAGGCGCGAGATGATTATGAGACGGCCGAACGGGATCTAGCGGCAGCACAGGCGCTTCACCTCGCGACGAGATTGGAAGCAGGGTCGCCATGTCCGGTCTGCGGCGCAACCGAACATCCTGCGCCGGCGACTGGCGAGATCGGTAGTGCCGGCCTGGACAAGGCATTCCGAGAGTCACGAGAAGCATGGCTGGCCGCCGATCGCGAAGCCCGGCAAGCCGGCGAAGCACTGGTCGGCGTGCAAGCGACGCTTGACGAGCGACGGAAACGCTTGTCCACCCTTGAGCCGCCAGAGGCGCGTGCGGACGTCATCGCGGCGCAGATCGGTCGTGAGGACGCAGCACTCGCAGCGCTTGGTCCCCGGGTCGACATCCTTGCCGCGGAGGCCGGGATTGAGGAACTGGGACGGCAGGTCGAGGAACTGGAGCGGAAACGCGATGAGTTGCGGGACAGCTTCGATGAGCGGCGGAACAAGGCTACTGAGGCCAAGGCGACTCGCGACGGCAAGCTTGCCGAGGTGCCTGAGGACCTGCGCGATGTCACGGCGCTCGCGGCCACACTGAAGAAGGTGACCGAGTCGCTGGAGTCACTTCAGGCGGCGCGGATCGCGGCAGACAAAGCGCTGAAATCCGCGCGCGAAATGGCACTCGGCGCGGATAAGGATATTGAAAGCGCAAATAAGGCGCTCGTGGACTGTAAGGCGCGCCATCAAAAGGCGGTTGAGGTCTTCCGGACGAGACTGGCTGGAGCTGGCCTCACAGCAGAGGCCTTTCAGTCTCTCAAGTCAGCCATCGAAACTCTCAATGAAGATAGAGAAACGGTCGAGACCTACCGGCGTGAGCACAAGAGTGCGTCTGATGCAGTCACAGATGCTACCTCTGCGATTGAAGGCATGCCCCGGCCTGACATCGAAGCGCTGCGGGAAACGCACCAGACCCATGCTGAGGCACTCGGCAGGGTGACCGAAGAACGCATCGCCGCCCAGACCCGTGTCGATCATTTGGATCGGCTTAGAAAGGGGATTGAAGAGACGCTGCGCAAGCTTGACGAAGCCGAAGCGGCATCAGGCCCGCTGCGCGGACTAGCTGCGCTGGTGAACGGGCAGAACTCGCAAAGACTGACCCTGGAGACATTCGCGATAGGCGCGATGTTCGACCAGATTCTGGAAGCGGCAAACTTACGCTTCGGCCCAATGACAAACTATCAGTATAGTCTTGCGCGCGAGATGGAGAATGGAGGGCGAGGTAAGCGAGGCCTTGGAACACAGGTGTTTGACGCGCACACCGGGAAATCACGCGCTACAAGCACACTCTCAGGCGGCGAGACGTTCATTGCAGCACTCGCTCTCGCACTGGGTCTTGCCGACGTGGTCGAAGCGGCGAGCGGCAAGGTCCGGCTCGACACGATTTTTATCGACGAAGGGTTTGGAAGCCTCGACACCGAAAACGGGTCCGGCACGCTCGACCAAGTCCTACAGGTCCTCAACTCTATCGTCCGACAGAACCGTGCGGTGGGTCTGATTTCGCATGTACCGCTCGTCCAGGAGGCGATCCCAAACGGCTTCTATGTCAGAAAAGGGATGTCTGGGAGTAGTATTGAGGAAAGGGGAGTGGTCTGATGGTTCCTCGTTGGTTTCGACGGCGAGCTCATTCGCGGCGCTTGCCAAATGGTGGCACTACCGACGTTCGAGAAAGCTGGGTCTTACTGTCTTCTTCGAATGCAAAGCGCCAGCGCAGTTTCCGGCATCAGTGCCCCATATGCGGTGCAGACGTGGTCACGGTCCGTATGCCCAATGGTGGCAGCGCTCATTTTGAGGGCGCGAAGGGATTGTATAGGATCAAGCACCCATGTTTGCATGTTGGCGAAGGTTTGAGCCGAGTGCGTGACACGAACACGCCTGACCTCTTCGAAAACTGGTGAAATGTGCACCCCCACTGGGGATTCGATTGTTCTAGCAGAGAAAAATCGCCTAGAGGTTGAGAGGCGGGCGCCGTTCTCTTGAGATCGAACTGGCCAGTTAGGAGATTTTATTGATGAGTCTTGTATGGAAGGTTTTTCGCGTTACATTTTTTTTAGCGATTTATTTCTTTGCTGCTTTGTTAATTATTGCACTTGCATTGCAGTCATGGTCGGACGGCAGCCAAGTTCTTTTTGCATTGGGAGCGCCCATCTTTTTGGTTTGGTGGCAAGAAAGGCGGCGATCTAGAAAAATTGCCGCTACAAATGGCGGCGCAAAGAGTTCGGAAACAACAGAAACGAATTCAGCGCTGGTAGCGCCTCCAAATGCATATGAAAAACGTGTCGAGCGTGAACGCGAACGAACTCGCGAAGCCAATGTTTCCAGAGCATCGGCTGCGACTCAAGCCTATTCCCCACCGAAGCAGGACTACGCTGAGATCGTTCGCGCTGGAAAGTCTGCGGCGCCAGCTCTTGCGGCAGCCGCTGAAAGAAAACAATCTGGGCGAGTTGCATCGAGCAGGTCGTCCCGAACAAAGAAAAGCGGGTGGGTCCCCTCTAGCGAAACAGCTAGCGTCGCCGGTCGCAACATCGGCGGGATGGTCTATGTTGGCACGCCTCCCTTGCTGAACTCTTACGGGTATCGCGACAAATGCCGAGCCTATATCGATCCATCCCTGCCGGTCGCGCGCTCGGGCAGGGACAAGGCTGGCGATGGCATGCCGTATTGGCCCGGATACTCGGATATCTCACCCCAGTGTCGAGCAACCTACTTGGAGTGGTTGGCAACTGGGCGAAGCGACGCCTCCTATAACCCCGGCTACATGTTCCTGTACTTCTACGGGCTGGAGCGTCGCTTCTTCGTCGATCAGTCGAACGAAGATGCAAAGGAGATCGTCCAGGAAGTTCGGCGGCTGCAGTCACTCTACCCTGATAACCATTCCGTCAGGCGGTATTTGGGCGAGTTCCTCGATATCGCAATGATTGCCGAAACCGACCTTGACGCTATCGAGCCGATTTTCGAGAAGCAGGGCTGGGAACTTCCGTTCTCACTCAAATACGCAATCGGAGCCCAGATCGACAAAGGCGAGAACCTGACGGCTGACTGGTTGCTGAGTTGGTTCATCTGCCATCCGGAAACAAATCTGAGAACTCCCGCGACGCGGTGCCGTGACGAGTTCGCCGCTCTTTTCCGTATGCGGTTTGATCGGCGTTTTCCTGATGGGCTCAAAGTGACAAAACCCCGGAAATCACTCACGGCATCCTATCGCGCCGCCTCCAGCGAGTTTCAGGGATCTGCCAACCCAACCGTTGATGGCAAGCCGGTCCCGGATATTTCCGGCCTGCGCAAACCGGTCGAGATTGCCCAGGAGTTGGCTGACGAGGTGATGAACGATCTCGACAAGCTCAGTCGCTTCTTGGGCCGAAATCCTGATGGTCGCGGAAGCGTTGAAGCGCATGCCTTGCTGCCTTCTGAACTGTGGGATGCCTTCCCATCAGAGGAAATGGACCACTTGAAATCTTGGGCAAGCGATATTGTCGATCGGGGGGGATTGGTGCCGCTTGAGGAGGTGATCGGGCGTCTGGAGGGAGAAACGAACGAGAAGATCGGGAAACGGCAAATGACTGGAGCCGCCGACGCGCTCGCGCGCCTCGGTTTCGGTCTGGCACCCGACCCTCGGTTTGCTCTCCGGTCGCCCAAGGCGGAGGAGCCCGTTGTGCTTTTTAGTCTGGGTGAACCCATCGAAAGACTGGAGGAAGTTTCCGACAGCTATCGAAGCGCCTTGATCGAATTGGCACTTGGGTCGTTCGTCGTCCATGCGGATGGTCGCATCGCGGAGCCTGAACGCAGGGCGTTGGAAGATCAGGTTTCTGCCGCGACCCTCAGCGATCAGGAACGCCGCAGGCTGCGTGCAAACCTTGAATGGTTCCTAGCCGTGCCACCGGACATGGCGCTTCTGCGACGGAAACTGAAGGAGGTGGGCCAAGACAACCAGGCCGCCATGCGGGCAGCGCTGGTTGGTGCAGCACATGCCGATGGCATTATTCACTCCGACGAAGTCGCAAGCATCGAGAAAGTCTACAAGGCTTTGGGCCTTGATCCTGCGCTGGCCTACTCGGACCTGCATGCTGGCGAAGTTTCGGATGGTCCCCGCACTGTTCGTGCGTCGCAACCAGGTCGCCCGGGCGAAGCGATACCCGAGCTTGAAAAAGCCAGCGGACCCAAACTCGACGCGTCGCGGATCGCAGCAATCCGTTCGGACACTGAGCGCGTGTCGTCTGTCCTTGGGCAGATTTTCGACGTCGAAGAGGAAGAAAGTGGTGCGTCCGGGCCCGCCAGCCAAAGCCAGCTGGCGGGGCTTGACTCGAAACACGGCGCCCTTGTCCTCGAACTAGTTACTCGTGAGCATTGGTCTGAAACGGAGTTCGAGACGATCTGCGCCTCGCATGGCTTGATGGCGTCCGGGGCACTGGAAGTCGTGAATGAATGGGCTTTTGAGACCTACGATGAAGCGCTTCTCGACGAGTATGATGGATATGACGTGTCTCCGGAGATTGCGGAGGCGGTAAAAGAAAAGATGAGTGCGGAGGGCAGGGATGTCTAAGTTGAAACCACGTGAACGCGATGCAATCGTACAGGCGCTTCGGGCCGGGGTCGTGCCCAAGCTCGGTTTGCGCCATATTCAGGTCGGCCGCGTCCGGGAGATTGAAGAGCTCGTCAAGGACATGGACCGGATATCAGATGGCGGATCGGCGATCCGGTTCATCATCGGGGAATACGGATCGGGCAAGACGTTCTTCATGAACCTGATTCGCCTCGTGGCCTTGGAGAAAGGCCTGGTCGTGATGTTCGCGGATCTGGCGCCGGATCGCCGCATTCACGCGACCGGCGGACAAGCTCGGGGGCTTTATGCGGAGATGGCCCGAAACCTCTCGACGCGGACAAAGCCCGATGGCGGGGCATTGGCCAGCGTGGTGGAACGGTTTGTCAGCCAAGCTCACCGAGATGCTGAAGAACGGGATTTGCCCACTGGGACCGTCATTCGTGAACGCCTTGGCCACTTTGAAGAACTTACCGGAGGGTTTGAGTTCGCCGAAGTCATCCGTCGATATTGGGAAGGCCATGAGACCGGCGACGACGAGTTGAAATCCGCAGCCCTGAGATGGCTGCGCGGCGAGTTCGCGACACGCACCGACGCGCGCAAAGCGCTTGGTGTGCGAACGATCATCGACGACGCCAGTGTCTATGACCATCTGAAGCTTATGTCGGCATTTGTGTGCGAGGCCGGTTACAAAGGCTTGCTCGTCGGCCTCGACGAGATGGTGAACCTCTACAAGCTCACCTCGTCGCAGGCCCGCAATGCAAACTATGAACAGATCCTCCGGATCCTGAACGATGTGCTGCAGGGTAGCGCCGAGAACCTCGGATTTCTCATGGGTGGAACCCCGGAGTTTCTGATGAACACCCGTCGTGGGCTCTATAGCTACGAAGCCCTTCAGTCGCGTTTGGCCGAAAATACCTTCGCGCGAGACGGATTGGTCGACCTTTCAGGACCGGTTGTCCGGCTCGCCAGCCTGACCCCTGAAGACCTTTTCGTACTTCTGGCCAATGTCCGGCGGATCATGCAGGACGATGCCAGTGTTCTGCCGGACGCCGCACTCGAGGCATTCATGGCGCATTGCTCGGACCGGATCGGTGAAGCTTACTTCCGCACCCCGCGCAATACGGTGACGGCCTTCGTGAACCTGCTTTCCGTGCTCGAGCAAAACCCCGGTGTCGAGTGGAGCGATCTGATCGAAAAGATCGAAGTCTCCGAAGACCTCGGCGAAGACATGACCGAGGTAGACGAGTCGACTGGTGCCCAAGACCCCGGTGACGATGATCTGATCAGCTTCAAGCTCTGACGCCGATGAGCAGTGCGTTCGACAAACTGGCGAGACCTGTGCAGAAATGGATACGCCAGCAAGGATGGCGCGAACTTCGCGACATCCAGGCGCGATCCATCCGGACGATCTGCGAGACCAATACCGATTTGATCGTTGCGGCGTCCACGGCGGGCGGAAAGACCGAGGCGGCGTTCCTGCCGTTGATTTCACAGGTGCTTGACGAGCCGTCCGACGGCACCGGCTTCGACCTGCTCTACATCGGTCCGCTGAAAGCCTTGATCACGGACCAGGCCATGCGGCTGGAGGGCATGTGCCAAGAAGCAGAGCTTCCGGTTATTCCCTGGCACGGGGATGTCTCGCAATCCGTCAAGACGCGGGCGTTGAAATCTCCGAAAGGGATCCTGCTGATAACCCCAGAGTCCCTTGAGGCGCTTTTAATTCGTCGCGGTTTGGAAATCCCTCGCCTGTTTGGGGCCACGCGGGCGGTCGTTATCGACGAACTGCACACAGTCCTGGACAGCGAACGCGGTGTTCAGCTTCGTTCACTGCTCACAAGGCTCGAGCTTGCGATAAAGCGTCCAGTCCGTCGGATAGGTCTGTCAGCGACGCTGGGGGACATGGACCTCGCCAAGGCCTATCTTCGCCCTGACGCAGCAAGCTCTGTCCAGCTGATCGAAGCAAATGGCGGCGAAGCTGAATTGAAGCTTCAGCTTCGCGGCTACCTCTCAGGCGATGAAGATGACAATAGTCCATCCGCAACTGACGCCATAGCAGCCCATCTGTTCAAGCATCTTCGAGGCAGTGACAACCTGGTCTTCGCCGGGGCGCGCCAACGGGTCGAGATTTACGCAGATCGGTTGCGGGAGCTTTGCGAACGGGAGCACCTGCCACAGGAATTCTATCCCCACCACGCGAGCCTCTCCCGAGAACACCGTGACTTCGTTGAGCGGCGCTTGAAGGACCCTGCGAGACCGACAACCGCAGTATGCACGTCAACGCTTGAGCTTGGAATCGACATCGGTGACGTGACCTGCGTGGCTCAAATCGGTGCGCCATTCAGCGTTGCGGCTTTGCGACAACGGCTTGGCCGGTCAGGCCGGCGTGAAGGACAACCGGCCATTCTCAGGCAGTACGCTGTCGAAGCCAAATTGACGCCGGAGAGCAGTTTCGTGGATCGTCTTCGCCTCGGCCTGATTAGGTCCATCGCGATGATAGACCTGTTGCTTGAAGGCTGGTGCGAACCACCAAAACCGCAGGCGCTTCATCTCTCGACGCTCGTCCATCAGATACTGTCAGTCATCGCGCAGCGCGGCGGTGCGTCCGCAAGTGTGGTATACAACGTGCTCTGCCGCGAAGGCCCCTTCCGAAAGGTCACGACCGGAGTCTTCGCAGATGTGTTGCGTGCAATTGGACATCCAGAAACCGGCTTGATCGAACAGTCCGGGAGCGGGCTGTTACTTCTGGGACCGACAGGCGAAAAGCTGGTTGAGCATTACAGCTTCTATGCGGTGTTCCAGACACCTGAGGAATTCCGTTTGGTTGCAGAGGGGCGGGATCTTGGAACCCTGCCGATCGACAATGTTCTTGCGCCTGGGATGCTGCTGATATTTTCTGGGCGGCGTTGGGTGGTTCAAGAGATCCATGATCTTGAAAAGGTCATCGTGGTCAAACCCGCGAAGGCCGGTGTGCCTCCTGTCTTCGGCGGAGATGCGGGGGACATTCATGACGAGGTGATAGACCGGATGTTCACCGTGCTGGAGGGGGATATCAGTCCACCCTACATGGAGCCGGTTTCGCTAGCGATGCTTGACGAAGCGCGCGCCCACTATGAGCGACTCGGGTTCCGGACCAAGAACATCCACAGTCTTGGCGAGCATGCATCGATCATTGCAACCCGGGCTGGGACGGTTAAGACGTCAACCTTGGCGCTAGCGCTCAGAAGTATGGGGTTCTTGGTCGAACAGCATGACGGGTTTCTGATGGTGCAGACCGGGGACGAAACACCAGATCTACGCTCAGTGCTGGCAGATATTCGATCTGGCGAACCCGTTGATCTGTTCGCGGGAGCAGGTAACTTCATGTCTGAGAAGTTTCATCCGTACCTGTCGAAGCCGCTCTTGGAGTTGGATGCTGCCAGTTCGAAGCTTGTTCCTCAAATTCTTCCAACGTTGGTTGAAAGGATAATTCAGGCATGAGCGGTGGGAAGCAGAGGTTGTTTCCTTGCATGCTCTGAGCCGCTAGGGCCAAATGCAATGGCCTTTTGGGGCGCAGAGATCATTTGGAGAATGTCGTGGCTGACAAGCTGAACATAAATTTAAGATATTGCTATGGAATTGGAAAACTCGAGGCAGAGCTGGAGTTTAAGCACAAAGGCTACGCGATCTACGCTCCAAACGGTGTTATGAAAACATCGCTTGCGAAGACAATGATGGACCTTTCGGAAGGCAATTCGCCGAAGGACCTGCACTTCCCGAATCGCGAACCTACTTGTGAGATCACCCTGAATGGCGAAGCCATTAAGAAAGAGGAAATTTTCGTCGTTAAATCCTACGATGACAAATTCTCTTCAAGTCAGGTGTCCACTCTTCTTGCGAACGCCGAACTCAGAGCGAAGTACGAGGGAATCCATCAGTCGATTGGCGAAGCAAAGAAGGCTTTGGACAAAGCTCTCAGGAACGCTGCGGGGTTTGGAGAAAGATCACGGGAAAACTTAGACCCGATTATAGAGGATGTATTTGGCCGCAGCGAGATATGCGCAGAAGTTGGTGACGCTTGATCAGGCGGCATGTTGAAGTTGGCGGAGGCCGTCGCGGAACTCAACCCCTTGGATGATCTCGGGCAGGCGGTTCCGGCCGTCGAGTTTGCGCCATT
>JAUHVK010000104.1 GCA_030425145.1 Alphaproteobacteria bacterium | reverse complement strand
GCGAGGTCGCTTTGGGGTCGCTCGTGGCGAACGTGCTGGCCGTATCGGTCGCCCTGTTCAGCCTTCAGGTCTATGACCGCGTAATCCCGCACAAATCCGAAGCCACGCTTTGGGTGCTGGCCGCAGGCGCGGGGCTGGCCCTGCTGATGGAGGCGTTCCTCAAGATCGCCCGCAGCCAGTTGCTGGACGGGGCAGGGCGGCAGATCGAGATGGGCATCCAGAAACTGTTGATGGACAGGCTTCTGGGCATGCGCTCGGACCTGCCGGGCAGTTCTCCGTCAAAGCTGTTCTCGGCCATGCGCGAATTCGGCTCGGTGCGCGAGTTCTTTACCGCGTCGACCGTGGGCGTGCTGGCGGATATCCCCTTTATATTCGTCTTCCTGCTGATGGTCTGGTCGATTGCCGGATCGGTGGTCTGGGTGCTGATCGCGGGGGGCATCCTGATGGTCGTCCCCGGCTTCTTCATGCAGCGACGGATGATCCGCCTGACGCAGGAAATGCAGGGGGCATCGGCGAAACAATCCCGCCTGTTGCAGGAAACCGTCACCGATCTGGATACGATCAAGACCCAGCGCGCCGAAGACCGCTTCGCCCGTCTGTGGGAAGAATTAACTGCCGTGCAGGCGCTCAAAAGCTCGGAACAGCGTCGCCTTGGGGCGATCCTGACCTTCTGGAGCCAGGGCGTTCAGCAAGCCACCTATGTGGCTGCCGTGATCACCGGGACTTACCTCGTCTTCGCCGGAGAATTCACGGTCGGCTCCATTATTGCCGTTGGCATCCTGTCCTCGCGCACCCTCGCGCCCCTGACCCAATTGTCGGGCATTCTGGCCCGCTGGGGCAATGTCAAGGCGGCGCTGGACGGCTTGGACGGGGTTGCGCATATCCCGCAGGACCGGTCCGAGAGCCGTACCTATCTGCGCCGCGACCGGCTCGAAGGCCGCTTTGAGTTGAAAGGCGTGACCTATCGCTACGACCCCGAGGGCGCCGCCGTGCTCGACTTGGCGGGACTGACCGTGCAGGTCGGGCAGGTGGTGGCCGTGTTGGGCACCAACGGCTCGGGCAAGTCGACGCTGCTCAAGATGTTGACGGGGCTCTATGCGCCTGGCACCGGACAGTTGATGATCGACGGGGTCGAGATGGGCCAGATCGAGCCCAAGGACCTGCGCCGCCACATCGGCTACCTCGGCCAGGAGGTGAAGCTGTTCCAGGGCACGCTGCGCGACAACCTGAACCTCAACCTGCTGGAACGCGACGATGACCGCCTGATGGAGGCGCTGGAGTTTGCCGGTCTGGGGGCCTTCATCAAGGCGCACCCCAAGGGGCTGGACCTGCCGATCCACGATGGCGGCTTGGGCCTGTCGGTCGGCCAACGCCAATCCATCGGCTGGGCTCGGCTGTGGCTGCAAGACCCCGAAATCTGCCTGCTGGACGAACCCACCGCCGCACTGGATCAGGCCTTGGAAAAGGCTCTGATCACGCGGCTGGAGACCTGGCTTGCCGGTCGGACGGCGGTGATCGCCACGCATCGCGTGCCGATCCTGTCGCTGGCCTCGCGCACCTTGATCCTGTCGCAGGGGCGTCTGGCGGTCGATGGCCCGCGTGATCAGGTGCTGGCGCGCCTGCGCAGCCATTCCGATCCAGCGTTGCCAGTTTCACAAGACGCGCAATCTCGCCGATAGGATCAACCTGAAGCGTTGCCCGAGATATGCGCGAAAGTTGGTGACGCTTCTTCAGGCGGCAGCTTGAATGGGGCGGACGTGACCTGCCCCCCCCGCGAAATCCCTTCCCGTGATGTAGAGTTTGCGCCACCCCTGAAGGAGCAGACACATGCGAAAGAGCCGTTTTACCGAGGCGCAGATCATCGGAATGATCAAGGAGCAGGAGGCAGGCATGCCGACGGTTGAGGTTTGCCGCAGGCATGGTTTGAGCACGGCAACGTTCGTAAGACCGCATGTCTTTTCCACCCGCCGCCCCACGACCAGAATACAGGCTGATCCGGCGGGACCGGGCCGTTGGAAAAGACATGCGGTCTTACATCCATGCCGTCGATCCGGGTCTGGCCCTTCTTCACCAGTTCGGGCTCGAAGCTGCTGTCGCGGTCGCGGGGCACCGCCACCGGCATCTCTCCGTCCTGCCCCTTCAGCAACTTGGTCGAGGTGCAGTTCCGGCGGTTGCCCTGGCCCGGTGGAACCTCCTTGCCCTCTTCATAGCCCAGATGCGCGGTCAGCTCGGCCCGCAGCATCCGCTCCATGAGCTTTATCTTGAGCTCTTTCATCAGCCTAGCCTCCCCGAGCAGGTCCTCAGGACGCTCGACGCCCTTCAGCAGTTCATCCAGTAGTTCTTTGGAAATTGTCATGCATGCTTCCTTTCGAAGAAGCATGGACCGGATCGCTCATACACAGAAGATCTGACACTCTCCGAACCGAAGCATGTACCCCAAGGATCTCAGCCGAAAGCCGCGACAGAAGCCAGGGCGCGCACCAAAAAATCAAAGGAACGGCTATGGCGGGTCAATCGTTTTGCGAAAAACGGCTTGACTTGGAGTCCCCCTTTACCGAAGTCCTGAGCCTTGCAGTCGAACTATTCACACCAACACGCGCTTGCCAACGTCGATTATTCACGAATGCCTGTGTAACGGCCAGTTCCAAACGCTCGCGTGTCAATGGTAGCATCAACGATACGTCTGAGATCATCTGTCGGGAACAGTCAAAGTCATCGTATGAGAAACATTCGGACACTGTGATTACAGGAACACGGGGGTGGGTTCTCCGATACGCAGACAAACGTTCGCTAGCTTCCTCAGTATCTGAAAATGATCCTAAATCGACGATAATAAAAAAAGGTGTACCAATTTTATATATAGAGCAAAATGAATTTAAGGATTTTGCACGAACTCCTATCTCATTCATGAAATCGCATAGTACGATAGATAACACATGCGAACGGGTGACGACGTGGGCACAGGATAAATCATTCGTCGCGCCCAAACCGTGGCGCGTTAAAGCACTTCTGAAAGATCGAGCGAATGTCACTGGAGATCCCCACTATCGAGCCATTCATAGAGTTTACGCGCACCAACCCAGCTCACCAATTTATCGAAAGGAGATGTATTGTATCTTTTGAGAAATTATTTGGTCCGGCTTGAATAATCCTCATACCGTTGATCGCGTTTGCAAAATCGGCATTTTTGCTCGCGGCTGACTGCAGGGTTTCGTAGACTGGCAGTCGATACCCTGCAGTTCGGGATCCAGCCATGAAGCATCGAGATCGCACACCGGAACAGGATGACCTGCTGAGGCCGCGCCTGGTTGACATGATCGACATGCGGCACGAGCTGGTGAAACTCGCGGGCCTCATCGATTGGGAGTGGTTCGAGCGGGAATGGGCCGGGTTCTTTCCCTCCGCGTCAGGTCGACCGGCAACGCATGTGAATCCCGGAGACAAAATGGACAGCGGAAACGGTTGGGTGATCTGACCGTAGCGGAGTAAAAGTCCGCATCTTGGGCCCGAGGCGAACGAGCTGAGGGCGGGAGATGTATTCTGTGGAACTGT
>JAUHVK010000046.1 GCA_030425145.1 Alphaproteobacteria bacterium | reverse complement strand
TTGCGACTTAAGGGCTTTTTATGGCTCCGGCGGTAGGGATCGAACCTACGACCAATTGATTAACAGTCAACTGCTCTACCGCTGAGCTACGCCGGAACATGTGGCGGGGTTTAACAACAGTGTCGAACGGCGTCCAGAGGGTTTTGTGAAAAAAATGCACATCCTGTCAGATCAGTGAAAATTCCGCGTTTGCGCCAAGCGGGCCAATCGGCGCGACACGGTTTTTTCCATAAAGATCAATAAGGTGCGCTAGAACGTTCCGCGTGGCTGCGGGTAGCAGGGCGGGTGGCGTATCGGTGTAGATGCTTGCCGCTAGGGAAGCGCTAGTGGCCGGTCCGGAGGCTAGCGCCTCCAGTACGGCGCCTTCTCGGGCGAGGCGGTGTGTGATCAGCCAGTCCAACCGCGCGGCGGGGTCGGAAATCGGGGCACCGTGGCCTGCGTGGAACACTGACCATTGCTCTGATTGTAAACGACGGCATGACGCCATGAAGTCGGTCAGATCCCCATCGGGCGGTGAAACCAGTGAACTGGCCCAGCCCATGACAAGGTCGCCACAGAACAATGTATCATCCCATGCAAAACTCAGGTGATTGCCGAAATGGCCTGGCGTGTGGATGGCACGCAAAGTCCAGCCGTCGCCACTGAGGAATTCACCGTCGGCCAACTGCATATCAGGGCGAAAGCCTGTATCCACACCCTCGCCACCGCCAACCAAGCCGCTGTCGGTAAGCTGCTGCATCACTGCGCTGCGGCCACCCGCAGCGTCCGAGAACGCATAGACGGGCGCCTTGACCTGTTCGGACAGGGGGCGCGCCAAGGGCGAATGGTCGACATGGGCATGGGTCACCAGAATCGCCGTAACCTTCGAAGCGCCAACGGCTTGAAGAATGGCGTTCAAGTGATCCGGATCAGCGGGGCCGGGGTCTATGATCGCCAGATCGCCTTCCCCGACCAGATAGGTGTTGGTGCCGCGAAACGTCATGGGGGACGGATTCGGCGCCAGAACGCGCCGCAGACCGGGGGCGAGCGTTTCGGCAATGCCCGCTTTGGGTCTGAAATCGGGTTGGGGATCTTGCATCATTCTGCCAGAGCATCAGCAGGGAACGGGAAAAAGCAATCCCCGTCGCGTCCGGACATTCCGTTTTCCACATGGCTGGAGTAGCGTCAGAGCATGAAATTCGACTGGCTCAAACGGTATATGCCTCGAGGGCTTTATGGGCGCGCGGCCCTGATCCTGCTGCTGCCGGTTGTGACCTTGCAATTGATCGTGTCTGTGGTCTTCGTTCAGCGGCACTTTGAAGGCGTCACCGAACAGTTGAGTCGCGAAGTCGCTCGTCAAATCAACGCTGCTCTGGCCCCCGAACGCGATGCAGAGTCAGGTTTCGCAGATGCGCTGAGTCTCGATTTCCTGCCAACGTCGCCCGACGCCATGCCTGCGCAGGATTTGCGCCGCTGGTACGATTTTTCCGGGATCGTGGTGATCCGCACGCTCAGGTCCTATGTCGTCGGCTTCGAGCGGGCGCATCTGGTGGACGACTGGACGGTGCTGGTCTGGGTTCAGCGCGGCGATGGTCCGTTGACGTTGATCGAATTCGACCGGGGGCGTGCGTCTGCCTCCAATCCGCATCAGCTTCTCGTAAACATGGTGGTCTTCGGAGCACTGCTGACCGTGATCGCGTACCTATACCTGCGCAATCAGCTGCGCCCGATCACCCGTCTGGCCGGGGCTGCCGAAGCTTTTGGTCGCGGGCGGCATGTGCCTTATTCGCCTTCCGGTGCTATCGAAGTGCGGGCGGCGGGACATGCGTTTCTCGACATGCGCGCCCGGATCGAACGGCAGATCGAACAGCGGACCATGATGTTGTCGGGGATCAGCCACGATCTGCGGACGCCTCTGACCCGGTTGCGGCTTGCTGTGTCGATGTTGGATGACGACGAACGCGAGCCACTGGAACGCGATATCGACGACATGCAAAAGCTGATCGATGCATTTCTCGATTTCGCACGTGGCAATGCAGACAGCACGCAGCCTGAATCTACCGAGATCCCAGCATTCGTCGCGCGAATCGTAGAGGATTGTGCGCGCAGCGGCACAGCGGTCACGCTTGTCGAGACAGTTGGGAAGGGGCAGATCATGCTGCGCCAGATGGCGATGCGTCGGGCCATTGAAAACCTGATCGGGAATGCGGAGCGGTACGGCAAACGCTGCGAAGTATCCGTTGTTTTAACCGACAAATCCCTGCGGATTCGGATCGAGGATGACGGTCCCGGGATCGCCACTGACCAAAGAGAAGCGGCCCTTCGCCCGTTTGTGCGTCTGGACCCTGCGCGGAATCAGGACAAAGGCTCGGGTGTTGGGCTGGGCCTCGCAATAGCAGCTGACATAGCCCGTGCGCATGGCGGTGTGCTGCGGTTGGGCGAAAGCGAAAGCATGGGGGGCCTGCGCGCCGACATTGTGATCGCACGGTGACCTGAGCAACAGCCTTTTACGACTTTGGCCGATTAAGGCTCAGCCAGCAATTTTGCGCGCTGCGGCGTGCAGGAACTCAATCAGCTTTGAGCGATCCAGCGGTTTCAGCAACAGCTCGATCTCAAGCCGCTTGGTCTCTTGTCGCAAATGTGCCGAACGCTCCGCAGACACGATCGCGCAGGGCAGGCGGCCCAGTCTCCGTGTCAGCTCTTCAAAAAGCTCAGTGCCAGACGCGCCATCGCCCAACTGGTAGTCCAGTAGCAAGGCGTCCGGCGTGATCTGAAGGTCTTCCATCAAATCGAGTGCGCTTTCGGCGTCTTCGCTTTCGATCACACTCACGCCCCAGCTTTCAACGAGGATTGACATCGCGCGCCGCAACTGAGGATCGTTTTCCACCAGAAGGACGATCAATCCGGATTTTAGCAGGCTCATCGAAGTGGCGTTGTGCGACTTCGCCGGCATGTGCAATTGCGCCTGTCGCGCCTGCGGGACGTTCAGCATGAAACACGAGCCGCGCCCCGGTTCGGACCAGAGCCCCAACGGATGACCCAGACGCGCACAGGCGCGTTCCACGATGGCGAGGCCAAGACCGAGCCCGTCATTGTTACTGGCCTTGGTGTCGAGCCTGCGGAATTCCTCGAAAATCGAATTCTGGTCTTCCTCGGCGATTCCCGGTCCGGTGTCCCAAACCTCGATCCGAACCGAGTCGCCATTGCGCCGCGCGCCTACAACCACGCGGCCAGCATCAGTATAGCGGATCGCGTTGGTCAGCAGGTTCTGCACGATCCGGCGCAGATAAGACGGATCGGACTCAACCACATGCGAACTGTCGACAATCCGCAGCACCAGCCCTTTCTGCGCCGCCAGCAAATCCATTTCGTCGCGCAGAGGGTCGAAGATCTCGCGCAGTGCCACAGGGCGGATGTCGAAACTCAGCCCGTCGGATTCCAGCTTGGAGATGTTGAGCAGCGCGTCGATGATTTGTTCCGCCGCGCCCAGAGCGGTCTCGGCCTTGGACAGCACCGCTTGTTCGTTCGGAGTTTCGATCTTGTCCGACAAAGAGGCCATGAACAGCTTGGCCGCCGAAAGGGGCTGCAACAGATCATGGCTGGCCGCCGCGACAAAGCGCGACTTCGACGCGTTGGCACGCTCGGCCGCGCTCAACGCGTCTTCCAATTCCAAAGTGCGTTCCATGACGCGCTGTTCAAGGATCTCATTCATCTCGTACAGCTTCTGTGCGGCCTCGCGTTCTGCCGTCACATCCGTGCAGGAAATCACAAAGCCCCGGTCCGGCATGGCGCGGCCAAAGATATGCAGAACGATGCTGTCGCCACGCTGCACTTCGAACGATACCGGCTGACGCAGATTATCGGACGTGGCCCAATTCCGGAAAGAGGCCCGGTCTATGCCGCGCGTGAATTCGAACGTGTCGTCCAGATCATCCAGCAACCCGATGAACGACGCCCCGATCCGCAAACGTCGTGCCGGGATCGACAACAGGCTGCCTAGCTTCTGGTTCCAGCCGACAAGTTGCGAGTTTTCGTCGAAGATACACACGCCTTGGTTCAGATGGTCCAACGTCGCGCGGATCATCCGTGCCTGCTTGTCTCGCAGCTTGGCTTGTTCCTGACGCTCGATCCGCATGATGTCTGTGATGTCGGTCTGAAGCACCACGGTCCCGCCATTGGCAGTGCGATGTTCCGAGACCTGCAACCAGCGATCATGGGTCAACTGGACATTGAACATCACGCGCCGGTCCTTGTGCCGCTGGCGGCGCATCTTGGCCCATGTGCTTCGATCCTGATGGTCTGGTAAATACAGGTAGGCCGACCGGCTGACCCGGTCCACATAGCTGTCAAATGCCAAACCGGGTTTCAGATCGTCTGCCGTATCGCGGAAATCTCGGCAAAAGCGCGAGTTGCACATGACCAAATCGTCATTTGGATCAAAGAGGGCAAAGCCTTCGGAGATGGTCTCAATCGCGTCGGCAAGGTTACGACGGGCTGCCTCGGTTTCCTGATTGGCGCGCGCGAGCTGCGCGTTGGCGTCGTGCAGCAGGTCCAGAGTGCGTTCGAGTTCGAGCGTTCGTTCACGAACCCGCTTTTCCAGAAGGGCGGCGCGTTCGAACTGGGCATAGGCGGCACCGGAATGGGACACGCCGTATTCCACGCGCCGCATCAGGCTGTCAGCGATCTTGAGCAGCTTTTCGTTCTGGCGTTCCAGGCTGTCTCTGGGATCAATCAGCGACATGCGGCGCCTCATCGTTTTCGGGTGGGTAAATGGCCACGCCTGTCAGGGTCTGATTTACATGCAGCCCGCCGATCTGTTCGCCATAGGTCGAAAAGCCCACGACGTTATGCGCGCTCAGCACATCCGATACCGCGCGGGTCTTTTGCAAACGACCGGCCTCGATCCGGCGAAGGATGCAGTCACAGCCCAGAATAAACTCGGGTTTGTCGTGCTTGGCCAGATCGTTAAGCCCGCGATCCAAATGCGCCACGATGTCGTCATGGGTGGCCAGCGTCAGAACCATGCCCTCGTTGATGGCGGAAAAGAACACCAGATCGTGGTTTTCCTTCACCTGCTGAATGGCGCGGACGTGATGCACATCCCCCAGCCGAACCACCACCGGATGTTCCGCAAAGGTGAACTGGTCAAGCTGGTTCGGATCCAGCCCCAAGAGCCGCGCATATTCCAACGCCGCTGGTTCGGCGTTGATCTCGTGCACAATGCGGTCTTCCGGTGAGGCCGAGGTGACGACCATCCGTTGTTCGGTGGGCACAAGATGATCGAGGCTGAAAACCCGCACGGGGCGGTCGCACCGCACGACAACCACAACGGCGGCGTTCTGCATGACCTCGCCATTGCGGGCAAGCCAGGTCTGTCCAAATCGCGTTCCGTCGCCGGACGAACCACCAAAAAGCGGTGTTGGTCCAAGCCCGGCCGACAGGAACGCGGTGAGCTGTTCTTCGCGCAGGCTCAGGCCATCCACCATCAGAAAGGCGAATTCCGATGTCCAGTCCGGGGTTTTCTGCGCCAGCGCCAGTCGCGCCTCGATCAGAGACCCCGCAACAGATTGCTCTTCGATCGCGTGGAGATTCTCTATAGCATAGGTCAGCGCCTTGAACGGGCCTTTGCGGAAGGCCACGGCGATGATCTGATCGTCCTCGTAACCGGAACGACCGATCTCGCCTGCCGTGGTGCACGCCAGAACGTCGGCACTTCCGAACAGGTTCACAGTATCGGCGACGATTGCTCTGAAATCCGCTTCCGGAGACACAAATAAGCACACCAGCTCGAATGGTCCCGGTCCGAGTTGCTTGGCCATGTGGTCGGCAGGATGCGGATCATCGCACCGCACTTGTGCAACAGCGATGACCTCGTCATCGGTCTCAGAACGTTCGACCTCAGGAAATACCCGGATTCCTTCCACGCGTTGCTTCCCAAGTGTTTGCAGTCATGGATGATAGGAGGATCACCCGTCCGTTGGCAAGACGCGGTTGAAGCGCGCTTCCTGCGCAATCAGCACCGCCTGCGTGCGGCTGTGGACACCCAGCTTTCGCATGATGGCTGTCACATGCGCTTTCACGGTGGTCTCGGCAATAGACAGGTCAAAAGCGATCTGCTTGTTCAGCTTGCCCTCGCAGATCAGATTTAGAATCCGAGCCTGCTGATTGGTCAAGGAGGCCAGCCGCGACAAGGCCTCTTCGGGGGCATCGCGATTGCTCTCTTGTCCCTGCGGGTCGATGTAGCCGTCAGGCACAAAGGATTGCCCCTCGCGCACTGCATCGAACGCCTTGCGGAACACCGCGCGCTGGGAATGCTTGGGCACAAACCCGTTTGCTCCGGCCTTCAGCGCATGGCTGATCATCCTGTTGTCCGCCATAGACGACACGATCAGGATCGTTGCTTTCGGGGCCGCAGTGCGCAACCGAACGAGACCATCAAGCCCGTTGACGTCGGGCAGGTTCAGATCAAGCAGGATCAGGTCGAATTCGGTGTCCGACGCCACTTTGTCCAAAGCCGCATCCATCGTGCCGGCCGTCTGGATTTCGGAGAAGTCAGCGATCGACCGCAGCGTCAGCATCAGCGCATCACAGAATAGGGGATGGTCATCCACCACCAATGCGGTCAGCTCGGCTGTGGGAATGTCTCGCATGGATCTGCTCTCTTCTGTCGTCCGTTCGGCAGACGCGGCGATGTTCTGCCCTTATCCTCAGACTAAGGTTTTATCGCCGCGCCGTCACTTGCCGAAAGGTCTCATACCGAGTGAATCCTGTCACCGTTCTGGCAACAAGCCCCGCGGATTGAGCCGCAACACCAGAAGCAGGATGAGCCCCATGGTCAGCAGCCGCATGTGCTGCACGCTGTCCAGAAGATGCGACTTGAGCCACGTTCCATCCGCCATACCGGCCGTGATCAGCGACATAAGCAGATGCCCAATCGGTTCCACCTGGACCCACAGGAACCAGATCAGGAACCCGCCCAGTACGGCGCCAAGATTGTTCCCGGATCCACCGACAATCACCATAACCCAGATCAGGAAGGTGTAGCGCAACGGCTGATAGCTGCCCGGCGTAAGCTGTCCGTCCAGCGTCGTCATCATCGCACCCGCGATACCGCAAATGGCCGAGCCAAGGATGAACACCTGCAAATGCCGCGCGGTCACGTCTTTGCCCATCGCGCGGGCTGCGGTCTCGTTGTCGCGAATGGCGCGCATCATCCGGCCCCACGGGCTGTTCAGCGCCAATTGCGCCAACACCAGTAGAATGACCAGCACAATGGCAAAGAGAAACCCGTACTCCAGTTTGACGTATACGGTCGACGCGGTGGTCGCATCCATGCCGAACCCTGCCGCCCGTTCCACGAATGCAGGATCGTTCTGCAGATCCACCTCGTAAGGCACGGGGCGGGGCAGGCCGATCACGTTCTTCACACCGCGTGCCAGCCAGTCTTCGTTCTTCAGGATCGCGATGATGATCTCGGCAATCCCCAGCGTCGCGATAGCCAGATAATCCGATCGCAGCCCGAGCGCCGTCTTGCCGATCACATAGGCCGCACCGGCCGCCAGCAATCCACCGACAGGCCAGGCCAGCAGCACCGGAAGGCCAAGCCCGCCCAGATACCCCGCCAGCGCCGGATCAACCGCCTCGACCGCCTCGACAGACGGGTCAAGCACCATGCGGTAGATCACCATGCCCACCAGCAACACCGTCGCCGTGCCCCAGCCGCGCAGCTTGCCGGATGTGCGTGACCAGACCAGCACCGCGGCCACGATGGTCGCAGCCCCCAGTACCAGTCCCAGAATAATACCGCCGCCGCCAGCCTGCCAGGCCGCGCCCACCGGCGGCATCGAAACCAGCACAACGGCCAGGCCACCAAGGGCCACAAAGCCCATGACACCCACGTTGAAAAGCCCCGCGAGACCCCATTGCAGGTTCACGCCCAGCGCCATCACGGCGCTGATCAACCCCATGTTCAGGATGAGCAGCGCCGAGTTCCAGCTTTGCAGAAATCCGGTCCCCAGAATGAGACAGGCCACAGCCGCGAATAGCAGAACGGTTCTCATAGCGATTTCCCCCGGAAGAGGCCGGTCGGTCGGAACAGCAGCACGATCACAAGTATCACGAAGCTGACCGCAAACTTGTATTCAGTGCTAAGGATCTGCACCAGTCCCTCAGGCTCGAGCGAGGCGGGCAGGGAATAACCCAGTACCTTTTTCCACGCGTAGGTGATCCCCACCTCGGAAAAGGCGATCACGAACCCACCCGCAATGGCACCCAGCGGATTGCCCAGCCCGCCTACGATAGCGGCGGCAAAGATCGGCAGCAAAAGCTGGAAATAGGTGAACGCCTTGAACGACTTGTCGAGGCCATAAAGCACCCCCGCCACCGTAGCCAGTGATGCCACGATCAGCCATGTCACCAGAACCACGCGTTCCGGGTTGATGCCCGACAGAAGTGCCAGATCCTCGTTGTCGGAAAACGCCCGCATGGATTTGCCGGTGCGTGTCTTGTTCAGAAACCAGAACAGTGCCGCCACCACTGCAATCGCGGTGATCACCGTGATCACCTGCGTCGTGCGCAGTGCCAGACCTTCCTCAAGCCCGGTCATGTCGCGGAATGTCCGCGCTGAAATGACAAAGCGCTCGCCGTCGGCAAAGCGGTAGTCGTCCGGCCCGATGATGATACGCGTCAGGCCATTGTAGATAAACATCACACCCATCGACACGATCACCAGAATGACCGGCTTGGCCTTCTGCGCGCGGTAGAACTTGTAGACATATTTGTCCGTCAGAAGCACCAGCGCGGTCGCTCCAAGAATGCCCACCGGAATCGCCAGCAGCGCCGTCGGCAACGGCCCAAGGCTCACTCCCATACCCTGCAAGCCCCAGGTGGTCAGAACCGCCACCATCGTGCCAACCGCCATCGTGTCGCCATGGGCAAAGTTGGAAAACCGCAGGATGCCGTAGATCAGCGTCACCCCCAGCGCGCCCAGCGCCAACTGACTGCCATAGGCAATCGCCGGGATCAGGACGAAATTGGCCAGTGCCACGATACCGTTCAGGAAATCCATTATTCGATCACCTCGCAGGTGCCTATGTCGGAGTTTGATCGCAATTCTGTGTCAGAATTTGCGGGGTCTCCCCAATGCGATGTGCTCACACTTCTTCCGTCAGGCAGAATGGTCACCATATGGGCGAAGGTTTCGCGGGTGTGTTGAATGAGCAAGAAATGCCGCACACCCTCGTCGCCGGGAATTTCGAGTAATCGCTCATGTGGTTTCCGCTCCACGACCAGTGGTGAGTGGTTCGAAGCAATGGCGGTAAGGGGTCCCGGAATTGAACTCTCAACCGCATCGCTCGATTTGGTCATTGAGCTGAAATCGCACACGATCTCGATCTCCGCATGAACCGGGCTCGAACAAAGAAATGCCGAAAAAATGGTGATGTAGCGCCGTTTCTGCATATTAACCCCCCAGGAACGACCGCCGCACATCCGGGTCTGCCAGCAAATCCTTGCCGGTCCCCGAATAGCCGTTCGCCCCCTGCACCAGCACATATCCCTTGTCCGCGATCTCCAGCGCTTGCCGCGCGTTCTGCTCCACCATGAGGATCGAAATACCCGTCCGCGCCACCTCGATGATCCGGTCAAAGAGTTCGTCCATGACGATGGGCGACACACCCGCCGTCGGCTCGTCCAGCATGAGCACCTTGGGCTGCGTCATCAGCGCTCGGCCCACGGCCACCTGCTGACGCTGACCTCCCGACAGCTCACCCGCCGCCTGATACCGCTTCTCGCGCAGGATCGGGAACAGATCGTAGACCTGCTCCATCGTACTGCGGAAATCGTCCTCGCGTATGAACGCGCCCATTTCGAGGTTCTCTTCCACCGTCATCGACGTGAAGATGTTGGATGTTTGCGGCACGAACCCCATGCCGTAGCGCACCCGCGCCTGTGGGGTCAGTTGGGTGATGTCCTCGCCATCCAGCAGCACACGCCCCTCGCGCAGGTCCAGCATCCCGAAGACCGCCTTCATCGCCGTCGACTTGCCCGCACCGTTGGGGCCGACGATCACCGCGATCTCGCCTTTCTCCACGGCAATCGTGCAGCCGTGCAGGATGTCCGGCCCGGCTTTGCCATAGCCGCCGGTCATGTTCTCGCCGATCAGAAACGGCCCGTCACCGCCCGGCATGGCGCGCACCTGCGTGCCCGAGGCGGTCAGCGTGCCAGCCCCATGCGGATTGGTGATCGACGCGTCCTTGTTGCCGCGGTCGTCCTGGTAAGGGTTACCACTCATCCAACCACTTCCTTGTTCTTGAGGCCAGTGCCCAGATAAGCCTCGATCACGCGTTCGTCGGACTTGATCTCGTCGATCGTGCCTTTGGACAAAACCTTGCCCTCGGCCATCACGATTACCGGATCACACAACCGTCCGATGAAATCCATGTCATGCTCGATCATGCAGAACGTATAGCCACGTTCCTTGTTGAGCCGGATGATCGCGTCACCGATGGTATTGAGCAGGGTGCGGTTCACCCCGGCGCCCACCTCGTCCAGAAAGACGATGCGCGCATCCACCATCATGGTGCGACCCAGCTCCAGCAGCTTCTTCTGACCGCCAGACACCTGACCCGCCTTGTGGTCGGCCAGATGTTCGATGGTCAGGAATTCCAGCACCTCATCCGACTTGGCCCTGAGCGCGCGTTCCTCGTCAGCGATCCGCTTGCGGCCGAACCACGTATTCCACAAGGTCTCACCCGTCTGTCCGCCCGGCACCATCATCAGGTTCTCGCGGCAGGACATGGAACTGAACTCATGCGCAATCTGGAACGTGCGCAGCAGTCCTTTGTGAAACAGCGTATGGGGCGGCAGTCCGGTGATGTCCTCACCGGCCATCAGCACCTGTCCCGAAGTCGGTGGAAGAACACCGGCCACCACGTTGAAAAGCGTGGTTTTTCCGGCGCCGTTCGGGCCAACCAACCCGGTGATGGATCCGGTCTCGATTTCGAGAGTGGCCCCATCGACTGCGTGAAACCCGCCAAAATGGCGGTGAAGGTTTTTCACCTCGATCATCGTCTATCCCTGTGGCGGTGTTGTCCGGCCCGCCTTTTTTATAGTGAAACGGCGCGAGACAATGCCCGCGCCGCTTGGTGTCAGATGCTTTACGCGGCTCAGCGGTAACCGACAACCTTCAGCGCGCCGCCTTCGACGGTAAATTCCGCATAGGAACCCGCCGCTTCGCCCGGCTCGACCAGTTCGACGCCTGTTGCGCCCTGGTAGTCGACATCGCCGCCACCCGCGATGATCTCAAGCGCTTTGCCCAGTTCACCCGGAAGGATCGGCTCGCCCGGAGCGTTTGCAACGTGAAGGACGTGCGATGCATAGTCACCTGGCTCTTTCGAACCGGCTGCTGCCATGGCCAGCAGCATCAGCGCTGCCGCGTCGTAGGACTCACCGGCGTAGACGGATGTGCCGTCGATGCCCGCAGCCGTTGCCATTTCGGCGAACATTGCGGAACCCGCATTGTCAGAACCCGCAGCGGTACCGATCATGCCTTCGATGTCGCTGCCAAAGCGCTCGGCCAGCGAGTCACCGATCATGCCGTCGCCCATTGCGAACATGTCGAATGCACCGGTGTCGAGAGCACCCTGGATGATGCCTGCGCCACCCTGATCGACATAGCCCAGAACGACCAGCGCGTCGCCACCGGCAGAGGCCAGAGCGCCGACTTCAGCCGAGTAATCCGCCTTGCCGTCTTCATGCGGAGCCGACAGGGTCACCGAACCGCCAGCCGCTTCGTAAGCCGTCTGGAACGCATCGGCAAAGCCTTTGCCGTAGTCGTTGTTGGTATAGGTCACAGCCGCGTTGGTGATGCCTTTTTCGACCAGGATACCGGCCAGAACTTCACCCTGACGCGCGTCCGAAGGCGCGGTGCGGAAGAACAGGCCGTTGTCCTCAGCGACCGACAGAGCGGGCGAGGTGGCAGACGGCGAAATCATCACCATGCCGTTCGGCACGGATACGTTTGCCAGAACCGCGCCGGTCACGCCGGAACAGTCGGGACCCATCATTGCGCTGATGCCGTCCGAGGTGATCAGACGCTCTGCTGCGGCGGTTGCTGCGGCGCTGTCGACGCAGGTGGAGTCTGCGCGCACGGCGGTCACGGTAGCGCCGCCCAGCAGCTTACCGCTGTCGGAAACCTCTTTGATCGCCATTTCGGCGCCGGCGGCCATAGCGGGTGTCAGGGATTCGATCGGGCCGGTGAAGCCCAGAATGATGCCCATCTTGATTTCGTTGGAATGGCTCCCGGCAAACGCCGCTCCCGCCATCAACGCGCCAGCCGCTGTGGCTGTCAGAAATTTTTTCATATTGTCACTCCCATATTGGAACATCGCTGTGTTCTGGCGGCCACGATATTCAGATGGCGGAGAAAAGGAAAGACCCCTCGGCGTTGGATGGGTCTCGGACGATCTTCATGTTTTCAATATGTTAGCGGCCATGACTGCGGTGTTGCGAATCTTTTTCGGCGGCGCGAACCACGCTCACGACTTCGTAAGCGCAGTTGCCCCTAGGGCAGGTGCGCCCATATTATTCAGGGCCAAAGCTTAAGGAGATACGCCCATGTCTATCCTGCGAGGTCTCACGTTTTCCCTCTCGGTGTTGTTGTCTTCCGCCGCGCTGTCGCCAGTTGCGGCGCAGGTCACGTCGGAGACGATTCAAACAAGTGCCGGGTCAATGCAGGTTTCGGCGGTTGTGACGGGGTTGGACGAGCCTTGGGGTTTTGGTTTTTTACCAGATGGTAAAATCGTCATCACCGAACGTGATGGACGCCTCTTGCTGCTGACACCGGGCTCCGGTGTGATTACGGTGCGAAATCCACCCGAGGTCTTTGTCGACGGGCAGGGCGGATTGCTCGACGTTCTGGTACCGCGCGATTTTGCGGAAAGCCGAACGCTCTTTTTCACTCATGCCAAACGGCAGGGACGAGGTAGCGGCACGGCGGTGACCAAAGCGGAGCTGAGCGCCGATGGTACAACGTTGAGCAAACACGAAACCATCTTCGAAATCACGCCCGGCTCCAGCGGAGGGCGGCATTTCGGATCACGCATCGTAGAGGCGCGGGATGGGACATTGTTTGTCACCGTAGGCGATCGCGGAACAGACGACACGGCGCAGGACCGCAGCCTGCACAACGGGTCCGTGCTGCGTATCACAAAGACCGGTGCTGCACCCGGAGATAACCCTTTCGTAAACACCGGCGGCGTTCAGCCCGAGATCTGGTCATATGGCCACCGCAATCCTCAAGGTGCCGCACTGGATAGCAACGGACAGCTTTGGACCGCCGAACATGGCGCGCAGGGTGGGGATGAGGTGAACCGCATCCGGAAAGGTGCGAATTACGGCTGGCCCGTGATTTCCTACGGCACGCATTATTCCGGTCGTCGCATCGGGGAAGGCACGTCGAAGCCGGGTATGGAGCAACCCGAGACATATTGGGACCCGTCCATCGCTCCCTCCGGCCTGACGTTTTACAAAGATGGTCGTGTGCAAGGCTGGTCGGGTGACATGTTCGTTGGGTCACTCAAATTCGACTATATCGCGCGGCTCGACGGCACACCCCTGCGCGAAGTGGAACAGATCCGCGGCGACAGCACTCAGCGGGTGCGCGATGTACGCCAGGGACCAGACGGGGCGCTATGGTTTCTGAGCGTGGGCAGTGGCGCTCTGTACCGGATGGTCGGCGCCGGGTCTTGATCTGCGGGGCACATGCGTCAACGCATGTGCGTCTTTTCGTCGATGAAAAGACCGCCCTTGGCTCAGTCGAGAACGACGATACCAGTGTGTTTCTGTTTGTGTTCGGGCTCGACATGGATCGTCACACGGCTGTCTGGGACTGCCTTGCTCATGGCCGCCTCGATCCGATCGCAGATTTCATGTGCGTCGAACACGGTCATCTCGCCCGGAACAACAAGGTGAAACTCGACAAACGTGACTGCACCGGCGTGGCGCGTGCGCAGGTCATGTGCTTCAACCGCCCCTTTGGCCTGTTCTGAAATCACCTCGCGGATGCGGGTCAGAGTGGCGTCAGGCACCGCTTCATCCATCAGCCCACTGAGCGACTCTTTCACCACACGCGACCCGGACCACAGGATGTTGACCGCCACCAGTCCCGCCATAATCGGATCGAACAGCCACCAACCGGTGACGATCGCCGCCAGAATGCCAATTGCCACACCGGCCGACGTCAGAACGTCTGTCCAGAGGTGTTTTCCGTCTGCCACCAAAGCGGGCGATTTCAGCCGTCGTCCCTGACGCATCAGGATCACTGCCCAGATCGCATTGAGGACAGTGGCAGCGCCGTTGATGAGCAACCCTTCAATTGGTGCATCCAGCGCGCGGGGAGACAGGAGACCGGCATAGGCTTCGCGCAGAATGAACAGTGCGGCGATGATGATCATCACGCCTTCCAGCACCGCACTGAAGAATTCCGCCTTGTGATGACCAAAGGGATGGTTGGCATCCGCGGGGCGTTGCGCCACGCGGATTGCGATCAGGGCGGCAAATGCGGTGGTCAGGTTAACTGTGCTTTCCAGCGCGTCCGAGAACAGTGCCACCGATCCAGTGATCCACCACGCCAGCGCCTTGAGGCCAAGAACAAGAACGCCGACCAGCAGGCTTCCCAGAGCAAGTTTGAGCGCGGTGGACATGGCGTTCCCCTTTGGATGGGGGCGCTTTACAAGGGTAGGGCGGATCGCTCAACCCACTGATTTTGCAGTTGATAATGACTTGCAATCCCGATGGCGGAACACGTGTCCCCAGAACCGCGGTGTCGGTGATTGCTTTGGTACATGGCCCGAGTCACACTTGCGCAGTAATCCATCGAAAGACCAAACCATGAAACCTTTTATTTTCAGCTGCATGGCGGCGTTTTCTCTGGTTCTTGCTCAAGGGGCGTCCGCGCAGGATGGCGTGTTTCGCGACTATGAAGAACTGCGCAGTGCCCTCGACCAATACATGACAACTCGTGACATCAAGTCGGTCATGCTTAGGTTCGGCGGCGCGGATGAAATGACGATTCAACAGCTCGACGACCTTCAGGGGCGCGTCCGGCAGATTTTCCCGGAGGACTTCACCGAAGTCGCGCTGGTGCGCCGACACGAGATGGAAAACGGCTGGGCGCAGGAGCTGATCTCATACCGCAACGGGATCAGCTATATCTTCGCCTATCTGGTGCTGCATCAGTTGGACGACGCCATTGTCAGCGTGAATTTTCAGTTCAACACAGATTTCAACGACCTGAACGCGCAGTTCTGAAAAAGGTCAGACCGACAGGCGCGACGCGTGCGCGCCGCGTTCGCGGTAGGGCGTAGTCTCGTAATGTGCCCGGTAGCATTTCGAGAAATGCGACGGCGAGGCAAAGCCGCAAGCCAGCGCCACGTTGATCACGCTCATGTCGGTTTGCATCAATAGGTTGCGCGCCTTTTGGAGGCGAAGTTCCATGTAGTACCGCTTGGGGCTGCGGCTCAGGTAGCGGCGGAACAACCGTTCCAGTTGTCGGGTCGACATGCCGACCTGCTGCGCCAGAAGCGAGGGGCTGATCGGCTCTTCGATGTTCTGCTCCATCATCTGAATGACTTTGGACAGCTTCGGGTGCCGCACGCCGATCCTTGTTGGCACGGACAGGCGTTGCGTGTCCTGATCGGTGCGGATCGAGTTGTAGATCAACTGATCAGCTACAGCACCGGCGAGTTCTTCACCATGATCGTCGGCAATGATCTTGAGCATCAGGTCCACCGATGCAGTTCCACCCGCGGTGGTGATCCGGCTGCCATCCACCACAAAGATCGACTTGGTCAGGGTCACTTCCGGGAATTCCTCGGTGAAGCTGTCCTGATTTTCCCAGTGGATTGTCGCCCGTTTGCCATCGAGTAACCCGGCCAGCGCCAGCGAATAGGCGGCGGTGCAGAGCCCGCCGATTGCCAATCCGCGCCGCGCTTCGCGGCGCAGCCAGTTGACCACGCGCTTGGTCGTTGCCTTTTGCACGTCAATGCCGCCGCAGACTATGACGACATCATCGCGATTCATTTCGACGAGGTCGGAATCCAGCCGGAAAGACACGCCCGCTGAGCAGGTGATCTCGGTTCCGCCTTCGCCGATGATGGTCCAATCATACAGTTTGCGGTTGGCCATACGGTTGGCGATGCGCAGGGATTCGACCGCTGCGGCAAAGCACAGCATGGTGAATTCGGGCAGCAGGACAAAGGCAAACCGGCGCGGTTTGCTGGGAACGCGATCAAGTTCGACGGTCTGGCGTGTCGGTAGCATATTCTCGGACCTTGGGCTGTGCTCTGCGGCACCTTGCAGGTCACAAGGGCAGTTTTGACGCCCCGGGTCAAGGCATCGGGGACGATTCCTGACTGGTCAGGCCGGGGTTCATTCGATATAGCAACCCCGCTAACGCTAACTTTTGTGGACCATACCGGAGTGGATAAGATGACCGAGTGGCAAAAATCAGGCTGGCGCGCGAAACCGCGGGTGCAGATGCCTGACTATTTGGATCAGGCAAAGCTGGAGGCCGTCGAAGCTCAGCTTTCGAAGTATCCGCCGCTGGTTTTTGCCGGCGAGGCTCGAAAGTTGAAAAAAGAACTCGGCGCGGCATCGCGCGGTGAGGCGTTCCTTCTTCAGGGCGGCGATTGCGCCGAAGCCTTCGACCAGTTCAGCGCTAATGGAATCCGCGACACGTTCAAGGTGATGTTGCAGATGGCGATGGTCCTGACCTTCGGCGCCAAGGTGCCCGTGGTCAAAGTGGGCCGTATGGCGGGTCAGTTCGCCAAACCGCGCTCGGCTCCGACCGAAGTGGTGGATGGTGTTGAGCTGCCCAGCTACCGCGGCGACATCATCAACGATCTGGCCTTCACACCCGAAGCCCGCATCCCCGATCCGGCGAAAATGTTGCAGGCCTACACTCAGGCGGCGGCAACGCTGAACCTGCTGCGCGCGTTCTCGACCGGTGGTTATGCCGACGTGCATCAGGTGCACCAGTGGACGCTGGGCTTCACGGAAAGCGAGAAGGCGGCCAGGTACCGCGACATGGCGAACCGGATCAGCGACACGCTTGACTTCATGAAGGCGGCGGGTGTCGACAGCGACCGTTCGCACACGCTGCAGACGGTGGATTTCTACACCAGCCATGAATCGCTGCTGCTGGAATACGAAGAGGCTTTGACCCGTCAGGATTCGACCTCTGGCAAGTGGCTGGCAGGTTCGGGTCACATGATCTGGATCGGCGACCGCACCCGTCAGCCCGACGGCGCACATGTGGAATTCGCCCGCGGTGTGCTGAACCCGGTGGGTCTGAAATGTGGTCCGACCACGACGGCTGAAGACCTCAAGGTGTTGATGTCCAAGCTGAACCCAGACAATGAGGCGGGCAAGCTGACGCTCATCGCACGGTTTGGTGCGGGTAAAGTCAGCGAACACCTGCCGCGTCTGATCAAGGCCGTCGCCGAGGAAGGAACCAACGTGACCTGGGTCTGCGATCCGATGCACGGCAACACGATCAAGTCGTCCACCGGCTACAAGACCCGTCCATTCGAGTCGGTGCTGCGCGAAGTGCGTGAGTTCTTTGCCGTGCATAACGCCGAAGGCACCGTCCCCGGTGGTGTGCATTTCGAGATGACCGGTCAAGATGTGACCGAATGCACCGGAGGTGTCCGGGCGGTGAGCGAGGAAAACCTGAGCGACCGCTACCACACTGCCTGCGATCCGCGCCTCAACGCGTCTCAGTCACTGGAACTGGCGTTCCTTGTGGCCGAAGAGCTGACCGCGCGCCGCGAGGCCCAATTGGCCGCCAAGGCGGGCTGAGACACGCAGCTTTGAAAGAAATGGGGCGGTCCTGCGGGGCTGCCCTTTTTTCATGTGTTGTCGATTACCAACCGCAGCTCAGGTCGTCGGTTTGGGGCGCGAGGCCTTTCTAGTGATCCGCTCGTCACGCCGGATGGGACTGTTTGACCATCGTTTCTCAGGGCCAACCCTCCTAAAAGCTGCGTGACACGACCGGAACGGTCGATCAACGGATAGAGCACAATCTTCGCTCGGCTGCCGTGCACCGTTGTAATGTCCAACGCTACCGGATCTCGGTTTTCGCAACAGGCGCTGAGGGCGTCGTTGAATGCCGATCGGCCCTCCGGGCAGACCAATAGGCTTAACGCAAAACCCGCGCAGTCCGTGCCGGCTGCTTCCGCAATGGCACCGCCCGCGGTGCGGATCCGGGCATGACAATGCCCGTACCGTTCGGCCAGAAACGCATGGTCCAGCGCATCCTGAATGGCTCCGGGATCGACGGCCGACCACTGGGGCAAGCCTCCGTGAGCCGCAAGCCGTCGCCAATACGTATCAAGCAGATCCAAAGCACGCGTTGCGTGGTGGCGTGCTGCCTGTTGCGCCAATGACTGTGTGATCATCACCCGCACTCCCAAACCCAGTCCCAGGCAAAGGTGTACCACAATCCCGCCGCAATTCGGCCTCCAATCTTAACAAATGGTTAACGCCCGTCAGGCCGCCGCCGGTCCCGCCATTCGCTTGCATCACGCCCGCTCACAGCGTAACCCGACTCTGAGATACCGGAGCGAGGACAAAGACATGCGCCAATCCATGACCGGCTTTGCCTCGGGGCAGGGCGAGGCCCTTGGCCTGACCTGGACGTGGGATCTGCGCAGCGTCAATGCACGGGGTCTCGACATTCGGGCGCGGGTGCCGGACTGGGTTGACGGGTTGGAGCAGGCGCTCCGCACTCTGATCTCCAAACGCCTGTCACGCGGCAACGTTACGGTTTCCCTGCGTTTGCAGTCGAACGGCTCCGAACCGGCACAGGAACTGAATGAAGCACATCTTGACCGCGTGCTGAGCGCCATGCTGCGGATCGAGGCCGAGGCGATGACGCGAGGGCTGTCTCTGACCGCGTCGTCGGCGGCGGATCTGATTACAGTGCGCGGGGTCATGGACGCGCCGCATCAGCAATCCGATCCGGCGGAAGTGCGCGCAGCTCTGGTGGCGAATTTCGGTCCGGTTCTCGACAGTTTTATCGCCTCTCGACAGGCGGAAGGCGCGGCACTGGCGGATGTTCTGACCGCGCAGGTCGCCGAGATTGCCGAACTGACACGACAGGCGGCTGAGGTGGCCGAAGCCCGCAAGGAAGAACAGGCCGAACGTATGCGCGCTGCAATGGCACGTGTGCTGGAAGGCGCTGACAGCATCGACGAACAGCGTGTCGCACAGGAATTGGCCTTGATCGCGGTAAAGGCGGATGTCACCGAAGAGATCGACCGACTGCGCACTCATGTCGATGCCGCACAGGCTCTGCTGGCGGCCGATGGTGCCGTCGGGCGCAAGCTTGATTTCCTGATGCAGGAGTTCAATCGAGAGGCCAACACGCTGTGCTCCAAGGCGCAGTCCGCGCCGCTCACTGCTGTGGGACTAGAGCTCAAAACCGTGATCGAAAAGATGCGTGAACAAGTCCAGAATGTGGAGTAAGACATGATCAACCGTCGCGGATTGCTCATCATCCTGTCCTCGCCCTCCGGTGCGGGGAAATCGACCCTGTCACGGCGGTTGCTGGACTGGGACGACAGCCTGCGCTTTTCGGTCTCTGCCACCACCCGCGCGCCGCGCCCCGGCGAGGTGGACGGAGAGCATTACCATTTCCTGAGCGAAACCGACTTCAAACGCGACGTCGCCAATGGCGACATGCTGGAACACGCGCATGTCTTCGGCAATTTCTACGGAAGCCCGCGCAAGCCAGTGCAAGCCGCCATCGACACGGGTCGTGATGTGCTGTTCGACATTGACTGGCAGGGCGCGCAGCAGATCGTGAACTCTGCGCTTGGCCCGCACACGCTGTCGATCTTTATCCTGCCGCCATCAATCGTCGAACTGCGCCGCCGTCTGGAAGGCCGGGGGCAGGACAGTGCCGAAACGATTGGCAAGCGGATGCTCAAAAGCTGGGACGAAATCAGCCATTGGGGCAGCTACGACTTCGTGCTGGTGAATGACGATCTGGACCGGACGTTTGCCGATCTGCAAACCATTGTCACAGCCACCCGTCTGCGCCGTCTACAACAACCGGGGCTGGTGGACCATGTCCGCAAACTACAACAGGAATTCGAGGAACTGACATGACGCTCTATTCGCTTGACGGCATTGCACCGCAAATTGCCGAGGACACGTGGATTGCTCCGGATGCCAACCTGATCGGTCGCATCGTGGTCGAAGAGGCGGCCAGCGTCTGGTTCTGTTGCACCCTGCGTGGCGATAACGAGGTCATAACCCTTGGCGAGGGCAGCAACATTCAGGAAAACTGTGTGCTGCACACCGATATGGGCTACCCGCTGACAATCGGCAAAGGCTGCACAATCGGCCACAAGGTCATGCTGCATGGCTGCACCATTGGTGACAATTCCCTGATCGGAATGGGAGCGACGGTGCTGAACGGGGCCAAGATCGGCAAGAACTGCCTGGTCGGGGCAGGGGCGTTGATCACCGAAGGCAAGGAGATTCCCGACGGTTCGCTGGTCATGGGCGTGCCGGGCAAGGTTGTGCGCGAACTGGACGAGGCCGCCATTGAAGGCCTGCGCAAAAGCGCGCTTGGCTATCAAGCCAACATGCGTCGGTTCCGTAAAGGGATGGTTGCACTCTAAACGCCGAAATGCGCTCAGATTTCTGAAACTTCTTCTTGAAGCTGTGCGTGGCTGCTCCAGCTACGCTGTAATGATTTAAGGACGTGCGTTATGAAAGCGATATGGCTCAGTCTGTGTCTCATGTTCGCCGCTGCAATGGTCAGCGCACATGAGGTCCGCCCGGCAATTGGCGATCTCGAAGTGGCCGAGGGTCAGGTCGACATCACGCTAACCTTGAATGGCGAAGCCTTGGTTGCGGATGTCAGTCTTGAAGGCATTGAAGACACCGATGCTCTGGATGCCTCCGAAGAGGTGGATCGCTTTCGCGCGTTGGAGCCGGACGCGCTGCGGGCCGAGTTGGAACCGCGCATGGCCGGGTTCATCGACAGCCTTGAGGTAGTCGCGAGTGGCGTACCGGTTCCTTTGACAGCACTTGAGATCGTCGTGGCCGAGATCGGCAACACCGATCTGCCGCGTGATACGGTGCTGTACCTCTCCGGCCCGCTGCCGGATGAAGCCGAAACCATCAGCCTGACCTGGCCCGCCGCTTACGGCGCACTTGTCCTGCGCCAACAGGGCGTCGAAGAGCCATATACAGGCTACCTCGAAGGCGGACAGAGCAGCGGTGACATTCAGATCGGCGGCGGTGATGAAGCTGGCGGGTGGATGACCTTCGCCACCTATATTCCGGTCGGGTTCGACCACATCCTGCCCAAAGGCCTGGATCATATCCTCTTTGTGCTGGGCCTGTTCTTCCTGTCCACCCGCTTCACGCCGCTGCTGTGGCAGGTCACGTCCTTTACACTGGCGCACACGGTCACGCTGGCGATGGCGGTGCTTGGCATCGTCTCCGTACCTGCGAGCATCGTTGAGCCGCTGATCGCGGCGTCCATTGTCTATGTCGCGGTCGAAAACATTGTGTCGGACAAGCTCCACCGATGGCGACCGTTCGTGATCTTCGGCTTCGGCTTGCTGCACGGGCTGGGCTTTGCCAGCGTGCTTGGCGAATTCGGCTTGCCAGATGGGCAGGTGGTGCCCGCGCTGATCGGCTTTAATATCGGGGTCGAGCTTGGTCAGCTCACGGTGATCGCGATTGCCTTCATCCTCGTATGGTACGCCATCCGCGTTGACAGGGGCGAGGCCAACGTGGCACCGGCGCAGGGGCTTTATGGCGTGCTGGCGGTGATCTTTGTGAGCCTAGGCTTTGCGATGAACACCGCTGGGTTCCAAGAGATCATGGGCGCGTCGGCAATGGTGTTCTTCTGGCCGCTGGCAGCATTGTCGGTTTTCTGCGCGGTGTCGGCCACTTTGGTCGATCACCTGGACTCATACCGCCGATATGTGGCCATCCCAGCCTCCGCTACAATTGCGCTCGTCGGGGCATATTGGTTTGTCGAACGGGTCTTTCTGTAAGCGCTTCGCGCCGTTGCAGGGCGGCCCAAAGGCCACAGGCTGAGCCGCCCGGCTGAACGACCGTTGTGTCATGTGGGCGAGCTGCGCTAGCGTCTGCCAAACGAGCAGTCGATAACGGCAGTCAAAATGACAGGCAGTTCACCCACGCCCAGCTCCGGGCTTGTCAGCTGTATGCGGAATGAAGCGCCGTTCCTGCTGGAATGGGTGGCGTACCACAGCTTGCTGGGGTTCAACCGAATTTACGTCTACACAAATGCCTGCACGGACGGCACTGATCTGATGCTGGAACGGTTGCAGCAGATGGATGTTCTCACCCACGTGCACAACCCGATGTCCGACGGTCTTGGCCCGCAGGAATCCGCGATGAAGGACTTTCTGGCGCGGCTGGACGTGCAGGAACTGGACTGGGTTCTGCATATTGACGCTGATGAGTTTCTCAACGTGCGCACGGGGCAGGGACGTGTTGCAGACCTTCTGGCGGTCGCTGGCGATGCGGATGTCATGGCGCTCATGTGGCGGCCCTTCGGCAACAACGGATTGACCCGCTGGCCGGGTGGCAGCGTGCTTGAAACCTTCACCGCCACGCAAGCCAGACCGCGCGCGCCGAATGCGCAGCACAAAAGCCTGTTCCGGCCACGCAGCTTTGGCGCAGCGATCGATCACATGCCGAAAGAGCCAGTGTCCGACGGTGTGCGGCTTATCAATAGTGCCGGAGTGCCGTGCGCTCCCAATGCTTTGTTCAGCCGCCATCAGGCGCGCTACCGGTTGCCTGTGGAAAACCTGAGCTGGGAAAACGCCTACATCAACCATTATGCCGTCCGGTCTGACGACATCTTCCTGATGAAGAACGTGCGCGGCGACGGCATGGGACGGGTGAGCCAGAAGTATTTTCTGAATTCCAAGTTCTACCGCCGCCAGAACAAGAATGGTGGGCGGGACACGTCGATCCTCTGCCACAAAGACGCGCTTGATGCGCGGGTCGCAGAGCTTATGTCTGACCCGGTGCTCGGCTTCCTGCATACACAGTCGCTTGAGGCGTTTTTCCGCACCCGCGACCGGGTACTTACGCCGGAACGCATTGCGGAATGGACGGCACCACCGCCCGCCGAGCAAGGCTGACGTCCAATCCGGCTCTGGGGGCTTGCACCCCGCAGAAACCCCCGGTATATGCGCGCCACTGACACCGCAGGCGGGGTCGGGCCTTTGGGGGAGACATCCCCAAATGTCCACCGGTTGGCCATATGGCTGATACCCCCGCTGAGGATTGAAACCGGAAAGGAAAAAGACAATGGCTCTTCCAGAGTTCACATTGCGCCAACTGCTTGAAGCAGGCGTACACTTCGGCCACCAGACGCAGCGTTGGAACCCCCGCATGGGCGAGTTCATCTATGGCGCGCGTAACGGCATCCACATCATGGACCTGACGCAGACCGTTCCGATGCTCGACGCAGCACTGAACGTGATCCGCGAAACCGTTGCAAAGAACGGCCGCATCCTGTTCGTCGGCACCAAGCGTCAGGCGCAGCAGCCGATCGCAGAAGCCGCTGAAAAGTGTGCGCAGTACTACATGAACCACCGCTGGCTGGGCGGCACGCTCACCAACTGGCAGACCGTCTCCAAGTCGATCCAGCGCCTGAAGCAGATCGACGAGCAGATGGCATCCGGCGCCGAAGGCCTGACCAAGAAAGAGCGTCTGGGCATGGAGCGTGAGCAGGGCAAACTGCAGGCGTCGCTCGGCGGTATCCGCGAAATGGGCGGTGTGCCGGATCTTCTCTTCGTCATCGACGTCAAGAAAGAAGCGCTGGCCGTGGCGGAAGCCAACAAACTGGGTATCCCGGTTGTGGCCGTTGTCGACACCAACTGCTCGCCCGCAGGTGTGGATTACATCATCCCGGGCAACGACGACGCCGCGCGTGCAATCAGCCTCTACTGTGACCTGGTGTCCCGCGCTGCCCTCGACGGCATGACCGCCCAGATGGGCGCTGCCGGTGTCGATCTTGGCGCGCTCGAAGACACGCCGGTCGAAGAGGTTCTGGCCGAAGCGACCGCGGAAGACGCCGCAAGCTAAGCGTTACCGCTTCGTTACATCGATATGACAGGGCAGGGCCGTTGAAATAACGGCCCATACCGCCCGAATTTGAAATGAGGAGAGCCAAGATGGCGATCACAGCAGCACTCGTTAAAGAACTGCGCGAACTGACCGGCGCAGGCATGATGGATGCCAAGAAAGCCCTGGTCGAAAGCGACGGCGACATGGAAGCCGCCGTTGACTGGCTGCGCACCAAGGGTCTGGCGAAAGCCGCCAAGAAATCCGACCGTACCGCGGCCGAAGGTCTTGTCGCGGTCAAGGTTGACGGTGGCAAAGGCGTTGCCGTTGAAGTGAACTCGGAAACCGACTTTGTTGGCAAGAACGCGGAATTCCAGGCGATGGTTGATGCCATCTCCGGTGCTGCGCTCAACGTGGGCGACGTCGAAGAGCTTAAGACCACACAGGTTGGCGGCAAGACCGTTCAGGACATGATCACCGACAAGATCGCCACCATCGGCGAAAACATGTCGTTGCGTCGTATGGCCAAGCTCGAAGGCGCTCAGGTTGTGTCCTACGTGCACAACGCTGCCGCAGACGGCATGGGCAAAATCGGTGTTCTGGTTGCTCTGTCCGGTGAGAACGAAGCGTTCGGCAAGCAGGTTGCGATGCACATCGCCGCTGTGAACCCGAGCTCTCTGTCCGCAGACGATCTGGATCCGGCTGTTGTCGAAAAAGAGCGTCAGGTTCAGATCGACATCGCACGTGAGTCGGGTAAGCCGGAGCAGGTCATCGAGAAGATGATCGAAGGCCGCATGAAGAAGTTCCTCAGCGAAGTAACGCTGCTGGGCCAGTCTTTCGTGGTGAACCCGGACCTGACCGTTGAGCAGGCTGCCAAGGAAGCTGGCGTCGACGTGACCGGCTATGTCCGCCTTGAAGTTGGCGAAGGCATCGAGAAGAAAGTCGAAGATTTTGCTGCCGAAGTTGCAAAGGCTGCACAGGGTTAAGTCCCTGACTTCAAACTGAAAAAAAGAAGCGGCGCTGTTGAAATAAACAGCGCCGCTTTTTTAGGGAGCAATGGACCAACGTCATTTTGGGGATGACGGGATCCCATGAGCTGTGTGACTCATAACCGGGACCGGCCTGTGTCACACCAGCCCAATCTACTTAAAGATGAGACCCGCAGAGCCTAGGAAATATCTGGGTTGCGGGTCCCGCGTTCCTTGGCTGAAATTGCCACCACTCACGGAACACTAGCATCTTGCCAATTTACGCTAGGTCAAGAAAGTAGGGATTTCCTGACCTCACAGTTTTTTCACGCCCTAGCGCTCGCTGATAAACATCTGATTTTGCAAAGCCGCCTTCAGAACAGCCTGTGCGGTCGTGTCGACATTCAACGCTTCGCGCGCCAGGCGGAGGTGCTTTTCCACCGTCGCCGGTGTCAGCCCCATGATCGTTGCGATGTCCTGCATCGTCTTGCCGCCGCCGACCCATTCCAGTGCTTCACGCTGGCGCTTTGTCAGGGTTTGATTGGGCGGAGTATAGGGCAGGGTCAGGATCTTGAGATGCACGATGTTGTTCATGAGCTGGATCAGCTCACCTGACTGAGCCCACAGCCCGTCAACTTCATCCTGGCTCATGCCCGGTTGCGCGATGAGCGCAATAGCACCCTTGGCGCGATCCGACAGGCTGCGGAAGCTGATCGAAAAGCCAGCCGTGATTCCGTTCTTTGCATTGAAGTCAAGGATGCGCCGTTCCTCATCAGTCACGGTGCCGCTTTGCATCATCATGCGCAAAACCGCCCAGCTTGCTGCGCCGTCATTCTCAAGCGCCCAACGGACCATTGGCGCGGACCGGTACAGTCCTTGGTTAACGAAGGCGTGCACATAGGCTGAGTCGACGTTCGACAGAACGATAAAGTCATCCGGATCGCCGAGCGAGGTCGCGGTACGAAAGCGCGTGAAACCATAGAGCAGGCGGTCAAAGCCGAAATCGGCCATGCGGCGACAATGAAGATCCCAAAGCTCTTCGATACTGTTCGAATGCGTCAGGTCTAGAAGTGCTGCGTTTTGCTCAGGTGTCATAGGATGATTGGGTGCATTCATTCATGTCGTCTAAGTTGCGGACTATAGGTTTGTCCAGAATTCGATCTTTGGTTAAATAACATAATACAGATTATGCGAATTACGTAAGGGGCGAAGGCACATTCTAGAATGGGTTGCGACACCTCCTCTATCTTGCTGAAAAAGCAAGGAGAACAGACATGGCGCATACAGAGCTGGATTTGCGTGAGAGACGCATCATCGAGGACATGCTCAATGCAAAAA
>JAUHVK010000103.1 GCA_030425145.1 Alphaproteobacteria bacterium | reverse complement strand
GCCACCCGCGCAGCCGGTCAGGGCTCCGATATGTGAGGTCTCCGCCCTGCCCGGCTGCGCTTACGGCGCTCCAGGTGGGACATTTCTGCTTTGCCAACCACGCGACATTTCTACTTGGTTGCAACAAACTGGCGCCCTGAGCCGCTAAAACATTACGATTTGATAATGCCCCGGCAAGGGCAGTGCCACCGTACCAAAGTTACTCCTTTGCGAAAGGAGCGACCATGTTCAGAACTTTCGGATTGCTCTTGGGTCTCGCAACTGCTGTAGTTCTTTTGTTTATGGTTTCGAACAGATGCTGTCTTCTGCGAAGGCATCTGATTGAAAGCTACTCTACCTTTCACTTGCCCAGGCGATTGCCGCCTTCATTTCCGCCGGGTCGAACTAACGGAGTTCTGCCGTGGTCAGCACGTCGGCGAACCTGGTTCCCCACTCCAACAAAGCCCCTTCGCCCACCACAGCGACGCGGCGGAAGTCATTCCTATGGGCTGTGTCGATTTTCAGATCTTCGAGCAGAGCGGACGGCCCATCGTAGCCTTCGAACCTCGTGAGATCGAGAACCAGGCCGGGCTTACTTGTCTCTTGCAGGCGCTCATGAAGCAGGGCGTGCATCCGTTTCAGGTCGCTTTCGCTGAGCTTGCCCTCGCAGGCGAGGCCAATCGTGTCGTCATGAGCTGTCAGTGTCTCGGTGAACATGGTTTTCCTCCTCTTTTTCCGGTTTGCCGTGACCGTAAAGGTCAGCGTTTTCGTGTGCGCGGTCTTCGTGCTCAAATTCCAGACTCGAATGACCGATGCTGAAATCGTCCTTCAGCCGGTCCTTGATCGCGGCCTTGATCTTTTCGATTTGACCCCAGCCGTCCGCTGTCAGCACGACGTGGCAGTCCAGAGCCGCCTCGTGCTCCTGCATCTGCCACAGATGCACGTGATGAACGTCCGCGACACCATCCACACCCCGCATCGCCTGAACGACGGTTTCATTATCGATGTCCGGTGGACTGCCGAGCATCAGCGTCCGAATCGGACCGCCGATCTCGGTAAATGCGAGGTAGAGGATGTAGAGAGCGATGCCGATGGTGATCGCCGGGTCGACCCACCGCATGTTGTAGAGGAGGATGAGCGAGCCGCCGATGATGACCGCCACGGAGGCCAAAGCGTCCGATAGGTTGTGCAGGAAGAGCGCACGGATGTTCACGCTGCCTTTCTGCATCGAATAGGTGAGCAGCGCCGTCAACGTGTCGACGACCAGTGCCACACCGCCCAGGATCACCACCGTCCAGCCCTGTACCTCTGGTGGGTCGATCATGCGCATGCCACCCTCGTAGATCAGGTAGAAGCCGATCAGGATAAGTGTCGTGTAGTTGATGAGCGCTGCGACGATTTCTACCCGCCCATAGCCGAAGGTCATGCGCTTGTCCGCCGGGCGGCGAGCGATCTTACGCGCGAAGAAGGCGATCACCAGCGACGCCATGTCCGAGAAATTGTGGAGGGCATCCGCGATCAGCGCGAGGCTGCCGGAAAGGATCCCGCCGACGATCTGCGCGACCGTCAGGAGGCCGTTGGCCCAGATGGCGATGGAGACGCGACGATCACCGGATTGAGGATCGATGTGGGCGTGGCCGTGATCATGCGGCACGGTTCGTCTCCTCATGGCGGTGGTTCGGCCGATCGAATCCGGGGACCGGCGGCAAGATTCCGCGGCGGATGCGGCGAACCCTGGCATTCATCCAGTGACGGATGACGTGGCGATAGAGCAAGTCGCGCACAAATCCGAAGTTCTGGCGGTGATTGACCCATCCGTCGCCCAAGTCCACCTCTACCCAGGAGTGGAGGATTTCGGACGGCGCGAGGGGATAGACGAGTTCCGGAACGACGCCTCTCTGAAGCGCCTTGTGGATTGTGAACCCGTGCAGTCGGCAGCGAACTCCCACGCCACGCAGCAGGGCCATGAGGAGCGTGCCCTTGGTGTTGCACTGCCCGTGGCCATCTGCGAGGACCTCGGACGCCGGAATGTCGTCGGCGCGGTTGTAGCCGAAGGTAATCTCGTTCCTGACGAAATCGTAGATGGCCCCAATTCGGTCGTCGCTGGGAAGGTCTGCCCAGCCGCGCTCCTCGATCAGTTTTGCAATTGAGGTCGCGTCAAAATCCAGCAGCCGGGTTTTGGCCAAATGAGGGTCGGCGGGGTTCACGGGATACCTCCTCGAATCGTTCACGAGAATATGTAGTTGCTACAGTCACTGTAGCTTCAAGCCCCGATTTCAGGCCGAGTCCTTGGTTACCTGATCGTCATTGTGCACCGCCTTGTGGTGTTCACCATGCGCGTCTCTCAGGATTCCGACGCCACCCCAGGCCGCGATGCCGGCGACAATCACGCCCACGACAAGGTCCGGCCAATTCGTTCCGAGCCAGGCTACGAGCCCGCCTGCGACGACGATTCCGAGATTGGCCGCGAAGTCGTTCCAGCTGAACGTATTCGCCGCTCGGATGTTTACGTCTGGATCGCGAAGCCGTGCCAGCAGCCAGACGCAAAGTGCGTTGATGGCCGCCGCTACCAGCGCCATGACAATCATGATCGTGCCAAGAGGATCCGATCCGCCGACGTAGCGGCGCCACGCGTCATACAGGATTCCAAGGGCGAAGAGGATCAGCAGGCCGCCCGAAACGTTCGCCGCTCCGCGCTTCCACTTGGCGGAGCGGGACAGCGCGAAGAGGCTGATCGCGTAGACGAAACTGTCCGACAGATTGTCGAGGCCATTGGCGATAAGCGCGCTTGACTCGCCGAATGCGCCCGAGGCGAAGAAAGCGACTGCCAGCCCGATGTTGAGACCCAGCACGATCCAGAGTGTGCGTCTTTCCGTTGCGTTTCTCTGCTCCGCCATGCCGGGTATCCAAATTAGTGAATTGCCAATGAGTAACTAACACCGGGCTTTTTGCGTTCCGATCAAAGGTCGTCGAAATTGCTCAGGCGCCGATCTCTTCATGGTCGGTCAGGCATTCGGAATGGTCGCGCAGTACCTCGAGCACACGGCAATCAGAAGTCTGTCCGCCGCTGCACTCATGCACCATCCGCTTCAATTCCGTCCGCAGCGCCTCGAGCCGCGCCAATCGTTGCTCGACCTGTTTGAGTTGCCGACGGGCTATTGCATCCGCCTCAGCGCAGGACTTTCCCGGATGATCGCTGAGATCGAGGAGCTCACGGATCGCGTCCAACGAGAACCCCAGTTGCCGTGCGTGCCGGACGAATGACAAGCGGTCGAGTTCGGCGTCGCCATAGCGTCGTTGGCCCCCCTCGGTCCTGCCGGGCTCAGGCATAAGTCCGATCTGCTCGTAATACCGGATGGTCTGCACCTTTGTTCCGGTCTTCTTCGCCAGCGTCCCAATCGTCAGCATTTCCGCTCCCCACATTACCTACAGTGGGTGTAGCTTTATGCGGTGCGCATCACAAGCTTCACCCGAGTTTCACAGATCGGTGATTGTTGGCCGATCGATGACAATCACGCTTGAACCTACAGTAGCTAGAGGATGTAAACGCACACAAAATATAGAATCAGGTTCGGGCGGAGCGGCGTGAGGCTTTCAGGTCTTCAGAAGGTATTGTGGGTGTTGGCGGGCGCGGCGGCGTTCGTTTTCATCTGGCTGTTGCTATGGTC
>JAUHVK010000045.1 GCA_030425145.1 Alphaproteobacteria bacterium | reverse complement strand
CAGCCGACCCTCATCTCGCTCGCCTTCACCATCGAGAAGGAGCGCAAGGGATACTACGATCAGCTTGAGCAGCATCAAAAAACGCTCGACGTGACCGATTGGCTCGTCTGGTTCGCAGAAGTTGTCTTGAAGGCCCAACAGGCAACACTCGACCGCGTAGGCTTCTTCATCAGCAAGGCACACTTCTACGATCGTCACAGAGACCACTTGAACGAACGCCAGGCCAAGGCCATCGCTCGAATGTTTCGGGAAGGCCCTGGCGGTTTCAAAGGAGGCCTCAGCGCCGACAACTATCTCAAGATCACCGGAACCTCACGCGCAACCGCAACCCGCGATCTGCAGGACCTAGTCGAGAAAGGTGCGCTCAGCCGAACTGGAGAACGACGCCATACGAGGTACTGGTTGAACACAAGACTTGAATTTGATCCACGGCAACGCGCGCTCAGAAACGAGCGATAGCTGCAAAAAATATCGCTTTACTATGTGACCCCTCAGATTTTTGAGCATCAATCCGTGGAGATATTCAAAAGTGACGATGGTGTGCCAGACCAAGAAACCCGCAACGCCCGCTTTGCGCGCGTCGCTGCAACGTGCAAAAGCGACTGATATTGGGTAACGATATCTTCTCGGTCGGCAGCGTCCACAGCTGCCTTCAAGGCGCCTGGCGGTGGGAAGGCTGAGTCAGACACGAATGGGATAGCTACTGCGAAGAACTCAAGTCCCTTAGCGCGGTGCATGGTCGTGACACGTACCCCCGGGATTGATCGATCATCCGAACCAGCTTGGAGAGTCACTGTCTCGATGCCACCCGCGCGCAAGGCTTCACTCACCCGACCTACGTCCGATCGACGAGCACAGAGAACACCAACGTCTGACAAATGCATGTCATCGGAGGGGAGAGCTCGCACCCAAGACGCAACACCCTTGAGCTCCTCCTCTTCGGAGGCGCATCCAACCAGGTTCGGTGATACTCCATGCAGGAGGCTCACATAGCCGCGTAGCGTGTCACTTCCCTCATCGAGATCATCCACGCTTACACCCTCAAGAACGGATACGGCCCAAGCTCGAATCTCCTGGGTCGTTCGATAATTCAGGCGTAGTCGCCGAGACCTTCCGCGCACATTGATGCCGCAGGAAGCCATGCTGGCTCTGCGCCCGTAAATTCTCTGGTGCGCATCCCCGACTATGAAGAGAGAATTGCTATCCCCGGACGGCGTCTCCGGCACGATAGCCCTAATCAGTCTAAATGCCTGTTCGCCCATATCCTGCGCCTCGTCGACGATCACCGCCGCATAGGGCAGGCTGGGGGCTTCAGCAGCTAGGATCTCGATCGCTTCGCGGTAGGCGTCATCCGGTTCAGCAAGACCACCACTTATCATTCTAGCCCGGTAATCCGCGAAGATTATCCAAAGCGCGGCCCTCTTGCGGCGATCGAGAGGAGTGCCGCGTCCGGCCCTAGATGCTTTCAGGTAAGACCGCTGGTCGATGAGACCTTTCGCCTGAACGATCTGCGCCCATTCCGCGCGGATGAAGGCCTCGGAGAGCCCATCAGGTAATTCATGATCGTCGAACACTTCTCGCCAGATCTCATCGAGACGATCCCGCGCCTCTCCGAAGAAGGCGACTTCGCGTGCGAAATTCTTCCGCTTGAGGAACTGGGACACCCAACGGTCCAAGTTGATCACTTCGATCCGAGGCGGCCGAGCGTCCAGATGTTCTGGACACAGAGTTCGTAGGTTCGCTTCGATGTCTTGTGCGAGGCTCGTCGTGAAAGTTGTCAGCAGAACCCGTTGACCTGCCCGCGTCATGTCCTGTTCGATCTGATCGGCAAGGTGCTTCGCCCGGTGCATGGCAACGACGGTTTTCCCGGTCCCGGCGCCACCGCGGACCATGGCTGGGCCGTTGTAGTCCCGGTAGGCAATCTTGCGTTGATCAGGGTGTAAGAACACCCGCCATCCCTCGAGCCCCTCTTCAAAAACACGCCTGAGTTCCTTTTCATCCTCTGGGATGAAGATGGTCTGGCGGCTCTCCTCCGTTTCAATCATTTGATCGAACGTCAGGTCAGCAGGTGCATTTTCCGCAGTGGCTTCCGGTTGTTCCGGGATGCCCGTCAGAGCGTAAACCTCCTCGTCGGAATAGCCTGCGGCGAGGGCATAGAGGATCTGGTAGGTCAGCGGATCGAAAGCCTCTTCTGCAGCTTCCAGCGCATCAATCGAGGCAAGCGCACGGACCGCGGCTATTTCTTCTTGCTGAACACCGAGGGCTTTCAGCCGCTTTTCGGATACTGCCGCGAAGAGACGTGGCTCGTTCGCAGTCTGGGGAGCGGTCTCGACGATGTCCGCTTCCAGTTCCTCGACGACTCGGATCCGGTTCGTATCCGGGTCGAGTTTCACCCGACGGTTTCCGGCCCACCGGTAGGCTTTGTCATGTTCATTCACATGGACGAACATGATGTCGCGGCCCACTTCGAAGGCGATCGCGCGGTAGCCTTGGTCGACACGGAGGGATTTGATCGAACTGTCTTTCGCACCTTCCACGGTTTCAAGGTTCAACCCGTTCGCAGACGGATCAGACATGTAGCGGGTCATCATATCCATGAAGCGCAGCGCCACCTTGTCGGGAAGTTTCCGCAGGCTTTTCATACAACCGATGTCATAGGAGACCCGCTTGTTGATTGCGTCCATCATCTGTTTGTCTCCTGAATCGCCTGAATAACTTTGGTGACCGTCTCGCCGATTTGGTCGCTCTCCGGATCAAACGGGATGAGCCGCCAACTCACCCCTTCACAGAGGGTTTCCGCAATCGCAACGTTGGCCTCCCTCCACCCAAATTCCAACATCCCAACAACCCGCCCCTCGACGAGCAAATCGTCCCCAAAACGGTCCGGGCCGGGCACTTCAGCCGCTATCAAGGCGTCGATCAGAGGATGGAACAGATCATCACATAGGGCCCGGGCTTCAAGCCAGGCTTCAGTGTCAGCATCCGTTGGTCCGGTCCCTACCGACATATCGGGTGGAGACAGAGTGTCGAGGCCCGCCAGTTCCACATGGAAACCGCGAACACACTGAAACAAATTGACGAGGCGCCAGAGGCCACGCCACGCTTCAGTGTAGAGCGCCTTCGCAGCAGGCTGATGACCCGGATCCGGGAGTTCAGCTCGCAGAACAAGTCGAATATCTGCGTCCGATCCGGCCCACTCCGTCGGAGATATCTGTTTGCATGCCAAATATAGGTCAAGCGCTCCAGCCCCAACATGATCCGTCAGCCCCGGCGTGAGAAGGAACTGGCGCCCTTCTTCCGTAAGGGAGGCCTGCCGCGGCAGTTGATCGAGCGGCCGCCCGGTCGCAACGAATCCCCTGGTCAGGATCGACCGGCTCGGAGCGTCATCGTCCCTTACGCCGTCCAGAAGGTGCCAGAACCCTTCGAGGGAGCTTTCGACCTGGAGTGCGCGGACGCTTTCGATGTGAGTCGCGAAGCCCGGGAAGGTGCAGACCCTAGCGAGTCGTCCGACCTTTTCCACGTTGAGGGCCGGTTCCGCGAGTGGATTGAGATAGGCTCGGTTTTGTGCATCTAGGTCTGCCCAGGCGAGGGTCCAGACCCGGACCTGACCGGACCGGATCATCTCGATCCGGTCTAGAAGATCTTGGGCGACTGTGTCCGCGTGATATTCGAGGCCATCCATTTCGAGCACGACAGGCAAGGCACCGGCTTGGCCCGCCGGTGTAAAGAGAAAGTCGATCCGTTTTCGAGGGAGGTTCTTGAAACGGGCATCGATCTGCACTTGGGGTTCGATCGTCCAGAGCCGGGGCCGGTCCTTGGGACCAGCGCGCAGCACGAAGCCGCGGCGCCCACCTGAGAGGACTTGAGGGGTCAGCGCATCGTTCCCATACCGGTCGGCAAGGGAGTTCAGGAGCCGCTTCTCGAGGGCACTCTCCACCATGGCACCCCGGATCGACTCGTCGATCCCAGTCTCCGTCCGGTTGAGGCTATCCCACTTCTGCAGGATCGTTTCCATCATCTGACGTGCACGATCCCGATCAGGTTCGCCGGGCCCGAACTGGGATCGGTAGGGCTTCACGCAACGGAAACAGCCGTTTCGGTCTGGTTCCTGGTTACAAGGACAGTCCCGAAGCGCCTCAGCCGCGCGACTGATCACCGCCCGCATCGTGTCAGGGTGCTCTCCGACCTGTCTCAGATACCCGGACCCGCCTGGGACAGCATCATAGAGGTAGAGGCTGCGGACGGTGGTCATCCCGTCGAGCTGGGCGGCGAAGATCGTGGAGCGGAGATGGTCGACCTTCCCCGCGAAATGTCTGCGCATCCCGAGGTTGATCGCAGCGACGAAGCTCTTCAGATCATCATCATCGGCCTCACCAACGACCGGGATCACGATCCGGATCGCTTCAGTATCGAAGTTCCGCATCAGAAAGACGCCGGTCTCCCATTTCTCGCGAGCGAGTGCCGTTTCGCGGATGACCTTGCAGCTCGGTGGGTGGGTTCCGCGATCTGCTTCATCTTTCGCCGACTTTTGAAGCGTGCCGCAATGGCGGCAGATCAGGAACGGCTGCGCCGGTCGTTTTTCGCCGGCGATTTTAGGCCCTGGAAACGTGGACTTCGGGCCGAAGTTGAAATCCCGGAAGGTGCAGTGCGGCAGAAACTCGAACCCGAACGGCGCGCCATTCTCTCGACTGGTGAACCAGGAAGTGTGGATATGCTCCGGCCCGTGGAATGGCATAAGAATCCGGTCGAATTGTCTCTGGTCGCGCTGATCGCCATCCCGGATCGCCGCCTTTTCCTCGCTGTCCACCGAGATCACGGACTTGAGCTGAACGACATCATGGTTGGACCCGGAATCGGACCACATCTCATCTCCACAGCGCGGGCATGTACTGGTTTCCATGCCTTCAATCCGGTGCGCGACATGTGAGCAGGAGGGGCAGAAGGTCCAACGGCTCAGGTCTTCCTTCCCGATCTCGATCCGCTCGATCTCAACCTGTCGCCCGTTTGCATAGAAGAACTGACCCGGTGCGAACTCCGATAGGGCCGAACTGGCTGGACGCGAATACTCAACATAAAGAAGCCCATCCTCATCCTTCGATGCGGTCTTGGTCGGATCGTTTCGGCGCGAGAGGATCGAGGTGAGTTTCACGCCCTCTTCCGGGAAGGCGTAGTTTGGGAGGATCCCTTTATCGGTAAGGAACTTGATAACGGCCACATCATCGATCCCGCTGCGGATCAGCCGGTTGATCTCGGTCCGGTCACGCGCGATCTCGCCCTCGCGCTTTTCGAACTCCTCATCTGTCAGCTCTGCCCGTCGTTTCCGAAGCCGATTCAGTTCTTTTGTGGCCTCTTCCCGCTTCTCTATCAGCCGCGCCTTCTCCGTGGCTGCGGCATCAAACGCCGCGCCGATCCGCCAACCAATCGACCTTTGATCGCTACTGATCAGGAAGCCGCGCACCCGGTCCACGAGGTCCGAGCGCGCCTGAACAGCAGGCGGAAGCCCCGCCAGAAACGCGGTCGCCAATTCATCCCCTCTGTCGTGGACTAGGTCCAGCCATTCGATAGGGAACCCCTCAGTCGCTCCGGAGGAGCGGCGCTTCAGGACATCACGCACCTTCCCGTAGTCGCCCGCCTCCGCAGTGGCCGCGACATAGGTATCGAGTGTAAAGGCCGTCACCTGGCGCAGAAGAACTTCTTCAGCCGCGAGGAAGACCCCAGGCGGGCGCACCTGGCCCGCCAGCATCGGGGTCGGATCCTCCCAGAACTGAAGGTCATGAGCTCGCGAATTGGCCAAGACCATGTTCAAGGCATTTCCGTCGCGCCGCCCGCTCCGGCCCATCCGCTGCACGTAATTCGCCTCCTCAGGTGGAACCGACCCTAGAAGCAAGGTCGACAGGTCCCCGATGTCGATCCCCATTTCGAGGGTCGGCGTGGCGGAGATCAGATTCGGCGCCCACCGGGTCTCGCCCTTGATGAACCCGGTCTCGACACGCAATCGCTCATCAGTTTCTAGGATCCCAGTATGTTCACGCGCGACCACCCGGTGGTTCCGGTCGGACTGAAGGGATCGGTGCAACGCCGGGCGTGGTGGCACACCTGCCAGCACGAAATGCCCAGTACATCCGATCTTGGTGCAGGGTGATCCCGCCGCGATCTCCTCGTTCTCCGCGAGGGCCGTCTCCTGCCGACCGCAGCGGTCACAGGTGAGTCCGATCGTACGGGTCGAGACCGTGACCTTGTCCGGCTCGATCAACCACGCGTGCCGGTTCTGCCCCTCCGGGCCGTTGACCCGGCGCAGGATGCTGTCGGCTTCGAGACGCTGCAGAACCATCGGATAGATCGTGTCCGGGTCCGTTCCCAAGCGGAGATCCGCCACGCCGAGCGTCCGGAAGAGCCAGTCCCGATACCAGCTCACCCCCTGCGACCTCGTGATGCGCTCATACCCGATCGGTGGATGACCCAATGTAACTGGGATTGGCGCGAGGCCGCGTCGGCTGTCTGGTATCGGAAGCGTTCCAGTCCTGCCAACACCCATTTGGATTGCTGATGCGAACCAGTTCAGACCCCGCGCGCCCGAGGCTGTTGCCACCGCACTGGCAACATAGGGGTGCGCGACGGAGCCCTGGCGGCGCATACGTTGAACTACACCGAACAGGAACCGGGCGAGAAGCGCAGGGTCGATGTCGGGGGCACCAGGAAGATCGTTCCTGAGTTCGCTTGCGAGCCGCTGTGCGGAAGCGCTCAGAACATCGGCAGAGACATCAGCCGCGACCATGCCGTTCGCTTCGAGCGTATGGCTGAAATGCGACCGATAGCTCAGGTCCACGAAGTACTCCCACCCGAGGCGTAGCTTCATGTGATCTAGGAAGACTGTGTCGGTGATCGATGTTCCGTCCCGGATCAACTCTTGGTACCGACCACGCCAAGTCTGCTCTTTCGGGATGTAAAGGGCCGTAAAGGCGTCCGGTCCATGCAAATCGAGCTGCGCGGCAGGGGTTTTCTCGATCACGTCAGAGAGGCTCATCCCGTCCGTTTCAGCTTCCTGCAGGGCGGTGAAGAGGGATTTCTGATAGACTGACAGTGAGTTACGGGTCTCGGCCACCGCCGCACGATGAGCCGCGTCCTGGACGGAATCGGAGAACATGAGAAAGCGCGGTTTCGCCTCTGGCTCTTCCTCGTTCTGTGCCGAGGTGTAGAGGGTCCCTGTGATCCCAGTCGTCAGTCGGGCCGCTCGCATCCCGAAGAGGAGCAACCCGCGCGCCTGTCCACAGGCCGGACAGGACCGGTCAATACGCCCACTCGCCGCGTCCGTCGGGTCATACATCCAAACCGGTGCGGAAGGACCCGGCGCAAGGTTTTCATGATCCGACGGGGTGAATTCGATGCTTTCTGCATCGAGCAGCCCCTTCACAATCCGCACACCACCACCGGCCGCCGGGATCATTCGATCGAGCGTTTCGTGATAGAAAAGTCGGATCTTTCCACCTGCGCTCTCGTCGAAGAACTCTTCATAAAGCTGCTCGAGCGGGGCCCAGCAGGAGGTTGAATTCGGGTTCAACCGCCCGACATGGGCGGTGGCCCCACATCGGTTACAGTTCACGATCGGCAGGGAGCGGCGCAATGTGTGTCGGTCGAGATCAAGAGCATGGGACAGGCTCATCTGCGATCGCACACCGGCTGCCTCGGTTCGAGGCAGGTTCGTCACCATCCTCGACATTTCCCGGATCCAGAGCTGGAGCCGGACGTTGAATAGCGGACGTGGGCGTTCTGCTGAACCTGACCGGGCCCAAGCGACCAGCGCCACGACCAGTTCCGCGAGTGCACGATGATCGACTTCGGACCAGTCGCGAAGCACCCGGACCTGTGCGAGCCCTGCGGCGATCGCCTCGAGTGAGGCTGGGCCCTTGTGTTCGGCGATGATTTTGAGAACCCGCTGACACAGATGATGCTCCTTCAGCCGTTCACCAAGCGCGATCCGCCAAGCTTGGTCTGAAGCAGCGCCATCATCAATGAAGGCCAGATCCGGATCGGTCCGGTCCGGGAATAGGGCCGTCGCGAGTCGAAGCGCCGCGTCAGCCTGATCCATTTCCTCGGCCTCGCGGAGGGCAGTGTGGATTTCCGCCGGGTCCGGCCGATCTACATATTCCGGGTCTCCGAACACCTCGTTCGGCGTTTTCCGTGTCTCCGTCACAACCGCCCCTTCATCGAAGGGTTCGCCGAAAATGGTTTCGGCATAACGCCGTAGATCGACCTTCGCGTCTTCACCCGCGCCAAGCGTGGCCGAAGACCCCACGCAGATCAGATGACCTTTCGGAGTACTTAGACGGTGTTTCAGACGGCGCAGCAGGAGGGCGAGGTCCGCGCCCTGCGCCCCGTCGAAAGTGTGCATTTCGTCGACCACCAAAAACCGCAGCGATTCCGGGTCGTTCTTCTCCCACAGCGGCTTGTCCCGACCGCGCAGAAGGAGGTAGTCGAGCATCTTGTAGTTGGTAAGCAGAATATCGGGCGGGTTCCGCCGCATCGTCTCGCGATGGGTGATCACGCTGTCCGCCGTCACCTCATGCGCAGGGTTCTGTGGCTCTGCGTCTGCATAGATGCCGGCCCGCACGCCGTCCAATGACCCGATCTCGGAGATCGCCGCCGCAATCCGGCGCGCCTGGTCGGTGGCCAGCGCGTTCATTGGGTAGATCAGGATGGCCTTGATCCCGGGCTTCCCCTTGTTCCGACGACAGTGGTCGAGGATCGGCCACAAATAGGATTCCGTCTTGCCCGACCCGGTCCCTGTCGCAACCAGTGTCGAGCGCATCGCCTCTCCGCTCAGCCTGGTAAAGGCATCCGTCTGGTGCTGATAGGGTGCAAAGCGCAGTGGCACCTCGGGGAAAGGCTGCCGCCAGGTGCCGTCTTCTGCCCCCTTGATCTGCCGGAACGGCATGTCGACCGAGATCCACGGACCCTTGATGAAGTTTGCTGGCTCGTCGATGAACCGCTCCACCATCCCCTCAAAAGCGGGGCTGGTGCTGTTCAAAGTGGAGTGGACCAACTCGCGCAGGCTGTCCTGCACATGGCGGGCAAGGAGGATCGGGTTCATTTTGAAATCACTCCATAAAACCTGGACTACCGGGCATGCTGTTCAATCCTTCCAGCAGCCCGTGCGATCGCGGAATGACTTACAAATTCAATCGTTTTCTCTTTCAAGTATCCATTCAGATATTCAGCCGAGTTCGACTTCAATCCAAATCGCTTGCAGACGATGAAGGTCACCGCCTCCGCCTCGAACTCCCGAACATCGAGTTGAGGAGGCCTCCGGTCCGGCCACTTCTTTCCGTTCCCACCAAGATGCCCGAGATATACATGGGCCAATTCGTGGACGAGCGTGGTGAATTGGGCGTTCGGATTGAGGGTCGAGTTCACCCGGACGACCCATCCCGGCCCGGCAGGTTTCCCCTTGGTCGCAACAGCGCCTGCAACCGCGCGGGCGTCCCCGGCGAGGGTTGAGGCCAGACTCACGGGTTTCACCTCAATGCGGTCTTCCTTCAATGCACGGCGCGCGACGCGGCCGATCAGGCCATCGCGGACCGCGACGGGCTCACCGAACACCCTCTCCAGAAGCGCATCGTCCACCGGGTCCCCGGTCGTGTCAGCCAGCTCATAGGCGCAGCGCACTGGACAGAACGGCCAGAGGACGACAATAGGGATCGAGGCTGGCTTCACCGTCCGCCCAATTTCCCGCCATTTGTCGGGGAAGGCGACGTAGCGCGCGCCGGGGCGCTGGAGGTCTGCGAGCATCAGGTTGAACGGGGCCATGTGGGTCTGGCCGGCGATCCTGTTGAACAGGTCCATCCAGGGCGGGCGCGCGCCCGGTTCGCTGGCGGCGCGGTAGAGCTCGTCAATCCGGTCCGCCGTATCGCGCAGGATCGCGTCGATCCCCTCCTCAAGGGGGAGTTCGGCCTGCAGCGCGGTCATTCAGCGGCCTCCACAGATTTCAGCCTTTCGAAATGGGCCCAGGCGCGTTTGTAATCCTCGATCCGGTCGCATTGGGTAAAGGGGCCAACGAAGTGCCGGGTGACTTCGCGCGGGCCACCAGGCATCGTGTCGTCGATGGCGGTGCAGGTCAGTTCCGCCGGGTTGTCGGCGAGGATCCGCTCCCATGCGGCGCGGCCGGGGCTTTTGCCGCGGTCAACGAGCCAGCCGACGCCGGGCAGACCCTTGGAGCAGGTCCAGACGATCCGGCCGTTCTGGTCATACCAAGTGCCCGCCTCGTTCTCTTGCAGGACCGGGAAGTAGATCCGGTAGATCTCGATCAGCTGGTCGAGGGTCAGGCCAAGCGCCTGTGCGACCAGAACGTCGATCTCAACCAGCGCCATGCGACGGGCGAATTCGGTCCGGAGGCCCGCGGTCCGGTCCCAGGTGACCGGGCCTTCGACCGGGCCTTCGAGGTGCAGCCGGGGGTCGGAAGAGGACCATGGGAGAACGTCGAGCGTAGGGGCGTTGCGATTCCAGAGATCGGTGTAGGCGGAGGTCAGACTGGCAAGCCTAGTCGACCGATGTAAGGCCACGTCCCCGACATCGCACCAAGGAAGTCCACTGACATCGTGATCGTGTAAGTTCGTTTTCCCGCTTGCCTTGATCGAGTAGTCATACGGAAGGGAGATAAGCATTGTTGCGGCGTTCAGCATCAGACGCTCATCATCAAACGCCATGCTGTCTACGCTATTCACATGCGCTACGCCTCGCGGAATTACGGCGCCGATCAGACTCCGCTCACTATTGAGGTTAATCATTTTCCGTACTGCAAAGCGGAAAGAATCCGCATGACTCTTGGTCGGATCCCAGCGGCACTGGGTCATCCGGCGCCGATAGTCGCTCATCTCCAGCGCCGGACCGTAATTCGTGCGCGGGAGGTAGTCGTCGGGCGCGGTGGTCAGGTCGATGACCAGATAGTCCGCGTTCGTCCGCGAAACCGTCTTCGGCGTTTTGTAAAGCGGGTTCCCGACATGGAACAGCGGTCCCTGCAGGATCATCTGATCCGCCGGGCGGAAGGCTGTTTCTCGACGGATCGTTCCGTCTTTCTGAGCGTTCGTTTCGTCCCAGAGGCGGTTCATCTGCCACAGCGGCACCTCGACCGTCCGCTCCCCGGTCGCGGTGCTGACCGTGCGCTCGATCTTAGGGATCGCCGCGTCCAGTTTCGGGAACCGCGCCATCTGGCGGAACACGTCGAGGGTTCGAGCTGAATAAGGCTGGATGAACCGCGCTTCTTCGACGGGTACGCTTTCCTCTTCGGACAGTGCGTGGATCACCGACAGCGCATCGTGGTCGATCCGCATGACGCGGTCACGATGGCCGCGGGTGTCCCAGTTCCCTTCGGAATTCTTGATGCTCGGGACTGGGCCGATCCCGTCCTGATCCGCATACGAATCTTCGACCTGTGCGGCTGTGAAAGCGTATGTGAATTTCTCGAAATCGGGCGTGCGCTGCTCACCGCGATAGATGTTCAGGCTGAACCTGACGTTATGGTCGACCTCCATGAAGTTTCGCGATTTCATCCGGTTGATGAACTCGAAATGCTTCGCGATCCGCGCATACCAGTGCCGCCGGAACGCTCCCGATTTCGGGTCGCCTAGATGCCCGTCCTGATGGATCAGCGCCGCATAGCCCTGCGGCGCGACCAGCCGGAACGACAGGTCGATGAAACAGCGATAGAGGTTGTTCGACCCGCCCCCGGCAAAAGGGTTCATCACCTCGGAAGAGGTCACCTCCATAGCCCCCCGCGTCGACACGAAGTCCTGCAGGAAGGCCTTTTCCGCCGAAATAGTCCGACCTTCCCGCCGCACGGAGGGCGCTTTCGGCAGCGCCTCGGGCAGAATCTTCTTCGCGTCCGACGCCGACAGCCCCGCATAGAGGGGATCGATATCCGCCAGCACCAGCCCCTCGTTCCACGACGGCTTGGCCCAAGGCGGGTTACCCACGATCAGGTCGAACCCGCCCCTCGCCTTCATAATGTCGGCAAAGATCAGGTCGAAATGCACAAAGCGCTCACGCTCGGCCACCCGGGTCGCGACGCCGAGCCAGTCAAATGTCTCGATCAGCGCCTCGACATTGGTCTCGCGGAACAGCCCGTCTTGCCGCTTGGCGGCGGCCTTGAACAGGTCCCGGGCCGGCGCGTCCGGCTCCATCATATCCAGAAAGTCGGGGGACGGATCGGCGAACTCATCCATGCTGGGGGCGGCCAGTGACCCGTCCGGGGTAAAGCCCCCCTCCAGGATCATCGCCATGCCCTGCAGGAACTCCGCCCGGCTGGGCAGCAGGTCCGCCTTGTCGAGCGGCCAGAGCCAAAGCGCGCACCATGCGTCCATCGCCGTCTTGAGCCGCTTGTAGGGCAGCGTATTGGTCGCATGATCGGCTCCGATCAGGTGGGCGTTCAGCTTTTCCTTGGCGTGGAAATCGAGGCCCTTGTTGCCGGGGATGACCTTGTCCGGCCAGAGCGTGATCGCGTCATTTGCCGCGGCGCGGGTCTTGGCCAGATCGTCGGCCACCTGATCAAAGAGAGCCTCCGCAACCCGGCTGAGTTTTTGCACCAGCTTGATCTCATGCGGTTCCAGCTTTTTGAAGAAGCCGTCCTTCCGCCATGCCTTGATCTGGTCCTGCGCGTCACCAGCGAAGGGTTTGATCGACTTGTCCTTGTCGAAATTCGCCATGTCCTTGGCCGGGAGCAACCACTGCCAGACGTGGTTCTCGGGCAGGCGTTTCCGCCAGCCGATCTCGTCCGGCTTTGCGTTGAGCCAAAGATCCGCTTGGGTCCTGGCACTGAGCCAGGTTGGCGCATAGGAGGCGCGACGGGCGCCGATCAACGAGTTCCCGGAATGAAGCTGATCCCCGAACCATGGCGAGAAGTCGCTGGCATGGAGGCTGTTCAGCCAAAGCGAGATCGCCCCCAGCTCCACGGCAATCGGGTTCAGGTCGACGCCAAAACAGTTCCGGTCGGCGATATAGGCCCGTACCTTCTGTTTCTCGACGACCACCTTGTCTTGGGGGATCGTCGTGCCAGTCTCCTTCTGCTTCCGCTCGAGGTAGAGATCGGCAAGCTGATTTGTGGTTTCGACCAGAAAGGCCGCAGAACCCATGGCCGGCTCGAGGATCTTGAGTTCAAGAAGTTCGTCTGCGGTCAGATCCCGGCACCGCTCCATCAGCGCATGCTTGACGAGTAGCCGCGCCAACGGTTCCGGGGTGTAGTAGGATGCAGATTTTTCCCGGTCCCGGCCGGCGAGGCGGTAGATGAAGGTCCCCTTGGGATAGACCAGCGCTTCCGAACCGTTGAACACAATCTCTTCTGGCGCGAACTCGCCGATCCGGCTGCGCGGCACAAACCAGCTTGGGGCGAGCGGATCGACCTTGTCGCGGCGGAACGCCTCGTCCTGTTCGGCGTCCTCATCCCCGAACAGATCTTCTTCGACGTCGTCATCCAGATCTGGCGCGTCCGCATCGTCACCGTCCCCGTCCTCGGCCGCGTCGTTCGACCGCCCCTTTCGAGGTTTCAGCTCGATGAGGTCTGTCTTCGCGACGACCCCCGTGAAGGAAATTAGCGTTTCATAGACCGCACCAAGCTGACCGATCCCGAGCTTGGCATAGGAGATCCGGCCCGTGCTCTTTCCGGTGGACCGGAGCGAGAGGAGCCGGATTACCTTCTGGATCGCCTCGTTGCGCAGCATCAGCCCGTTCAGAAGCGGCGTGCTCGCCGGATCGAGAAGAGATACCTTCACTGACGGCAGGCGCAGCCCGCTGCCCTTTTCCTCATCGGCGAGATCAAGCCCGGTGTAGAGCAGAGTCAGCGTCTGTTGGAGGCTTTCCCACAGGAAGGTCCCCTCCCGGTCCGCCGTGGTGCGCAGGGGCACAGATTCCAGATCGCGTAGCGTTTCCAAGGAATAACCCGTCGCATAGATCGGGTTTTTCAGGTCCAGGAGGTTCAGTCGCGGGTTCGCCTCAGCGTAGAACAGGAAGAGGAGCCGGTACATGTAGCGCAGACACTCACGCGACAGTTCCGGTCCATCGATCCAGACGTCTTTGTTCTTCCCGCCCGTGACAGTCAGAACTTCCTGGCCGAGGAGTTCGATGGCATCCCGAACCGTGCGCTTCAGCGAGGTGGTGACAGCGTTGGCGTTCCGCTGCGCCTCCTCTTCGAGCCGGTCCGAGATTGGTGCGCCCTGTTCCGGCACCCGGGTCTCCCGCGAGATCAGGCAGGCCATGACCGTAAGTGTGTCGCGGTCCGTGCGCGTGAAGATTTCCTGAAGATCGAAGCGTAGGACGGACCGGGCCGGCCATTTCCGCTTGTCGATCAAGACGATCTGGGAGAGCCCCAAGACCATAACATGGCGAGGCCCGTCGGCGAGCTCGAACACCCCCTCCGCCAGAACGGATTCGATCGTCCGATCAAGAAGTGCCGCTTCGCCTGCATCGGCGGGAAACTGATCCGGCGCAAAACACGCCCCTAGCGGATCCGCCGCCTCGTCCTCGGCGTGCTGAAGGGGCGCGTCGATGATCCAGAGCGCATCCCGACCGGAAGCGTCCGCCACCCGCGAGATCAGCGGAATAACCGGTGCGCCTGCCAGCGCGGTGAACGCAGCCTCTCGTTTCCAGGCATAGCCGAGAGCGCCCAACAGCGTGTGGTGCATCTCCCGGGTCAATTCTGTTCGGCGATCTGCGTCCGAACTGTTCCGAATCTGTCGAAGGGCTTCAATGGTCGAGGTCGCAACCCGGGACAGCCGCTCGATCGGATGGGCGGATTTTTCAAGGCCCGCCCAGCGGGCTGTGATGTCGGAAAGCTCCTCCTTCAGAACATCGGAGAGCGTCCCGGACGGGAAGAACTCGGCTTCGTTTTCAATACCGATCAGATCCATCCGCTCACCCCACAAATACCGCTTTGACATCGACATAGGGGTTGGGGTCATCCACCATCAGGCGGGTCCGCTCAAACCACTCTGTCCAGTCCTTGAACAGGTCCTCGATCTTCTTCTCTTTCGCGCGCCGTATCGTCAGTCGTCTCTTTTCAAGCGCGCTGAGACCCTCGGTCGACTCCACTGCCTCGCCGAGATCGAGCGTCAACTGGGCCTGGAACCGGCCCTCCAGCTCCCCGAGCCGGGTCAGGACCGCGTCAAGATCCTGCTGGATCAGGGCCGCGCGTTCTTTCCCGAGCCCGCGCAGGTGGGTCTGGAACCGGTCCACAGAGGTTTTGATCGCAGCCTGCGCAGGGCCCAGATCCTCCACCGGACGGCCGGGGGTATCCTGTGCGAGACGGACCCGGGCGATGAAGTCCGGCACCTCTTCGATACGGACATCCCCGTCCGCCCCCTGGATCACGACAGCCCACCGGTCGACAACCGGGGCACCGTTCGCGTTCGGGATCGCACCATGCATCACCACCGCGACCTCTCCCTTGGAGAGGGCACTCAGCGGCGCGACCGGAGCGGAATGCTCCGGGAAAAAGCTGCTGGCCCGGTCCGCGAACCATTCGAGGATCGGGTGACCATCCCAGAGGTATTGCACGGTCGGCCAGGACCGCTCCTGCATCTTCGCATGATCGATCGCCCGGTTGATTACCTGAGCCTGATCAGTCAATTCGATCCGGTCCCCGGCACCGACCGCCTCTTCGGGCATGAAACGACTATCGACCGCGCCTTCACTCGCGTAACCGAAACCATCTCGGGCCCGCATATCATCTGGAATCGCGATCCGGATCATCCGATCCCCCAGGGAGATGTCGGGGGCAGACGGGAAGGCACGCTCCTCGGCGCGAGACAACCGGCCGATCATTGCGGCAGCATAGCTGAAGGTATCTGGGAAGAGCCGTGGCAGCGCCGCCTCAGCAGCGGGGATATCATCCGCCTTGGACTCGGCCGGGGCTGCGTAGTCCCCAAAGAGGGCGGCGAACTCGTCATCGAGGGACATCTGTGTCTTGGCCTCGTCCGCGCGGGCATTCATCTGGGCATCGAACGCATCCGCGCCGATCCCGGCAGCAACCGCTTCCGCGACGACAGCCTCTTCCTCGTCAGCGTCCCCTTTCCCGAGAAAGACCGCGGGGTCGCCAACCCCGGACTGGGCCGCTTCATCTTTTTCGACGAGCTTTTCAAGAACCCACATCTGCCGCACCTTCGGGTGCGTGCTCTCCCCCACAAAATAGGTAATCAGCGGTGGGCGGTCCTGACCGTAACGGTCGATACGGCCGTTGCGCTGCTGGAATCGCAGCAGAGACCACGGCAGGTCGAAATGGATGAGCCGGTGACACTGGTAGTGCAGGTTGAGCCCCTCGGACGCCATGTCAGAGGCGATCAGGATACGGATCGGGGACTTCTCTTGCCCGAAGGCGTCGATCACTTCCTGGGTCCGGACATCCGCTTCGACGCTTCCCCCATCCACGCGCGCCACTTGCCCTTCGGACAGGTCTAGATCAGCCTGAAGGCGCTCTGCGAGCCAGGACACGGTGGCGATGCGTTCTGAAAAGATGACGATCCTGTCCCGCGGCGCCTTTCCGGTCCAACGCAGGTCCCGCAGCATTTTGAGAAGGTCCTGATACTTCCGGAAGGCCCCCGTATCGATCGCCGCCACCTGATCTGCGAGATCGCGGAGCCGATCCCGGTCCTCTTCCGTGCCACGGGCGGTTCCGTTCTCGATCCCGCGGATGCGCCTCTCTAGAGTCTCGAGGCAGGCAGCCGGGCTCGAGAAGATCGCTTTCGCCAGCGTGGTTCGGAACAGATCAATCGCGCGTCCCCGCGTCGACTGTTCATCGAGGTCCAGATGTAACTCTGCGATCGACTGATAGGCGATTTCCTCTTCGATGCTGAGGGGGAAATTTCTGCGGATGAGTTCCCGCTTGGGGACCTGTTGACCGATATCAGCAGCGACGTTCTTATCAGACCGGAACCGCCTAACCACCAGATCTTCGATATCGGAGCGGTGCAACCGGGTCGGGTCTGGAACCCGGGTCGGGTCCAGCATCTCGATCAGGCTCGCGAAACTCTCCTGCGACCCGTCATGTGGCGTCGCGGTCAACAGAAGCAGGGAGTCGGTTCGCCGAGACAGAAGCTGCGCCAGCTCAGCCCGCTGAGAGTTTGACCCCGCCGCTGCTTTCCGCGCCGCCGCGTTATGCGCCTCGTCAATGATGATCAGGTCCCAGTACGAGTGCTTGATCGCGTCCCGGATCTGGGCGTCCCGCTTCAGCGTGTCGATCGACACGATGGACCGGTCGAACTGATCGAACACATTATAGTGGGCGGGGATCCGGTTCCGCATACGCCGGATCGCAGCGCTGTCCAAGCGCGACAGTGGGATCGAGAACCGGGTCCAGAATTCCTTCTGGAACTGGGTGAGCATCGCCCGTGTCGTGACGACGAGGATCCGGTCCGCCCGCCCGCGTAGTACAAGCTCAGAGGCAATTAGCCCTGCTTCTAGGGTTTTCCCGAGACCGACATCATCCGCGATCAGTAACCGCACCCGATCTTGGGCGAGAGCCCGTTCCACGGGCAGATGCTGAAAGGAAAGATCATCAATCGCGGCGCGACCAAGAGTGAGTGGTTGACGGGTAGTGGTTGGTGTATTTCGGAACGCGGCCTCGAGATGCAACTTGGAGTCAATCAAACCAGAAGACGCGTCTGAGACGAGCTGAATCGCCGCCGGATCCAGAATACGGGCACCCTTTTCCAGATCCCACACAAAACGAGCTTCTTTGTCTCGAACGATGCTTGACAAGCCCCGACAGTGGATCTCGCGATAACCACGTTTAAGTGCAGAGCTGCCAAGCACCTTCCAAGTGGTCGAGCGCAGATGAATGACTGAACCTGGTTGAGGTATCACACCCATTTAATCTTTTCCCAAAATAGCATTACGATTCAATAATATGATCTGCTGGTCTTGCGGGCGCCGGGCGGCGGGATCTGTATCCAATCCCAAGCGCCTCAGCGCGTAATAGAGCAGCGCGCGGCGCACCTTTATCTTCGCGCTGCCGCCACGCATCCCATAGTCGAGGGCAATGACCTTAGCCTGCGTTTCTGACAGTTCGGGATGAGGAGCCACTTCGAGGACGACTTCTGAATTCCAGTCGAGATCATCATCGGCCGTTGTCCCGCTTTCGCGTGAGCCGCGAATCTCAATCATCCGGGAAAGAAGGAAATCCTTGAAACACTCGTCGGTTAGACAAAACGCGCGGGCGTGCCAGCGAAATCCATCGAAGGCAATCGCGTGAGGCGCAATCCAACGCCACCGCGGATCTGGGCTGGAAAGGGACTGGTATCGTATCTCTACCTCTTCGGATCGCCTGATCGCTCCCACAACGGACCGAAGCGTCACGGGGTCAACACCACGGACCGGCGTCGGCGCAGAGGCAAAGGACGGAAGATTAGCGATCCAAGAGTCTTCACGGTCAAGAATGTTTTCGGCCACGGACCGTAGCTGAGCCAGATAGCGACTGGCATCAGGTTCCAGAAATTGTGGTTGGAAAGCACTGCCTCGCACATAAGTCCGCGCACTCTTGTCGTAGACCATGTTCGCCGGAGCAAAGCCGATGTAGCGATTCAGGTCAGTGGACGCTTGGTTGACCGAGACACCGAACTGATCCATGAGGTCACTCCGGTTTACATGCCCCTCCCAGAACAAGCGGAACTCTATGAACTCGAGACGTTGCTCGACTCCCCATCGAAGTTCTGACCTGTCGTTATCCACCCTGGCCTCCCGGTATCCCAATGCGCATTGTAACTATGCGCGCCCATTTTCTGGGCCTGCGACAACCCTAGGGAGTGACACCGAGATTATCAATCGAATTTCAAGGCGTTGCCTTGGAAGTCGACCATTCAGGCGTCGATACTCCAGGGACTGGTCTTGGACTATCAAAGCCCAAAGGATCAGCTAGCTCGAACGTAAGTATCCTCGGCGATGCTTCGTCGCTGCAAGCTTCAGTAGGGCGGTCACAGCATGCCCCTCGTCCGGGTGCTGTTCGATTAGCATCTGCCCTCGAAACCCGATACGGCCCCATTCCCGCACAAGGCATGCGCCGCCAAACAGGTCCGGCTGAACACTCATTCGATAGAAGCGGCGCATGTTGAGAGACGGGTCGATCCGCTTGAGATCGACCGTCGTCGGGAACACTTCCATTTGCTGCGATATGTCGAACATGTTGTTTGCGCCCCTCTACAGACCACAATATCAAGCGATCTTCGACGTTTCCACATTGTTCTGTCCCGGATTGAAGTCGGGGGCTCACGCCCCCTTCTCGAACTTCATGACCGGGATGCCAAGCTTCTTGGCCTTGTCGGCGAGGTTTTCCTGGATACCGGTTCCGGGGAAGACAAGGACCCCGACCGGGAGCACATCCAGCATCGCGTCGTTGCGCTTGAAGGGCGCGGCCTTGGCGTGCTTGGTCCAGTCGGGCTTGAAGGCCACCTGCGTCACGCCCCGGGCTTCGGCCCATTTGGCGGCGATGAGCTCTGCGCCCTTCGGGCTGCCACCGTGCAGGAGGACCATGTCGGGATACTTGGTCCGGACCTGGTCGAGCTTGCCCCAGATCAGGCGGTGATCGTTGAAATCGGTCCCGCCGGTGAGGGCGACCTTGGGGCCTGCGGGAAGCATTACCTCGGTCTCGGCGCGGCGCTTGGCGGCCAGGAAGTCGCGGCTGTCGATCAGGGCGGCGGTCATGTGCTGGCGGTTCACCATCGAGCCGGTGCGGGGGCGCCAGGTCGATCCCGTGTGATGGACGAACTCGGTGGCGGCGTGATCGCGCATCATGTCCATGCAGTTGCGCCGTTCAACGAGAGTCAGGCCTTCGGCCGTCAGGCGCTCGAGTTCGACGGACTTCACTTCGGAGCCGTCCTGCTCGCGCTGGAGGCGGCGCTGCGCCTGCTCGTTCTCATCGAGCGTCCGCTCGATCCGGGCCGTGGCGCGGTGGAAGAGGTTGACCTGGCCCCAGAGCACCTCTTCGAGGTCGGGTTCCATGCGGGTGTCTTCCAGGGTCGCGACGAGGGCGTCGAAGATGTCGGCGACGGCGACGGCGAGGCGCTGCCCATCGGGCATCGGGCGCGGATCGGGCTCGTCGAATGGGCGGTAGCCATAGAGCTGCAGCTCGTCGAGCGCATGGGCGGTCTGGGATGCGCTATGGGCGGGTTCATACGCGTCGTCGTGGGTCTGGATCGTCATTTGTTTCTTGCCTCCGGGCCTGTCTCGTCCGCGCGTCATCCCGCGCGGCCTTCATGGGCAGACCCGAGCCGTCGGGGCGGTTGCCCCTTCATCCCGGCTCCGCCGGGGCCGGAACAGCGTGGAGGAGGTCGGCAGGGAAGCTATTTGTCTCGCGATGCAAAGGCGGCTTTGCCGCCGGCGGAAATAGGTTCCCTGCCGACCTTGCAGGGGCAACCGCTTTGACGGCCTGCCCATCTCTTGAAGGCCGCTCGGGTGACGGGTGGATGCGCAAGGCCCGGGATGGGGTGAGGACGACGATCCAGAGCCACGACTGGGATGCAGCCCCCTGCCCCGCGCTCCCAGCCCCCCTGCGCGATGCAGCTCAGCTGGGCAGGCGATGCCGATCCTCTGGCCCGATCTGACCTGCCAGATGCTGGCGCAGCGCGTCCTTGCCGTTCGCCCGAAGATCATCGTTGAAATCCCCGAGCCGCGGTTCCAGCACCCGCACGCGGACCCCGACCTCGGAGGCTCTGGCGCTCAACTTCTCTGCCGCGCGCTGCCCGGCCGGATCGCGATCGATCGCGACGTAAAGGCGCTGCAATCCTTCCGGCAGGCGAACGGCCCCGAGGTGACCGGACGAGAGCGCCGCCCAGACGGGCAGACCTGGGATCGCCTCGGACAGCGACAACATGGTTTCGATGCCTTCGCCGATGACGAGGATGTCGTCCTGCGGGGTCAGCCTGACTGCATTGCCGAGGAGGTGACCCATAGCCCGACGCTGTGGATTCACTGCCGCCTTCCCCTGTCCGTCAGGCGCCAGCCAGGTGCGATGCACGCCCTGCACGGCCCCTGCCCCATCGGTAACCGCCGCGATCATCGCCGGTCTGGGGATGCTCCGGGTCTGCCCCTCTTCCCGATGCCAGCACTTCGGGTGGAAGCGTAAGGCGCCGTTCGCCCCGAATTGGGTGATGCCTCGGGAACGGAGGTAGGTCTCAGCAAGCGTGCCTGTGATCAGGTTCGAGGCAGCAAACAAGCGCGCCGCCGCCGCAGGAGTGCCACCGGGCGCCTTGGCCTTCCTCGGCTCTTGCCTATCCGGGACGACCGGCTGCGGACGGCCAAGATGCGCTCGGGCCTCGTCGAGAAGATCGGGGAAGCGCGTGATCCCCGTCCGGGCGCGGATGATGTCCAGGAGATCGCCATGCTCGCCTGTGGCCCCATCCGTAAACTTGCCCGCTGCCCCTGGTCCCGACGCAGGACCCGTCAACCGCACGAAGAGCGACCGGCCGGGGTTGTTCTGCAGATCGCCGACGATCCAGTAGGATCCTTCCCGCCGTCCGGCGGGAAGGTAGGCACGACAGACGCCTTCGGCATTTTCTGCCAGATCGCGCACGAGGTCTTCGGTCTCGGAATACATGGGTCAACAACCTCCGCGATCATGTAGCCTTGCGACAGGACAACGTGCAAGCAGACGATCCAGTATCGCGACGCCATCAGCGTCGGTCGGGCAAAACAGCCGAAGCTTCCAACTAATAATCTCGGAGAAGAAGCCATCGGCCTTGAGCCGATCCTTGGCTGCCTCCGAGAAGCCCGAGAGTTCGATCCGGTTCGCGCCCATGACGCGCGAGCGGTGCAATTCCATCCCTTCGGCCAGACGCACCACAGTCTTTCCCTCCAGAACGAGGGCATGGACCTGCGCGGCCGAGAGCTTGGGCGCATCGGCGGCCAGCGTGGTCGCGACCCAGGCGGGCGAGACTCGTCGACCGATGATGCGCTGGCCGTCATCGGTCTGCAGGCGATAGACGCGGGTTTCATCCTGGGGAAGCTGCTTCCAGATCGGCAGCAGCAGACCTCCCACGATGTGCAGCGTGGCTTCGGAGAACTCCGGCACCTCGGCCAGTTCCGCAGTCCACGCCGCTGTGAAGGCCGCGCAGTCGGCCTCGAGCCAGTGGGTATCCTCCATGATCCTCGCCGGGACCGTGCTGGCATCAAGCGGGCGGATCAGGCGCAGGCGCGGCTCGATGGTCCCATCGTCCAGCATGTGACTGGTGGCGGGAACCTGCACGGCAGCCCGGCCCGAGCGGCTGTTGACCAGAAGCCGCGCCTGCGGGTCATCCAGCCATTCGAGCGCATCGGCCAGCGAGGTCGGCGTGTTGCGGCGCTTTTCCGCGATGGTGAGAAGCTGGGTTTCGGCGCCGGAGCCAGGATGGGTGTAGATGACGCGTGCGTCGGCCACCCGGAAGCTCTCGGCACGCAGGGTCTCGAGCCCGAGATCATAGACCCCGGCGGCGATGGCGCCCTCAATTCTCTGATCGAGCAGCTCCTCGAAACCCGCGAACAACACGGCCTGCATGTCGATCGTCAGCGCCAGCAGGCGATTGAGGAAGGTCGTGATCGGGGGAAGGTCGTCCTTCAGCCCGTTGTCATCGGTCAGGCTGAGGCCAGTGGCATCCTCGAAGGCCCCAAGGGAGCAGCCCACCACATCGCCGCGATAGATGCGGCGGTAAAGCTGGCGCAGGGCGTCGCGGGCGTAGGGGGACTCGAGGTTGTCCTCGGGGCGGAACAACCCCTGCCCCCCGGTCTGGCGCTGGCCGCGCGTGATAGCACCAAGCGTGTCGAGACGGCGCGCAATGGTCGAGAGGAACCGCTTCTCCGCCTTTACATCTGTGGCGACGGGGCGGAACAGCGGCGGCTGCGCCTGATTGGTGCGGTTGGTGCGGCCAAGCCCCTGGATCGCGGCATCTGCCTTCCAGCCCGGTTCCAAGAGGTAGTGGACCCGCAAGCGCTGGTTCTTCGCCCCAAGATCGGCGTGATAGCTGCGCCCGGTGCCGCCGGCATCTGAGAAGATCAGGATGCGCTTTTCGTCATCCATGAAGGCTTGGGTCTCCGTGAGGTTCGCGGCTCCGGCCCGGTTCTCCACCACGAGCCGCGCCGAATGCCCTTCGCCCTTCCGCACGATGCGCCGCGAGCGCCCTGTGACTTCGGCCACGAGATCGGTGCCGAAGCGCTGGACGATCTGGTCGAGTGCACCCGGCACGGGCGGAAGCGAAGCCAGTTTCTCGATCAGCGCGTCACGACGCCGGACGGCTTCGCGGCACTCCACCGGTTGGCCGTCGCGCGTGACGGGGCGCGACGAGAGGTTGCCCTCGCTGTCGGTGAAAGGTTCGTAGAGCTGCACCGGGAAGGAATGGGCGAGGTAGTCCAGGACATACTCCCTGGGCGTGATGTCACAGCGGATATCGTTCCATTCGTCGGTCGGGATCTCCGACAGGCGGCGTTCCATCAGTGCCTCGCCCGTCGAGACGATCTGGATGACCGCCGCATGACCCGCAGCCAGATCTGCATCGATGGATGTGATCAGCGTGGGGGTCTTCATCGAGGTGAGCAAATGGCCGAAGAAGCGCTGCTTGGCGCTCTCGAAGGCTGACCGCGCAGCGGATTTCGCCTGGCGGTTCAGCGTGCCGCTCTCACCGGAAATGTTCGCGGCCTCCAGTGCCGCGGTCAGGTTGTTGTGAATGATGGCGAAGGCCCCGGCATAGGCATCGTAAATGCTGCGCTGCTCGGGGGTCAACGCGTGTTCTAGCATCTCGTATTCGACACCGTCATAGGACAGCGACCGCGCCGTGTAGAGGCCGAGCGCCCGAAGGTCGCGGGCCAGAACCTCCATCGCCGCGACCCCGCCAGCCTCAATTGCTTCCACGAATTCCGACCGGGTCTGAAAGGGGAAATCCTCCCCGCCCCAGAGCCCGAGACGCTGAGCATAGGCAAGGTTGTGGACCGTCGTCGCGCCCGTGGCCGAGACATAGACTACTCGGGCATTGGGCAGTTTGTGCTGCAGGCGCAGGCCTGCCCTGCCCTGTTGCGAGGCCATGGTATCGCCCCGCTCGCCTTTGCCGCCGGCAGCATTCGCCATGGCATGGCTTTCGTCGAAGAGGATCACCCCGTCGAAATCCGCCCCGAGCCAGTCGACGATCTGGTCGACACGGGATTTCTTGGCTCCGCGCTCTTCGGAGCGCAGCGTGGCATAGGTGGTGAAGAGGATGCCCTCGGTCAGCGGGATGTCGCGACCTTGTGCGAAACGCGACAGCGGCGTCACCAGCAGGCGCTCCTGCCCGAGCGCCGACCAGTCGCGCTGCGCGTCCTCGAGGAGCTTGTCGCTTTTTGAGATCCAGAGCGCCTTGCGTCTTCCTCGGGCCCAGTTGTCGAGCAGAATCCCGGCCGACTGGCGGCCCTTGCCCGCTCCGGTGCCATCGCCAAGGAAGAAGCCCCGGCGGAAACGGACGGCGTCAGCCGCATCGTCTGGTGCTGCGGAGACCACGTCTCCGGTCTCATCGACGGTCCAAGACCCAGTGAGATGCGCGCCATGCGCCTCCCCTGCGTAGATGACGGTCTCGAGTTGCGCGTCGGAGAGCATGCCGTCGCGCAGGACGGCCGGGGGCAGCTTGGGGCGGTACGTGGGTTTCGGCGGTGCGACCGAGGCCATGGCCGCCGATTGCACAAGCTTGGTCGGGTGTTGGGCCGCGCCGGGGATGTCGATCGCCTGCAGACGGAAGGTCTCGTAGATCGCGTCGGACAGCCGTGCGGCGTCTTCTTCCTCGGCGGCGTCGCGGAGTGCATAGTCCAGTTCCTCGGCCTCGATCCGCGTATCAGGTTTCGCCGGCTTGGCCGCAGACGTCGCGCGGGATCGGCTGACGGGTTTGCGGGTGGTGAGGTGAGAATTTGCCGGGAAGAGGAAAGAGTGGCTCTGCCCCGCATTTGCGGCCTGTTCCAGCTCGAGGCGCGGCGGAACCTCGGCAGTGACCCGAGACATCAGATGCGCCACGTCCGGAGACAGGGGCTGGCGCAGGTCGGCGGTGATGCCGCCCGGCTCGCCGCCGCGGCATTTATCGAAGACAGAAATCCGCGTCTCGAAGCTGGTGCCGTGCTTGGCGAAAGCCGCGCCAGACACCGCGCCGGTGAAGACGAGATGGGCCGTTTCGGTCAGACGGTCGAAGGTCTCGGCCCAGGCAGGCGCATCCGGCGCGAAACCGGCCCCGGTGATGGCGACGAGCCGTCCGCCGGGGGCCAGCCGTGCAAGCGCCGAGCGCAGATGCCGGGCCGTCGCCTCGGTCGTCCGACCATCGACATTGGCCATAGCCGAAAACGGCGGGTTCATCAGGATGACGCTCGGGCGAAATCCTGCGTCGAGGTGATCGTCGATCTGTGCGGCATCGAACCTGCTGACGGGCCGCCCCGGGAAAAGGAGGCGAAGGAGATCGGCGCGCATGTCGGCCAGCTCGTTCAGAGCGAGACTGCCGCCCGCGATCTCGGCGAGGATCGCCAGAAGCCCGGTCCCGGCCGAAGGCTCGAGGACGAGGTCACGCGGCGTGATCTGCGCTGCCGCCATTGCAGTCAGTCCCATGGGCAGCGGCGTCGAGAATTGCTGGAAGCGCTCCATCTCCTCCGAGCGCCGGGTATGCGTGGGCAAGAGGCCTGCCACCTTGGCAAGGATCGGCAGCAGGGCAGCGGGCGAGCCCGCCCGGGCCAGAAGCGCGCGGCCGAACTTCCGCAGGAAGAGGACAAGCGCCACCTCGCCCGCCTCATAAGCGAGCTTCCAGTCCCAAGCACCATCGGCATCGGAGCCGCCGAAGGCGCGCTCCATCTCAAGGCGAAGACGCAGCGCGTCGATCTGGAAGCCTTGGGCGAGATCGGGCTGCAGCGCTTCGGCAACGGCGAGGATCGCGGGCGCGGGATCAGAAGACGGAACAGGAACGGGAGGCGCAACAGGCGCGAGATAGGTCATCGGGAAACTCCGGAATGAGGGACAGGATCAGGCCCGGACACCCTCTCTCGGGCACCCTCAGGCCTGATCTTTCCCGGCCCCTCTCTCCCTCTCGAACCGGTGCGTTGTGGACGCTTGGCTTGATTTTGTTCCTGTTATGTTCTATATTGAAGGCCAAGCCAGAAAGGGAGTTTCCCGATGGACAGCACCACGCACACCCTGCCTGCAACGCCCAAGCAAATCGCCTATGCGCGGTCCCTCGCCCTGCGCAACCAGACCCTCCTGCCCTGGGAAGTTCAGCAGGACCGCCGGTCGCTCAGCGCCTGGATCGAGGCGCAGGCCAAACTGAAACCAGTCTCCGACATGGACAGGTTGCCGACGTCGAAGCAGGTGGCCTTCGCGGAGAAGCTCGCCCGGATCAAACGGCGCGCCGTTCCGGAGGAATGTTTCCGTGACAAGGGGCTCATGTCGAAATGGATCGACGGGAACAAGTGATCCCGGCACCAGCTAGCTCCGGCCTTCCGGAGCTTCTGCCATACCGTGGCTTGGCAAACCGAGCGTAGTTGCCAACCTGTAGATTGGCAGATTGGACCTTCGGGACATCAGCCTCGGTCAAATTCTTGTCTTAAGGACCAGGGCCTGGTCCCGACGGCACGCGGAGAAGTACACCGCTGCGACTTTCGACAACCACTGCAAGTCGTTGCCGTCTTTCGACCCAGCGCCTTCAGATCTCCGTCCACGTGGGGCTAGTCCATAAATTCTTTGGAAATGGTGAGATTGGAGCGTCCACAACGCTGGAAAAGCAACCTCATCGAAGAAAACTATTGTGGTCTTTTGGGGCAGAGACGTCGCCGTGTGCCGGTTTCATGTCTTCGGACCCCGCCAAACAAGCGCTTGCGCCGCAACGCGTCAGCCGACGGCCGTAAGCGAGTAGTGCGGTGTCCCATCCCAAACAAGATCCCAAGACGCGCCAGGCCGGACGTTCTGGATGGCGTGGGGCTCGAAGCAGACGAGGCAATTCCCGCCCGGCGCG
>JAUHVK010000044.1 GCA_030425145.1 Alphaproteobacteria bacterium | reverse complement strand
CTGGAAGCTGTGACAGGCAGCGGATTCGATTTCGCCGCGGATCTTGGCGGACGATTCGCTGAAATAGCGAAACTTGGCGGGCGTGCAGGAAGCGCCGTCGCCGATGGTGTGGCTTCCTTGAACAAAATTCAAACGATCGCCGATCTGAAAGCATTTCTTGGCACTGAGCGCGGAAAGGTGTTCATCAATTCCATTACAGGTGATTTTGCACCATCGAATTCGACACCGTCTTTGTTCATGTTCGGAACGCCCGTCGGTGCCGGGATCGGTGCAGGTATCTGGTACGAGTGGCAAGAGGTATACGAGGTCGGAGCGATGTCGGCTTGGGCCTGCGTGCCTCTTTGTTGGCGACTGGTGAACTTCAACGGCAGCTTGTGGCTGCAGATCAAGGACATTCCCGCCAAGGACGGCAGCAAGATCACTGTATTCGGCAAACAGTTTTCGTGGGGGATCGACGGAGTGATTCACTTTGCCGAACCGAAAGGCATTGCTCAAACGTCTGGAGCGACGCAGCGCTATAGCAGCCATACCGCGGGCATTGTCATGAATAATCGGCTGGAGGAAGATCCGGCGTTCCAGAAAGGCCGTGGCGCTTCGCCCCCCGGAGGTGGAATTAACTTGTCAGTAAGAAGCCTTGGGGCCGTTCAAAGCGTTTTCGGCTCTCTGACCTCGATACCCGTCGATTCAACGTTTGATATGGGGCTTGGCATCCGCTTTGAGGAAAAACTCGTTTGGGAAAGCTACGAATCCGCAAAGCTCTGCACGGCCGGCAACGGCTCGATCAGCGCGATTACGCAGAACAGCGGTTGGAAGTTCTGACATGTGCTCAGCCCGCCAGCGGCAGTCCGGCTCCTGAGGTAAACACTCATTTCGCGAAGCACTTCCGTGTAACCAAACACACAAAATCACGCCTTTCCCCTCAATCCGGAAAAAACGTCGTTTGCGAACGCGAAACGCTGTGCCACTCTTTGCTGTAAAAAAGCGGTATCAGGCGAGCATGTTTCAGGCACAGCAGCAGTGGAAGTACAGATACGGTTCGTTCGGCGAACGGTTCCGGTATCAATATGTTATTTCACCGACGGCAGAATCGATTGATGGGTTCAATGAGTATGAAGCCGGCACACTGAAGATCTACACCGGCCCGGGCCTGCCCGTTCATGAACTTCAGGATTCGAACGGGGCCAAGGTTGGCTACGTCTTGGGAATCGCTGTCGGCATGCAGGCAGAGCGCACGCCCGAGGCCCTGAAGCTGCCGTTCAAGAAAAGCTCGAAGCTCTTCTGGGATCATTTCGAAAAACTATTGGTCGAGGCAGCAGGGCGTTACGCCTTTGTCGTTCAGGCTGTTGACCAATCACGGCTCTACACCGATCCCGTCGGCATGATCGGCGCAGTCTACAACCCAGAAGACGGATTCGTCGCCTCCTCTACCCTGCTGGCCATCAAACGCCCTTTGCGACCGCACCCGAAATACGATTTCGATGTCATCCGCGACCTTGGAGGCAAGCTTTCGCTGTTTCACACTGCCGACGAGGGTGTGCACCGCCTCAATCCGAACCATTATCTCGATCTCGAGACACTCAGCTCCGAACGCTTTTGGCCCCGCGATGAAACCTTCACGCCCGAGCCGGAAGATCCGACTGAGACCTACCGGGAGATCATCGAAACCGCCCACGCCAATATCGGGGCCATCGCGCAGGATTACCCCTGTTCTCTGGCAGTTTCAGGCGGGATGGACAGTCGTTTGCTGCTTGCCTTTGCCGGGGACCACTTAGGCAAGATCAAACAGTTCTATACCCACATCAACAACTACGCGACGCGCCGCGATGCCGCCATCGGGGCAGAACTGTGCCGGGTCAGCGATGTCACGCACGAGGTCCATGACAAGCGTCAGTACGGAATGTCTCGCAAGGACATCCGCCTGACGGTCCGGGCCTTCGAAATAGCCTATGGCGCGCCAGCTTCGCCACCCCGCGAATACCTGAACGGCGTGATCCAAGGCGTGCCCGAAGGCAACGTCGTACTGCGCGGACACCAGACTGATCTGCTTCGCGCCGTGTACGTGTTCCGCCCCGAGGCCGAATGGCGCGATCCTGACTGGCAGATCGAACGCCTGCTGATCGTTCCCCGCGCCCATTTCAATCAGGACGTGGCTGATCGCTTCCGTGAGGAATTCATGGCTTGGCAGAACAGCCTTCCTGCCTCGGCGATGACCAAAGCTGCCGACTTCATGTTCCTCGAAGTCTATTACAACGCAACGGTCGGTGCGACTTTCCCGGCGCTTTGGCGCAATTTCTACATGTCGCCCTACAACAGCCGACGATTGATCACTCTGTCGTTACGGTTTTCAGAGAAGCGCAGGCGCGCGTCTGAACCCGTCTTCGAACTGATCGAGATGATGAACACTGATCTATCCAAAGTCCCCTTCGATTTCGAAGCGCCCGCGTCACTCAGCGAGACTAAAGAATGGCAGAAGGGCGCGGACTCGACCAAGTCCCGCACCAACCGCGTGCGCGCCAAGCTACAGAAATACGCCTGACTTCGGACCGGCGTATCGCGCACATTTTAGCGTAACATGTCGCCAAGAACTGTGATTTCGGGTGCCCTTTCCGTCAACGAGCGGCACACAAGCGCCGACAAAAGACGGTATTCATCCTCGCGCGATGTCCCTTTGCGCCACACCATGCCGATGGTGCGGGACGGCGCGGTGCCACGAAACGGCCTAGCCACAACGATATCCTGATGCGCCACCTCGGATTTGACGTAGAGCGCCGGCATCAAGGATAGGCCCATTCCCGTCGCAACCATTTGGCGCAGGGTATCGAGACTGGTGCCTTCGTAATCATGCGACAGCTCCACCCCGTAATCATCCGAGATCCGCCGCACTAACTCATACAGCCTGTGACCGGGTTCGAGCGACAGAACGGTTTCTCCGCGCAGCATCACCGGATCAATTTCGGTTTCGTGTGCCAGCCGGTGGTCCGCCGGCATCACCACATGAATCGGTTCTCGAAACAGGGGTAGCGTATCCAGTTCGGCGCGCGTGACGGGCAGTGGGAAGAACAGAAGGTCCAGCGATCCATCCTCCAAACTTCGCAGCAGCACATCTGGAAGACCCTCACGCACATAGAGACCCAACTTCGGATACTGGCGATGCAGATCGGGGATGACCAGCGGCAGGAAATACGACCCAACCGTTTGCACCACACCGATGCGGATCACCGAACTCAGAACACTTTGCTGCGATTTTGCGATGGTATGGATCTCGGTCACCTCGCGCAGGATACGGCGCCCACGTTCCGCGATCTCTTTGCCTGTTGGCGTCATGACGACCTTCGACCGGCTGCGCTCCACAAGGCTCGCACCCAATCGCAACTCAAGTTCTTTGATCTGTGCGCTGAGCGTCGGCTGCGTCACGTTGCACGCCTCGGCCGCTCGCCGGAAATGCAGCTGATCCGCGATAGCGACGAGATATCGAAGTTGCTGCAAGCTGGGCATCGCCGGCCTCTAATAGATCTACTCTATCAAAATGGAGATTACTTTCGATTTGTTCAATTAAAAAACGATCCTAACTACCAACCGAAAGGGAGAGTTGGCGTGCATCGTTTCCAGGACATTCTATTCGTCAGCACTGAGCAGAGCCTGTTTGAGTTTGCGCTTGAGCATGAATTCTCGCGGGCCAACGCAAAGGGAGCGCCTGTGACGACCATCGGCACCATACCCGCAGGAGGTATCCACTGATGGCTGGCGGTTTCCCGAAAGACACACAAGGAAATGGTATCACCGGGGCGGTTCCCGTCATCTTTGCCGCCACGCTCTTTGCCTATTTCGCATCGCTTCTCCCGACAATCGCAGCGACCGAGGTGATCCGCCTGTCGCTCCCGTGGATTCCTTCCCTCGGGATCGAACTGGCGTTTCTGGTGGACGGGCTCAGCTTGACCTTCTCGTTGCTCATTTCGGGTATCGGGACGTTGGTGCTGCTCTACTCCAACACCTACCTCGCCGGACATCCGCAATACGCGCGGTTTGCCCTGTTCCTGACAGCTTTCATGGTTTCGATGCTGGGGCTGGTGCTGGCCGACGACCTGATCCTGCTTTTCGTTTTCTGGGAACTGACAACGCTCACCTCCTACATGCTGATCGGCTTTTCGCACGACGCCGAAAAAAGCCGCCGCAACGCGTTGCAAGCGCTGTTCGTCACCGGCGCGGGCGGGCTGGCGTTCCTGGCAGGATTGATCCTCCTCGCCGCTGCCACGGGCACCACCAGCATCTCCGGCATCATCGCGCAGGGCAGCGCGCTCAAAGAGCACGCGATGTACCTGCCGATACTGATCCTGCTGCTGGCGGGCACCTTCACCAAATCGGCACAGGTGCCGTTCCACTTCTGGCTCCCGAACGCCATGGCCGCGCCCACCCCGGTCAGCGCCTTTCTGCACTCGGCGACGATGGTCAAGGCGGGCGTCTACGTCATGGCGAGGATGCACCCCGCGATGTCCGGCACCGATGTCTGGCTCTGGACGCTGACGATCTTCGGTGCGGTGACGGCGGTTTTCGCCAGCCTCCTGGCGCTTCGACAGACCGATCTCAAGCAGGCGCTGGCGTATACCACACTCATGGCTCTCGGCATGCTGACGCTCTTCCTGGGTCAGGAGTCGGGCTACGCGATGACCGCCTTTGCAACCTTCCTGATCGTGCATTCGCTTTACAAAGCGTCGCTGTTTCTCGTCGTTGGCTGTATCGACCTGTCGACCGGCACACGCGAGACCGACCAACTTGGCGATCTGGGTCGGATCATGCCGATCACCGCGGTCGCCGCTGCCCTGGCCGCTTTGTCGATGGCAGGCTTCCCCCCCTTCCTTGGCTTCATCGGCAAGGAACTGAAATACGCAGGTGCGCTTGCCGTCGCGTCCGAGCCGGTGCTTGTGGCGGGTGCGGCACTTCTGTCGAACGCGCTGATGCTGGCTGTCGCCGGGGTTGTCGCCTTCCGCCCATTCTGGCGCGGAACGGTGCCGTCCGGCCAATCCCCGCAGGAAGCACCCTGGCAGATGTGGGTCGGACCGATTATCCTCGCCAGCCTCGGTGCCGTCTTCGGCATCTACCCAGACCTGTTGCAGGTTGCCCTTGTCACGCCGACCGTAATCTCGCTCACCGGAGAGGTGGGAGAGGTAAAGGAACTGCAACTCTGGGCCGGGTTCAACATCCCGCTGATCCTCAGCATCGCAACCTTTATCCTTGGCCTGCTGTTCTACGCCCGCCACGTCCAACTGCGCGCCATACTGGAGCGCGCTTTCAGCGCGATCCCGAACCTCGACGCAGGCTGGGACCGTTTCCTTGACGGGCTCAGAGGTTTTGCAAAGTGGCAAACCCAGCTTGTGCAAAACGGCAAACTCTCCAGCTACCTCTTCGGCACGTTCCTGACCATCGCGGCAGGTATCCTGCTGACGCTGGTCTACACCGGAATGCCAATGATCGCCGTCGATCTGTCCGACGTGGAATGGAAGCACACCTCCATCGCCCTTTTGACCATCGCCGGTGCCCTGCTCGCGCTTGTCACCAACTCACGCATCGCCGGGATCGCCGCCCTTGGCGTGGTCGGCATCGGCATCGCGATGATCTTTATCGTGTTCAGCGCCCCCGACGTGGCGATCACGCAGTTGCTCGTCGAAACGCTGGTCGTCGTGCTTGTTGCCGTCGTTATGCTGCGCCTGCCATCGCTGCCCAAGGCCGGGTTCCGCCTGAACCACGCTCTGCTGTCCGTGGCGGTCGGCGCATCCGTTTCGCTGATCCTGATCGCCGTGGTCTCCAGCCCGCTTGATCTGCGCCTGACCGAGTATTTCGAGGTGACAAGCTGGCCCGAAGCCTATGGGCGCAACATCGTCAACGTGATCCTCGTGGACTTCCGCGCGCTGGACACATTCGGAGAGATCGCGGTCGTCGTCATCGCCGCTCTGTCGGCCTACGCGCTGCTGCGCACAACACGCAAAGGAGACCAGAAATGAATTCCGTCATCCTGCGCGTAGGCACGCGCTACCTTGCCGGTCTGCTGCTCGTGTTCTCGTTCTACATGATGCTGCGCGGCCACAACGAACCCGGTGGCGGTTTCATCGGCGGGCTGACCGGAGCCACAGGCTTTGTCCTCTACGCCATCGCCTGCGGCACACAAGACGCCCGCGCGGCGCTACGTGTGATGCCACAGACCATCGCGATCTGGGGGCTGGGCATCGCCCTTGCCGCCGGTCTTTTTGCGGCACTCTTTGGCGATGCGCTCTTCACCGGGCAATGGCTTTTCATCGGCGCAACCGAGACCGACAAGGGGCTGCCCCTTTCTTCGGTGCTGGTCTTCGACATCGGCGTCTACCTCGTGGTCTTCGGGTCGATCCTCACCCTTGTCTTCGCCATGGAGGAGGAAATCTGATGGAGTTTCTCTTTGCCATCACCATCGGCGTTCTGGTCGCTGCGGCGGTCTACCTGATGCTGTCGAACCACCTCCTGCGGTTCATCTTCGGCCTCGTGCTCATCTCGAACGCCGCGAACCTGACGATCTTCGTGGCGGGCCGCCTCACCGACGGCGCGCCGCCCCTGATCCCCGAAGGCGCGGATGCACCGACGCTTGCGGCCAACGCCCTGCCGCAGGCGCTGGTGCTTACCGCCATCGTGATCGGCTTTGGCCTTTTCGCCTTTGCCATCGTGCTGGTCTTCCGCGCGTGGACCACCCTGAATTCCCTGACACCGGACGAGATGCGACTGGCCGAACCCGAAGAGGCACATAAGTGAGCTGGCTTCTTGCACTTCCCGTCGTCATTCCTTTCCTGACGGCTGTCCTTGCGTTCCTGACGCGGCAAAGCCCCATTGGACGCTGGATGTCCGTGGCCGGATCCTCCGTGCTGCTGGTCGCGTCGATTATCCTGATGGCGACCGTTCTACGCGAAGGCGTGATCGCTGGGCAGATGGGCAACTGGCCCGCGCCCTTTGGCATCACGCTGGTGGCCGATCTTCTGTCTGCCGTCATGGTCCTGATCACCGCCATCGTTGCCGTTGCCGTGTCGATCTACGCCATTGCGGATGTCGATGAAGGGATGGAGCGGCTGGGCTATCACGCGCTCTTCAACATGCTGATTGCGGGCGTCGTTGGCGCGTTCATCACCGGCGACCTTTTCAACCTCTATGTCTGGTTCGAGGTCATGCTGATCGCGTCCTTCGGCCTGCTGGTATTAGGCGGACGGCCCGAGCAGATCGACGGCGGCGTGAAATACGTGGCGCTGAACCTTGTGTCCACGATCATGTTCCTGACCGGCATCGGCCTGCTTTACGGCACGACCGGCACGCTCAACATGGCCGATCTGGCAAGCGCCGTGGACGGGGCAGACCAGCGCCTGCTGACCGTCGTCGCGGTCCTCTTCATGATCGCGTTCGGGGTCAAGGCGGCGGTGTTCCCGCTCTTCTTCTGGCTGCCCGCCTCCTACCACACGCCCGCATTTTCGGTGTCGGCCGTGTTTGCCGGGCTACTGACAAAGGTCGGCGTCTACGCCCTGCTGCGGATGTTCACGCTTGTGTTCGACCATGACACCGCCTTCACCCACACGATCCTGCTCTGGGTCGCGGGCCTGACCATGGTCGTCGGCGTTCTGGGCGCTGCAGCACAGTCCGACATGCGCAAGATCCTGTCGTTCCACATCGTCAGCCAGATCGGCTACATGATCCTTGGTCTCGCGCTGCTGACCCCGCTCGCCATCGTTGGAGCGGTGTTCTACCTCGTGCACCACATCGTGGTGAAAGCGAACCTATTCCTGATCGCAGGCGTCGCCCAGCGCATCGCAGGCGGGACCGAGTTGTCGCGGATCGGCGGGCTCTACAAATCCGCGCCGCTTCTCGCCGTGCTCTTCGTTGTCCCCGCCTTCTCGCTCGCAGGCTTCCCGCCGCTCTCGGGCTTCTGGGCCAAGTTCCTGCTGGTCAAAGCCGCGCTCGACGTACAGGGCTGGATCATCGCGGGCATCGCCCTAGCCGTTGGTTTGCTCACCATCTACTCCATGACCAAGATCTGGGCGCAGGCGTTCTGGGAACCGCACCCCGAGGGGATTGATCCGAAGCTGTCGTCGCTCAGCAGCCGCGACCGCGCCGCGATGCTGATCCCGATTGCGGGGCTGGCGGTTCTGACCGTCGTCATCGGCACGATGCCCGAACCCTTCGTGCAATTCGCCGAAGCCTCAGCCGCGCAGCTTCTTGACCCGACAGCCTACATCACCGCGGTGTTGGGAGAGCAGCCATGAACACGTTTGGACTGAACATCATCCTCGCCATCGCCTGGGTCGCGTTTACCGGATCGGTCTCGCTTGTTGGGCTGATCACCGGGTTCGTGATCGGCTATGGTGCGCTCTGGCTGATCCAACCCCTGATCGGGTCAAGTACCTATTTCCGGCGTGTTACCGCGTGGATCAAGCTGGTGATCATGTTCCATTTTGAACTAATCGTCTCCAGCATCGCCGTCGCCATCGACGTTCTGACCCCCCGCCACCGTGCTCGCCCGGCGATCATCGAAGTGCCACTGGATGTGCAAACCGACACCGGCATTCTGCTGGTCACCAATCTGATTTCGCTGACCCCCGGTACGCTCAGCCTCGACGTGAGCGAGGACCGCAAGACGCTGCTGGTCCATGCGATGTTTGCAGACGATCCCGATGCCCTGCGCAAGGGCTTGAAAGAGGGGATGGAACGTTGGGTGATTGATGCTGTGGAGGGCGTGTGATGGATGGATTTCTCGAAATCAGCCTTGAGATCGGTTTCATGTGCGTGGTGCTTTCGGTCGTGCTGGCCTTTTTCCGCCTGATTAAAGGGCCAAGCTTACAGGATCGTGTAGTAGCGCTCGATTTTATGACGGTCGCCATCGTCGCCTTCTGCGGTCTTGCCGCCATCCGCTATGGCACACCGGCATTCCTCGACGTTGCGCTGGTGCTGGCACTTGTGGGGTTCCTAGCCACCGTCGCCCTCGCCCGCTTTGCCGAACGCAACAGCGAACGCGCCAAAGAAAGGTCACAGCATGATTGAGATTGTCACCGGAACCCTGATCCTCCTCGGCGGTTTCTTTGCCGTGGTCGGCGCGCTTGGACTTGTGCGCTTACCGGACGTGCTCCTGCGGATGCACGCCTCGACCAAGATCGGCACTCTGGCCTGCGGGTTGATCCTGCTCTCCTCTGCGGTGATTTTCGGCACGTCGGAGATCATCATCCGGGTGATCGCCATCGTGCTTTTCATCCTGCTCACCGCGCCGATCGGGGCGCACATGATGGGCCGCTCTGTTGTAACGACAGGTGTGCCGCTGTGGAAAAGCGATGGGTCAAAACCCTGATCCCACATACGCAAAAGGCCGCTCATAATGAGCGGCCTTCGAGGTAAGTCGAGAGGTCGGATCAGCCGTTCACGCTGTCCTTAAGTGCCTTCGCAATGGTCATCTTGACCACTTTGTCGGCTTCTTTCTTGAACTGCTCGCCGGTGGCCGGGTTGCGCACCATACGCTCGGGGCGCTCACGGCAGTAGATCTTGCCAACACCCGGAAGCGTCACGGCGCCACCGCCAGCAACTTCTTTGGTGATGATGCTTGTCACTGCGTCGAGTGCTGCTCCGGCGGTTTTCTTGTCGCTGCCCATTTCTTCGGCCAGAGCGGCCACAAGCTGGGTCTTTGTCATTGGTTTCGCCATTTCGTGGTCTCCTTAACTGCCCGATCTTGGGCCTCGTGTGCAAAAACTAACCGTATATTGCGGAGAAACACAACTGTTGGTAGGCGATTACCACACGTTTTTCGGCATTTTGAGCGGTTTTCCACAGGTTTGTCACGCCCCATATCGGGCAAAACAGTCAATCAACGTCGCAAAGACAGAATCGCCTACAGGAACGCGGTTTCCTCAAAGCTCCGCAGCTTCCGGCTGTGGATACGCTCCAGCGGCATTTCCCGCAGGTGTTCCATGGCGTGAATGCCGATCATCAGATGCCGTGCGACCTGCGTCTTGTAAAAGTCCGACGCCATGCCCGGCAACTTCAATTCACCATGCAACGGCTTGTCGCTGACACACAGAAGCGTTCCATAAGGCACCCGAAACCGGAAGCCATTGGCGGCAATCGTCGCACTTTCCATGTCCAACGCGATAGCACGCGATTGGCTCAGGCGTTGCACCGGGCCGCGCTGGTCGCGTAGTTCCCAGTTGCGGTTATCAACGCTTGCCACAGTGCCCGTCCGCATAATCCGCTTGAGGTCGTAACCTTCCAGCTGCGTTTCTGCTGCCACGGCGCGCTCAAGCGCAATCTGGATCTCGGCCAGCGCCGGGATCGGCACCCAAACCGGCAGATCGTCATCAAGCACCCGGTCCTCGCGCAGATAGGCATGGGCAAGAACGAAATCGCCCAGGCTCTGCGAATTGCGCAGGCCCGCGCAATGCCCGACCATCAGCCATGCATGAGGACGCAACACCGCGATGTGGTCCGTCGCCGTCTTGGCGTTTGACGGCCCCACCCCGATATTCACAAGCGTGATCCCCGCGCCGCCTTTGCGCTTCAGGTGATAGGTCGGCATCTGGGGCATCTTGTCGACCGCAGGCAGTGGCGCATCCGCGTCGAAAATCTCGGCGTTGCCAGTACTCACAAAACTTGTGTAGCCGCTTTCAGGGTCAGCCAACTGTGCCCGCGCATAGGCTTCAAACTCTGCCACGTAGAACTGATAGTTGGTAAACAGAACGTGGTTCTGGAAATGATGCGGGTCGGTGGCCGTGTAATGCGACAGCCGTGCCAGCGAATAATCCACACGCTGCGCGGTGAAAGGCGCCAAAGGCTCGGTCCCGTCCGGCGCAGGTTTCGCCACACCGTTGACGATGTCGTCATTCGTTGTCGCCAGATCCGGTACATCAAACACGTCGCGCAGGATGAAATTCGCTGCACCCTCCTGAGGCACCATGATCGACGTATCGTTGGCAACCGCGAAATGCACCGGCATCGGCGTATCCGATACCCCGACTTCGATCGGAACATTATGGTTGTCCAATAGCAGGGAAATCTGCTGTTCAAGATAATGGCGGAACAGGTTGGGTCGGGTAATCGTCGCTGCATGGGTGCCGGGATGCGCCACGTGGCCGAAACTCAACCGGCTGTCCACCTTGGCAAAGCTTGTCGTGGTGATCCGCACCTCGGGGTAGTACGCGCGATAACGCACCCCCGGGTGGCCCTGTTCCATCGCTTTCTGGAAGCTGTCGCACAGGAACCGCGTGGCCATGTCATACAACTCGCACAGTCGATCAACAGCCGCCTTCGCCTCGTCGAACCGCTCCGTGGCCGGGGCGTGCGGAGTGACGGTCTCAAGGTTGATCGAGCGGTCCTGCATTTATGGCCTTTCTTGGGTCTTTGCCTGCCTTTGGCGCAAGTTGACAGCTTGCTTGGGTAGGATCAAGCTGGAGAAATGGTCAGCACTACTGACATTTGATCGGAGGACACCGGATGGACTACGAAACAGTATCCGCAACAAAATTCGGGGCCTCGCTCCGAGGTCTGGGTCTCAACCTGCTGGTGCGCGATGTCGTGGCACAGTCCGAGGCACTCAGAACACTGTTCGGAATGTGCGCCTTTCAGGTCTCGCGCAATTTTGCCATCCTGCAATATGGGCAACAGGTGTTCCAACTGCACGCCGACGCGACCTACGCCACGCATCCCCTCGTGCACCTTCTGCCGGAAAACCCGCCACGCGGTGCCGGCGCGCAGTTCCACCTTTTCGACACGGATCCCGATGATGCTGCGGCGCGCGCTGGAACCGTGGGATTTACCGTTCTGCAACCGCCAAAGGACAAGCCGCACGGGCTGCGTGAATGTTTCCTGCTTTGTCCGGACGGCTATGCGTGGGTGCCCTCCCGCCCACTTTGAAGGCTCTCGACCTACAATCACGCGCTTGACTTTACCCAGCGAAACGCTTGCTCTGGTCGCATAGACAGGAGGGCCACAATGTCCGTCACGCAACTCGCCCCGAACATCGAACACTGGCAGGAACGCGTTGACCTGTCGGCTGCGTTCCGCTGGACAGCCCGGCTGAACATGCACGAAGGTGTAGCCAACCACTTCAGCCTGTCGATCAATGATGATGGCACGCGGTTCCTGATGAATCCGAACCAGATGCACTTTTCCCGCATCCGGGCTAGCGACTTGCTGGTTGTCGACGCAAACGACCCCGATACGCTCAAAGGCCCCAATGCGCCCGACCCGACCGCGTGGGGTTTGCATGGCGGGCTGCACCGTCACTGCCCGCACGCGCGCTGCGCCATGCATGTGCACTCGATCCACGCCACCGTTTTGGCCTGCTTGCAGGATCCACGCCTGCCACCGATCGACCAGAACTGCGCCACTTTCTTCAATCGCTATGTAATCGACACCCAATATGGTGGTTTGGCCTTCGAGGACGAAGGAGAACGCTGTGCACAGCTTTTCACCGACCCGAAACAGAAGGTGATGATCATGGGCAACCATGGCGTGATGGTGATCGGAGACAGCGTCGCCGACACCTTCAACCGCCTCTATTACTTCGAACGCGCGGCAGAGACCTATATCCGCGCCCTGCAAACCGGGCAGCCTCTCAAGGTTCTATCCGATGAGATCGCCGAGAAAACAGCGCAGGAACTCGAAGGCTATCCCGAACAGGACGCCCGCCATTTATCAGAGTTGAAAAAAATATTGGACGCCGAAGGTTCCGATTACGCGTCTTGAGCGTTTAAATATTTGCAGGCAGACGAACGTCCGGCTTGGAATTAAGTTTTGACATACCACGTTTAGCGTATGGAACGCACATTACTCTCTTTGGGCCACGGCTATAGCGCGACCTATCTTGCCCGACGCCTTGTGCCGAAAGGCTGGCGGATTGCGGGCACGACCCGCGATGCCGACAAGTTTCACGCGCTTCATGCCCAAGGGATCACCCCGCTTCTCTGGGATCGAGAGGCCATCCTCCCGTGGCTTGAAAACGCCAGCCATGTTCTGGTCTCCGCCGGACCAACCGAGGAAGGCGACCCGACGCTGGCCATGCTCAAGCCTGACATCGCCAAGCAGGCGACACGGCTCGACTGGCTCGGATATCTGTCCACCACCGGCGTCTATGGCGACGCGCAGGGTGACTGGGTAGATGAAACCGCCCCGCTGACCCCTGCGACAGAACGCGGACGGCGGCGCGTACGGGCTGAAACAGCCTGGGCCTCTATTCCCGACCTGCCGCTGCACATCTTCCGGCTCGCAGGTATCTACGGCCCCGGACGCGGCCCGTTTGCAAAGGTCCGCGACGGTACCGCCCGCCGTATCATCAAACCCGGTCAGGTGTTCAGCCGCATTCATGTCGAAGACATCGCGCAGGTGCTCGAAGCGTCGATGCAGCACCCCAAGCCGGGAATGGTTTACAATCTCTGCGATGATGACCCTGCCCCACCGCAGGACGTGATCCTGCACGCCGCAACCTTGCTGGGCGTCGACGCGCCGCCGGAATTGCCCTTCGAGGAAGCCGAACTCTCCCCGATGGCGCGCAGTTTCTATGCTGAAAGCAAACGCGTGCGGAACGACCGGATCAAGGATGATCTCGGTGTGGACCTGAAATACCCCAATTACCGCACCGGGCTTGCCGCCATCCTCGCCGAAGAACAGGCAAAACAGTGACCCCGCAGCGAGCTGCACCGAGGTCGCTGACCGACGTTCTGGACACACTCGACCCCGACAACCCGGCCACCGGCGCTGAGACCCAGCACCATGATGCCCATGACGGGCTGTCGGTTCAGGATATGCTCGACCGGGTCGGTGCCCGGTCTTTTGGTGCTGCCCTGCTGGTGCCGTCGCTGATCCTCGTCTCGCCGTTGTCGATCATCCCGCTGATGCCCACCATCGGCGGGCTGGTCATTCTCACAATCTCTATTCAGGCGTTCTTCGGCCGCGACCATCTCTGGCTGCCAAAGGTCCTCGCCTCCCGGCGGCTCACCGGCAAGCAATTGAAACGCGCGGTGGATTACCTGCGCAAACCGGCCAGATGGCTGGACAGCAAGAGCCGCCACCGCCTGCGCTTTCTGTCACGCCCTCCGATGGACCGGATTGCGCAGCTGGCCGTGATGGTGGTCGCGGCCACTTGGCCGTTCCTCGAAATCCTGCCGATGTTCACCTCGATCAGCGCAAGCGGCGTTGCCCTCATCGCGTTCGCGCTGATGGTACGCGACGGCTATATCCTGATCGGAGGCTATACCGTGCTCGGTCTGTCGCTTGCGGTGGTAGCCGCGCTGATCACCGGGATCTTCTAAGCCCGCTTCCCCAGCGACGCGACGCCCAGCACATCCAGAACCTTCTTCTCGATATGCTCGGCATTGAGCCCGGCAACGTCATACATCGCCTCCGGGCTGGCCTGGTCGATGAAAATGTCGGGCAGGACCATCGAGCGGAACTTCAGCCCGTGATCGAACACCTCTTCGTCAGCCAACAATTGCGCGACATGGCTGCCGAACCCGCCAACCGCACCTTCCTCGATGGTGATCAGAGCCTCGTGCTCCGCCGCCAGCTTGAGGATCAGATCGCGGTCCAGCGGTTTGGCAAAACGCGCATCCGCCACAGTCGGGCTGATACCCTTGGCATCAAGCGTCTCGCAGGCAGTCAGAACTTCGCCCAGACGGGTGCCGAAGGAGAGGATCGCCACCTTGCTGCCCTCGCGGATCATCCGCCCTTTACCAATTGGTAAAATTTCACCCCGCTCGGGCATATCCACCCCGCGTCCTTCGCCGCGCGGGTAGCGGAACGCAATGGGACCTTCGTTATGCGCTACCGCCGTCGCAACCATATGCTTGAGCTCAGCCTCATCAGCCGCCGCCATGACGACGAACCCCGGCAGGTTGGCAAGAAACGCAATGTCATAGCTGCCCGCATGGGTCGCCCCATCGGCCCCAACCAGCCCAGCACGGTCGATGGCAAAGCGTACGGGCAAACGCTGAATGGCCACATCATGCACAACTTGGTCATAACCCCGCTGCAGGAAGGTCGAATACATCGCGCAGAACGGCTTCAGCCCACCAGCCGCCAGTCCAGCGCAGAATGTCACGCCGTGCTGTTCGGCAATGCCAACATCAAAGGTCCGCGACGGGTAGCGTTCGGCAAACAGGTCCAACCCGGTGCCATCCGGCATCGCCGCCGTCACTGCACAGACCATCGGATCGTCCGCCGCTTCCTGCATCAACGCTTCGGCAAACACCTTGGTATAGCTGGGCGCGTTGGACGGCGTTTTTTTCTGCTCACCGGTCAACACGTCGAACCGGGCGCGCGCATGTCCGCGATCAGCCGAGTCTTCGGCCGGGCCATAACCCTTGCCCTTCTTGGTCAGCGCGTGGATCAGGATCGGCCCGTGCGCACGCGCCTTGACCGTGCGCAGCAGGGGGAGAAGCTGGTCCAGATCATGCCCGTCGATCGGCCCGACATAGGAAAAGCCCAGCGCCTCGAACATTGTCCCACCGACAGCCATGCCCTTCAGCATGTCCTTCGCGCGCTTCGCCCCCTCGCGGAACGGTTCAGGCAGGAAACTCACCGCGCCCTTGGCGGCCTCTTTCAAATCCTGGAACGGTGCCCCCGCATAAAGCTGCGTCAGATAGGACGACAGCGCCCCAACCGGCGGCGCGATGCTCATCTCGTTGTCGTTCAGAATGACGATCAACCGCTTCTTGAGATGGCCCGCGTTGTTCATTGCCTCATAGGCCATGCCCGCGCTCATCGCGCCGTCACCGATCACCGCAATCGCGTCGCCATGCCCGGTGTCGCAGTTGCCACCCAGATCGCGCGCAACGGCAAAGCCCAAAGCGGCGGAGATCGAAGTCGAACTATGTGCCGCGCCAAAGGGGTCATACGGAGATTCTGACCGTTTGGTAAAACCTGACAGACCGTTCTCCTGCCGCAGCGTGCCCATGCGATCACGCCGTCCGGTCAGGATCTTGTGCGGATAACACTGGTGCGACACGTCCCAGATGATCTTGTCGCGCGGCGCATCGAAAATCGCGTGCAGGGCAACGGTCAATTCGACCACGCCAAGTCCCGCCCCCAGATGCCCACCCGTCTTCGACACCGCCGAGATGGTCTCGCGCCGCAACTCATCCGCAACCTGCTCAAGCTGCGCATCGGAAAACCGTTTCAGATCGGCCGGGGAGGAGACCGTATCAAGAAGCGGGGTCTCTGTAGAAAAGGACATGTGCCGCGCCTCCGGGTCGCATCAGGTGTCGCGCGAAATAACGAACCGCGCCGCCTCATTCAAGGTTTGCGCCCGGTCCCCATAGGGCGACAAGGCATCACATGCAGCGTCCACCAGATCAGACGCGCGCTTCTTTGCACCGTCCAACCCCAAGAGCGACACGAAGGTTGCCTTGCCCCGATCCGCGTCTTTGCCCACCGCCTTGCCTACGGTAGTCTCATCGCCTTCCACGTCCAGAATATCGTCGGCAATCTGGAACGCGAGGCCAAGCGCCGTGGCGTAATCGGTCAATGGTGTCAGATCAGCCTGCGCCAATCGCGCACCCGTCTGCGCAGACCACACGATCAGCGCGCCGGTTTTGCCTGTCTGCAACTCGGTGATCTGGTCCAGGGTCAAAGGCATCTCGGCGGTTTCTGCCAGAATGTCCAACGCCTGCCCCAGCACCATCCCTTTGTGTCCCGAGGCGCGCGCAAGGCTCAGCGCTAGATCGGCCCGCACAGCGCCATCACCGTGGCACGCCGGGTCTAGAACCAGCTCGAACCCAAGGGTCTGCAAAGCATCCCCCACCAGAACCGCCGTCCCATCATCCCATTTGCGATGTACGGTTGGCTGGCCCCGCCGCAGGTCGTCATCGTCCATGCAAGGCAGATCGTCGTGCACAAGGCTGTAGGCGTGAACCGCCTCGATCGCCGCCGCCGGCCAGATCGCCTGCGCCTCATCCACGTCGTGCAGACGCGCGCTTTCCATCGCCAGAAACCCGCGCAACCGTTTGCCTCCGGCAACCGCGTAGCGCATCCCGTCGATCACGGGCAGGTCCGGCTCCGACGCCAGAACCGTCTCCAGATGCGCGCCGATCCGGGCGGCATCACGGCGCAACGCGTCGGAAAACATCGCGTAGGTTTACTCCGGGTCGAAGGGCGTTGTGCCCTTCGGCTTGCCATCGGCATCCAACGTGATCGCCGCGACCTTTTCCTGCGCCTCGTTCAGCTTGGTCTCGCACCGCTTTTTGAGCGCAGCACCACGTTCGTAGAGCGCAATGGATTCCTCCAGCGCCACATCGCCGCGCTCAAGCTGGCCAACCACCTTTTCAAGCTCGGCCATCGCCGCTTCAAAGCTCATCTGGTCTACAGGTGTGTCGCTCATGACGCGGCCTCCATCAATACTTCCACATGCGCACGCGCGCTTTCTGCGAGCGCAGACAAATCATAGCCACCTTCCAGAGTCGAGACGACCCGCCCTCCGCACAGCTCTGCCGCCAGCGTGCAAAGCTGACGGGTCAGCCAGCGGAAATCCTCGGTCGACCACTGCAACTCGGCCAGCGGATCATCCTGATGCGCATCAAAGCCCGCCGAAATAAGGATCAGCTCCGGTTTGAAGTCCCGCAGACGCGGGAACACCTGCGCCTCATAGGCCGCCCGCATCTCTGCGCCACCAGAACGCGGCGCCAAAGGCACGTTCAGCACATTGTCATGCGCCCCCCGTTCCGACGGGTCACCGGTGCCCGGCCACAGCGGCATCTGCTGGCTGGTGATGGTCAGCGCCCGCGCCTCGTTCCACAGCAAGTCCTGCGTGCCATTGCCGTGATGCACGTCGAAATCCACCACTGCGACCCGGGACAGACCATGCGCCTCAAGCGCGTGTTTCGCCCCGATGGCCACATTGCCGAACAGACAGAACCCCATGGGCGTAGACGTTTCTGCATGATGCCCCGGCGGACGGATCGCACAGAATGCGTTGCCGACTTCGTCATCCAAAACCATATCGACCGCCTTGACCACGGCACCCGCCGCGCGGAACGCAGCGTTCACGCTGCCAGGTGACATCCAGGTGTCGGCGTCAAGCTGGTGAAGCCCCTCTGCGGGTTGTGCCGCGACAATGGCGTCGACATGCGATTGCGGGTGCACATAGGCCAGATGCGCCGGATCGACCAAAGGCGCCGTTACGCGCCGCAAGTCGAGACCCTGCAACGAGTGCAGCACATGCTCCAACCGGGCCACCCGTTCGGGATGCCCGTCCGGTGTCACATGTTCAAGGCAGTCCGAATGTGTGATCAGTGCCGTCGCCATAAGCGCGCCCCCCTGCTTCTTCTCTTCTCAAATACGCAAAGACCAAACCCGTCAGTCGGGCGCAAGCATATACCCTGCCCCGCGCACCGTTTGCAGGTAGCGCGGCTGTTTCGGATTGTCCTCAAGCTTGCGGCGCAGGCGCGTGATCTGCACATCCACCGCCCGCTCCTGGCTCTGGCCCCGGTCGCGGCCCAGTTCCTCGACAAGCTGCGTACGGCTGAGCGCGATGCCCGGCTTGGCGGCAAAGATCTTCATCAACTGGATCTCGGTCGAAGTCAGCCGGACAAGGTTTTCGCCACGCCACATCTCGCCCCGCTCGGTGTCGTAGCGGATCGGGCCTAGGCTCAAGTATTTCGGTGCACTGTCTGCTGCGGACTGTTCCGGCATCCGTCGCAGGATCGCGTTGATCCTGAGCAGCAGTTCTTTGGGCTCGAACGGCTTGGCAAGGTAGTCGTCAGCACCAGCCTCGAGCCCGGCAATGCGATCTTCGGTTTCGGCACGCGCCGTGAGCAACAGGATCGGCGTGGTCGAGCGTTCACGGATGCCGCGCGTCAGGCTGATCCCGTCCTCGCCCGGCATCATCACGTCGAGCACGATAAGATCGAAATCCAGTCCCGAAAGGATCCGCCTCGCATGGGCGGCATCGCGGGCAGCGCTGACGAGGAACCCATTGCGGATCAGGAATTTCTGAAGCAGCCCGCGAATGCGTTCATCATCGTCGACAATCAGCAGGTGCGCATCGGGATCGGCCATCTCAGCGCCCATCCCTGAGCGCAAGATAAGCGCGCCTCATATCATCATCCATCATCGCCTCGAGTACGGTCTTGAACCCGGCCACCGCCTCCGGTCCCGCTTTGCGATAGGCATCGCGCATCCGCACCCGCTGTGCGTCGGACAATTGCTGCTCCAGCGCCTCTCCTGTCTCGGTCAGGGTCAAATGCCGCTCTCTCTTGTCACTGCGCCCCACATGACTTGTGACAAGACCATCTTCGATCAGAGTGCGCAACACACGGTTCAGCGATTGCTTCGTCACCCCGAGAATGGCGAGCAGGTTGTTCACCGTGGTGCCCGGCGCGCAGTGAATGAAATGGATCGCCCGATGGTGGGCGCGTCCATAGGACATTCCTTCGAGAATGCGGTCAGGGTCGGCAGTGAAGCCACGATAGGCAAAGAACATCGCTTCGATCCCCTGCCGCAACTGCTCGTCCGTGAGATAGAGCAACGCCTGTCCGCTCGATACGTTCTGCGATTGTCCTTCTGCCATGGCCGCCGTCCGATCCGTCTTTTTGGTTGGTTTCGAAAATACGTCAGTCTTGTTGACATTCCAAGGATCAAATGGTAGCGAATCTCAGTTTTGGCGCAATATTATGTCCGATGCGGACCTATTTCGCGCAATTTATGAAAATCCGGGCGAGGAGAATTGAAATGGCCGGAACCTATGACGACCGTGACGGAAAGATCTGGATGGATGGCCAGTTGATCGAATGGCGGGACGCGAATGTCCACATCCTGACCCATGCCTTGCATTATGCAAGCTCGGTCTTCGAGGGCGAACGCGCCTATAACGGCAAGATCTTCAAATCGCGCGAGCATTCCGAGCGTCTCAAGCGGTCGGCCCAGATGATCGACTTCGAAATTCCCTATTCCGTGGACGAAATCGAAGCGGCCAAGAAGGCGGTCCTCGCGGCCAACGGTCAATCCGACGCCTATGTGCGCGCAGTGGCGTGGCGCGGGGCCGGTCAGGACATGGGTGTCGCATCCGCACGCAACCCGGTCCGGATGGCCATCGCAAGCTGGGAATGGGGAGCCTATTACGGCGACGCCAAGATGAAGGGCGCCAAGCTCGACATCTCCAAGTGGAAGCGCCCGTCCCCCGAGACGATCCCGAGCCATGCAAAAGCCGCCGGTCTCTACATGATCTGCACCATGTCCAAACATGCGGCCGAAGCCAAAGGGTGCTCGGACGCGATGATGTTCGACTATCGCGGCTACGTGGCCGAGGCGACCGGCGCCAATATCTTCTTCGTGAAAGACGGCGAAGTGCACACCCCGACGCCGGACTGCTTCCTCAACGGCCTGACCCGTCAGACTGTGATCGGTATGCTCAAGGACCGTCAGGTCACGGTGCATGAGCGCCACATCATGCCGGAAGAGCTTGAAGGGTTCGAACAGTGCTGGCTGACCGGCACCGCGGCGGAAGTGACCCCCGTTGGCCAGATCGGCGACTACAATTTCGAAGTCGGCTCCCTGACGCGCGAGATCGCGGAAAGCTACGAAAAGCTCGTCCGCAGCTGATCCTGTCTGTATTCATGTGAAAAGGCCCTGCACGACTGTGCAGGGCCTTTTTTGTTGAGCGCCAAGGTTTTTCGAAAATCCTTCTCCGCATTTTCAAAAATGCGGAAAGCCGCTTCGAAGCGGCTTCCCCCTTAGCTCGGCGACATCCCCCGCAGGCGTTCAGAGCGGCGGCGCAGAATTTCGACCGAGGTCAGCAGGCAGATCGAAATGCCCACAAGGATGGTCGCAGCGGCGAGGATCGTCGGCGAGATTTGCTCGCGCAGACCGGTGAACATCTGCCACGGCAGCGTCTGCAATTCGGCAGAGCCGATGAACAGCACAACGACCACTTCGTCAAAGGACGTGATGAAGGCAAACAGACCGCCCGAGATAACCCCCGGCAGGATCAGCGGCATCTGCACCTTGAAGAAGGTGGTCACGGGGTCCGCCCCCATATTCGCCGCAGCCCGCGTCAGCGACCGGTCAAAGCCGACCAACGTGGCGGTCACGGTGATGATGACAAAGGGAATGCCCAGAACCGCATGGGCCAGAACGATGCCCCAATACGTGCCGACCAGACCGATCTTGGAGTAGAAGAAATACATGCCGGTGGCCGAGATGATCAGCGGCACGATCATCGGCGAAATCAGGATCGCCATGATCGCCCGTTTGCCCGGTACGTGGCTCTGGCTCAGACCGATGGCGGCCAGCGTCCCTAGAGACACCGAGAGCAGCGTCGCCACAGGGGCCACGAGAAGCGAGTTCTTCACCGCGCTTGTCCATTCCGGGTTGGTCAGGAAGTCGCGATAATGCTTGAGGCTGTAGCCCGCGGGATCGAAGGCCAGCATCTCAGGTGTGAAGGTAAAGAAATCCTGAGCGTTGAACGAAAGCGGCATCACCACGATGATCGGTGTGATCAGGAAGACGAAGATCGCCCCGCAGATCACCCGGAATGTGTAGTGCCAGAGCACCTGACCAGATGTCAGGTAGGGTACGAGATGTGCGCGGTAACGCCCCATGCCGACCCAGTAGATGAACCAGCCGAAGAACCAGCCGAACAGGCCTCCCATAATCAATCCCGGAATGCCATTGAGGAAGTATCCGATAATCGCGCCCAACCCGATCATCGCCCAGCGGAAAGGTTTTTCCTGATCTTCCCCCAGCGCCGTCATTGCGACAAATGCCAGCGCTGCCATGATTGCGGCACCGACCACGATACCCAGCAGCCCGGACCCCTGAGCGGTGCCGATAAACAGACCGGCAAACGCGCCGGCTGCTGCGAGGACCCCGGCGGTGAAACCGATGGGCTTTTTCTCGATTGGTGTGAGAATGGCTTCAGCCATGGATCAGCCCCCCAGTTTCACGTTGTCGATGCCGACGATCCGGTCGTAGGCCCAATAGAGCACCAGAACCACCACCAGCAGGATTGTCCCCAACGCGGCCGCAAGACCCCAGTTGAGCGAGCTCGAGATGTGGTAGGCGATCCGGTTCGAGATAAAGATACCCGATGTGCCACCCACAATTTCTGGCGTGATGTAGTAACCGATCGACAGGATGAACACGAGGATCGACCCCGCGCCGATGCCCGGCACCGATTGCGGGAAATAGACCCGCCAGAAAGTTGTCCAGTTGGTCGCGCCCAGCGATTTGGCGGCGCGCACATAGGATGGCGGAATGGTCGACATCACCGAATACATCGGCAGGATCATGAATGGCAGCAGGATATGCGTCATCGCCACGATGGTACCGAACTGGTTGTTGATCATCGTCAGACGCGCGTCATCCGCCACAAGGCCAAGCCAGACCAACGTGTCGTTGATCACCCCTTGCTGTTGCAGCATCACCTTCCACGCCGAGGTCCGCACCAGAAGCGAGGTCCAGAACGGCAGCAGCACCAGGATCATCAGCAGGTTTGCCTTGCTCGAAGGCAGGTTCGAAAGCAGGTAGGCAATCGGATAGCCCAGCAGGATACAGCTGAGGGTGATGACAAGGCTCATGAACATGGTGCGCTGGAACAGCAGACCGTAGATCCGCTCATCCTCATCGCGCAGCGCCGGACCTTCCGGCGTTTTCTGCATGTCGATAGAGTTCAGGAAATAGCCCGAGGTGTAGGCGGGGCTGTACGTCTTGATCGTCTGCCAGATTTCCGGCGCGACCCAATCCTCGTCGATCTCTTCAAAGCCGTCACGGAACGAAATCGTCTTGAAATCCGGGCTGGCAACCAATTCGTCTGCCGCGCGCAGCATATCGGCACGCGGGCCGGAATAGCTGCTAACATCACCTGCGGCGAGGTCTTGGTAAAGGGCTGTGTGCACAACGCTCCACGGCTCTTCCTCAAGCGGGCTGTCGCCTTCTTCCCGCTGCATGAAACGGGCGAATATGCTGTACGTTTCCGCAGTACGCGGAAGGATCTCGGCAATTTCAGACCGCAGTTCGAAGGCTGGCATTCTGCCGTCGCCATCCCAACCTTCCTGCTCGGCGATCCAGTCGGGGTCGCCCATCAGTTCGGCCCAGGGGCGCGCTTCGTCCCAATCGCCGTTCAGGTCTTCGAACTGGTCCTGATAGACCTCACCGATATCGTCGATGCCGCGTCCGGATTTGCGGAACAATGACGACGCGCCGGTCTGTTCGTAATTCAGACGCGAACCAAGCCGCGTATGATCCTTCCGTTCAGCCGCGAAGAAAACATCGTAATACGCCGCTTCGAACACCTCGTCGCGCGGCACCCCACCGGCGGCGGCGTCATAGTCAGCGAGCGCCTCGACCGTGCGGGGCATCGTATCGCGGACGATCTGGTTCTCGACCGAGCGGAAAAGCATGTCCCCGATCGGCGCAATGAAACTTACCAGAACAAAGAGCAAAAGTGGCGCGATCAGCGCAAGCGCTCGGATCTTCTGCGCGCGGAGGGCGCGGTTAAGAGAGCGTTTCAGCGGCGTGCCATCGGCGGAAAGAACAGGCCCATTATCGGCTCTGTCAGGCGTCGCGCCCGTGATTTTGTCGGGTTCTGTTGCGGCGTCGCTCATGGCTCAGGTGCCCTCGACTAGAATGATTGTGCTTGTCGCGGTGCGTCGGCGAATCTCGGCGACCTCCTGATAGGAAGGATCGTGATACGCGCGCTTCGCTGTTTCGAAATCGTCAAATTCGATGACGACGTGGCGGTTCTGGGTCTCGCCTTCCATCGTCTCGGACTGTCCACCCCGTACGATAAATTTCGCTCCGTAACTCTCAAGGATCGGCGTGTCGCGCTCGATATACTCCTTGTAGGCTTCGGGGTCATTCACCGTGATGTGGCCGATGATATAGCCTTTGGGCATAGGACTGTCCTCGTCGGTGCGGGGTGGGCCAACCGGCCCACCCCTTGGTTTTCAAAGGCTTATTGTGCCAGCCACGCCTGGAACTTCGCGTCGATGTCGTCGCGATAGTCAGCCCAGAACTCATAGTTGTAGAGGAACGTGTTGGTCGCGTTGTTCGGATCGGTCGGCATATGCGGTGCCATGTCGATGCCGAGCGTTGCGTGCTGGGACACCATCGGTGCCGAGGATGCACGTGCCGGACCATAGGAGATGAACTTCGCCTGATCCGCCAGACGCTGGGTGTCTGTAGCGAAGTTTACGAAGTCATTCACGCGTGCCAGACGATCATCCGACAGACCGGCCGGGATGATCCAACCGTCAAGGTCGAACACCTGAGCGTCCCACATCATGCCGATCGGCTGACCCTGCTCGACGATCGCCGAGAACAGACGACCGTTATAGGTCGAGCCCATGAACACTTCGCCATCTGCCAGAAGCTGCGGCGTGTCGGCGCCAGCGTTCCACCAGATCACCTGATCCTTGATGGTGTCGAGCTTGGCCAGAGCCTGATCCTGACCTTCGTCGGTTTCCAGAACGTCGTAGACGTCTTCCTTCGCCACGCCGTCACAGAGCAACGCCCATTCCATGTTGTTGATCGGACGCTTTTCGAGCGCGCGCTTGCCCGGATAGGTTTCCAGGTCGAAGACCGAGCAGATGTCCGACGGCGGCTCTACACCGGCCGGCACCATGTCGGTGCGGTAGCCGAAGGTCGTGGAGTACACGATCTGCGGGATGAAGCAATCAGAGACGATCAGATCGCCGAAGTCGTCGCTTGCGCTGGTGCCATCGGGTGCAGCTGCGAGCAGTTCGTCATGATCGACTTCCAATGCCAGACCTTCGTCGCAGAGACGGATCGCGTCAGCAGCCACCACGTCGACCAGGTCCCATGTGATGTTGCCGGCTTCGTTCATTGCGCGCAGCTTGGCCACGGCTTCTGCCGAGCTTTCGTCCCAAGTCGCGGTCACGCCTGCGTTGTTCGCGATATAGGGCTCGACATATGCGCTTTGCTGCGACGCCTGGTAGGCACCGCCCCAGCTGACCAGTGTCATGCTGTCTGCCATACCATGGCCGGCAGCGTAGGCACCTGCGGCGGCAACGGTGAGTGCGCTGGTCGCCAAAAGTGTTTTAGACAGTTTCATTCATATTCTCCCGTTTCGGTCCGCTTATGACATGTGGGGCTGGCTGTCGGACCGACCAACCAACGCCTGTAGTGACACGGGAACAGAGGTGTTCCCGTGGCAATTCTCATTTGCTGGACGCATCCAGTGCACGGCAATCGTCGGGCAGCCACCCGATCTCGATCTGCGTGCCCGGCTCAAGACGCACCTGGTCCGGCGCATTCCGGGTCTTGATGACGAACTCGTCATTTCCCGCCACCTTGAGCCGCGTGCGGAAGATGTCACCCATATAGATGAACTCCAGCACTTCGGCCTTGAGCGTATGCGCGCCTTCTTGAAGGCGGTCCTTATTGATCTCGACCCGCTCGGGCCGGATCGACACACGGGTGCGTTCGCCGACCTTGCTGACATTGACCGGCTTCGCGTCGATCAGTTCACCATCGTCAAGCTGTACGACACAACGGTCGCCCTTGATTTCGCGGATGGTACCTTCGAGCGTGTTGTTCTCACCGATGAACTGCGCAACGAAGCTGTTCTGCGGCTTCTCGTAAAGCTCATCGGGCGGTGCCAGCTGCTGAATGCGGCCATCGTCGAAAACCGCCACGCGGTCCGACATGGTCAGAGCTTCGGTCTGGTCGTGGGTCACGTAGACCACGGTGATGCCAAGACGGTGCGCGAGGTGCGTGATCTCGAACTGCATCTTTTCGCGCAGCTGTTTGTCCAGCGCGCCCAATGGCTCGTCCATCAGAACAAGCTCTGGCTCGAACACGAGCGCCCGCGCCAACGCGATCCGCTGCTGCTGACCACCTGACAATTGCGCCGGACGACGACCACCAAAGGCCCCCATCTCGACCATGTCGAGTGCTCTTTTCACCTTCGCTTCGCGGTCGGATTTTCCGATTTTCCGAACTTCCAGCGGGAAGCTCAGGTTTTCCGCAATCGTCATGTGCGGGAACAAGGCATAATTCTGGAAAACCATGCCGATCCCGCGCTTGTGCGGCGGAATGTTGTTGATCGGCTTACCGTCCAGACGAATGTCGCCATAGGTCGCGGTCTCGAACCCGGCAAGCATCATCAGGCAAGTGGTTTTGCCCGATCCCGACGGTCCGAGCATCGTAAGAAACTCGCCCTTCGGCATGGTAAGGTTGAGGTCTTTTACGACAAGCTGTACGCCATCGTAGCTCTTTTGCACTCGTTCAAATTCGACGAACGCGTCACTGTTTGACGTGTCGGGCAAAAACGAACTCCCTGTGTTGTCCGCGGATTGGTTCCGCGTGTCTTACTAAACTAAATCGCGTTGTGGCCGGGTTTGCAACACGATCGTCCAAGTTTCGCGTCCTTACCGGCACTTGCGGGAAAAATAGACAGTGATGAGGCGAAAATTCAGGAAATCCGCCTGCACAAGGCATGAATTCGGTAAATTCGATTATCATAATTTGTGCCGCATCTCCCCCACATCGCACAAAACCTGCGCAACTCGTTCTGACCAAGCCAGAGTCGTTTAAACCGCGATAGGCGATTCGCGACGCTTTATGATCTGAATATGTCTCGCTGTCAGATATTTGTAGCGGCCGATCATCTATAGATTGCAGACGCCTTCACTGATTATCCGATCAGTAAGCCTGCCAACAACGCCCCTTTTCGTAGACAATAACCGCTTTTCGCTAAGGATTGGCCACAATCCAGTCAAACTCGGACTCTAAACCTTATGGAAACCAAGCCGTGCAAATCCTGCGCGGGCTGACCCGAGGCTGTCATGCTTGAATTCGACAATGTGAGCAAATCGTTCTGGACGGGATCGCACCGCAAGGTGATCCTTGATCGGGCGTCGTTTCGTGTCGAGCTGGGGCAGTCGCTGGGGATTCTGGCACCGAACGGGACCGGCAAGACGACGCTGGTCAAGATGATGGCGGGGCTGGAAAAGCCCGATGAGGGTGAGATCCGCAAATCCTGCCGGGTGTCCTTTCCGC
>JAUHVK010000009.1 GCA_030425145.1 Alphaproteobacteria bacterium | reverse complement strand
CGGTCTGATGACCCCAGACGAGGTTTATGCTAATCGCAAAGCAAACATGAAACTTGCCGCGTGATATGAAACCCATGCCAGAGCGCTGCGCGGCATAAAACTGGTCGAAAAACCAGGACCACCTCTCTAGAAGCCCGCTGTCTGGGCGTTGCTCCAGCAGCCAAGCGCCATCGACTCGCCGGGCAAGATAGGCGATGCCAAACCGGGTGGGTTTGCGTTTCTTCGGGGCTTTCTTTGGCAGGTCCTTTGCTGTGCCTTCCGCCCATGCCGCGCAGGACTTTCGCCAGGGACAAAGGCCGCAGGCCGGGTTGCGCGGGGTGCAGATCGTGGCGCCCAGATCCATCACCGCTTGGGCATAGCAGCCGGGGCGTGTCTGTGGGGTGAGCGCGGCGGCGTAGTCCATGAACACGGGTTTCGCAGCGGGCAATGGTGTGTGATCGTTGTGAAGGCGTGCCATCACCCGTTCGACGTTTCCGTCGAGCACGGTTTCCGGAAGGTCGAAGGCGATCGACGCAATGGCCGCGGCGGTGTAGGGGCCGATACCCGGAAGGGTGATGAGGCCGTCAAAGGTTTCCGGAAACACGCCACCATGATCGTGATGCACCGCGCGGGCGCATTTGAGCAGGTTGCGGGCGCGCGCGTAGTAGCCGAGTCCAGCCCATGCCGCCATCACATCGGCATCTTCGGCCTGTGCCAGATCGCTGACTGTGGGCCAGCGGGTGGTGAAGGCCTCGAAATAGCTTTTGACGGCTGCAACCGTGGTCTGCTGCAGCATGATTTCTGACATCCAGACGCGGTAGGGATCGGGGCGGACGCCTTGTGCCCGTGCCGCCGGGCCGATGCGCCATGGCATCTGGCGGGCGTGTCTGTCGTACCAGTCCAGCAACGCGGCGGGGTCGGGCCGTTCACGCAAGTCTGACATTCCTTTGAACTCGGGTCTCATTTGTGGGCTGGTTGCACAGGCGCTGCGCCACTAGAATAGTGTTCGAGACAGGGAGTCAAACATGCCGCCGCGCAACGGTCAGACCCACGGCTTCAAACGCACATCGAGCCTCTTGCAGACGCAGATCCGCAAGACGTCGGAGACCCGTGGCTTTGCGCAATCCCGGCTTCTGACCCATTGGGCTGAGATCGCGGGCGAAGACATTGCCGCCATCAGCCGACCCGTCGAAGTGCGCTATGGGCGCGGTGGTTTCGGTGCCACGCTGACGCTGCTGACCACCGGGGCGAATGCGCCGATGCTGGAGATGCAGAAGGAAAAGCTGCGCGAAAAGGTGAACGCGGTTTACGGCTATAACGCGATTTCCAAAGTGCGGATCACGCAGACGGCCTCGACCGGGTTTTCCGAAGGGCAGGCGAGTTTCGATCACCGCCCCAAAGCGGCCCGCGACGACACACCGGCACCGATCCTGCCCGAGGCGCAGACCATGGCCGATGGGATTCGGGATGACGGATTGCGCGCGGCGCTGGAACGTCTGGCCACGAACGTCTATTCAAAAACGCAAAATCGGACCTAGGTCCCAGAGGAAACAGAACAAAGGGTTTCGCAATGAAACAACGGTTGACGACAATTGCACTGGCTGCGGCACTGGTCGCGGGCGCGGGATGGTGGGTTGCCGGAACGGGCACACAGGCACCGACGCTCAACGGACAGGCCATCGCGCTTCCGGGTGCGGCCAATGCGCAGGAGAGCGCTGCTGCGGAAGTCACCGTTCAGGAGATGGTTCTGGGTGCCGAGGACGCACCGGTCGAGATAATTGAATACGCGTCTTACACCTGTCCGCATTGCGCCAATTTTCACAAGGGCGTCTTCAAGGATCTGAAGGCGGATTACATCGACAGCGGCAAGGTTAAGTTCACCTATCGCGAGGTCTATTTTGACCGCTACGGTCTGTGGGGATCACTGGTCGCGCGTTGTGGTGGTGAGGACCGGTTCTTTGGCATCACGGAAATGATCTACGACACGCAGAGCGAATGGGCACGTGCGGGTTCGGAAGCGGCGATTGCCGATGAACTGCGCAAGATCGGGAAGATCGCAGGGATCGAGAACGACCAGTTGGAAGCCTGCCTGAGCAATGGCGATCAGGCGCGGGCACTGATCGAATGGTATCAGGCGAATGCCGAAGAGCATGGCATCAGCTCGACCCCGTCTTTCGTGATCGACGGCACCACCTATTCCAACATGAGCTATGATGAGTTCAAGGAAATCATCAACGAGCGGCTCGGCGGCTGATCGTATTTCAAATTGCGCTTGAAGGCCGGTTCGTTGGACCGGCCTTTTTGTTTGTGTTGCGTATTTGAGAATGGGTCCGATCCGGACCAAATGTTTCGCGCGCGAAACAATAGGACCGAACCGGACCCTTTAACCTTTTGTTAACAATCGCTTATGTCCTGCGCCCTTCGCGCAGCCACGCGCCGAGGATCAGGCCGGATGCCAGCAGCAGGACCAGCCAGCCAGGCAGCATCGGGGTTTGGGTCACGTCCAACGTCTCAAATGCCTCGCGCGGAGTGATGCCGAGCCAGCCGCGACCTGCTGCGGGGCGGCCTTCACCGACGGAGCGGATGCTGGGCAGGCCGTCTTCCAGACGGCGGACGCCGCCGCGGGTGCCGTCCACAACCGGCTCCAGCACCTCGCCGCTGGCGATTGTTTGTTCGAACTCGCGCGGGGCGGCAGGGCCGAGGCCGACGACCGCTTCTTGATCGCCTTCGGCAAGGCGGTAGAGACCAATCTCGGGTCCGGTATAAAGCGCCTCAAAGCGGCCCGGTGTGACCTCTTCCAGTGTGATCTCTTCTTCGGTGCCGTCGGGGCGCGTGACGGTCACGGCACCGATGGTTTCGTCGAGCGTGCGGCGGATGATGCGCATGGTCTGGCCAGTGGGTTCGGCCCAGAGCGCCTCTTCCTCAAGCTCGGGTTCTTTCATCATCCAGTGGGCCAGTCGGCGTAGCAGGTCGAGTTGTGGACCGCCGCCTTCGAAACCGCGCGACCAGAGCCAGGCGTGGTCGGAGGCAATCAGCGCAACGCGGCCTTCGCCAACGCGGTCAAGGACAAGCAGCGGTTTGTCGTCGATACCGCTCATCACCACGTCGCCGCCGATAGGCTCCACTTCGATCTGGCGCATCCAGCGGCCCCAGGTGTCGGCCCCGGCAAGGCCGGAGGTGACTGGGTGGCGGTCGCCCAGTTCTGTGATGCCGGGACGGTAGCCGCGTTCGAACACGCGAGCGGTGGGTTCGGCAGGAATGATGTCAGCCAGAGGGGAACGGTAGATGCTGTCTGCGCTGGCGAAATCCGGGCCAGCCGCGATCAGGACCGCGCCGCCGCCCTGGACATAGTTCGCCACGTTGTCGAGATAGATCGCGGGCAGGATGCCGCGCCGCTTGTAACGGTCGAAGATGATGAGGTCGAAATCCTCGATCTTCTCAAGAAACAATTCGCGAGTCGGGAAGGCGATCAGCGACAGTTCGGTAACCGGAACACCGTCCTGCTTTTCCGGCGGGCGCAGGATGGTGAAGTGCACCAGATCGACCGAGCTGTCGGATTTGAGAAGGTTGCGCCATGTGCGGCCACCGGCGTGTGGTTCGCCGCTGACCAGCAGCACGCGCAGGCGGTCGCGGACACCGTTGATCTGAACAAGCGCCGTGTTGTTACGGTCAGTGAGTTCATCCTCGGCGGTGGGAACGGTGAACTGGATCACGTTCAGCCCGCCATGGGGCAAGGTGATCGGCAGTTCGATGTCTTCGCCGATGGGCATGTCAAAGCGCTGAGCCTCCTGTCCGTCGACCGAGATGTCGATCACAGTGGAGGTGGCTTGTGGGGCAGCGCCATCGTCTTCGACGCGCAGTGTCAGTGTGACGGGTTCGCCAAGGATGGCGAAGGCCGGCGCGTTCTTGACGATCAGGCGGCGGTCCCAGTCGGTTTCCTTGCCGGTGAGAAGCAAGTGCAGCGGGGCGGGCAGGTCGGGGGTGCGTTCGAGATCGTGCACACGCCCGTCGCTGAGCAGGAAGATGCCTGCGATGCGGCCGCGCGGCTCTTCGGCCAAAGCGTCGGACACGGCGGACATGAGCAGCGTGCCTGTGTCGCCTTCGCCGTCGCCGACCTCAATCCGGCGGATTTCGGTGTTGTCGCGGGCGTTTATCTGGGCTGCCAATGCGACGGCCGCATTGGTGGTGTCGTTCAGGCGGTCGCCCAGCGATTGGCTGGCGCTTCTGTCTTCGACGATCAGCACGATGTTCGAGAGCGGCGCGCGGTCTTCGATCTGATACGACGGCTGCGCGAGGGCGGCGAGCACGACCAGCGCCGCCAGCGCGCGAAGCGCCCAGCCCTGAAGCCCGCGCCACAGCGCCAAAGCCACGCCAAGCGCGGCGAGCAAAGCCAGACCGGCGATGAACACCCACGGAATAAGTGGATCGAAGACGATGCTGCCGGTCATCAATTGCCCAACCTGTCAAGAAGTGCAGGCACGTGAACCTGATCGGATTTATAGTTCCCGGTCAGCACGTGCATGACCAGATTGACCCCGAAGCGGTACGCGATCTCGCGCTGGCGTTCGCCGGAATAGCCGCGCCCGATGGGAAAGAGCGGGTTGCCGCGCTGGTCCATGGCCCAAGCAGAGGCCCAATCGTTGCCGCCGATGATCACCGGGGTGACGTTATCGTTGAGGTTGCGGAAGGGCATACCTTCGACAAGTTCGGCATCGGGGGGCGCGGCTTCTACCCAGACATCGGTGCTGTTGTGGCGACCCGGGAAATCCTGAAGCAGGTAGAAGGTGCGGGTGAGTACGTGGTCCTGCGGGATCGGTTCGAGCGGCGGAATGTCGAGCGGGGCAGCCAGTTGTTGCAGCTTGCGGCCATTCGGGCTGCCGGTGCCGAAACGGGCGATGTCGGCATCGCGGGTGTCGAACATAATCATCCCGCCTGAGCGCAGATAGGTGTTCAGCTTGGCATACGCCTCAACCGAAGGGGTCGGTTGGTCGGGGCTGATCGGCCAATAGAGGAACGGGAAGAAAGCCAGCTCGTCGGTCTCGAGGTTCACCGCGACCGGTTCTGCCGGTTCGACGGAGGTGCGGAAGAACAGGGTTTCCGACAGGCCTCGAAGGCCTGCGGCCGCCGTACGGTCGAGCGTTTCATCGCCGGTGATCACATGGGCGAAGGTGACCTCGGACGTGGCGGCGAGGGCGAATTGGTCGGCGGTGGATTGCGCCTGTGCCGGGGGAACCGGCATCAGCAGGAGAGCCAAGGCGATCCCGGCGATAGTTGTGGCGCGAGGGCGGGAGAGGCGACCAGAGAGGAACAGCGAGGCGATGATGTCAGCAAGCAGAAGCGCGATTGCGAGGGCAAGCAGCCAACCTGCGAGCGGTGTTTCCTCGGACTGGGTGAGCCCTTCGACGGTGATGTCGGAGGGCCAGTTGGCCGGGGTCAGAACGGCGTCGAGCGAAAGCACGTTGCGGGCCATGGTGCGGTCCTGACTTTGGTAAAGGCCGGGGCGCAGGTCAGGGCCGAGGGCGGCTTCGACCATGTCTTCGCCGGGCACGCCGGGAAGGGTGCTACCGTCGTCGAGCGACCCGAAGGCGTCGAGCACCATGTTCGGCTGCCAGATTGTGCCCGCGAGATCTTCGGCGCTGGGCTGGCTTGAGCTTCCGGCTGCGATGGCGAGCCTTTCGAGCATCTGCACGAAGAGACCTGAGAGCGGCAGAGAGGACCATTCGGCGTTGGCGGTGACGTGGAACAGGATGATCTGCCCCTGACCCACGGCTTTGCGGGTTACGAGGGGTGTGCCGTCGCTGAGTTGCGCGATCACGCGCTCGGCAAGGGCCGGATCGGGTTGCGCCATGACTTGCGCGGTGACGGTTACGTCAGGCGGGATGGGCAGGCCGAAGAATGGACTGTCTTCGCCGAATTCAGCGAGGGATTTCGGTTCTCCCCAGCTCATCGCGCCACCGACGCTGCGGCCACCTGCGCGCAAGCGGACGGGCATCAGCGGGTCTTCGGTTTCGCGGCTCACGTCGCTGGCGGCAAGGCGCGGGCCAGCAAAGCGCAGCAGGATACCGCCACCGTCGAGCCAGTCGAGCAAGGCTTCCTCTTCGGCTGCGCCGAGGGTTGCCACGTCGGCCAGTGCTATCACGTCGGGGTTGGCCGGGATCATGTCCAACAGCGCGCCACTGAGCAGGTCGGCGCTGGGTTCGAGCGCCTTTTCCAAATAGTGCAGCGGTGAGAGTAATTGCAGGCCCTCGCGGTCTTCGCGGCCTGCCATCAATGCGACTTCGCGGCGGCGCAGGCTGTCGTCGGGCAGGGTGGTCGCCCCGGCGCTGCGGTTGCCTTCGATCTCGAACCGGTTGATCCGGGCGCGGAGTTCCGAGGGCAGGGAAAGCGCGGTTTCGGCGGTTGTCGCGTCCGACTCGAAGGTTGCGGTGGCGCGGGCGAGAACGGCGGGGTTGCCCGCGGGGTCGCGGCCTTGGGCAAGAATTGTGATTTCGCGGTCGCTGCCCGATTGGGCGCGGAGGGCGGTGAGGACGATGTTGCCATCTTCAAACCGTGCCGGGGCGAGGCCGAGAATGGTCTGTCCGGCCTGAAACACGGTGACCGTGCCACGCTGTTTGAGTGCGTCGAGCATGGAGGCTCGGGTGGCACGTTCCAGCCCGTCGGACATCCAGTAGGTGTCAAAATCGCCCTCAGGCAAGAGGTCAATTGCGCGGGTGACCTGCGCCTCTCCCGGCTCCCAAGGTTCCGGCGTCAGACCCACCAATCGTGTGCTTAGGTCGTCTGCGGTCTGGAAACTCGTCGGTTCCGGTGCGCTGAGTTTGAGCAAGGCCACGCGGCGGTCGTCGCGCGCCGCTTGTGCGAGCAGCCCGTCGAGCGCCTGCGTCCGGGCGCGCCAGCTTGCGGCGCTGGCCCATGAGCCGTCCATGACGACGAGAAGCGGGCCGTCATTGGCTGTTATGTCGTCGGTCTGAGGGTTCAGGATCGGACCGGCCAACCCGATGATGAGTGCGGCAACCGCCAGCATCCTCAGCAACAGAAGCCACCACGGGGTCCGGTCACTGACTTGATCGTCGTCCTTGAGGCCCAGAAGCAGGACAACGCCGGGGAACATACGGCGGATCGGGGCGGGGGGCACGGCGCGCAGGATCAGCCACAGTATCGGCAGCGCCAGAAGCGTCAGCAGAAGCCAGGGTGTCGCGAATCCGATGCCAAATATCGTCATCCGTGGGCCCCATCCATAGCCCGGTAAATCCAGAGCAGCGCGGATTGCGCGCTGTCGCTTGTGTGGTGGCAAAGGTACTGCCAGCCGGTGAGCCGCGACAGGCGGTCGAGCCTGTCTTTCCGTTCGGCCAACCGTTCAAGATAGCGGTTGCGCAGATCACCTGCTTTGAGCGTTTCGTGGACAACCCCGCCGCCGATGCTTTGGAAGATGGTGCGCCCGTCGAAAGGAAAGCTTTCCTCGCTGGGATCAAGCACCTGCACCAACGCACCTCGCACGCCGCGATCTGCGGCTTTGGTCAAGGCGGCTTCGACAGGAACCGGGTCGCCAAGGAAATCAGAGAAAAAGATCGCGCGGGATTGCGGGATCATGCCGCGCGCCTCGGGTTCAGAGTAGTCATCGCCCTGATCGACGGAGAGCATCTGCGCCAGCCGCGTGACCTGGGCCTGACCGCGCCGGGGTGGCAGGTCAAACCCGGTGAGGCCCACGCGTTCGCCGCCCCGGATCAGCAGGATCGCACTGGCGAGCGCCAGCGTGCGGGCGCGGTCGACTTTGGTGGACAAGTTGGCGTCGGAGGCAAAACGCATCGAGGCGGCCTGATCGACCCAGAGAATGACGCTTTGCGCGATTTGCCATTCGCGTTCGCGCACGAATTGCATGTCGCTGCGAGCCGAGCGGCGCCAGTCAATGTCGCGCAGGGCATCGCCCTCTTGCATTGGCCGGTATTGCCAGAAGTCATCGCCCAAGCCAGAGCGCCGCCGCCCGTGTTCGCCCAAGAGTACGGTGCCAGCCAGATGCTCTGCCCGCGCCAAGAGCGCGGGTAGCTTTGAGGCTTCCTCTTCGGAGCGTTGACGAAGAGCGGTGATGTTTGTCACGCAGCGGCCTCGGTTGCCACCATGCGCTGAGCCACTTCGTCGATCAGGCTGCCGAGATCTTCGCCGCGTGCCCGTGCCGAGAAGGTGAGCGCCATCCGGTGGGTCAGAACGGGGCGGGCCATGTTGATAACGTCTTCGGGGGCCGGGGCCAGTCGGCCTTCGAGCAGCGCGCGTGCACGGACGGTCAGCATCAGCGCCTGTGCGGCACGCGGGCCGGGGCCCCAGGCGACGGTGTCCTTCACGCGATCACCCGCCAGCGGATCGTCTGGGCGGAAGGCGCGGACCAGATCAAGGATCATCTCGACCACCGCATCGCCAACAGGCATCCGACGGAGCAATTTCTGCGCGGCGATCAGTTCGGCGGCGGTGAAAACCTCGTAGGCTTCGGCCTCTTCTGCGCCGGTTGTGGCGAGCAGGATTTCCTTCTCAGTCTTGCGGTCTGGATACTGTACGTCGATCTGAACAAGGAAACGGTCTAGCTGTGCTTCGGGAAGCGGATAGGTGCCTTCCTGTTCGATGGGGTTCTGAGTGGCAAGAACGTGGAAAGGCGCGTCGAGCTTGCGGGTTTCGCCCGCGACCGTGACCACCTTTTCCTGCATTGCCTGCAAGAGCGCGGATTGTGTGCGGGGTGAGGCGCGGTTGATTTCGTCGGCCATCAGAAGCTGACAGAAGATCGGGCCTTGAATGAACTTGAAGGCGCGGCTGCCATCGGCGCCGGTTTCCAGAACTTCCGATCCGAGGATATCCGCGGGCATCAGGTCGGGTGTAAACTGCACGCGGCTGCCGTCGAGACCCATCACCGTCGACACGGTTTCCACCAGCCGGGTCTTGCCGAGGCCAGGCAGGCCGATCAGCAACCCGTGGCCGCCGCAGAGGAGCGAGGTGAGCGTCAGCTCGACCACCCGTTCCTGTCCGATGAAGCGGCGGGTGATCGCCGTCTTGGCCTGCGCCAGCTTGTCTTCCAGCGCTTCGATCTCTGCGACCAAATCTTCGGCTGAGGCCATGACGTGTCTCCCTTGCGCATTACGTCCGTTCCATGAAAGTGTAACGTGCAAGGGGGAAATGGCAAAAGCAATGAGCGCACAAGATCGTGTAATTCCATCCGCCGAAGGCATTGCTGCCTCTGTCCGCGCCACCAAGAGCAAGGGATTGCCACCGGTGCACCTCTGGAACCCGCCGTTTTGCGGAGATCTGGATATGCGGATCGCCCGTGATGGCACTTGGTTCTACCTTGGGACGCCAATCGGCCGGGCTCCGCTGGTCAAGCTGTTCTCATCGATTCTGCGTAAGGATGGCGACAAATTCTTCCTCGTGACGCCAGTCGAGAAGGTGGGAATCACCGTCGATGACGCGCCTTTCGTTGCCATTGATTTTGAGGCGGCGGGCGAGGGGGAGGCGCAGGTACTGACCTTTACCACCCATGTCGGTGATACAGTGATTGCCGGTCCTGATCACCCTATCCGGGTTGAGCGGGATTCGGAGACAGGAGAGCCGTCGCCCTATGTGCTGGTGCGGGCCAACCTGGAAGCGCTGATCGACCGGAAGAGTTTTTACCGTCTGGTCGAAAATGGATCGACCCATGAGGTGGATGGAACGGACTGGTTCGGTGTCTGGTCGGGCGGCACGTTTTTTCCGATCATTCCGTCGGACGAATTGCCGGAATGATCCGGGGGGAAGAGACCGGATCAATCGCCCAGTTTGGCGTGCACTTCTTCTAAGTCGATTTCGCCGATCGGCATCTTGTTGGCCGGGTTTTCGAAATCGTATTTGAAGAGCTCGAAATCCTTTTTGTAGATCTCGTAGACGAGGTGCATCGACAGGTCGTCGAAATAGTCTTCGACCGGGTGCGCGCGCTTTGGTCCGTGTCCTTCGCTTTCGTTGAAGCGCGGGATCTTTTTCAGGTCGACCTTCTGTCGGGTTTCCACATTCTTGAGCACGTCGGCCATGCCGTCGTTGAAGCTCTCGGTCCAGAAGATGTTATCGTAGCGACCGCCATTCACGATGAAGGTGCTGATGTGACCTGACATGGCCGACCAATGAATGTCGGGGTCCATCGGGCGGCGCCAGCGGATGGTGTCGCGCGCGAAAAGCAGGAAGCGTCGGAAGCTCTTGATCTGATCGAACTCTTGCTTGCCATCATCGCCGCCGACCTCGATCCCGTATTTCTGGATCAAGAGCGGGACAAGGTTGCCGCGATAGCGTTTGCCATTCCGCTGGATGCCACAGATCTTGTCGAAGAACGAACTGAGGATCCGAGTGTAGGGGTTGCGCACACAGGTGAACGCGTAGGTGTCATGTGCCTGAATGCGAGTTGTGATCGGGTCTTTCGAATGGTCGAGCGCCCATTTGTGCAGACCGTTCTGCGCATCGTGGATGTCGCCGTCAAAAAATTCGCCGTGGTCGGAATAGAACATGATCTGACCAATGGTCGAGCACGCGCATTTCGGGACGACCCGATAAACCATGCTTTCGCTTTCGGTCATCCACGTTCCGGGAAATCCCATAATCTGCTGCCTCCAGCCTCATTCCGGGCTCTTGTCGTCCCGTAACGTAGACAAAAAATCAAAGAAAGTCGGTTTATTCAATCACTGAACACGCCTATCACTATAGGAATTAGGTGAAAATTGGGCAAATGAAGACCTGAATGGCGAGTGTTGCCTTCATACTGCTGTGTCATAAAGACCCGGACGCGATCATCCGACAGGCGCTCAGCCTGACGGCGGTCGGAGATTATATCTCGATCCATTTCGATGCGCGCGCCGACGCGGCGGCCTATTCTGCGATCCACACGGCACTGTCGGACAACCCGAACGTCACCTTCGCCAAGAAGCGAATCAAGTGCGGCTGGGGGGAGTGGTCGCTGGTGCAGGCGACGCTCTATGCGGTCGAAGCCGCAGTCGAGGCGTTCCCACGGGCGACGCATTTCTACATGCTGTCTGGCGATTGTCAGGCGATCAAGACGGCCGAATACGCGCACGACTATCTCGACCGGATGGATGCGGATTTCATCGAGAGCTTTGATTTCTTTGCATCCGACTGGATCAAGACCGGGATGAAGGAAGAGCGGTTGATCTACCGCCATTACTTCAACGAGCGCACACACAAGACGCTGTTTTACCAATCATTCAAACTGCAAAAGAAACTGGGTCTGACCCGCCCGATACCAGAAGATCTGGAGATCCAGATCGGCAGCCAGTGGTGGTGTCTGCGGCGGCCGACCATCGAAGCGATCCTGGATTTTGTCCGCCAGCGCCCAGACGTGAAGCGGTTCTTCAGTACGACCTGGATCCCGGATGAGACCTTTTTTCAAACCCTCGTGCGCCATTTGGTGCCGGAGAATGAGATCGAATGCCGGACGCTGACCTTCCTGATGTTTTCGGACTACGGAATGCCGGTCACCTTCTACAACGACCACTTTGACCTGCTGCTGAGCCAGGACTTTCTGTTCGCCCGCAAGATCAGCCCCGAAGCACGGGAGCTGAAGGAACGGCTTGGCTCGCTCTATTCGGCCAAAGATGTGAATTTCGAAATCTCGAACGAGGGACGGTCGCTGTACAAGTTCCTGACCGGTAAAGGCCGGATCGGCCGCCGGTTTGCGCCGCGGTTCTGGGAGACGGAAAGCACGCTGGGTCGCGAGCGCGAATTGCTGATCGTGGTCTGCAAGAAGTGGCACGTAGCCAAACGGCTCGTGTCCCGCATCCGTCAACTGACTAATGTGCCTTGCATCGAATACCTGTTCAACGAAGAGCAGACTGATCTACCGGATATGGGCGGCATTCAATCCACCCTGGGCAAGCGGCACCGCCATCGTCGGTCACTGATGCGGATGCTGTTCGACTACTTCGATTCAGAACGCATGGTGGTTTGCATGGATCCGGGCAATCTCGATCTGCTCGAGGATTTCTGCCGCGACCGGGCAACAACACGGCTGCTCGAGGTCAATTGCAATTTTTCGGACGATTACCTTATCGGCCACGCGATGCGCGTCGGGCTGGCGGGTGAACGTACCCCGCAGGAAACCCTGGAACGTCTTCTGCCGACGATCCGCAATGACATCGTGCATGAAAGCGATCGCATTCGGGATTCCGAGTTCGAAAACCACCTGCGCATTCGCGAAGAAGACAGTATCGAAGTGAACGCCGCCGCGTTGGCCGGTTTTCTGTCGATCACGCCTGAACAGGCGCTGGATATCGCGCGCACCGATCATCTGTTTGCAGACTGAGGACACGCCGCATGGCCTACACCTATGACGACCAAAACATCTTCGCCAAGATCCTGCGCGGCGAGATTCCGAACAACACGGTTCTGGAAACGGAACACACATTGGCGTTTCGGGATATTCAGCCTCAGGCCCCCGTCCATGTGCTGGTGATCCCGAAAGGGCCCTATGTCTGCTATGACCATTTCGCGAATGCAGCCAGCGATGCCGAAATCGTCGATTTCAATCGCACCATCGGCGATGTGGTCAAAGCCGAAGGGCTCCAGGAAGGCGGCTACCGCATCATCTCCAACGCGGGAGAAGCCGGCGTTCAGGAAGTGCCGCATCTGCACATCCACGTGCTGGGCGGCCGGGGACTGGGACGGATGCTGCAACGGGCGGGGTAAAGGCGTTTCGAAGCGCCTTGGACCCGTTTTCGAAAACGGGTCCGCGCGTCACGCAGAACGTGTGAGCGACAGAAACACGTCTTCCAGATCCGCCTGCTCGGTCCGCACGTCGCGGATCCGCACACCGTTGTCGCGCAACATCGACAGCACGTCTTCCGCCGAGGTCTGTCGGGCGCGGTAGGAGACCGCGATGGTGCCATCGTCGCGCGCCGTTACGCCAATACCCTCGACATCAGGCAGCAGACCAATCTCGCCGTCGGGTTGGATTACCATGGTCTTGGCATCCAGTTGACCCAGAAGGTTGCGAGTGCTGTCACGGGCGACAACCTCGCCATGGTTGATGATCGCGATCTCGTCACACATCTCCTCGGCTTCTTCGAGATAATGCGTGGTCAGGATGATCGTCATGCCCTCTTCGCGGTTGAGCTTGCGCACATTGGTCCAAAGCATCTGGCGCAATTCGATGTCCACCCCGGCGGTGGGTTCGTCCAGCACGAGAACGTGCGGGTGATGGACCAGCGCTTTGCCCAGCAGCAGTCGCCGCCGCATCCCACCTGAGAGCGTTCGGGCATAGGCCTCGGCCTTGTCGGTAAGACCGACCATCGCGAGAATCTTGTCAGACCGTCGCTGTGCTTTTGGCACCCCGTAGAGCCCGGCCTGCACCTCAAGCGCGCCGCGCGGCGTGAAGAAGGGATCGAGGTTGAGTTCCTGCGGCATCACACCAATGGAGGCGCGAGACTGGCGCGGGTTCACGTCCTGGTCCCAGCCCCAGATCGTTACCTTGCCTTCGGATTTGGTGACGAGACCGGCTAAAATGTTGATGAGCGTCGATTTTCCGGCGCCGTTTGGCCCCAGTAGTCCAAAGACTGACCCGCGTGGGACGTTAAGGTTGATGCCCTTCAAGGCTTCCTTGCCGCCGGAATAGGTCTTTTTCAGGCCTTCGATCTCAATGGCATCCTGTGTCATTGCTGTCTCTTGCTCCCGTGGCTTCGTCGTCTTAAACCGCACCTAGTGGAAAATCCGGACGAAGGAAACGCAGCATATGGCAACGCAAGCGCCCGAAACCAAGATCGTGGACAGCTACCGCATCGCCTGTGACGGTGGCGAAGGAGCGTTGGGCCATCCGCGCGTCTGGCTGCAAATCCCCCATGACACCGGCTGGGTCGAATGTGGTTATTGCGACGCCAAGTATATCCACAAGGATTTCGCCGACCAGCCGGAGAAGTGACGGCAAAACGGCTTTGTTCTGCGCTTCTGGCGCTGGCGGTCTGCGTGACCATCGTCACGCGGATCTGGCTGCGGATCGACCGGTACGACATCGGTCTGCTTGAAACACTGGCGTTCAACTTCCGCTACTTCACCATCTGGACCAATACGCTGATCGGCCTGACCTGCGCGTGGGTGGCGCTTGGCGGGCGCGAACCTGCGAAGCTGCAAAGCGGTCTGCTGCTGTCGATTGCGATGGTGGCCATCGTCTATCATGTGCTGCTGGCGCATCTGCGCGATTATCGCGGTATCGATATGGTGATCGACGTGATGTTGCACACGCTGATTCCTCTGGGCTTTGCGTGCTATTGGCTGGTTTTCGTGCGGAAAGCCGACCTACGCTTTCCTGACATTCTGCCGTGGCTGATCCTGCCTTTGCTTTACTGCATCGTAGCGATGGTGCGGGCTGGGTTCTTTGATGGCCGCTATCCGTATCACTTCCTGAACCTGGATGACCTCGGAGTGGTGCGCACGGGATTCAACATCTTCGGTTTGCTGGTCGTTTTCTCGGGATTCGGTGCGATCATCGTTTTCGTCGGGCAAGAGCTTGGCCGGCGGCCCGCCTTTGCCGGGACAGATCCTTAGCTCTTGTTCCGCTGCACCGGCAGCCCAAGGTTTCTGACGTTCCTGCTGGCACCTCTTCCCCGACCGTGGCAAAGCTTATGGCAGACCGAAAACGGGGGCGCGCGACATGGCATTTGGCAAAGGACACCACCTTCACCTGATTGATGGGTCGGCCTTCATCTTTCGGGCGTATCATGCCTTGCCACCTCTGACGCGCAAATCGGATGGCTTGCCCATTGGCGCGGTCAGCGGCTTTTGCAACATGCTCCAACGCTATGTCGAAGGGAATGCCGGGTCGGATGTGACCCATGTGGCGGTGATCTTTGACAAGGGGAGCCACACGTTCCGCAACGACATGTACGACCAGTATAAGGCAAACCGCGAGGCGATGCCCGAGGATCTGCGCCCGCAAATCCCGCTGACCCGCCGCGCCACGGTGGCGTTCAATATCGCCTGCGAAGAAATGGAGGGCTACGAGGCGGATGACATTATCGCCACGCTGGCCTGTCAGGCGCGCGAAGCCGGGGGACGGGTGACAATCATCAGTTCCGACAAGGACCTGATGCAGCTTGTGGGCGACGGGGTCGAGATGTTCGACGCCATGAAGAACCGCACCATCGACCGTGACGGCGTATTCGAGAAATTCGGTGTATTCCCGGAGCGGGTGGTCGATGTGCAGGCGCTTGCCGGTGACAGTGTCGACAACGTCCCGGGTGCGCCGGGGATCGGAATCAAGACGGCGGCGCTTTTGATCAATGAGTACGGGTCGCTGGAAGAACTGCTGGACCGCGCTGGTGAGATCAAGCAGCCCAAGCGTCGCGAAACCCTGATTGAGAAGCGGGATCAGATCGAGCTGTCCAAGAAGCTGGTGCAGTTGGATTGCAACACGCCTTTGGGCTTTACGCTTGATGACCTGGAGGTGCGCGAGCCGGACCCCGACAAGCTGATGGCGTTTCTGGCCGAGATGGAGTTCCGCACGCTCACCAAGCGCATTGCCGATGCGCTGGATGTCGAGGCTCCTGCCATTCAGGACACCACCCCCGAAGGTGCAAATCCGCCGGACGGGGACGCCCCGGATTTGCCACCCATCGACGCCGACACCTATGAGTGCGTGCGTGATCTTGCGGCGCTTCAGCCATGGATCGACGCGGCCAACGAAAAGGGTTGGGTTGCGTTCGACACCGAAACCACAGGCCTGAACGAGATGACCGTCGATCTGGTGGGCGTGTCGCTGTGTATCGAGCCGGGCAAAGCGTGCTACATCCCCTTGGGCCACAAGGCTGAAGGTGGTGAAGGACTCTTTGGGTCCGATGATCTGGCCGAGGGGCAGATCCCGATGGAAGACGCCTTGGCCGCTCTGAAACCGCTTCTGGAAGACCCGGCGGTGATGAAGATCGGCCAGAACATGAAGTACGACAGCAAGATCATGGCGCGACTTGGCATCACCGTCGCCCCGATCGACGACACAATGCTCATGTCCTACACGATGAATGCAGGTCTGCACAGCCACGGCATGGACACTCTGTCCGAGCGGTATCTGGGCCACACGCCGATTCCAATCAAGGACCTGCTGGGCAGCGGCAAGAGCCAGATCACCTTTGACCGCGTGCCCATCGACAAAGCCACGCCTTATGCGGCCGAGGATGCCGACGTTACGCTGCGGCTTTGGCAGATGTTCAAACCGCAGTTGCACAAGACAAAGGTCACACGCGTCTATGAGAGAATGGAACGGCCGCTGGTGCCGGTGCTTGCCGAGATGGAGATGGCCGGGATCAAGGTCGACCGCGACACGCTTTCGCGCATGTCCAATGCGTTCAGCCAGAAGATGGCCGGTCTAGAGGATGAGATCTATGAGCTTGCGGGGCGCAAGTTCAACGTGGGCTCTCCGAAGCAACTGGGCGAGATCCTGTTTGACGAGATGGGCTTGGAAGGCGGCAAGCGCGGCAAGACCGGGGCCTATGCCACGGGCGCGGATGTGCTGGAGGATTTGGCCACCGAGCACGAACTGCCGCGCCGCGTGCTCGATTGGCGGCAATTGAGCAAGCTCAAGTCGACCTATACCGACGCGCTGCAGGACCACATCAACCGCGACACGGGGCGGGTTCATACGTCCTATTCCATCGCAGGGGCGAACACGGGCCGTCTGGCCTCGACCGATCCAAACCTGCAAAACATTCCAATCCGCACCGAAGAAGGCCGTCGCATTCGCGAGGCGTTTGTTGCCGAAGAGGGCAAGACGCTGGTGGCACTGGATTACAGCCAGATCGAACTGCGCATCCTTGCGCATATCGCCGATATTCAGGCACTGAAAGACGCGTTCAAAGAGGGTCAGGACATTCACGCCGCGACTGCGTCGGAGATGTTCAACGTACCTTTGGATGAGATGACGCCGGATGTGCGCCGACAGGCGAAGGCGATCAACTTCGGTGTGATCTACGGGATCAGCGGCTTCGGCCTTGCGCGCAATCTGCGCATTCCACGGGCCGAAGCGCAGGGATTTATCGACCGCTATTTCGAACGCTTCCCCGGCATCAAGGCCTACATGGACGACACGACCGAGTTCGCCAAGAAGCACAACCGGGTTGAGACGCTCTTTGGGCGGGTGATCCATACGCCCGAGATCAACGCCAAGGGCCCGCGAGCTGGCTTTGCCAAACGCGCCGCGATCAACGCGCCGATTCAGGGGACAGCGGCGGACATCATTCGCCGCGCGATGATCCGGATGCCGCATGCGATAAAAAGCCTGCCTGCGAAGATGCTTTTGCAGGTGCATGACGAATTGCTGTTCGAGGTGGATCAGGGCGCCGAGGATGAACTGATTAAAGTCGCCCGCGAAGTGATGGAAGGGGCGGCCGATCCGGTGGTGCACCTGACCGTACCTCTGGTCGCGGATGCCGGGCAAGGCAAGAACTGGGCCGAGGCACATTGATGCGGGGAAGAGATTTCGAAATCTCTTCCCAAGGCTCTTGCAAGAGCCTTTCCCGCCCATGACTGCTCTTAGGATCCCAAATCGCACGGCGCGGCAGTTGTGGTTGCATGTCAGCGGTCTGGGTGACACGCCGACCGGCCTGCTCGACCTCAAGGCGCTGATCCATGATCTGGGCTTCGTGCAGTTGGACACGATTCAGGTCGTCGCGCGCGCGCATCACCATATCCTCTGGAGCCGGAACCAGAACTATCGCGAGCCGATGATGGACGGGTGTCTTGCGAAAGATCGGGCGGTGTTCGAGCATTTTACACATGACGCGTCTGTACTGCCGATGGAATTCCTGCCGATGTGGCAGCGACAGTTTCGGCGGATGCAGGACAAGGTCAGCCGCGCGTCGTGGTTTGGTAAGCAACTGTCCGACGATCATCTGGACCACATCCGCCGCCGCATCACCGAGGAGGGGCCGCTTTCGACGCACGACTTCGACACCAAGATCGAAGGCGCGCGCGAGATGTGGAAACGTCCGCCGCACAAAATCGGGCTGGATTACCTGTGGTATTCCGGGGAGTTGGCGACCTGTCATCGGGACGGGTTCACCAAGTATTACGATCTTGCCGAACGAGTGTTTCCCGAGGACTTGCGTACACAGGAAGTTCCGGATCACGAGCAGATCGACTGGCTGTGCCATGCGGCGCTGGACCGGATCGCAGTCGGCACGCACGGCGAGATCCGCAAGTTCTGGGACGCTACCGAGGTCTCAGAGGTGGCGGAGTGGGCCGAACGCTCTGCGCCCGCTTTGGTGCCTGTTCGGATTGAGTCGGCCGATGGCGGCTGGACCACGGCGCTGGCCGCTCCGGACATCGAAGAGCGACTGGCCGCGTTGACCCCGCCGACCTCACGGCTGCGCATTCTAAATCCGTTCGATCCCGCGATACGCGACCGCGTGCGGCTCAAGCGGCTATTCGGCTTTGACTACACGGTCGAGATGTTCGTGCCTGCGGCCAAGCGGGTGTGGGGTTACTACGTGTATCCCTTGCTCGAAGGCGACCGCTTTGTCGGCCGGATCGAGGTCAAAGCGGATCGCAAGCTGGACAGGCTTACGATCCTGAACCTCTGGTGGGAACCGGGTGTACGGGTCACGGCGCAGCGGCAGGGCAAACTCGAGAGCGAGTTGGTCCGGCTTGCCCGATTGGCGGGTGTGTCAGAGATAGTCTGGCAACTGTCGGAGCCGTAACCCCACCCCGCGGATCAGATCAACCCGGCGGATTTGAACAGATCTTGCAGGTTCGCTTCGGGGCGTGGCCCGATATGAGAGATCACCTCGGCGGCAGCGACGCAGCCCATGCGCCCGGCGGTCTCCATGTCCCGGCCTGTGGCGAGGCCGTAAAGGAAACCTGCCGCGAACTGGTCTCCGGCACCCGTGGCATCGACCGGGACGACCTTTTCCACGGGAATGTCATAGCGCGCGCCGTCGCGGATGATCGAGACGCCGTCGCCAGACCGGGTGCAGACCACGAGGGGACAGATGGCGGATACGGCGGCCAGATCGGCCTCCAGATCGTTGTTCTGGTAAAGCGACATGATCTCGGCCTCGTTACCGATCACATAGTCCATTTCGTGTTCGATCAGATTCAGGAAATCGTCGCGGTGGCGTTCGACGCAGAACGGATCGGAAATGGCGATTCCTGCTTTCCCGCCAGCGGCGCGGCAGGTGCGGGCAGTGCGGATGAAGGCATCTTTGCCTTTGTCCTTGTCAAAAAGGTAGCCTTCGAGAAACACAACTTCGGCTTCGGCTGCCACGTCTTCGGACACGTCCTCGGGTCCGAGTTCCGCTGAGATGCCAAGATACGTGTTCATCGACCGTTCACCATCGGGCGAGACAAAGATCATTGACCGCGAGGTGGGCAGCTCGCCGCCCGGAACGGGCGGGTTCACGAAGTCGGTGCCGTCTTTTTTCATCGCATCCGCGTAGAACCGCCCCAAGGCGTCATCATGCACGCGTCCGATAAAGGCCGTGCGCAGGCCCAGATTGCCAAGCCCGGCCAGCGTGTTGGCAACCGAACCACCAGGCGTCTGCACACGTTCCTTCATCGCCGCATAGAGCGTTTCGCCACGTTCGCGTTCGACCAGTTGCATGATGCCCTTCTGGATTCCCATCAGGTCCAGAAACGTGTCTTCGGCGCGTGCGATCACGTCCACAACGGCGTTGCCGATGCCGACAACCTGGTATTTCTTGGTCATACTGTTTTGTCCTCGAATGGGCAGAGATCGCGGATCACGCAGACGCCGCATTTTGGTTTCCGGGCCACACAGGTGTAGCGCCCGTGCAGGATCAGCCAGTGGTGGGCATGATGCTGGAAATCGACAGGGATGTGGTCTTCGATGGCGCGTTCCACGGCAACCACATCTTTGCCGGGGCAGATGCCGGTGCGGTTGCCGACGCGGAAAATATGCGTGTCGACCGCCTGACTCGGATGACCCCACCACATGTTCAGAACCACGTTTGCGGTCTTGCGCCCGACGCCCGGCAGGCTCTCCAGCGCGGCGCGGGAATTGGGCACCTCGCCGCCGTATTGATCGACAAGGATCTGGCTGAGCTTGATGACGTTCTTGGCCTTGTTGCGATAGAGGCCAATGGTCTTGATGTGCTCGATCACACCTTCTTCGCCAAGCGCCAGCATTTTTTCCGGTGTGTCGGCAATCTTGAACAACTCGCGCGTCGCTTTGTTCACACCCACATCGGTCGCCTGAGCTGAGAGTGCTACGGCAACGACCAGAGTGTATGCGTTGACATGGTCAAGCTCCCCTTTGGGTTCGGGGTCTACCGCCTGAAAGCGGGTGAAGATCTCGCGGATCGTGTGATAATCAAGCTGTTTTGCCATATATGCCCGGTATGCCGCGCGATGAAAACGGGGGCAAGCGCCTAACTTGCGCAGGTTTCGGGTCGCAGCGGGGTGGGTCAGCACGATATGACGTGGGCAGACGATGATAAGGTGACGCGATGCAGGCTATGACCGAAGACACACACGGCTATCATTTCCATGTCATGCGGCGCGCGCTGGATGTGATCGACGCCAACGGGCCAGCGGTGTCGTTGGATGATCTTGCCTCGCAGATGAACATGAGCCCTGCGCATTTCCAGCGGGTGTTCTCGCGCTGGGTGGGTGTCAGCCCGAAACGCTATCAGCAATACCTCACGCTGGGCCACGCCAAGGCGCTGCTGGCCGAACGGTTCACCACGCTGGAGACTGCGCATGCCGCTGGTCTTTCAGGAGGCGGCCGCCTGCACGATTTGTTCCTGCGCTGGGAGGCTATGAGCCCAGGCGACTTCGCCCGAAAGGGTGAGGGGCTGACCATTTTCTGGGGCTGGTTCGAAAGCCCGTTTGGTCCTGCGCTGGTCATGGGAACGGAGAAGGGCCTGTGCGGGATTGGATTCGGTTCGGAATGCACCGAGGCCGAAGCGATGCAGGATCTGACAAGCCGCTGGCCCAATGCAACCTATGTGGAAGCGCCTGACAGGTTGGAGCCGTGGGTACGCGCCGCGTTTGGTCAGGCAGAGGGAGATGTGCCGCTGTTCCTTATTGGAGCTCCGTTCCAGATCAAGGTCTGGGAAGCGTTGATGCAGATCCCATCGGGCCATGTCACCACCTATTCCGAGATCGCCGAGTTCATCGGCCATCCAAAAGCCGTGCGCGCGGTGGGTACGGCGGTGGGGCGGAACCCGATCAGCTACTTGATCCCCTGCCACCGCGCTCTGCGCAAATCCGGCGGATTGGGCGGCTATCACTGGGGGTTGCCGGTCAAGCGCAGCATCCTTGCCTGGGAGTCTGCCCGCGTCGAAGCCTGAGCCTTGCGCGGAAATGCGCCGATTTTTTCACGAACTGAGGGAACTTTTACCCTATGTTATCGCATAGCAGTACGCAGGTCCCTACAATTGGGCGCAGTTATACGAGGCAAACCTTATGACACTTACGAAACTTCCCCTCACCGCAGCACTGTGCAGCGCAATTGCACTGTCGGCCTGTACGACTGGCACATTCAACGATCCGAACGACCCGAACCGTCAAGCCAAGACCGGCGCGCTGATCGGCGCGGGCACCGGTGCGGTGATCGGTGCTCTCATGGGCAATGATCCCGAAGAGCGCCGCCGCAACGCGGCAGCAGGTGCGCTTATCGGCGCGGGTGGCGGTGCCATCATCGGCAACCAGCTCGACAAGCAGGAAGCAGACCTGCGGGCGCAGATCGGCAATGACAACGTGACGATTCGCAATACCGGCGACCGTCTGATCGTGACACTTCCGCAGGACATCCTGTTCGCGACGGACAGCGCAACGCTGCGGCCTGACCTTCAGCGCGATCTTCGTACCGTGGGTCAGAACCTGCTGGCCTACCCGGACACGACCGTTCAGGTCATCGGCCATACCGACAATACCGGTGACGCTGCCTACAACCTCAACCTGTCGCGCCAGCGCGCCCAGTCGGTTGCGAATATTCTGATGAGCGAGGGTGTGCCTTCGTTCCGTATCCAGAGCGTCGGTCGTGGCGAAGACCAGCCGATCGCGAACAACCTGACACCGGAAGGCCGTGCGCTGAACCGTCGGGTCGAGATCGTGATCCTGCCCAACGCCTGATCGGCACTGTTGACCAACAAAGAGGCCCGTATCCCAGTGATGCGGGCCTTCTGTCTGTCTTGTTGGTCCTGTGGCTTGCCTCTTACCAGAGCCGTACCAAGTGTTTGTTCGAACCAACCAGGAGACCACGGATGGAAAAACTGAAGCTTGTCGGACTTTGCGGATCGCTTCGGGCGGCCTCGACCAACCGGTTGCTTATGCACGAGGCCAAGCGGCGCTTTGGCGAGGCGGAGTTCATCGAAGCCGATTTGCGATTTCCGCTTTATGACGGAGACCTCGAGAACGAGGTCGGTATTCCCGAGGCGGTGCAGACCGCCGCAGATCAGATCGCGGCCGCTGATGCTGTGATCGTCGTGACCCCGGAATACAACAAGGGCATTTCCGGAGTTCTCAAGAACGCGCTGGACTGGATCAGCCGAACAAAAGGTGCGCCCTGGGCGAACAAGCCGGTAGCCCTGATGTCGGCGGCCGCCGGACGTGCGGGCGGTGAGCGGACTCAGAACATGGCGCGGCTGTGTCTGTCACCGTTCCGGCCCTTGTTGCTCACAGGCCCCGAGGTGATGGTCGCCGCGACATCCAGCCAATGGGATGAAGAGGGGCGACTGATCAATGAAATCAATGCAAAGGCGTTGGATGAATTGATGGCGGCGTTGCGCCGCCATGCCGAGGCGTGCCGGGCTGCGTGATCAGCAGCCGGTGCCTTTGGTGACCACGCTCACGGTTTTGAGCATGACAGACAGATCCTGCGCGAACGTCACCTTGCGCAGGTAGTCCGCATCGTAGCTTGCACGCTCTGCAAAGCTGCTCTCGTTACGAACGGAAATCTGCCAAAAGCCGGTGATGCCGGGGCGCAGCGCATAGTATGCCGAACCCGGATACAGGGATTGCTGGCACACCATCATCGGGCGCGGGCCAACCAGCGACATATCGCCAATCAGCACGTTCCAAAGCTGCGGCAGCTCATCAAGCGATGTCTTGCGCAGGATTTGGCCGACCTTCGTGATCCGTGGGTCATTGCGGAGCTTCTGGTTTGTGTTCCATTCGACACGCGCCGCCGCGTCCGAGCGCAGATGATCTTCAAGTGCTGCGTCCGCGTTGGTGACCATGCTGCGCAGCTTCCACATCTTGAACGTCTTGCCGAACTGGCCAATCCGTTTCTGGCTGTAGAAGGGCGAGCCGCCATCCTTGGCGATCAACAGAGCGCAGATTGCCACGACCAGCAGAACCGCTGGCGCCGCCATGATGACGAGGACGATATCGAGAAGGCGCTTGAAGTGGTTGCGGTAGACATCGCGCTTGTTCGGCTTCGAAAACGCGGCATTCACCATCGTTTCGATTTCGACGCTAGGCCCTGTGTGACGCATGTGTAGTGTCATTGAACACCCTGTTGACCCTAAGTGCTGGGGCCGCGAGCTGGGTGCCGCAGGCATGAAAATATCGTTTGCTCGCGATGATTTATTGCGAGCATGTAGGATCCGTTACGGCGGATCTCATTAAGTTTTCAGGCTATGTGGCAGATTTCAGCAGACGAACCTTTTGCAACTCCCAAGTGGAAGCACCAACCCCCAAGTGCCATTCGAAAATGCGGCAGGTTTGTGGCCTGCCAAAGCATGGCGTCTTTATGACGCTGCGCCTTAATTTGGTCAACTTTCGGAATGGGGGGAAACTTTTTCGTGCATTCCCATAGCCTTATACACTTTATACGTGTTTTTGGAATGTATCTATTTTTGAAATAGTCACGTTTTCAATCACATTTTGGCCGGAGGTGCTAAAATGAGTTAGGTCCATGCCGTAAGGCGTCGATCTGAGGCCGACACGAGGCCCATCATTCGGTCTGGATCAGAACATTGTTGCAGTATTCTGGAGAAAAGCGATGCGTGTGCAGTATTGGTAACTTGTTTTGTCCCTCATTTGCGCCAATCTACCGGATTCGTTGTGATTAGCGCTCTTGACGGGGCAATGGTCTGGCGCGGTGTTTGGAGCGCCCGCTCGTTGTTTGGGCCGAATTTCAGGGCTATGAGCGCGCCAATTGTTTCAAATTTGAATGCAAATCGACACCGCAGTGAGCCAGCTGGGGTGCCGGCTACGCGAGTTCACGAAGTGTAACACATTGAAATATTTTTGGTATAATTGAGACTATCTTTGGATATGTTTTGTCACGAATGAGCCTGAATCGTGGCCAAGAAATCAGAATCAGTCGAAAGTGCGGCGAGCTTGGGCAGGTTGCGCCACATTCGGTGAAGGTCTATCTGGCACGAGTGTTTCCCGAGCAGGATGAACCCGATGCCCCACCAAGTCCATTTCCGCGATCTTCCCGACGACCTCGATCTCGGGCCCGAAGTTGCAATCGACTGTGAGACAATGGGGCTGCATCCGCATCGCGATCGTCTTTGTGTTGTGCAGCTGTCGAGCGGGGATGGGACGGCACATTTGGTGCAGATCGAAAAAGGCCAGACTTCCGCGCCCAATCTGGAAAAGTTGCTGACCGATCCGAACGTGCTGAAGCTGTTTCACTTTGGGCGCTTTGACATCGCGGCCATGCAGAATGCTTTTGGCGCGCTTGCCGCACCAGTCTTTTGCACAAAGATCGCAAGCCGGCTCGTGCGTACATACACGGACCGTCACGGTTTGAAGGTGCTGCTGCAAGAGCTTCTGGGTATCGATATTTCCAAGCATCAACAGTCCAGCGATTGGGGGGCTCCGACGCTGAGCAAGGCACAGATTGAATACGCGGCTTCGGATGTGCTCTATCTGCACAATCTGCGGGACGCTTTGGTGGTCATGCTCGAACGGGAAGGGAGAGCGGAGATTGCTCAGTCCTGTTTCGATTTCCTGCCAACCCGCGCTCAGCTCGATCTTGTCGGTTGGCCGGACACTGACATCTTTGCGCATAGCTGACCCCGCGGACATATAAGATGTACTCGCGCTTGATTGCCTGGTTGAAGATTTTGCTTCCGCTGGGGGCGCTTGCGCTTTTGTCGACGATCTTTCTGTATTCTCGTGGCACTGACCCAATCGCCACAATCCCGATGTTGACGGGGGGCGCTGATCCAACACAGACCGAACAGGTTGGAAGCCCGTTCTACGCAGGCACGACGGAAAATGGGCAAGGTCTGACACTTGCGGCGCGGCAGGCCCGGTTTAGCGATTCCGAGAACTCGGGCATGATCGCGGATGACCTTCGTGCGGTCATTGATGTGAGCGATGGGAGCCGCATTGTGATAGACGCCACACTTGGCCAGATCGAAGACGGCGACCGTCTGTTGCTGCGGGACGGCGTCACGCTCGAAAGCACATCCGGCTATACAATACGGACGCAAGGGTTGGATGCCGAGATCGAACGGATTGCGATCGAAAGCACATCTGAGGTCGAGGCTGATGGTCCCGGATTGACCCTATCGGCGGGAAAGCTCCGGGTTGAGGAGGTCGAGTCCACACAGGACATTCAGTTTCTGTTCACGGATGGGGTAAAGCTGATATACATTCCGCAACAAGACGGGGCAGAATGATGATCCGAACAGTGATGACCGTGCTTGCGGTTGGGTTAGCGAGTATCGCGCAGGCGCAGGGAACCGAGGTCGCCTTCGGCACAGTGCAGCAGGATACTTCGCTGCCGGTCGAGGTCAGCGCGGACTCGTTGTCGGTCTCGCAGAACGATGGGTCTGCACTCTTTACTGGTAATGTGATCATCGGACAGGGCGAAATGCGCCTTTCTGCTCCGCGTGTTCTGGTGTTCTACACTGAGAACCAAAACGGGGTCGAGCGGTTGGAAGCCACCGGCGGTGTAATCCTTGTGAATGGCGACCAGGCGGCGGAGGCGGAAACTGCCGAATACGAGGTCAATCGCGGTACGATCCGCATGGTGGGCAATGTGCTTTTGACGCAAGGCGCGAACACGCTGGTGTCTGACAGCATGGATGTCGATCTCGAAGCGGGAACCGCCTTGATGAGCGGTCGCGTGCGGACAGTCTTTCAGTCAGGCGACAATTGATGGATGGCCCCGCCCTTTCTGTCACCCAAGGGGAAAGCGGGCTGATCGTCCGGCATCTGCGCAAAAGCTACAAAAAGCGCGTAGTGATCCGGGATGTATCGCTTGAGGTGCATCGCGGTGAAGTGGTTGCGTTGCTGGGCCCGAATGGCAGCGGCAAGACGACATCCTTCTATGCCATCGCGGGCCTCGTGAACCCCGAAGGCGGTCAGGTTCTGATCGACGGGCAGGATGTGACCTACCTCCCGATGTATCGTCGTGCGCGGATGGGGATCGGTTACCTGCCGCAGGAAATGTCGATCTTCCGGGGCATGAGCGTCGAGGATAACATCAGCGCCATTCTCGATATCAGTCAGCCGGACCGCCACAAGCGGCGCGAGCGACTCGAGGAACTGCTGGGCGAGTTTTCGATCGAACACCTGCGCCGTGCGCCGGCACTGGCATTGTCGGGCGGCGAACGGCGCCGTGTGGAAATCGCCCGCTGCCTGGCGGCGGATCCCAAATACCTCTTGCTTGACGAACCCTTCGCCGGGGTGGACCCAATCAGCGTTGGTGATATCCGTCACCTCGTGGCTGATCTGAAGAAGCGCGGCATCGGTGTGTTGATCACCGACCACAATGTACGCGAAACGCTCGAGATCGTTGATCGCGCCTATATCCTGCATGATGGCAAGGTTCTGATGTCCGGCTCACCCGATGAAGTGGTTCGCAACGAAAACGTGCGTCGGGTCTATCTGGGCGACAGCTTCCGCATCGGATAATTCCTGTATCGTTTGACGGAAATCATTGACACCAAGCTGTCTCAAGATTGAAATGATCTTATGGCGTTTGAAGACTCAGACCGTCAATTTATGCTCTGCCTGCCCTTTCGGCTGGACAATGAAACACAACGGTCAGAACGCCATCTCCCTTTTGCCCCCGACCGTGCTCCCCGGGCTTGTCCGGTTGCTGTCGCGTGCAAAACCAAAACAATAAAAAGGACATCCTATGCGTTACCAGATAACCGGCAAACAAATTGATGTTGGCGAAGCCCTTCAGACTCATGTGAAGACCGAGCTGGACGCGATGCTGGGCAAGTATGCCGGTCGACCGACGGATGCGACTGTGGTCTTTTCCAAGAGCGCCCACGAGTTTGTTTGCGAGACAGTTGTGCATTTGTCGACCGGTTTGAACGCAAGCGCCAAGGCGCACGCGACAGAAATCTACTCCGCCTTCGACGCCTGCTGCGAAAAAATGGACAAGCAGTTGCGACGCTACAAACGGCGTCTCAAGGACCATCACAAGGACCGTACGGAACCTGTTGAACTCTTCGGAGCATCCTCATATATCCTCGCCAGCGAAGTTGATACGCATGACGATGAGCCGGAATCTTTGCAGCCAATTATCGTCGCCGAGATGGAGACAACGATCCCATCGCTTACTGTTGGCGAGGCTGTGATGCAAATGGAGTTGGCGGGACTGCCGGTTCTGGTGTTCCGCAATGACAAAAAGGACGGTGTGAACGTCGTATATCGCCGCGAAGATGGCAACATCGGTTGGATTGATCCATAATCCGGCAAGCGGAATGAGCGCGTCCCCGAAACGAGCAGCACATGAAATTTGCAGACCTGTTGAGTTCGAAAGCCGTTAAGGCGGTGACAAGTGCATCCAGCAAGAAACGGCTGATGCACGACATCGCCGATGTGGCAGAGTCTGCATATGGCATTTCTGCCCAACGGGCTGTTGAAGCGCTGCTTGAACGCGAAAGCCTTGGCCCAACCGGTGTGGGCCATGGCGTTGCGCTGCCGCATGCACGGCTTGACGGCGTCGAAACGGTGGTAGGTGTTTTCATTCTGCTGGAAAAGCCGATTGATTTCGAAGCTGTCGACCGCCAACCGGTGGATGTGATCTTTGCTCTGTTCGCGCCCGAAGATGCGGGCGTCGAGCACCTGAAAGCGCTGGCATTGGTGTCACGCACGCTCCGGGATCCGGGCTTCTGCGCCAAGCTGCGGGCAAATCCCGATCCGATAACGCTGCACACAATCATTACCGAAGCCGCAGTTGTCCAGGCCGCCTGATCTGCCTTACCTAGCTTGATAGGCTGAAGTCGGAAAAACCGAACATCATGTAGTCACGCGGATAGGCGTCGCGGCACAACAGGTCCAGCGTGCGATCATAGATCTGCGCCAACCGCTGGGTATTGCCGTCGGCCGCGCTGTCCCATCCAGGCAGGGCGGTGACTCCAAGCTGTTCCGCCATCTGTGGCAGAGCCTCCGGTAAGTCCTCTTCGCGCAAGAGGCGGTCAGGCAAGCAGAAATCTGACATTCCCTGAACGCAGCTCACCTGGCTTGCCCAATGCGCATCCACGCGAATGCCGGTCTGACCGTTCAGGTTGGCGCGTAGGAACCGCAGGAACCCTTCGAAGGCGTCTTTGTGGGCGGCGGGATCATAGCCCGGGTCCTGCGGATTGTTCGGCAGTTCCAGCCCGTGAAACCGCTCCAACTGCTGACGAATCTTCGCGAAAGTGCCGGGGCCGCTGTTGAGGATCTTGTCGCAGAACGCGGCATGCGCTCGTGCCAGCGGATGGCGCAGCACGGTAAAGCGCTGATGACCGGGATTGTCTTGCAACCAGCCGCGCAGGGTTTTCTGATTGAAATCCGTGATCAGATCGGCGCCGCCGCCGTCGAGCGCGGTCATCCACTCTGTCACTCGCTCTTCCGGCCCGGATCGGATAGGCAGGTAGAGAAGCGGATGGCGCGCACAAGCCACGTAGCTTGGAACAACCGGTCCGCGCCGAGGCTCGAAATTCGGCGTGCGGGTCAGGTCGAACCGGTCAAGCGCGCGCAGCGCAACTTCCATCTGGCTGAAATTGGCCACCTTGTCGGACAGGGGCTGCGGGTTCTGCGGCTTCAGGTTGGCCTGAAACACATCTGGATTGGCCTCTGCGCCAAGCCAATGGGCCAGCCCGCTCAGCACTTCGGTGTCGTGTAGATCGTCGTAGCCGATGTAGAACGCGCTTTGTCCGGTCACTTGCAGCGCGCGCATAAGCTCAAGCTGGAAATTTTGTGTCTTGCCAAGATGGCGTTCAAATTCGTGCAGATCAAAATATGCCTGCGCCTCTTTGCGGTTCTTGACGTTGGTCAGCTTCCACTGGTCCGTGGCGCGCGCGATCTTGAGGCTGATGTAGCTGTCGAGCGGGTTACGGGTGAGGACGATCTTGGCGCAGCGCGGATCTGACAGAATCGACGCCAGCACGCGCGGATCGTGGTCGTGGAAGTACCTAAACCCGCCCAGGCCCTCGCTCTTGTCCCGAATAGCCCGCAAAAGGCGATCGGGGTTGTCCTCGCGCTGGCGATGGGTCACGCCGAGGATGTCGTCACGTTTGGGGTAACCGATGAAATTGGGATTGAACGCTTCGCCGTGACAGGTCACGCCGTCTATCTGGTTCAGGTAATCCTCGAGCAGATTTGACCCGGTGCGCATTTCCGCGAAAACGACAAACAGATCAAAATTCAATGCCACGCGTTACTTCTTAACTAGGTAGGGTCGGGGCCGCGGTGCGTTACACGCCGGGCCCTGCGCAATCGGGTCAGCCGGGAAGTCGCCCATAAGATAGGGGTGCATCCCTTGGTTCTTAAGGTTCTGAAGAAACTGCCCGAAGCCGATCAAGTCAACCATTCTTGGTGCCTCGGTCAGCCGACGATTGGGTTGTGTGCCGATCTCATCAACGATCACCTGGATCGCCTCCATCGGGCTTTCGATGAATTCCGCCATTGTCCAGATACGACGGCGGCACTTCGAATAGGGTGACCGCAGCGCATCCAGCATTTCGGTCTCGATCTTCTGCAATTGCGCCGCCTCGCGGCGCAGTTCCGCAAAGCTGCGGTTCGACTGGAAAAGAGGGATCGCCCAAGCGCCGCTGATGACCGACACCTGCGCGTTCGGGTCTTTGGCGATGTCCCACACGACATGACGGGTGCTGTTCGGCCCGAGCTGGAAACACTGGCGTTCGCCACGGGTGTTCCACAACAGGTTCGTCAGGAACATCTTGGTGTCGTAGTCCCGCAACGTCGCGTTGTCCGAGAGCGCGCCATTGATCACCGTCTGGCCATCGGCGAAATGCGCCCGGTCCGATGCAAAGAGATGCCCATGCACCCGCGCGCCCGTGACCTGTGCCAGCCAAGGTTCAAAATCGGTGAAAAGCTCGGTGAACCCCTGGAACACTGAATACTTCGCAGCCGTAACACCGTTTTCCCAGTCCTCGTTCGGGAAGCGGCTCTGCATGTACAGTCCCGGCCGCCCCCGTGTCCGCCGGTCCACGGCCTTGGCAAAGATGCGGTCGATCTTGCCGGGGTTGGGTTCTTGCAGGCTCAACTCACCGGGCTTGGGGCTCAGGAAGGTTTCATAAAGGCGATCGGCATTGTGCCATATCTTACGCGCGACAAAGCAATCTGACCGACGCAGCAATTGCAGGTGATCGTCGTAGAAAATGTGCGGCTTACCTTGGAAATCGAACTTCGACAGGGTCAGCGATCGGCTGACGATATTGGTGGAATAAAGCCGCGCCAGTGTTTGAAAGTAGCTTTCGTCCGGAATCCAGACGTGCCGGAAGTAACGGTCATATGTTTTTCGCTTCGGGTCCTCGAGGATCGACGCCAAAGTCTGCCGCGTCAGGCACCACCACTGGCTGCCCATGTGCGGGGTCAATCCATCGGGGATCTTGCGCTTGTAGCCAACCTTGCGCTGCACTTCGACGAACTGGTCGAACAGATACCTGTTCCGCCGCCACGAGAACGGGAACCGCATGGTGAACCGTTCCTCATCAAGCCCGCCCACAGTCCACGGTACATCCGCAGTGGTGGCACTCTCGATGTGATCGGTGCGCGGTCGCGCCTTGAGATAATCAATCAATTCCTGAATCGGGCGCAGTGGCAGGCATGACCCAGAAGTCAGGTAGACATGGCTGACATCTTCGAACTCGGCCAGCATCAGCTCGCTTGCATCCTGGCTTGCCGCGACAAGACCCCACGTCCCCCAGTCGCAGCGATGTCGACGGGAAAAGCGGACCAGTGGGTCATCGCTCAGTCGTTCAGTGAAGATTTTGAAGCGCCGGTTCGAAACGATCTGATCCACATGGATCACAACGGGGCAACCCGCCTTGGTCCAGTGGCGGGCCACCTGTTCTGCCCGGTGCAGCGCGGTGTGCGCCAGCATGACGATCCCAATGCTCATGCCCAGTTGCCCATCGACATGAGGCCAAGGATCTCAAGCTGTCGCCAGTTGATGTATTTTTCGGACCATTTGCACCAAAGCTCGGGATTGTCCTGAAGCGTGTTGGCATAGGCGACGTATTCAAGGCTGCCCGCGTAATGCTCGCGGCGCTTGAGCTCTTCCATCGCCTTTTCGCCAAAGGTGCTGATGAACTTGGTGTGCAGCAGCGCGCCCGATGCTTTTTCGCCACCCCATTCGTCATACACCTTGTTCAGACCACGCGGCAAAATCATGTGGGTCGAGCTGGCATAGGTGTAGCGGTGATGCCATTTGACCAGCGGAATCTTGTTCAGTGCGGGTGCCGCCTCGGGCTGGTCGGCAAAAAACACGCGGGCGCGCGGACCACCCTGAATCCACAGGTTGCCCAGAAGATGATTGCGCTTAAGCGTGTAGTTGCCGGAATCGAACCATGACGCGATTTCCAGCGGGTTCTGGCCTGCCTGATAGGGCACCGCGTCGATCCGGCCCTTTGGATACATGTCCAGAAGCATCGCGCTGAACGACCGGATGGACGAGGCATCAAGCCAATCTGTCAGTGCAGGCAAGGGGCGCGAGTCGCAGAAAGGGTACACAAAAAATTCATCAGGATCGACCGTCAGGCACCAGTGGTCATGGCCGTATTTGCGCAGCAGCCAATTCATCCAGTCCATGCCAAAACGCGACCGTTTATAGCTGGACCGCGTGTGCCAGACCGACACGTCCGGTTGCTGCGCGAGCAATTCGGCGGTGCCATCGGTGCTGTCATTGTCGACAAAGAAGAAATGCGAGACACCCATCTCGCGATAATATTTCAGGAAATAGGGCAGGCGGATGCCTTCATTCCGCAAGGTGCAGAACAGAAGGATGTCGTTTTTCCGGATGAGATCGGTGCGATTGCTCAATGGTTTGAGTTCGCGGCGTTTCCGAAACGCGCGAAACCTCCAGCGTTTGCGCTGGAGCCTCAATCCATATCTTTGCACCACTCCCAAGAGTCAGCTGCCTGTGTTAAAGGTCGCAACCCACGTGCGGGTATCAAAAGGCGGTAAATAGTTGGTTGAAATGCTCCTGCCAAGCCGGGTTCTCTAAAGACACAAGCTCGTACCCATTACCGCTTCGATCCCGACGTCTTTGCGCCAGTTTTTTGATTTCATTCACCCAAGCGTACCAATCTGATTCGCCTGCGTAAATAGGGGCATCCCCCAAGACTTCTTTGAATACTGGCAAAGGGTTGCAAATGAGCGGCACATTCAGCCGAGCCGCCTCAAGCGCCGGGTAGCCGAACCCCTCGGCAAGGCTGGGGAAAAGCAGCCCATTACTGGCCTGCAAAAGCCCCCACATCTCTGCATCGGGCAAATCCGGCAGTTCGTGCACATGCGGTGGATTTTGATCCAGTCGATCGAATACCTCTTTGCTCTTCCATCCCCGACGTCCGCAAAGGATCAGGTGTGGATCGTCCGCGCCAGTGAAGCCTTGCCAGAGATCAAGAAGAAAGCCGATATTCTTGCGCGGCTCAATAGTACCGATGGTCAGGAAATAGGGTGACCCACTCCATGGGCCTTCGGGCGCGGGCGCGATCCGCATGTCGGGCAAGCCCGGCAAAAGGACATGCACGCAATCTGGGTTCATCTCAGGCGCGTGTTTCAAGACATGCGATCTTGTGTCCTTCGAGTTGCAGAAAACCACGTCCGCATGGCGCTTCACTCGGTCAAAGAATGCCTTGAACGCCACTCTTGACCGCTGCGTCTGGAAATCCGGCCAGTCGAGCGGGATCGTGTCGTGAATGTAAATCCCGATCCGGACGTCGTCACAGCCGCGCAGCGCATGGATGATCCGGTCGTTGAAATGGTTCTGCGCAACATTGAGATACACCGATCCCCGCGGCAGATGGCGCTTCAGCATCTTTGCCAACCGTGAGGGAAGTGCCTTGTCCAGCGCGATCTTGCGCAACCCGCTTTCGACCTCAGCGCGTGCGACGTCTTTGGTGCGCGAGATAAGGGATAGCACGTCCCGCGTCTCCCAGATTGGGGTATCGCAATGGGCCAGAAGCTGGAGACACCCGTCGCGGTCCAGCAAGAGGTATCCCAGCTTGGTGCGCACCAACCCGAACAAAGGGGCGGGGTCGTCTATCAGGTGCTTGAGATAGGCGCGTTCGATCCGATCGATGCCCGTTGGGCGCAACGCGGTACGGCGCACTGTGCGGGTTACATCCAGCAGATGCGCGGGCGCGGGGCTATGCAGGACGGCGGACACAGGTCAGCATCCGCCACGCACGGATCATTCGGCCGCGTTGTCGATCTGCAATACAGAGTCGAGGAAGCGCCGCAGGTCGTCCTTGAGGTCATCCCGTGCAAGACCGAAGGCAACAGTCGCTTGAAGGAAGCCAGCCTTTGATCCGCAGTCGAACCGTTGCCCACGGAAGCGATATCCATAAACGCCGGTGCCGTCGATTTCCTGAGCGATGGCATCCGTCAACTGGATCTCACCACCGGCACCGGTCTTGATTTTGTTGAGGTTTTTCAACACCGCCGGGTCAAGAATATACCGACCTATGACGGCAAGGTTTGACGGTGCCTCATCGACTTTTGGTTTCTCGACCATGTTCTTGACCGACACCATGGCGCCCATATCGTCTTTGACATCGAGGATACCATAGCTCGAGGTCCGCTCGCGCGGCACTTCCATCGCGGCGACCATGTTGCCGCCGGTTTCCTCGTAAGCTTCGACCATCTGTTGCAGACAGGGTTTTTCCGCCGAAATCACGTCATCCGGCAGCATCACGGCAAACGGTTCGTCACCGATCAGACGTCGTGCGCACCAGACTGCGTGACCGAGGCCAAGCGCCTTGTGCTGGCGCATATAGGCGATGGCGCCGCTTTCCATATTGGTGGATTTCAGGTCTTCAAGAATGTCGAGTTTGCCTTTCTTGCGCAGCTCGCGTTCCAGAATGGGAGACTCGTCAAAGTAATCCTCAAGCGCGCTCTTCCCGCGCGAGGTAATAAAGATGAATTCCTTGATGCCGGCTGCGCGCGCTTCGTCGATTGCGTACTGAACAAGCGGACGATCCACCAAAGTCATGATTTCTTTTGGGACGGATTTCGTAGCAGGAAGGAACCGCGTACCAAGTCCAGCCACCGGGAAAACGGCTTTGGTCACTTTTCTACGCATTGGGCTGCTCCTCAAGTTTGCGTCTTACTGCGCGTCGATCATAACGTTTGAATGCCACACACGACTGTAAGGCTTTGGCAATGAAATAATAAGGACTTTTGTCGAATTTATGTCTCATTCGCCAAGATCAGCGGAATTATTGATCTAACTCCCTCTAGCCGGGCGCGTGACTGTTGGATGCGTTCGTCTTTGGTCATGAATTTGAAAGCGGGCTCATGGCGCTCTTCCCGGCCATATACGCCGCCTGTGTGCAACCAGTACCCATCCTCCGTGTAGCGGACGCGGTGATAGCGCGCGGTGCGGTCAAAGTCGAAGACGGTCACACGCGCCCCTTGCGCGACAAGTTCTTTCGCTTTCGCGAATGTCTTGGTTGCGTCACCGCCCGGGGAGACCAGAAAAAGGTCGCGCGCGGTGGTTTCTGACGCCCTGATTGGGATTTTGTCGTGGTCGGTCCAAGCTGGTGGCGCAGTCTCGGTTCTGGTCTGACCCGCTGCATATCCAGTCGAAAGCTCGCGGATCAGTGCCCAGGCCCGATCCGGCGGCAATGGCCCGCGCTGCATGTGTTGGGTAATCCACCGATGCCGCTCGTTCAGAAAAGCCTCGCGCGCTTGGTCACGCTGTTGGGTAGGGCAGTGCTTGCGGTGAAACACCGCTGCCGAAGCGGCGATCTCGAACACATTGCGGGGGGTCCGATCGCCGCCACGAAAGCGGCTTGGGCCGCTGGCGTGATGCACCACCGCTTTGGGCACAAACACGGTTTTTCCACCCGCTTTGGCGACGCGGTAGGTGAGATCGGTTTCATCCAGATAAAATGCGAACCGCTCGTCAAAGCCTCCGTGGTGCAGCACAACTGATCGCCGTAGCATCATATTGGTGCCGTGCAGCCGCGGAACGCAATCACCTTCAGCGGCGAGTTCAGTTGGCAGGTCTGAAGCAATCGGCACAGCATGGCTGCGCCCCACAGTATCGACCAAGGCCGCGCCGTGCTGCGCCGTGATCCCGTTGCGCCCAAGGCTCGTACCGCCAGCCTGAGCTACCATCGGATCACCGAACGCGGTTACCAGATGTGACAACCAAGTCGGCTCTGGCGCCGCATCATCATCCAGAAAAGCGACCAACTCGCCTCTGGCCGCATCCACCCCGGCATTTCGCGCAGCAGAGATATTGGGTCGGTCGAACTCGATCACGCGGTCAGTGCCGCTTTCGCGCGCCACACTTGCCCCTTCGGGGCAGGCGACCACGATGGTTTCGAAGCAGGGGTAGTCGAGCTGCGAAACTGCTTTCAGGCACCGCCGCAGCCAGTCAGGCCGGTGGCGGCTGACGATGACAACGCTTATGGCAGGTGTCTGCACGCCCGCCATTCAGACCGGCAATAGGTCGATGCCCGGTGCCGTGGCCACAAAGAACGGATTGGCAAAACCGGACTTTCCGTAGGCCAGCGGTTGCAGGTCGTCCATGCGCAGGACACGGCCCCCGGCTCCGTTCAAGACGGCATGTCCAGCCGCCGTGTCCCACTCCATCGTGCGGCCCAGTCGGGGGTAGAAATCCGCCTCACCCGTCGCAACGAGGCAGAACTTGAGCGACGATCCGGCGCTTTTGCTGTCCTTCACCGCGTACTGATTGATGTAGTCATCCGTCGCCTGATCGCGATGCGATTTGGAGGCGACCACCATCAACGCATTGGTGTCCGGTGTGGACACTTGGATCGGGGTGATCGGTCCAATGGCCTGCTTGTCGAAGTCGCCGGTTTCCTCAACGCTGCGGCCGTCGGCATCGGTATAGAAAAGGCGGTTCTTGGCGGGGGCGTAGACAACGCCACGCGTCGGCACACCGTTTTCGACCAGTGCGATATTGACCGTGAAATCCCCGCGACGGTGGATGAATTCCTTGGTGCCATCCAGCGGGTCGACAATCAGGAAATCCCGCACGTCGAGGTCATGCGTGTCGGCCTGTTCCTCGGTAATCAGCGCGACGTCGGGAAACGCGTCCCGCAACCCGGCCGAGATCAGCGCATCCGCCGCCTCGTCGGCAGCAGTCACCGGGCTGTCATCGGATTTCGACCGCACGTCAAAATCATCGGCTTCGTAAATCGCCATGATCCGATCCCCGGCCTCGAGCGCAAGACGACGCATCGTCTGCGTCAGTGCTTCGTAATCCATACCGGTTCATCCTCTCGTCAATTGATTTAAAAGCGCGCCTCTCTTATCATTCGGTTAACAAATGTCCGCAACAACAGTCAGGTCAATTGACGGAATAACGCGGGCTGCGGCAGAGGCAGACAACAGATGTTCCAGAAAACGGCACCGACGAACCATTTGTCTTCGGCGGTCAATCTTCTTGAACTGATTTACCACAACACCGTGCGCTCCGTGCGCAAGGCGCATGGTAATGCGTTCATGTCTATTGTGGTCAGCGTGTTCCAGTCGCTGCTCTTCGTGATGTTCTTCTACATCATGTTCACTATCATGGGGATCAAGGGGCTCGCCCTGCGGGGGGATTTCGTGATCTTCCTGCTGACCGGCATATTCATGTTCATGACGCACAACAAGGCGGTCGGTGCCGTTCTGGGCAGTGAAGGACCGTCAAGCGCGATGCTGCAACACGCGCCGATGAACACGTTTGTGTCGATCGTGTCGAGCATGTTGTCGGTGCTTTATATTCAGGTGGTGGCGATCTTCGTGATCCTGTTCATCTACGATGTCGCGATGAACCCCTATGTTCTGACCGAAATTGTCGACCCTGCGCCCGTGATGGGAATGCTCCTTCTGTCATGGTTTTCCGGTGGTGCCGTCGGAATGGTGTTTCTGGCCATGAAGCCCTGGTTGCCCGGACTGACGTCAACCCTGTCCAACGTTTACAAGCGGGCAAACATGATTGCTTCGGGCAAGATGTTCGTGGCGAATTCTCTACCCATGTTCATGGTGTCGATGTTCGATTGGAACCCGCTTTTTCACACCATCGATCAGGCGCGCGGTTTTGCCTTCATCAATTACGAACCCCGGAATACGAACTGGGAATACGTGGTGTATCTGTCGCTCACGCTGTTGATGATCGGGCTGATGGGCGAATTTTACACCCGCAAACACGCATCGGCCTCTTGGTCCGCGCGGCGCTGATCAGGTCACAACCCGAAGCGTCAGGTTGATCCGGCCACCCTTGGGCAGCAAAGCCGAGCTGTTCGGGCGGATGCGGTCGATCCCATGATAGGTCAACCGCGCATCCCCGCCCATCACCACCACATCGCCCGAACGCAGCCAGACCGACTCGGTCTTGCCGCCCCGCGTGCTGTTGCCCATCCGGAACAACCCGTCATCCCCCAATGACACCGACACGACCGGTTGCGTCAGATCGGCTTCGTCGCGGTCCTGATGCATACCCATCTTTGCCGTCACGTCATACCAGTTGATCAGGCAGCACTGCGGAAGACGCGCGTCCGGCACCAACGTCTGCCACATGTCGATCAACCGCGCGGGGATCGGCGGCCAAGGCACCCCGGAAGGATGCTGTGGCTCGTAGCGATAGCCCTTTCGGTCGCTGATCCAGCCATACTCTCCCGCCGCGCTCATGCGAACCGACATCGGTGTGCCGCGCGGCGTGACGGGCTGCACCAAGGGCGCCACAGACAAAATGTCCCGCAACTCTTCCACCAACGCGCGCTGGGCATCAGGTGCAAAAAAGCCGGGGTGAATCTCGAAATCGCGGACGCGCAGGACAGTCATGTGACAAGGGTAATGCAGCCACTGTGCAAACACATACCGAATTTTCAGAAAGTCTCTGTAGATGCGGCGCTTGCAGGCGTCTAGTTGCCTCCTTATATACCCACCGGACCCGCTGAACGGAAAGAACAGCGGATTGAAATGCGGGGCGAGATGCCGAAATGGGTCTTCGTCTCGTGACATCGCCTTAAGATATGAAGGGATCGAAAACATGGCCAAAGTGATTGGTATTGACCTCGGTACGACAAACAGCTGCGTCGCGATCATGGATGGATCGCAGCCGCGCGTGATCGAAAACTCCGAGGGTGCACGCACAACCCCGTCCATCGTGGCATTCACCGATGATGAGCGTCTGGTGGGTCAGCCGGCAAAACGCCAGGCTGTGACCAACCCGGAAAACACTGTCTTTGGTGTGAAGCGTCTGATCGGCCGCCGCAACGACGACCCGGATCTTGCCAAAGACCGCAAGAACATGCCGTTCGAAGTGATCGACGGCGGCAATGGCGACGCATGGGTGCGCGCCAAGGGCGAAAAATACAGCCCCTCCCAGATTTCCGCCTTCATCCTGCAAAAGATGAAGGAAACCGCTGAGTCCTATCTCGGCGAAGAAGTGACACAGGCCGTCATCACCGTTCCGGCCTACTTCAACGACGCACAACGTCAGGCAACCAAGGACGCGGGCAAGATCGCTGGTCTCGAAGTCCTGCGGATCATCAACGAACCGACAGCTGCCGCGCTGGCCTACGGCCTCGACAAGAAAGAATCGCGCACCATTGCGGTCTACGACCTCGGCGGTGGTACATTTGACGTGACCATCCTCGAGATCGACGACGGCCTGTTCGAAGTGAAATCCACCAACGGCGACACGTTCCTCGGTGGTGAAGACTTCGACATGCGGATCGTCAACTACCTTGCCGACGAGTTCAAGAAAGAGAACGGCGTCGACCTGACCAAAGACAAGATGGCGCTCCAGCGTCTGAAAGAAGCTGCCGAAAAGGCCAAGATCGAACTCTCGAGCTCGAGCCAGACCGAAATCAACCAGCCGTTCATCTCGATGGATAGCAAGACAGGCCAGCCGCTTCACCTCGTGATGAAGCTGACCCGCGCCAAGCTGGAAAGCCTTGTCGGTGATCTGATCAAGGCGTCGATGAAGCCTTGCGCCGCCGCTCTGAAAGACGCCGGTCTCTCGACCTCCGACATCGACGAAGTCGTTCTGGTTGGTGGTATGACCCGTATGCCGAAAGTGGTCGACGAAGTGACCAAGTTCTTCGGCAAAGAGCCGCACAAAGGTGTGAATCCGGATGAGGTTGTGGCGTTGGGCGCGGCCATTCAGGCTGGCGTTCTGCAAGGTGACGTGAAGGACGTTGTCCTTCTCGACGTGACCCCGCTGTCGCTGGGCATCGAAACTCTGGGTGGCGTGTTCACCCGCCTGATCGACCGCAACACCACGATCCCGACGAAGAAGAGCCAAATCTTCTCCACCGCCGAGGACAACCAGAACGCTGTGACGATCCGCGTGTTCCAGGGTGAGCGCGAGATGGCTGCCGACAACAAGATGCTAGGTCAGTTCAACCTCGAAGACATCCCGCCGGCACCGCGCGGTATGCCGCAGATCGAGGTGACGTTCGACATCGACGCCAACGGTATCGTGTCCGTGTCCGCCAAGGACAAAGGCACCGGCAAAGAGCAGAACATCACCATCCAGGCATCTGGCGGCCTGTCGGACGAAGACATCGAAAAGATGGTTCAGGATGCCGAGGCAAACGCCGAAGCCGACAAAGAGCGTCGCGAGATGGTCGAGGCCCGCAACCAGGCGGAAAGCCTCATCCATTCGACCGAGAAATCGATCGAAGAGCATGGCGACAAGGTCGACCCGACCACAGTCGAGGCGATCGAACTGGCCATCGCGGCGCTCAAGGACGATCTGGAAAACGAAAAGTCGACCGCCGACAAGATCAAGTCGGGTATCCAGAACGTGACCGAAGCGGCGATGAAACTCGGCGAAGCGATCTACAAGGCGCAGCAGGATGATGGTGAAGCCGAACCTGCAGCAGCGGATCGCGGCGGTGACGACGACGACAGCATCGTCGATGCTGATTTCGAAGATCTCGACGACAACAAGCGCGCCTGACGCTGGTTGGGCGGAACCGATAAGGGGCCGGTCCGGACACCGGGCCGGCCTCTTTCGTTCCGTAGAAGGAGGGCATGATGTCCAAACGTGACTACTACGAAGTGCTCGGCCTCAAGAAAGGCGCCTCTGCCGACGAGATCAAGAAAGCCTATCGCTCCAAAGCGAAAGAGCTTCACCCGGATCGCAACGCAGACAATCCCAAGGCCGAAGATCAGTTCAAAGAGGCGAACGAGGCCTACGAAGTTCTCAAGGACGCCGACAAGAAAGCGGCCTATGACCGCTACGGCCATGCAGCCTTCGAAGGCGGCATGGGTGGCGGTGGTCGCCCTGGCGGCGGCGGGCAGGGCGATTTCGCCAGCGCGTTTTCCGATGTCTTTGACGATCTCTTCGGCGATTTCATGGGTGGTGGCCGTGGCGGCGGGCGTCAGCGCGCCTCGCGTGGGGCCGACCTTCGCTACAATCTGCGTGTGACGCTCGAAGACGCGTATCAGGGCCTGCAAAAGACCATTCAGGTGCCCACCTCGGTCCAGTGTGGATCGTGTAACGGCTCGGGTGCCGAGGGTGGTGCTGAACCCACAACCTGTCCGACCTGTTCGGGCATGGGGAAGGTCCGTGCAACTCAGGGCTTCTTTACGGTCGAACGCACCTGCCCGACCTGTTCAGGTCTTGGTCAGACGATCAAGAACCCCTGCAAGACCTGTTCTGGTGCGGGTCGCGTACAGAAAGAACGTGCTCTGTCGGTGAACATCCCGAAAGGTGTTGAAACCGGGACCCGCATCCGGCTGGCCGGTGAGGGTGAGGCTGGCCTGCGCGGTGGGCCTCCGGGAGATCTCTATATCTTCATCGAGGTCGCACAGCACGAACTGTTCGAACGTGACGGCGTACACCTGCATTGCCGTGTTCCTGTGTCGATGACGGTTGCCGCTCTCGGCGGCAATATCGAAGTGCCGACCATCGACGGTGGCCGCAGCCGCGTTGCCATCCCGAACGGCAGCCAGTCTGGCCGTCAGATGCGTCTGCGTGGCAAAGGGATGCCCGCTCTGCGTGGTGCGGGGCAGGGCGATATGTTCATCGAACTCGCGGTGGAAACACCGGTCAACCTGACTGCCAAACAGAAAGAACTGCTACGCGAGTTCGAAGAACTCAGCGAAGACAACAACCCGGAATCCAAGAGCTTTTTCAAATCCGTCAAAGGCTTTTGGGATTCCATGAAAGGCTGATCCAACGGCCCCGCCCAAAGCGGGGCCGTTAGCATTTCGTTAAGGGTTTCTGCGCCAAGACTGGCGCATGGCGCGCTCCCGATCCCCCGACCTTCCACTATTTGAAGCCGCTGGAACGGCACCGGCGCCTTCGTCGAAATCCAAACAACCGTCCTACATCCGCGGACATCGCGAACGCCTACGACAACGGTTTCTAGAGGGCGGCGCGGAAGCACTCCCTGACTACGAACTTCTGGAACTGATCCTCTTCCGCAGTCTTAGAAACGGCGATGTCAAACCGCTCGCCTATCTGCTGATCGCCACCTTTGGCGACTTCAACCGCGTGCTCTCCGCCCCCATCGAACGGTTGGCCGAGGTGGAGGGTGTGGGTCCGAGAACCGCCCTTGATCTCAAACTGATTGAGGCGGCGACCCACCGCATGTCACAGGGCAAAGTGCTGAAACGACCCGTCATCTCAAGCTGGGACGCGTTGCTGGACTACTGCCGCGTGTCCATGTCCCACCGCGACACCGAGATGTTCCGCATCCTGTTCCTCGATCGCAAGAACGTCCTGATCACCGACGAAATCCAGGGCAGAGGCACGGTCGATCATGTCCCTGTCTACCCGCGTGAGGTGATCAAGCGAGCGCTCGACATCAACGCCTCGGCGCTGATCCTCGTGCACAATCACCCTTCCGGTGACCCAACCCCGTCACACGCGGATATCGATATGACGGAAACCATCCAGCGCGCTTGTGAGGTGGTGGGCATCACCCTGCACGACCACCTGATCATCGGCGAATCCAGCGAGGTCAGCTTCAAGTCCGAAGGCTATCTCTAGCGCACCCATACCTCGACCCGGCGGTTCACCTGCCGCCCCCAGCTTGTGTCGTCGCATGCCATAGGCATCGCCTCGCCAAACGCATCTATCGACAGTTGAACTTGGGATAGATCGGCCGTTTCCACCGCGGCCTCGATCGCCTGTTTCACGGCCTGCGCGCGTTGCTGTGCGATCCGCAGGTTGCCCTCCGCCGGGCCTTCCCCATCCGAGAAACCGACCAACACAAGATGCCGCCCATCATAGACACCCGCTTCGATCGCGTGCGCCAATTGCTGCACATTCGACCTGGATTGCGCATCCAGTCGTGCAACGCCCGTCTCAAACCGGAATGACGTGGACAACCGCCGCAAAGGCGAAAGCGTATCGACCATGTGTTTCAGCGCCGCCAAATCTGCCTCGCCTTCGGCGACTCGGATAGCATTGGCAAACCGGTCGCCCTGCGCGTTCAGGGTAATCTCTTCAGGTGCCTGATCCACAAAACCGGCACGGCGGGTGATGATCTGCGCCGGGCCGCTCCGCGTATAAGACAGAAACTCGCGCGCGAGTTTCGGCAAGCGTCGGGCAGGCACATACAGAAACATCGGTGCCGTCAGCGGGTAGTCCTCGGTCTTGATGGTCAGCCGATTGGCGCGCAGTTGAAACCCGCAGGTGCCGGTCAGGGCAAGAGGCTTGCTGTTGCTGATCTCGGAATAGCTGGCCACGCCAAGCGCAAGCTGATCGCGCGCCACCGCGTCGGCCAAGCCCGAATTTGTCGGATGCCGGGTCACATCCTCGACCAGCGCCAACCCGGCCTGTCGCAGAACCCGATCCTCGACCGCTTGCGCGATGCCGGATTGCTTGTCGCGCAGGTGAATCGAAATCGGCGCATCCACACCACCCAGAGTGCGCCAATTGTCGATCTCGCCCGACAGGATGCGGGCAAGATCGGAGACAGAGATCGCGGCAACAGGGTTGTTCGGGGACACGATCACTGTCAGCGCATCCAGCGCCAGAACCCGACTGCGGTTCACGTCGTCCAACTGGCCAAGCCCCACCTCGGCGGCCAGTGCCAGTTCGCCCCGCCGGATCTCGCGCAGCGCCATCACAAGATCGGCCTCGTCGGCCAACAGATCGGCAAAACCTTCATCGGTGCTCGACACGCGGAACCGGAAGCGGCCAACTGGCGTGTTCCGATCAGCAGAGGACAGCACATACTCGAAATGGGTCTCGTCCTGCGTGATCCGCTCTGCTTTGATCCCGGCTTGAAGGGCAAACCCTTCGACCAGAGCGGGCATCAGCACCTCTCCGATGGTCGAAGACCCGGAGATCGACAATTCGGCCACAAAGTCGGTCAGCGACGGGCATCCCGGCCCTTCGCACAAAACGCCCGAGCCATCGACCGTCAGTTCGCCGTATTGCGTCTGGACCCGATAGAACTGCCCGTCAAATCCCAGAAGCGTGCCCGACAGTTCGATAGCACCGTCCTGCGACCGCAACGTTACATCATCGGCGCGAACCGAAGCGCCAGTCACAAATAGGAAAAGTGCGGCAAGACCCGCCGCACAAAACTGTTTCATCTGAAAAGAGCCTTTGACCCGCCCGGTTATTTTGCGGCGATAGTCAGGTCTTCGACAAGATTTTTCAACAGCAAGAAATCCCCCACCGCGTCACACCCAGGTACGTCGATGGTCAGTTCCTTCGAGGTCAGTTCGCCGCCGTTCCGGATTTCCAGCGTCTGCGCTTCTACCCGGCTGTCGCAGTTCGACGCGATGATCTCTGTTTCGATGGTCAGCGCAACCGTTCCCGCCGCCTGGGTCATGCCCGAAGGGAAGGTGTAGACCTCAGCCAAGAGCGCATCCGGCGCATCGCCGGTGCCCAGTACGGTCAGGAATCCTCCCTGACCTGTGGCAGCGCGCGATGTATCACCACCGGCGCCATGCCAGATATGGCCGTCGGCAAAATATTCGGCGTCGAATTCCCGTGCGTGTAATTGCAACCCGGCATCACCACGCCATTGCAGTACCACCCGATCATAAAACGGAACCGAACTCACCTCGGCCATTGCCACCGCACCGCCGCCGTCAAGGAAGGACGCGATCACCAGCGCCTGCTCGGTCAGTGCGGGTATTTCCACGGAAAGCCCACCATCGGGCTGCATCAGCATGGTGAACATCAGGCCGCTGTGGTGCAGGGTCACTCGTTCGCTGCCGTGGCACGGTGCCGTGATGTCGACAGACATCATTGCCCCGGCGACGGGGGTTGCCGTCATTGTGACATCGCAGGCGAAACCGGCCTCGACCGACGGTTCCGGCATGACAATATCCTCAACCGTGTCCGCGCTGATGGCCGCCGTCGATACGATTTGCTCGGGCAAGAAAGCCACTGCCGGCAAGTCTTTCGGTACGAAGTCACGCGGCGTCGATGACACCGGCTGAACGTCCGACACGACGACCGGCGCCTGCGCGACGGTTCGCTTGGGTGTCGAAGGGAAAGACTGCATGGCGCCGCCAATGGCCAGGGCGGCGCAGAGCGTTACGGCGGCGATGCGAACTGTGAACTTCCGGTCCATGTCAGTCTCCGTTGTACGTGTACAATGGCTGTCTGACAGGCGAATTGGGTTTGGCTAGGGCACAGTTAGGGTCAGTTTGAGACCGGATTGTGGCGGGTCGGCTCTAGGCGAGCCGACCGTGACAATGCTTGAATTTCTTGCCGGATCCGCAGGGGCATTCATCATTGCGGCCCGGGTTTCCCCATGTTGTCGGGTCGTTTTCATCGAACCCGTCAATTGCCGCTTCGGGATCAACGGCCGCTGTTTCCTGCTGCGGTGCTGCCGCTTCGGCTGCGCGCGCCATGGCCGCCTGCTGAGCAGCCATCTGCTGGAGCATTACTTTCTGCTCTTCCTCGGTCATCGGTCTGACCTTGCCTAGCTGCTTGCTCACGTCTTCACGCAGGCTGTCCAGCATCGACTCGAACAGTTGGAACGCTTCGGACTTGTACTCGTTGAGCGGATCACGTTGCGCGTAGCCGCGGAAACCAACAACCGACCGCAAGTGCTCCAGCGTCAGAAGGTGCTCGCGCCACTTGCTGTCGATGGTCTGAAGCAGAACCTGCTTTTCGATCTGGCGCATTGTGTCGGGGCCAAAGGCTTCGGCCTTCTGCGACATCATCTCGTCCGACGCCTCTTCCAGACGTTCGCGGATCACATCGGCATCAACGCCTTCTTCGTCGCCCCACTGAACGACAGGCGCGTCTACGCCGATCAATTCCTCGACGGCTGTCTGCAAGCCTTCGGTGTTCCACTGATCGGCATAGGTTTTCGGCGGGATGTAGGTATCGACAAGATCGTCAATCACCTGATGCCGCATGTCCTGCGCGATCTCGGACAGATCCTGCGCTTCCATGATCTCGCGGCGCTGGCTGAAGATCACCTTCCGCTGATCGTTCATCACGTCGTCGAATTTGAGAAGCTGCTTACGGATGTCGAAGTTGCGCCCCTCAACCTTGGCCTGCGCGCGTTCCAGCGACTTGTTCACCCATGGGTGCACAATCGCCTCACCTTCTTTCATGCCCAGCGTCGACAGCACCTTGTCCAGTCGCTCGGACCCGAAGATGCGCATCAGATCATCGTCCAGCGACAGGAAGAAGGACGAGCGACCGGGGTCACCCTGACGGCCCGAGCGGCCGCGCAGCTGGTTGTCGATGCGGCGGCTTTCGTGGCGTTCAGTGGCCAGAACGAACAGACCGCCTGCGGCCTTGACCGCTTCCTCGTCGGCTGTGTGGCCTTCTTCGATCTGCTTGCGGATCGCCTCGGGGTCGCCCTCAGGATCAGCGGCAATCGCCTCCATGATCTTGAACTCGACATTGCCGCCAAGTTTGATGTCGGTCCCGCGACCGGCCATGTTGGTGGCGATGGTGATCGCGCCCAGCTTGCCGGCATCCGCGACGATCTGCGCTTCCTGCTCGTGCTGGCGCGCGTTCAGAACGTTGTGCTTGAGCCCCGCCTTGGTCAGCAACTGGCTCAGCATTTCGGACTTTTCGATCGAGGTCGTGCCCACAAGAACCGGCTGGCCCTTTTCGTGCGCCTCTTTGATCTCCAGCACGATGGCGTCGTATTTTTCCTGCGCCGTGCGATAGACCTTGTCGTCCTCATCGATCCGCGCAATCGCGCGATTGGTCGGCACTTCGACCACACCCAGACCGTAGATCTCGGCAAATTCGTCTGCTTCGGTCGCCGCCGTACCGGTCATGCCGGCCAGCTTTTCATAAAGGCGGAAATAATTCTGGAAGGTCACAGACGCGAGTGTCACGTTCTCGGGCTGAATGTTGCAGCCTTCCTTCGCCTCGATCGCCTGGTGCAGACCTTCGGACAAACGCCGCCCGGCCATCATGCGCCCGGTGAATTCGTCGATCAGAACGACTTCGCCATCTCGGACGATGTAATCCTTGTCTTTCTGGTACAGCTTGTGCGCCCGCAGACCCTGGTTGATGTGGTGGATCAGCGTGGTGCTTTCCGGATCATAAAGCGACTGATCCTCGGGCAGCAGGCCAAGCCCCTGCAGCGTTTCTTCAAGGAACTCGTTGCCCTCGTCGGTGAACGACACGTTGCGCGTCTTTTCATCCAGCGTGAAATGTTCTTCGGTCAGCGACGGGATCACCTTGTCGATGGCGACATACAATTCGCTGCGGTCCTGCGCCGGACCAGAGATGATGAGCGGCGTCCGCGCCTCGTCGATCAGGATCGAGTCCACCTCGTCAACAATCGCCATGTAATGATCGCGCTGATACATCTGCTTCAGCTCGGATTTCATGTTGTCGCGCAGGTAGTCGAACCCAAGCTCGTTGTTGGTGGCATAGGTGATGTCACAGGCATAGGCGGCCTGCTTTTCCGCATCCGGCTGGCGCGGATAGACAACACCTGTGGTCATGCCAAGTGCGCCGTACACCTTGCTCATCCACTCGCTGTCGCGTTTGGCGAGATAGTCGTTCACGGTCACGATATGCACGCCGCGCCCGGTGAGCGCGTTCAGGTAGGCGGGGAAGGTCGCGACAAGCGTCTTACCTTCACCGGTCTTCATTTCCGAGATATTGCCCTGATGCAGGAAAATCCCGCCCATCAGCTGCACATCAAAGGCCCGCAGCCCCAGCGCGCGCTTTGCCGCCTCGCGGCAGTTGGCAAACGCCTCGGGCAGCAGCGCATCCAGCGCCTCGCCATTGGAATGGCGCGCCTTGAGTTCGCTCGTCTTTTCGATCAGCTGCGCATCGTTGAGCTTTTCGAATTCCGCTTCCAGTGCGTTGATCTTTTCAACCAGCGGGCGGGTCGCCTTGACTTTGCGGTCGTTCGGAGTTCCGAACACCTTGCGCGCGACTTTACCTAATCCCAGCATTCATCCACTTTCAGCTTTGACATCTTCGTGTGCGGCATCTGCTTGCTCGCCTCGCACACAGCCCATATGTCACAGGGGAACGACTGGCTTTGCAGCGCCTTGTGGCGATGTAAGGTCAGGGAAATACACTGTCAATGTCGCCCCAAGGGTACGGGCGGCTCTGGAAGGATAAACATGACGAATCTCATCACGAAACTCTCCGCAAGCGCGTTCGCCCTGATACTGGCCCTGCCGGTGCAGGCGCAGGACACGTTGACGGCAGACTCGGTGGTGGCCACAGTCAATGGCACCGAAATCACGTTGGGCCACATGCTGATGGTGCGCGCGTCCCTGCCCGAGCAGTACCAGCAATTGCCCGATGACGTGCTTTGGGACGGCATCATGGATCAAATCGTTCAACAAACCGTGCTCAGCCAGCAGGACAGCGGTGAAGAGACACGCCGCATTCAGCTTGCACTGGAAAACGAACGCCGCGCCCTGATGGCGGCGCAGGTGATCGAAGGCATCGTGGACTCCGCCGTGACGGATGCCGCCGTGCAGGAAATCTACGACCAGACCTACCTGCAAGCGGATCAGTCCGAGGAATATAACGCCTCGCACATCTTGGTGGAAACCGAGGAAGAAGCCGCCGCGATCGTCGAAGAACTGAACGGCGGCGCAGACTTCGCCGAGGTGGCCCGCGCGAAATCCACCGGCCCCTCCGGTCCGAATGGCGGTGAGCTCGGCTGGTTCGCCGCTGGCATGATGGTTCCTGAATTCCAAGCTGCTGTGGAAGAACTCGAAGTCGGGGCGATCTCCGGCCCGGTGCAAACTCAATTCGGCTGGCACGTCATTATCCTGAACGAAAAGCGCGCTCAGGAAGCGCCCACACTTGACGCGGTGCGCGCCGAGATCGAAGGACAACTCAGCCAGCAGGCCGTCAGCCAGAAGATCGACGAACTGACCAACGCCGCTGACATCACACGCACCGCAAAGGAAGAGGTCGACACCTCTGTCCTGAGCAATATCGGTCTATTGGAGGATTAGGAATTGGCTAAAATCACATCGGTTTCTCCGCTTGCACCCGCCAGCTTCCCAACGCTGCCGGTCATCAAGGGTGCCAGGTTTGCTACCGCTGCCGCGGGCGTCAAATACGCCGGTCGAACCGACGTGATGTTAGCTTTTCTCGATCCGGGAAGCTGCGTGGCGGGCGCGTTCACAAAATCCGCCACGCGGTCGGCGAACGTGCTGGATTGCCAGTCGAAAATCCGGCTTGAGGACGAGGGCGGCGCAGCCATAATCGTCAACTCCGGCAACTCAAACGCCTTCACGGGCCGTGCAGGGGACGAATCCGTTCACGCCATTTGTGCCGAAGTTGCCCGCGTGACCGGCCTGCCCGTCACCCGCGTCTTCACAAGCTCCACCGGCGTGATCGGCGAGCGTCTGCCGCATGACCGGATCGCGGCCAAGGTCGAAGAGCTGTACGGCAACCTGGACGAGGCCGGACTGCCGAACGCCGCCAAGGCGATCATGACCACCGACACCTTCCCGAAAGGATCGACCACCTCTGTCGACCTGCCGGGGGGCAAAGTCACCATCGCGGGCATCGCCAAAGGTTCGGGAATGATCGCGCCGGATATGGCGACGATGCTGGTCTACATTTTCACCGACGCCAAGATCGCGCAGTCCGATCTGCAAGCGCTGGTATCCGAGATCAACGAAAAGACCTTCAACAGTATCACCGTGGACAGCGACACCTCCACGTCGGATACGCTCCTCGTCGCGGCAACAGGCGCCTCTGGCGTGGGCGTCACGGCCAAGGACACCGCGTTCCGCGACGCGCTGCACCATGTGATGCAGGATCTGGCCCATCAGGTGGTCCGTGACGGCGAGGGGGCCACCAAGTTCCTGGAGATCACTGTCACCGGCGCTCTCAACGACGCCGATGCCAAGACCCACGCCATGTCCATCGCCAACTCCCCGCTGGTCAAAACTGCCATCGCTGGCGAAGACCCCAACTGGGGGCGTGTGGTGATGGCCATCGGTAAGTCCGGGGCACCCGCCGACCGCGACACGCTCAGCATCTCCTTCGGGGATGTGAAAGTGGCCACCAAAGGTTGGGTCGATCCCGGCTACCGCGAAGAGCAGGGCGCGGCGATCATGAAGCAGGAAAACATTTCCATGACCGTCGATCTCGGCATGGGAAGCGGCACTGCGACCGTCTGGACCTGTGACCTGACCCACGGCTACATCTCGATCAACGCTGATTACCGCTCGTGACCGTCGTCCTTGTTTCTGCAGTTGCGCTCATCGACCCCGATGGGCGCATCCTTCTGGCCCAACGTCCCGAGGGCAAATCCATGGCGGGTCTTTGGGAATTCCCGGGCGGCAAGGTCGAGCCGGGTGAGACCCCCGAAGAGGCGCTGATCCGCGAACTGCACGAAGAACTGGGCATCGACACATGGCAAAGCTGCCTTGCCCCGCTCACCTTCGCGTCGCACAGCTACGAGAAATTCCACCTGCTGATGCCGCTCTTTGCCTGCCGCAAATGGAACGGCACCCCCGAATCAAAAGAGGGACAGGCGCTGAAATGGGTGCGGGCGAACCAGCTCAGAGACTATCCCATGCCCCCGGCTGATATTCCGCTGATCCCCATTTTGCGGGATTGGCTCTGATCTCAGCACACAAGCTGCCCAAAAAACGGGAAATATGTTTTTTTTGTGGCAAAGATTCAGGCAGCCCACTACTTAAGAATTGTCAGAACTTGGGGGAGATTTGACATGCTGAAGACAATCATCATCGGAAGTTGCATGTCTGTGCAGGGTATTCTTGAGAAAACCCTGCCTGACGGTCGTATCTCTGTGCGTGTCGGTAGCCGGATCTTCACCGGTCTGCCTGTTGCGACGCCGGGCTGAACAGTCCCGCACCGTCCCGACGGCGTTTTACAAAGAAAAAGGGCAGCGGTGACGCTGCCCTTTTCTGTTTCCATCTACCTGCCGGATCAATCCAGCGTACGTTCCACTTCCTGACGCTCGAAGATTTCGATGACGTCGCCTGGGCGGATATCGTCGTAGTTTTCGAAGGCCATCCCGCATTCCTGACCGGACTGAACTTCGGGCACTTCGTCCTTGAAGCGCTTGAGCGTCTTGAGCGTACCTTCGTGGATAACCACGTTGTCGCGCAGCAGGCGCACACCGGCGCTGCGGCGGGCGACCCCTTCGGTGACCAGACAGCCGGCAACCTTGCCCACGTTCGACACCTTGAAGACTTCCTTGATCTCGGCATAGCCGATGAAGGTCTCCTTGATCTCGGCGCTGAGCAGGCCAGAGGCCGCCGCTTTCACATCGTCCACGAGGTCATAGATGACGCTGTAATAGCGAATCTCGACACCCTTCTGGTTCGCGGTGTTCCGCGCCGATGCGTTGGCACGAACGTTGAAGCCGATGACCGGGCAGCCCGATGCTTCGGCAAGGCCGATATCGGTCTCGGTGATCGCACCCACGCCAGAGTGCAGCACGCGCACGCGCACCTCGTCGTTGCCGACTTTCTCCAGCGCCTGAACGATGGCTTCGGCCGAACCCTGCACGTCTGCTTTGACCAGCACCGGAAGCTCCGAGACGTTCTCGTCGTCCTTGGCCTTCTTCATCAGTTGCTCGAGCGTCGTTGCCGCACCCAGTGCCGCGCGCTTTTCCTTGGCGACGTTGGCGCGGTATTCCGCGATCTCGCGTGCCTGCGCTTCGGTCTCGGTCACGTTGAGCACGTCACCCGCTTCGGGTGTGCCGTTCAGACCCAGCACCTCGACAGGTACCGACGGGCCCGCTTCCTTGACGCGTTCACCCTTGTCGTTGATCAGCGCGCGGACTTTACCGTACTGCTCACCCACAACGAAGATATCGCCCTGACGCAGCGTGCCGTTCTGCACGAGAACCGTTGCAACCGGTCCACGGCCCACGTCAAGCTGCGCTTCGATCACAGCACCCTGTGCCGCGCGATCCGGGTTAGCCTTGAGTTCGAGGATTTCCGCCTGAAGCGCAATCGCTTCCAGCAGTTCCGGCAGGCCCTGACCGGTATGCGCCGACACTTCGACGTCCTGCACTTCACCGGACATCTGCTCCACGACAACCTCGTGTTGCAGCAGGTCGGTGCGCACCTTGGTCGGGTTCGCGCTTGGCTTATCGATCTTGTTGATCGCCACGATCATCGGAACCTTGGCCGCTTTGGCGTGGTTGATCGCTTCAACGGTCTGCGGCATCACCGCGTCATCGGCTGCCACAACCAGAACAACGATATCCGTCACCTGAGCACCGCGCGAACGCATCGACGTGAACGCCGCGTGGCCCGGAGTGTCGAGGAACGACAGAACCGCCCCGTCTTTCGTGGTCACCTGATAGGCGCCGATATGCTGTGTGATCCCGCCAGCTTCACCAGAGGTGACGTTGGTTTCGCGGATCGCGTCCAGCAGCGATGTCTTGCCGTGGTCGACGTGGCCCATGATCGTGATGACCGGCGGGCGCGGCTTGAGGTCTTCCTGAGAGTCTTCAACTTCCTTGATGACGTCCTCGACATCCGCATCCGAAACGCGGGTAACCTTGTGGCCGAACTCTTCGATGATGAGTTCCGCAGTATCCGCGTCGATCGTCTGGTTCTGCGTCGCCATGATGCCGTTGTTCATCAACGCCTTGACCACATCGCCCACACGCTCGGCCATCCGGTTTGCCAGTTCGGCCACGGTGATCGCCTCGGGCAACTGAACGTCGCGCACAACTTTTTCGCGCGGCTGGTTGCCACCCATGGCTTTCTGACGCGCCCGCTCCTGCTTGCGCTTCATTGCAGCCATGGATTTCTGACGACCGCCTTCGCCGCCCAAAGCCTGGTTCAGCGTGAGCTTGCCGGAACGACGTTCGGAATCGTCACCTTTGCGACGACCGCGGTCTTCGCGTTCGCGATCCACCTTGCGCGGTGCCGCTTGCGACGGCTTCGGTCCACCGCCACCGGCAGGCTGACGTGCCGCAGGGGCTTCGGCCGGTGCAGCTGCCGCTTTTTTGGCAGCTTCAGCAGCTTCACGGGCCTTGCGCTCTTCTTCCTCGGCCTTCTGGCGCGCGCGCTCTTCGGCCTCGCGCTGTTCGCGCTCCTTGGCCTCTTTTTCCGCACGCATCCGTTCACGCTCTTCAGCGCGGGCTTTTTCTTCGGCTTCGCGCTGCGCGGCTTCCTCGCCTTCGCGGGCCTTCGCAGCCTGAAGCGCTTTCAGGCGGCGTTCCATCTCTGCGTCGGAAATCCCCGCAGGACGCTTGTTCCCCGCCGCAGCAACCGCCGCACTCGCAGATCCGCCCGAGCCAGACTGGGACGCGCCGGGTTTTGGTACCACAACGCGCTTGCGCTTGGTCTCCACCACGACGTTCTTCGTACGCCCGTGGCTAAAGCTCTGCTTTACGTTTCCCGATCGGGAACCGCCGCGCAAACCCAAAGTCTTTTTGCCGTCGTTATCGCTCATTTAGCTCTTTTTTCCTTCCCAGCGGCCCCTGCCGCTGTCTTTGCATCAGACGTTCCGATGCGAAAGCCCTTCAATCTTTGGGCTTCCTCTACAACACGTTGCGTGAGTCCGCCAGCGCCAAGCGCGGCATGTATCACAGTTTGTCGCCCAAAGGCCATTCCAAGCTCATCCGCCGTGAGCCAGCCGATGTAATGGCCGTAATGCGGAGTACTGAGTTTCGATTTCCCGCGGCTCGATCCATCCGTCGCTTGCAACAATACTTCCGCGACTTCCTTGGACAGGGCGTCCTTGACCTTTTCATAGCCAGAAACCGCCACGCCGGATTTGCGGCTGAGACTTATCAGATCGACGACACGGCGTGCAAGCTGTTGCTCGAGATCGGAAACCAGCGTTTCGGACACGCGCAATTGCGTCTTCGCCGCCCTGTGAAACATGTTCTTTTTCAGCGCGGTTTCAAGGGCTGCCTTCGTGGCCGTCACCCAGATGCCCCGACCCGGCAGTTTTTCCGCCAGATCGGGAACCAGTTGATCCTCGGGGCCGACGACAAAACGGATCAGCTGGGCTTTCGGGCGCACCTCTCCGGTCGCAATACATTTGCGTTCCGGTCCGCTCTCCCGATCTTTATCTTTGCCACCGCGTGTCACGTGTGTCGTCGTCCCTTAAATCAGCGCAGGTCAGGCCTGCTCTTCTTCCATACCGTCGACGTCCTCGTCGTCGGCTTCTTCTTCCTCAAGCTCGGTCGGATCGACCCAGCCCAACAGAACGCGCGCGGTCATCACCAGATGCTGCGCCTCTTCCAGCGACATGTCGAAGGGCTCAAGCAGACCTTCATCCTTGTGACGCTCGCCATTCTCGGTGGTCCAGCCGCCAGCCAGTTCCCAGTCCGCACAGGTTGCGAAATCTTCGAGCGTCTTGACGCCGTCCTTGGCCAGCACTTCGACCATCTGCGGTGTCAGACCTTCAAAGTTGATCAGGCTGTCCTCGGCACCCAGTGCACGGGCGTTTTCGAGGGCTTTCTTGGCCTGCTCTTCCAGGAATTCGCGGGCACGGGTCTGCAGTTCTTCGGCGGTGCCTTCATCCACACCGTCGATGACCAGCAGTTCGTCCAGCTCGACATAGGCGACTTCTTCGAGGTTGGTGAAGCCTTCGGCCACCAGAAGCTGGGCAAAGAATTCATCCAGATCCAGCGTGTCCATGAACAGCTGCGTACGCTCTTCGAACTCTTTCTGACGACGCGCCGATTCTTCTTCCTCGGTCATGATGTCGATGTCGAGGCCGGTCAGCTGCGACGCCAGACGCACGTTCTGACCGCGGCGACCAATGGCCAGCGACAGCTGCTCGTCCGGAACAACAACTTCGATGCGCTCTGCATCTTCGTCCAGAACCACCTTGCTTACCTCGGCGGGCTGCAACGCGTTCACAAGGAAGGTCGGCACATCTTCGTTCCACGGGATGATGTCGATCTTTTCGCCCTGAAGCTCGTTCACAACCGCCTGTACGCGACTGCCGCGCATACCGACGCAGGCACCCACCGGATCAATCGACCCGTCATAGGAAATCACTGCGATCTTCGCGCGCGATCCCGGATCACGGGCAACGGCCTTGATCTCGATGATGCCGTCATAGATTTCCGGCACTTCCATCTTGAACAGCTCGGCCATGAACTCGGGCGCGGTCCGCGACAGGAAGATCTGCGGCCCACGGGTCTCGCGGCGCACATCCTTGATGTAGCAGCGGATGCGGTCGCCATTGCGATAGCTTTCGCGTCCGATCTTCTCGTTGCGGCGCAGGATACCTTCGCCCCGGCCCACATCGACGATGACGTTGCCGTATTCCTCGCGCTTGACCACACCGTTGATGATGGTACCCGCGCGATCCTTGAATTCTTCGTACTGACGATCACGCTCGGCTTCGCGCACTTTCTGCAGGATCACCTGCTTGGCCGACTGCGCCGCGATCCGGCCCATTTCCACCGGGGGCACTTCTTCGGTGAACATGTCGCCAACCTGCGGGCCACCCGCGAAATCGGTTACCGCCTGACCGTCACGCATCCAGGCAGCGTTCTGGTTCGGCTTCGGTGCCTCGAAATAGGGCTTGGCGCTGTCGATCGTGAACTCCGCCTGGTAGTTCTCGTATTCTTCTTCATCGACCACGGTGCGCACCCGGGTGAAGGTCGCACGACCGGTCTTGCGGTCGATCTTCACGCGGATGTCCATCTCGGACCCGTAACGCGACTTGGCTGCACGGGCGAGGCTTTCTTCCATCGCTTCGACAACCAACCCGGGGTCGATCATCTTTTCGCGCGCCACCGCCTCTGCGGTCTGCAACAGTTCCAACTGGTTGGCGGAAGTGATTGCCATCGGTCTTACTCCTCTTCGGGCCCTTCGGCCTCAATCACGTCGTCAAATTTGGTCTCGTCAAAGCCTTGGGCTTTGCGGGCCTTCAGCATTTCCTTGATCAGCTCGTCGGTCAGGACCAGCTTGGCATCGGTCAGCCAGTCGAACTTCAGCCCGACGGTGCCTTCTTCGATATTGATCAGAACTTCGTCGCCCTCGACGCCGGCCAGCACGCCCTTAAAGCGCTTGCGTCCGTCGATCATGTCGGCGGTTTCGATCTTCGCCTCATACCCTTCAAAGGTCTCAAAGTCCTTGAGCCGGGTCAAAGGCCGGTCGATGCCGGGCGAGGACACTTCCAGCGTATAGGCGTCGAGAATCGGGTCTTCGACGTCGAGCGTCGCGCTCACCGCGGTGCTGATGGCTGCGCATTCATCAACTTCGATCCCGCCCTCGGGGCGTTCGGCCATGATCTGCAGCGTCGGGGACTTGCCGCTCATCAACCGGATGCGCACCAGCTCGAACCCCATGTCCTCGATGACAGGGGCAACGATCTCGGCCAGACGTCGGTCCATCGCGGCTTTTGCGATCAGGTCAGACATTATGGTGCAGTGCTCCAAACACAAAAAAACGGGCGCGCGGCCCGTTGAAGATTTCGGTGGGTGCCGACCGAAGCCAACACGCCGCTGTTGAGGGTCATATACGGAGCGTCGTCCGAGTCTGCAAGACCTTTCACAATCCACCCCGAAAACGACCCGGCACGGTGCATCTGCGTGTTCCCCGATATGCCTGCCGCGCCTCTTGAACTGGGGCGACGCCTAACACTCTTGATCTTGGCCGAAGAGGGTTCGCACCTGCGCAAAATGGCCAACATCTTTCGCACTTCCGCGCGAAGCGACTCTCTTTGGTTGTGGTCTCTTCCGCGACTCGCCGGTCTGCTCATACCATTTAGATATTCAAACACGTCATTAGCGAGAGCCATCATGTTTTTCTTAAGAAATAGAGCTTGCGAAATCAGACGAAGTGAAACCGGCTGTTCTCAATGCGGCCTTCCCGGCATCATCGAAGGCACCACGGTGCGCACCGCATCTGGCTGGCGACCCGTCGAAACAATCGACATCTCGGATCAATGGTCTGTCCTATCCGGCGATCCGCGCCCGTCCTTGCGCTTCAGCCGGTACGACATCTGGCACAACACCGTGTCCTGCCCGAGAAATGTCCGGCCTCTCTTGGTGCCCGAAGGCGCGCTGGGAAATGACGAAAGCGTCTTGGTCCAGCAGGACAGCCGTCTCGTCTTCGAAAGCAGCCCCTTCACCGACTTGGTCGATGCCTCCCATGTCTCGGTCAAGGCAGGTGACTTGATTGGCATACATGGCATCGAAATCACCGACACGCCGCCAAGCGCCGTCAGGGTCTTTCAGCCACAATTCGAAGCGTCAGACGCGATCCAGATCGCGGGCGGTTTGTGGCAGCTCTGCGAAGCACCTTGCGCCGGCCTCGATATTGTCGCGGACGATGCGTGGGAAGTGTCCAGGATCGGCCGTAACACCGTGCGTCACTTGACGACGGATGAAGCAGTGATGTTTTTCGGCGCCCTCGACGCAGCCATGATCAACCACAGAAATCGCCCGATCCGGGACATGTTCTTTTAAGCGGGGCTGGCCACCGGCCAATCCCGGCTCAGTAATCCCGCTCAAAGAACACACCCAGAGACGAGTTGCCGGTGTTGTCCACGCTGCCCCGTGCAGTGATCTCGGACGTCACATCGAGGTTGAGATTGATCTCGGCCCGACCGCCGCTTTCCACCACAACATCGGAATAGATGTTGTCGGAAATGTACTTGCCTGCGCGCACCGCCGTGCCGCCATCCTCGGTCTGACTCACGTCCAGATCGTCCAGCCCGAACCCGTCCCGCAGGCGCGACAACAGCCCGACACCCTGGCGACCGGCCAATACCGCAACCGCATTCGCCAGTTCCAGCGCCTGCAAGGCCGACAGGTTCGACAAATCCCGCCCAAACAGAAGCTGTGCCAGAACCTCGTCCTCCGGCAGTTCCGGCACCGACGAGAACGAAATCTCCGGCGATGAGGCTGGCCCGTCGAGAATGACCCGCACGATGATTCCATTGGCGTCGGTCTCGGCCACAAAGCGCAACACCGGGTTAAAGCTGCCGCTCATCTGGATGCGCCCTTCGTCCAGCGTGAAGCGCTGGTTCAGAATGTCCAGACGACCGCGCACCAGTTCGAACCCGCCCTGCGGGATGATGTCCGATGTCGGTCCGGTCAGCCGCAATTGCCCTGCCAGTTCCGCATCAAGCCCGCGACCGCGCACGAACACCTGTCCCGGTGCGGTCAGCGTCAGGTCCAGCCGCGTGCTCGACGGTCCGCGCACCTCTTCCACTGCGCTGTCCGCCGTGGCCGACAACCCAGCCTGATCCAAGGTACGCATCACCGGACGGGTCGCCCCAAGATGGTCGATCGGCGGAATGTCCCCAAGCGCAGATACGCCGGTCGAGGGCACCTGAATCTCGGTTTCGTTCAGCCGCAAGTCACCGCTGATCAGAAGGTTGCGCCCAATCGGGCCGGTCAGCGACACGGTGCCATCAATGCTGGTGTCGTAAAGGTCGGGGTCGCGCACGCCAAACCGTGTCAGCGTTGCGGTAATCGCCGCGTCCAACGTGGTCAGACCCAGCCGCCCGGCCACATCGATCGATCCGCCGTGATTGCCCTGCGCCGCCAGATTGATCTGCGCCGCGCCATTGCTCATTCCGATCTGGCCGGTGATCGGAGACAGTATGATGCCCAGTGTAGGCGCGCTGAACTCTGCGCCTTCGGGTGTGATCGTTCCTGACAGGCTGGACAGCGCCAGCGGTCCGTCAATGCGCAGGTCCAGATTGGCCCGGCCATTCAACCTCCGCGGCGCAATGAACACATTGGCCAGCCCCAGTGGGGCAGAGCCGTTCATCGAAAGGTTGGCCTGATTGCCCGACGCAACGGTGCCATCCACCGCAAGCGTGGTGCCCCCCGGACCGTTCAGATCGACATCGACGGCATAGCCGCCATTCTGCTGACCAACCGTCCCATCGATCACCAGTGCGCCTTGGAAATCCGGCGCGATCAACCCGACATTCGCCAGCCGCGCGTCAATCGCCAAACCACTCAGCGGCCCGCTTACGCGTGCGGTGATCTCTGGGTTCTGCACATCGGCAAACACCTGCTCCAAGGCACCGTTTTGCCCGGATGCGCCCACTTCGAACCGTGTGACCCCAGCCAGAAGACGATCCACAGTGGCATTGTTGATGCCGAGCCCCGTGCCCTGACCGCGTGCGGTCACGTCGAAGGCACCACCATCCACATAGGTGCCGCTCACGTCGATCTGTGCCGCACCGCTCAGCGGTTGCCCGGCAAGTCCCGACAGTGGCGCAAGACTGTCTGCCAGAAGCGACAGCGCAAATTGCACGTCCGGAGCGCTCAGCGTCTGGCTCACCATCGCCGAACCGGTGGCATCAATCGCGCCCGTGCTCAGATTAATGGCCTGCACCGTCAGCCGCTCGGACGCCTGCACCCACTCGATCTGCGTCGTGACCGTCGGATTGCGCCCGATGGCCTGTGCAAACCGCGCATCGCTCAATTGCAGGTTCGATCCATTCAACCGCAGATCACCTCCGGCCGACACAAGACCGCCAGTCTCAGTCTGGCTGATTAGACCCTCCCCGGTCAGTGTCAGCGCAGTCGCCGCCACCTGCGGCGCATCCAGATCGCGCACACCGACATTCGCCGTCCAACGACCATTCGGCCCGCCGGTCGCAGCCAGATCCACTGTCCCCGATTGCAGTGTCAGCCCGCCGCCAAAGGGCAGCCGCACCAAAGAGCTTTGGTTCGACAGGTCCGCCATCACTTCCAGATTGCGCAGGGTGGTTCCAGCAAGGATCACACGACCATTCAGCTTGGCCGACCCTGCCGCCTCTCCGGGATAGACGCGGTCAAGATTGCGCAAAGTGCCGTCAAACCGAAGAGACGTGTCCTGGCTTGTGATCTTGCCATTGGCTTCAAAATCAATCGCCGGTTTGACCACACGCACTTCGCGCAGCGTTGTGCCAGTTTCGTCGCGCCGCGCATCAAGGCGTACAGACCCGACGCCCGCCAAGAGACGGTCCACCATGTCCTCGCCAATCGACAGATCAAGCGTGGTGCCATCAACCGCCAGATCGAACATGCCCGAAATCGGCCCGACCCGACCATCGACGGCAACATCGACGCGTCCAGCCAAATCGCGCCCCGCGATTGCGGAGAACCGCGTTATGTTCTCGGCCACCAGCTTCAGGTCCAGCGTCAGCGGCATCACCTCGCTGAAGCTCCAGCTTGCCGTCCCGTCCAGCCCGTAATCCTCGCCGTTGACCTCAAGTCCAGTCACGCGCACCGGATTCCCGCTGCGATAATCCACGCGCGCCGCGCCTGCCAGATCGGTGCCCACGGCCTCTGCCAAAGCCGGATCGGTCAGCGCCAGCGCGTCGGCGGCAAAGGTCAGGTCCAACCCGAATTCGCCTTCCTGCTGCGCAAAACTCTGCTGGTCGATCTGCCCACGCCCGGTGATGGTCAGCGCCTCCAGCGTTGCCGCCGGGCTGACGAACTCTTCCAGCCGCGCATCAAAGGTCACATCGCCGTTCAGCGCCGCATCAAATGTAACTTCGGCCACCTGCGTGTCGCCCCCGCCAAACGGCAGCACCACCGGCCCACCTTCCGGGTTCGCGATCCGCCCTTCGGCATCCAGCGCCTCCAGCCAGCCGGTTTCCGAAATTGCGGCACTGCCGGTCAGCGACAGTGCATCGGCGGTCAATGCGAATTCCGGCAATTCGGTTCGGCCCGTCGCCTCGCGTACCACCCGCGCCCGCAGCCCGATATCGTTGCCGAAAAACGCGCGCGTTTCCTCGGTCAAAAGCGGTGTTGGATCGCCGGTTATATCAACCCGCACATCCCATGTGCCGGTCTCCTGCGGCGCCAGAATTTCCACCGACCCGGTGATGCGCGGCCGACCATCGGTCGCCAGCGCAATATCCGCGGTAAAGTCATCGACCAGCCCTTCGCCTTGCACGGTCAGCGCCAAGGACGGCGCACCCGGGATGCCCAGCAACGTCCCCGCAAGCCCACCCGCCGCCTCTTCGGCATTCAGGTCCACAACCAGTTGCCGCGACGAGGGATCATAGCTGCCAGCCAATGCGATCTGCGATTGCTTGCCGTCCACACGCTCCAGATTAAGCTCCAGATCGGCCCCGCCATCCGCCAGCCGCGCCGCTCCGGTGATCGTGAACTCGGCGGCCTCTCCCAAAAGCGGTGCGCCCAGTTGCAGGGACTCCACCGCGAACCGCTCGATCCGAATTTCAACCGGCAAATCCGGGATGGTGAACGGTTTGGCCTCGGCGCTGGGAAGGTCTTCACCCGCGTCCGGCGCTCGCGACACCACAACACTCTCAGCGCTGAACGAGGTCACATCCACGATCCCTCGCAGCAACGCCGCGCGCCGCCAATCCAGCACGATGTTCTCCGCCCGGAACCACTCGCCCTGATCGTCCGAGATCGCCATCGAGGCAATTGTCGCCTCGCTGGACAACGCGCCCTCAAAGCCCCGGATACGCACATCGCGGCCCGCGCCGGACAGCGCATCCTGCAACAGCCCGGCCAGATAACCGGGGTCGTCGTCACCATCCTGCGCAAAGCTGACGATCGGCCAGAACAGAAAAACGAGAAGGGTCGCGATTAAGCGCATATCAGAAAGCCTGGCCAATGCCGATGTAAAGCTCGTAATCCTTGCCCGCGCCGTCCCCGGTCACAGGCGTCGCGATGTCCACGCGGATCGGGCCGATCCCGGTGTTGTAACGCAACCCGAACCCGGCCCCTGCGTGCCAGTCGCTGTCACCGGCAAAGCCGCTTTCCTCGGTGACCATGCCCGCATCATAAAACCCGACCAGCCCGATATTCGGCCGCACCATCGCGCGCAGCTCTGCCGACACCGCGGCGAAGCTCTGCCCGCCGGTGAATTCGTCATTGGGAAGGGTCACGCCCAAGGATTGATAGGGCACACCGCGCACGGTGCCACCGCCACCCGAATAGAACAGGTAATCCGGCACCGTATCCTCAAGGCTCGGCCCCCAGACCGATCCGATCTGCGCCCGCCCTGCAAGGACAAACCGGTCATCCGCGCCGAACCCAACATAGGCCCGCGCGTCCGAGACCAGGCGGAACCCGCTCTCGGTCTTATCAAGACCCATAAACGGTGTGCCGGTGGCCGACAGGTAATAGCCACCCGTCGGGTTCAGGCTGTCATTGCGCGTGTCATAGGTCGCGCCCAGCGTCGCCAAAAGCAGTTGGAACTCACGCTCACCAAAGGCGTCTTTGGTGTCCAAGTAGCGATAGCCCAGCCCGAACGTGCCGCTCAGCTGGTCGGAAAACCGATGCGACAGACCCGCGATCACTCCGGCCTGATTGCTCATGAACCCCGGCTCGTTCAACTGTTCGATACCGGCGGTCAGGTAGAACTCCGTGTCCGGGGTAAAGGTCGCGGGCCGCCCATAGGTCAGCGTCAGCGCGTAATCCATCTCGTCCGTATCAGTGCCGATTCCCGACACCTCGCCTTCGATGCGCAACCGCTCGGCGCCTTGGAACAGATTGCGGTGCAGCCAGAACGCGCTGACCTTGCCGCCTTCTTGCGTCGACACCTCGGCACCAAATCCAAACCGGCGCGGCTTTTGTTCGGCCACCTGCAAGGCCAGATCAAGCGTGCCATCGGCATTCGGGGTTTCGGCCTCGGACACCGCGACCGAACTGAACACGCCGGTCTGGCGCAAACGACGCTCTGCCTCTGCAATCTCCTGCGGGTCAAACACCTCACCGACCGGCAGTCCGGCCATTTCGCGGATACGCGTCCGGCGCACCCGGTCATTGCCGGTCACGATCACCTCACCGAACCGAAGCTTCGGCCCCGGCTCCAGCCGCAGCCGCACGTCCAATTCACGGTTCGGGTGGTCCGCAACGATCTGCTGGTCGGCCAGACGCGCTTTCGCGTGGCCCACATTGCGCCAGCCGCTGATGCCCGCCGACACCGCATCGCGGATCGGCGCAGTGCCCGCCCGCTCTCCGGGGCGAAAGGTTTCGGGTATCTCCGTACCTTCAGCCAAAGGTGCGATTTCGGCGCGGCCATAGGTGAATCGGGGTCCAAGCTCGATGTCGATGAGGATTTTCGAGATCGACGCCGGTGCCTCGAACGGAGAAATCTCTGACGCCTCGCGCCCGTCAACCTTGATCGAAACCACCGGAGAGAACCGCCCGCCACCGTAAAGCGCTGCAACGATGCGCGCGTAGTCGGCTTGCGCGGCTGCGATCAGCGCTTGTGGGGTCGCGTCCTCGGCATCCACCAGCGCATAAAGCGACATGGCGTCCTTGAGTTGACTGCGCAGATCGTCGCTGCCGCCCGAGATGTTCAGGTCAAGGTCTTGTGAAGCACCGATTCCCGGTGCAGCCAAAAACGCCGCGCACAAGAGCGTGCGTGTCAGACGGTGCATGTGCCCAAAACCTCGTACAGGAATTCATCTCAGCATAACATTTCAACGAGTCACCGTGCAAACGGGTTCCGCGCTCTGACCCTCACAATCGCGCCAAGCCCCCTTCCGCGATGCAAAAAGCACGCATGGTGCGAGGCCACCATGCGTGCAAGGCGCGGGGAACAAAGGACCACAGTCCCCCGCAGACCCGGCGCTGATCAGTAGCGCGCCAGTGTGTAACCACGGTGCCGCAAGCAGGGCAGCGCATAGGCGCGCGCTTCACCTCGGCGGGTTTCGACCGTCATGCGGCAGGCTTTTGGCAGAGACCGCGTGCTGATGCTGTTGCGCTCAAGGCAACGGCCCATCACCACACGCGAAACTCGACCACCTTCGATCCTCCGCACACATTGCGCCGGCAAGGCCGCTGCGTTGTGTCGCTTTACGTCGCGCGGAATGACCTTGGGAATTGGGCGGTCATAGCCGTAGGCGGGTGGTTTCGACTGGTGCGGGCGGTGGTCCGGAACATAGTGCCGAACCTCATCCTTTTTCTTGTCCTTGCGGTCGTCGTCGCGGGAATTCTGGATCGCTTTCCCGATGATGAAAATCGTTGCCGCGCCTGCCAGCAGCTTGGCGATGTCCTCTTCCGAGGCAGCGTGGACGGGCGCCGCGGAAACGGCGGCCATGGTGGTGGAGATGGCCAGAACGGCTGCGATGAATTTGCGTGACATGGCGGGGATTCCTTTCGCTGTCGGTTAAGCCAGAGGTGGCATGATCTGGGGCAGGGCGCTTGGGCCGCTGCCTCTGACACCGATCTCGGACCGGCCTTGCAGGTCAGGCAATATCGCCCCCGCGCTATTGGATAACCGTGCCTGCGTTATTGAATTTCGCGGGGCTTGGACGCAGGGTGATCGCATGAAACACACGCTTCCCTTTCTGCTCCTCGCCGCGCTCAGTATGCCCGCCGCCGCACAGGCTGCGTGTTATGCCGATTACAAGGCGAAACAGGATGCCCCCCTCCGGCTGCATTACGGTGTGGCCGAGATCGCAGAGCCCTGCACACCCGCTTCGGCAAAGGAACAGTTACAGACCCGACTTGCACAGTCAGGCTGGACGCTGCTCAATGTGGTGTCGGTTTTTGATGAAACAGGGTTAGCCGAAAGGAAAGACAGTGCCGGACAAAACTACCTCCGTTACTGACACGCGCCGTTCGAGCACCCGCCTTGTTGCAATCGGCATCAGCGGGATCGTGGCGCTCTTGGTGCTGGCAGGCGTTTTTCTTGTCCTGACCCTGCCCGACGCCAATGCGTTCAATTCACGGGTCGAAAAGATCTTCATCGAAAACGACGATCTGACCTCGCAGGCTGAGGTCAAACTGCTCGAAATCCTCGCCCAATCCGGCACCGCGTTTTCCGACACGCTGGCAGGCTACCGGACCACGATCTTCGTGCTGCTGATCTTTGCCACCGCCATGCTGATCGCTGCACTTGTCTTCCTTGTGATGCTGGTGATCCTCAACCGCCGCATGGCGCAGATCGAACGGTCGGGCATTCAGGTCAATTCCCTGATCGTCAGCCGCGAGGAAAACACCGTCTACCTGAATACGATGGGCTTCAAACTGACCGACGCGATGATCGAGACCATTTCGATTCTGGCGGAGGCGCGGCTCGACGACGAACTGCTCTCCGGCGCCCAGATCGAAGCGATCATCTCCGGCCGGTCAGAGGCAGATTGCGACGAAGCCGCCGGAGCCACCCGCATAAAACGCCTCCGCGACGGGTTGGGCAATCAACTGGTCAGCGAATTGCTCATCAAGAACATCGCCCGCCGTGGTTACATGCTCGCCATCGACAAGGATGTGATCGAGGTACTCTGACCTGGATTTGGTCACTGGGGCGATCCGGCATCGTGCGCCCTTTGATCATGTTACTCAGTTGGCGGGGCCATCGAGCCAAAGATACCAAGCGTACGGAACAACTGTACGTTTCAGACATGCCAACCGTACGGTCGGCCACGCACAAAGTGCGCACGCGGCGGCACAGTCTGGAAATCCCAACATTCAGTGGTGCAGGTCTTTTAACCCCATATCGAACCGTACAGTCCGTCCATGTGAACCGTACAGAGCGGCGTTATTGGCCCGTGTAGACCAGTCGCTCCGCGATCTGGCCGTGCAGGCCCGCTCCTGCGCCGATAACGCCTGCGGTTTGCGGTAACGCATTGTTAAAGCGCAAAGAATGTCCGGTTCGATCCGTAACTGTCGCCCCGGCCTCGGACAGAATAAGCGCCCCAGCCGCAATGTCCCATTCCCAGCTCGGCCGAAACGTCAACATCGCATCATATTTCCCCTGTGCCACCAGACACAGGCGATAGGCGAGCGACGGACGATGCGACCGAGCAAACCCCGGCACGTCATCACGCCAGTGCTTCGGCTCCATGTTCGGCTTCGTCGCCAGAATGCGAGCCGCGTGAATATCACTTATATCAGAAACACTTAGCGCATCTCCGTTGCAGTACGCACCACCCGTTCTGTCAGCGGAATACAGCAAATCCATTTCCGGTAGGTAAACCACACCCTGCGTGACAACTCCCTGATCGACCACGGCCAAGGAGTGCGCCCAAGTGGTTTCGCCATTGACGAAACTCCGCGTCCCGTCGATCGGATCAACGATAAACACCCGATCCCGCCCCAACCGATCCGGCGTGTCCCGCGTTTCTTCGCTCAGCCAGCCATAGCTGGGCCGCGCGGCGGTCAGCGCCTCGCGCAGCGCCTTGTCGACCGCGAAATCCGCTTGTGTCACGGGGCCGGCGTCATCCGGTTTATGCTCTACTTCCAAGCCCTTAGCCTTGTGGTAAAGGGCGATCTCGCCAGCCTGACGGGCGGCGTCGGTCAGAAGGTCAAGATCACTCTCCGGCAAGCGTCAGACCTTCCACCAAGAGCGACGGTACCACACGGCTGAGCCACGGGCGGGCGTCATTGGCCGGGACAATTGTCTTGAGCATTTCGATCAGGTTCCCGGCAATCGTCACGCCGCTGACCGGGTACGCGACTTCGCCATTCTCGACCCAGAACCCGGCCGCGCCACGCGAATAGTCGCCGGTGTTCGGGTTGATCGTCGATCCGATCATGGAGGTCACGACAAGCCCGGTCCCCATATCGGAAATCAGCCCCGCGCGATCCTTAACGCCTTGAGAAAGCGCCACATTCGACACGCTGGGTGATGGCCCACCCGTCGTCCCACGCGCTGCGTTTGCCGTGGATTCGAGCCCCAGTTTCCGCGCCGTGGCCAGATCAAGCGTCCAGCCCGTCAGCACACCGTCCTTGACGATGTCGCGCTTCTGCGTCGCGAGACCTTCGGCATCGAACGGGCGCGACCCGCCGACCCGTACGCGGTGCGGGTCTTCGGTCAGGCTAAGCCCTTGCGGTAGAACCTCTTTCCCGAGAAGGTCCAAGGCCCAGGACGACCGCCGCGCAATCGCAGCCCCGTTGATCGCCATCAACAGATGCCCGATCAGCGACGACGAAATCCGCTCGTCGAACAGCACCGGATATGCCCCCGTCTTGGGCTTGCGCGGATTTATTCGTTCCAGAGTCCGCTCCGCAGCAGTCCTTCCGATTTCGGCAGGCGACCTTAGATCTGCTTGGAAAATCCGCTGATCCCCGTCGTAATCCCGTTCCATCCCGGTACCCGTGCCCGCAATCGCCACACAGGACGTGGAGCGCGAAGTGCGCTGATAGCCGCCGGAAAATCCATTGCTTGCAGCAAGATAGATGTCTTGCGATCCGTAACCGCCAGACGAGGCCGACACCTGCGTGATGCCCTCAACGGCCAAGGCCGCCGCTTCGGCGTCACGTGCATCCTGCTCCAGCTCTGCGGGTGCCGGTTCCGGCGTCGGATCGTACAGTTCAAGTCCCTCTGCCGTACGGTTCTCAGTCAATTGCCCCGGATCGGCCAATCCCACATAGGGGTCTTCCGGTGCCTCGCGTGCCATCGCCACAGCCCGTTCGGCCATGATGGCAAGGCTGTCGGCCCGCACATCCGAGGATGACACGTTGGCGACCCGCTGCCCGACAAGAACCCGCAACCCGATATCCGTTGCCTCGGACCGCTCGGCCTGTTCCAGAACCCCGTTGCGCACGTCGATGGAAATGGAGTTGCCCCGCACTGCCAACACGTCGGCGGCATCGGCCCCGGCCTCCTTGGCGCGCTGCAACAGGCTTTGCGTCAGGTTTTCAAGCGTGTCTGTCATAGGGCCTCCGGAGCCATATTTTCTGCCGCAGAGAGGTAGAGCGCTGCGCGCACCACCGCAACCCTGCTAGCGTCCAAGCGGAGCAACCACGCCGACAATCGGTCCCAACCAGCGCCCGAAATCCGAGCGATTGAGCTGCGGCGCATGTAGGCGCGATACGCTGCCATCGAGGAAAAGGGCGTTCGGCAGGTCAAGATCATCGCGGAAGATGCGACCGAATTCGTGGAATGTAACGGCCTGATCGGAAATGACAAAAACCGCGCGCTTACCGTCTTTGGAAGTGCCGACCCCGTTGCGGATATAGCGAGACGTGCTGTCCTTGAGGAATCTTGGGTGCAAGTCTCCGTCGATCACCAGCATCGGGCCGGATTGCGTGGCATAGCGGCACTCGGGCCGCGCGGCGTCATACGCCAGCGTTTCGATCACATCGGCACGGTTGTCGCGTATGCAGAACACGCCGTTCGGCAGCAACCCGAAATTGCCCGGTCCGGCATTCGGGATCACGCGCATGATCTCCTGACCGTTCTCGATGAAATGCCCAACCGGGGCACGGTCGTCGTGGTACATGCCGCCGTTCATCGCAAAGACGAGCGTTTCGCCGTCTTTCGCAAGGGCACCGTCGAGGGTCGAGAACTGCCCGTATTTTTCGCCCGAGGGTGCATCAAGAAACAGGCGCAGGTCATCGACACGCGGATCGACTTCGCAGGCGGTATAGGCCAGCCCGTCAAAGCTGCGTTCCGAACAGGTCACTTCGGCCATCGTTGCGCTGCCGGCTGTCACACACAAAGCAAACGCGGCGAGGGCGGTCTTAGCTTTCGATGTCACGGCGCACAGAGTCCTGTTCGAACATGCGTCGGGTGTCGTCCATGCGATCGAACGTATCATCCAGCTTGAACCGCAGTTCAGGCGAGAACTTCAACGTGAGGTTCTTTGCCACCGCGCGGCGCAATTCGCTGCGGTTGCGGTGCAACAGCTCAAGAACGTCTTCCTGCCCCTTGCCGCCCAACGGCACGACATAGGCCGTCGCCACCCGCAGGTCGGGCGAGGTGCGCACTTCCCCAACGGTGATGGAGTAGCGGTTCAGGTCGGGATCGTGAATGTCTCCGCGTGCCAGCACCTCGGACAAGGTGCGGCGGATCAATTCGCCCACGCGCAGCTGTCGCTGGCTGGGTCCCTCAGAGCTGTGAGATCGGTTTTTTGCCATATCCGGCACATAAGCGGTCTGGCGGGCTTTGCCAAGCGGAGGGTCAACCGCTATTGAGGCGAAAATCCACCTGCGGAGAAAGCCATGAGCGAAGAAATCGGGGTCGTCGTTACCGGAGTGTCCGGACGGATGGGACAGATGCTGGTGACCGAGATCGCCAAACATCCCCGGATGCACCTTGCGGGTGCCGTTGAACGCGCAGGCCACGACTGGGTGGGCAAGGACGTGGGCACCGCGATGGGTGGGGCTGCGATGGGCGTCATCGTCGAGGACGATCCGCTTGAATCCTTTGCCCGCGCGCAGGCGGTGATCGACTTCACTGCACCGGCGGCGACGGTCGCCTTTGCCGAACTGGCGGCACAGGCGCGTGCAGTGCATGTGATCGGTACGACCGGACTGTCCGAGGAAGACCTGAACAAGATCAAGATCGCGGCCCGCCACGCCGTTGTGGTGCGGGCCGGCAATATGAGCCTTGGCGTCAACCTGCTGACCGTGCTGACCCGCAAGGTCGCGGCGGCGCTGGACGCCGACTATGACATCGAGGTGATTGAGTATCACCACAACAAGAAGGTCGATGCGCCGTCGGGTACTGCATTGATGCTGGGCGAGGCGGCAGCCGAAGGGCGGGGTGTCGAATTGCGCGATGTGTCCGACCGGGGGCGTGACGGCATCACTGGCGCGCGCAAGCGCGGCGATATCGGCTTCAGCGCCATCCGGGGTGGCGACATCGTGGGTGAACATGACGTGTTGTTCGCAGCGGCGGGTGAGAGGATCATCCTGCGGCATGTCGCCAGCGACCGTGCGCTCTTTGCCCGGGGTGCGCTGAAGGCCGCACTTTGGGGTCAGGACAAGGGCCCCGGCGAATACGACATGCTGGATGTTCTGGGCCTCACCGAGGACTGATCACAGCCGTGTGACGGGGGCGTATTGATCCGATCCGGCATCCCAAGCGTATCTTTTTCGCAAGATCGCCGCTGGAGGGGCTCATGTCGAATCGCGTTGCTGTCACCATCGCCGCTGCTGTCGCGCTGCTATTGCCGCAGGTCGCAAAGGCAGAGTTGAAGCGGATTGAAGACAAGTCCGAGTTTGTCCAACTGGTGCAGGGCAAGACGCTGTCCCGTCCGCTTGTCCGGCTGAGTGTGACGGCGGACGGCAAGATCACCGGGCGCGGCGCGACATGGGATGTCACTGGATCCTGGGATTGGAAGAACGGCTTTTTCTGCCGGGATCTCAACTGGGGTGGCGATGACCTTGGCTATAATTGCCAAGCCGTTCTGGCCAACGGGTCCGAGATGCGGTTCATCGCGGATCAGGGCGCTGGGCAGTCAGCGGATTTCCGTCTACGCTGACGTTCAGAAATCGATCGCCAGACCACCCTTTTCCCAATCGCCATAGCGCACAGGCTCGGGACCGTCCCGTCCTCCCAACTCTGTCGGCAGGGGCTTTTCGGCAGCCGCCTTTTTGCGGCGTTCCTCGGCTTCGGCCAAGGCGCGCTGTGCGGCGGGGGGCAGGTCTTTGGGGGTCTCAGAACTCATCGCGGGCTTCCATATATCCTGCCTTTGATATACGCGCTGACCGGTCCGGGACAACCCCGGCCCGTTTGCAGGAGTGCCCCGTGCCCGCACCCACATCACCCCGCCTTGCCGCCCTTGATGGGCTGAGCCAGATCATCGGCGAAGGCCGAATGCTGTCGGATATCGTCACCGATGCCTCTTGGCATGACCTGTCACCCGCCGAACGCGCAACAGCGCAGCGGCTTGTGACGGAGACCCTTCGCTTTCTCGGCCGGGCGGATCATCTGCTGACCCCGCACCTGAACCGGCAACCGCCGCTGCGGGTGATGAACCTTCTGCGTATGGCGACGGTCGAACTGATGTCGGGCGGTGCGGCGCATGGCGTGGTGAACGAGGCGGTCAACCTTGCCGCGCGAAATCGCAAGACCGCGCCGATGAAGGGACTGGTCAACGCGGTTCTGCGCAAGATCACCGCGATGGACGCGGTGGCGTGGGAGGCCGCTCCAGAGACCATCCTCCCAAAATGGTTGCGCCCCAAGCTGGCGAAAGCCTGGAGCAAGCCCGTCGTCGCGCAGATCGAACGCGCCCATGCGGTTGTGCCGCCGGTGGATTTGTCGGTGAAGTCGGATGCGGCAGGTTGGGCCGAGACGCTGGGGGGCACCGTCCTGCCAACGGGCTCGGTGCGCCTTGCGGCGCGTGGCCAACTGTCGGCGCTTCCGGGGTTCGAGACCGGCGACTGGTGGGTGCAGGACGCGGCAGCAGCCTTGCCGGTGCAGCTATTGGGTGACGTCAAAGGCAAGCGCGTGCTCGATATCTGCGCCGCACCCGGCGGCAAGACAATGCAGCTGGCTGCTAAGGACGCGGATGTGACCGCGCTCGACATTTCCGAGGCGCGCATGGAGCGACTGACCGAGAACCTGACGCGGACCAAGCTGACGGCCAAGACCGTGGTTGCGGATGCGCTGACTTACGAGGATGGTCCTTTTGATGCCATCCTGCTGGATGCACCCTGTTCTGCCACCGGAACGATCCGTCGGCATCCCGATCTGCCTTACGTGAAAACTCAGACCGGCATCGACGATCTGGTCAAGCTGCAACGCGCTATGCTGACCCATGCCCTGACGAAAATCGCGCCGCAAGGCAGGCTGGTCTATTGCACCTGTAGCCTTCTGCGCGAAGAGGGTGAGGACCAGATCAAGTGGCTGCTGTCCCAGAACCCGGATATCGAAGTTGAGAAACCCGCTGCCGCTGGTCTTGATCCTGCGTGGATCAGCCCCGAAGGCGGTGTGCGGCTGCGCCCGGACTATTGGCCAGAGCTTGGCGGGATGGACGGGTTTTACATGGCAGTTCTGCACCGTAAAGGCGAAGCCTCGCCAGCGTGACATTTGCACCGTGACTTGATTCACGCCTCCGGCTATGCTGCCCGAATAAGAACGCTTGCGTAAACGCAAGACAGAGGCAGAGCTGATGTTCCGAATGGACGCCGCAAAACGGGCGAAGGCCCGGTTTTTGAACCGTGTTCACGCACGGCTGTCTGCGCGCGCCAAGCCTGCAACTGCTTTCGTCGGTACTCCGGAACCCCGCGTCGTTGGGTCGTTCGCTCGCGGTCGGCAGTTGACGGCGGGCAACTTGCTGTTTGCCGGGCACCTTGTAGAAGCACCGGGCGCGATCCTTTGGGACATTACGCCGCCCGACGATGCGTTCCTCGAAGAAATCCATGGCTTTGTCTGGCTGGATGACATGGCCAGCGTCGGCGATGCGGCCACCCGCAAAGTTGCGCAAAGCTGGCTGTTCGAATGGATTGCCCGTTATGGAAATGGCTCTGGTCCCGGCTGGACGCCAGAGCTCGCCGGGCGGCGCGTCATTCGGTGGCTGCATCATGCGATCTTTGTTCTGGGTGGCTGTACCCCCGAACAATCCCGCGCCTTTTTCCGGTCCATCGCGCAGCAGACCATTTTCCTCAATCGCCGCTGGCACAGTTCGACGCCGGGTCTGCCCCGGTTCGAGGCTTTGACCGGGTTGATCTCGGCTGGCCTGTCGCTGCAAGGCATGGAGTCGCAAGCCGATCCTGCGATCAAGGCGCTGGGGCAGGAATGCGTGCGCCAGATCACCGACTCCGGTGGCCTGCCGACCCGCAACCCGGAAGAATTGCTGGAGGTCTGCACTCTGCTCATCTGGGCGCGCGATGCGCTTGAGGACACGGCGCGCAGACCCGAGGCGGCACATCTTCAGGCGATCAATCGGATCGTTCCCACGCTGCGGGCGCTGCGCCACGCGGATGGTGGCCTCGCGCGGTTCCATGGCGGGGGCAGGGGCGGGGAAGGCCGTCTGGACAATGTTCTGGCGACGTCGGGTGCCAAGGTGCATGCCCCCAAAGGGCTTGCCATGGGCTATGCCCGTCTGTCCGCCGGGCGCACGACACTGCTGATCGACGCCTCTGCGCCGCCCAGTGGGCCCGCAAGTTTTAATGCACATGCGTCGACCTTGGCGTTTGAACTGACCTCGGGGCGGCGTCCGCTGATCGTCAATTGCGGCTCGGGCGCGACCTTTGGTGAGGAATGGCGCCGGGCAGGGCGCGCGACGCCATCGCATTCGACCCTGTGCCTTGACGGGTTCTCCAGTTCTCGGCTGGGCAGCACGTCGCGCGTTGGCCCGATTGAGCGTGAATTGCTCGACGACATCCCTAAGGAAGTGCCGGTGGAATTGTCTCGGGCGATGGATGGTGTCCGCTTCGAAGGGGGACATGACGGCTATCTCAAGACGCATGGTCTGACCCATGCCCGCATTCTGGAGCTGACTTTCGACGGGCGCGGTGTGGTAGGAGAAGACCTGCTGATCGCGCTGGATGGTCCCGGCAAGTCGCGGTTCGATCAGAAACTTGAGGACAGTCGCTTGTCGGGTATCCCCTTCGACATCCGGTTCCATCTGCACCCAGAGGTCGATACCGCCATCGACATGAATGGGACCGCCATCAGCATGGCGCTGCGCAGCGGGGAGATCTGGGTGTTCCGCTTTGACGGCAAGTGCCAGTTGACCGTTGAGCCGTCAGTTTATCTGGAAAAAGGCCGCCTGCGACCACGCGCGACCAAACAGATCGTTTTAACTGCCCGCGCAATGGAGTATGCGACCCGCGTTCGCTGGTCGCTGGCAAAGGCTCAGGAAACTGCTATCGCGGTCCGAGACCTTGTTCAGGACGACGCAACAACGCTGCTGAACTGAACAATTGGGACCTATCGCTGCCATGACCAATCTCTCCCCCCTTCGCCGTGCGCTTCTGTCTGTTTCGGACAAGACCGGACTTGTTGACCTTGCCAAGGCGCTGGACGCGCGGGGTGTGGAATTGCTGTCCACCGGCGGTTCGGCCAAGACGCTGCGCGATGCCGGTATCCCGGTCAAAGACGTGGCCGAGGTGACGGGCTTTCCGGAAATGATGGATGGTCGGGTCAAGACGCTGCACCCGATGGTGCATGGCGGGCTTCTGGCGCTGCGCGACAATGACGATCACGTTGCCGCAATGAACGAGCACGGGATCGGACCGATCGACCTGCTGGTGGTGAACCTCTACCCGTTCGAGGAAACCGTCGCCAAAGGTGCCGACTATGACACCTGCATCGAAAACATCGATATCGGCGGCCCCGCGATGATCCGCGCTGCGGCCAAGAACCATTCCTTTGTCACGACGATTGTGGATGTCGAGGATTACGACGCACTGCTGGCCGAGCTTGATGCCAATGACGGCCAGACCACGCTGGCCTTCCGTCAGCGCCACGCCCAGATCGCTTACGCCCGCACCGGGGCCTATGATGCAGCGGTCAGCACATGGATGGCGGGTGCCATCGGCGAAGAGACCCCGCGCCGCCGCGTGTTTGCCGGAACACTTGCTCAGTCGCTGCGCTATGGCGAGAACCCGCATCAGGGCGCGTCCTTCTATCACGACGGTTCGGCCCGTCCGGGTGTTGCTACCGCAACCCAGCTTCAGGGCAAGGAACTCAGCTACAACAACATCAACGATACTGATGCCGCGTTCGAACTGGTTTCGGAATTCCTCCCGAAAGACGGTTTCGCCTGCGCGATCATCAAACACGCCAACCCCTGTGGTGTGGCGACTGGCCGGACGTTGAAAGAGGCGTATCAGAAGGCGTTTGACTGCGACCGCACCTCCGCGTTTGGCGGGATTGTGGCGTTGAACTCCACGCTCGACGGTGCAACTGCCGAGGCGATTGCCGAGATCTTCACCGAGGTGGTCATCGCCCCCGGCGCCGATCAGGGCGCTAAGGACGTGTTCGCCAGGAAAAAGAACCTGCGTCTGCTGACCTCCCCGGGTCTGGCCAACACGGCCGAGCCGGGCACCGCATGGAAGCAGGTGTCGGGCGGTATTCTGGTTCAGAACCGCGACAATGGCCGGATCAACCTGGATGATCTCAAGGTCGTGACCAAGATCGCGCCGACGGACGAGCAGATGCGCGACCTTCTCTTTGCTTGGACCGTGGCAAAGCACGTCAAGTCCAACGCCATCGTCTATGTCAAAGACGGCGCAACCGTGGGTGTGGGTGCAGGCCAGATGAGCCGTCTGGATAGCGCTCTGATCGCCGCCAAGAAGGCAGAGCGTATGGCCGATGCGCTGGGCCTGCCTGAGCCGCTGACCAAGGGCAGCGCGGTGGCCTCCGATGCGTTCTTCCCGTTCGCCGATGGCTTGCTCGAAGCGGCGGCGGCTGGCGCGACCTGCGTCATTCAGCCGGGCGGGTCGATGCGCGACGACGAGGTGATCAAGGCGGCGGATGAGGCCGGGCTGGCAATGGTGCTGACCGGGATGCGCCACTTCCGGCACTGATTTTGACCATCCGGTAAAATTTCCGGATGAGGACAAAGGAGACAACATGCGTCTGGTGGCCAGTGTCGCGGCAGCGGTCTTTCTTCTGGATCAACTGACCAAATGGTTGGTGGTCCACGTGATGGACCTTGCCCGCGTCGGTGCCATCGACGTGTGGCCGCCCTTCCTGAATTTCCGCATGGCGTGGAACACCGGGATCAATTTCGGCCTGCTGTCCGGTAACGCTGACTGGACCCGGTGGATCCTGATTTCGGTGGCGCTGGGCATTATCCTGTTCGTTCTGGTCTGGATGCGGCGCGATCCGCCGGGGCGCACGGGGCTGATCTTTGCCGGGCTGCTGATCGGCGGCGCGCTGGGCAATGTGGTGGATCGGCTTCTTTATGGGGCGGTGGCCGATTTCCTGAACATGTCCTGTTGCGGCTTCACCAATCCCTATGCTTTCAATGTCGCAGACATCTCGGTGTTTTTCGGGGCGATCGGGCTGGCACTGTTCTCGGGCGGGAAAAACGCCTCGTGACGAGTGCGGCATGATGCGTTAAAGCAGAGTTGAGGCGACTACGGAGGCGGGCAGACAACATGACGCCGCGCGCATGGATCATACTTTCACTGGTGGTGTTGACCGCCTGTGGATCGCGTCAGGATACGGCGGATCGGGACACCAACCTGCGCCAATTGCGCAACCCCACGGGTACGCCCGAGGAGTTTTCGATCGTTCCGCCCAAGCCGTTGCAGGCACCAGAAACCCTGAGCGAATTGCCGACCCCGACACCGGGCGGTTCCAACCGGACCGATCAGACCCCGTTGAAAGACGCGGTGGCGGTGCTGGGTGGCGCGCCGTCGCGGCTTGATGCGCAGGACGGTATCGGAGCCGGGGATCAGGCGCTGGTCGCGCGTGTGTCGCGCTTCGGTCGTGATCCGAGCATTCGTACGCAGTTGGCCTCGGCAGATCAGGAATTCCGGGAACGGCGGTCGCTGTTCAACTGGCGGCTTGTCCCTCAGGACACCTACAACCGTGTCTACCGCAATCAGACGCTCGATCCCTATGCCGCGCTCGAAGCGGCGCGGCGCGCGGGTCTGCTGACACCCTCCGCACCTCCGCGCTGACGCGAGCCGGCGGTTCGGCTGCTCACGAAACTGTTGAACCGCTTGAAGTTGGCGTACGGCATCGTACGTTACCTCCAAACGGAGGAGTTTTGCCGATGCGTCGCTTCCTAGCCCTTGCCGGGGTGTGCCTTCTCGCTGCCGCACCACTGCATGCGCAAACCATCGAAGATCAGGTTACCAGCTTCCAACTCCAGAACGGGATGGATGTTGTGGTGATCGAAGACAATCGCGTCCCTGCCGTGGTTCACATGGTCTGGTATCGCGCTGGTTCGGCGGATGAACAGGTTGGCGTGTCCGGTGTGGCGCATTTCCTGGAACACCTGCTTTTCAAAGGGACGGAAAAGCTCGCCCCCGGCGAATTCAGCCAGACCGTCAAGGCCAATGGCGGGACCGACAACGCGTTCACCAGCTATGATTACACCGCCTATTTCCAGCGGGTTGCCGCAGATCGCCTTGGGCTGATGATGGAGATGGAGGCGGACCGGATGAAAAACATCCAGCTTGACCGCGAAGACATCCTGACCGAACGCGACGTGATTATCGAAGAGCGCAACCAGCGGGTCGAGAACGATCCCGGTTCTCTGTTCCGCGAACAGCGCATGGCGGCGCAGTATCTGAACCATCCTTACGGCACGCCGATCATCGGCTGGCGGCACGAGATGGTGAACCTCGATCTGGACGATGCGCTGGCCTATTACCAACAGTTCTATTCCCCGAACAACGCGGTTCTCGTTGTGGCTGGTGACGTCCAACCCGACGAAGTGCTGGCACTGGCGCAGCAGCATTACGGCCCGATCCCGCGCAACGAGGCACTGCCCGAACGTGTCCGTCCCTCCGAGCCTCCGCAAATGGCAGAGCGACGGATCACTTTCAGCGATCCGCGTGTGGCGCAGCCCTACGTGATGCGCACCTATCTTGCGCCGGAGCGTGATTCTGGGGACCAGCGGAAAGCGGCGGCGCTGACGCTCTTGGCCGAGGTGCTGGGCGGATCGCAAACGGCGGTGATGCCCCAAAAGCTGCAATTCGAAGAAAAGCGCGCGGTGTACGCTGGCGCGTTTTACAGCGGCCTGTCGCTCGACGACACGACCTTTGGCGTGGTGAACGTGCCAGCCGAGGGGGTGAGCCTTGAAGAGGCAGAAGCCGATATGGATCGGGTGATTGCAGAGTTCCTCGAAACCGGTGTCGATCTTACCCAACTTGACCGCATCAAGTTTCAACTGCGGGCTTCGCAAGTCTACGAGTTGGACAATTCCGACAGCCTCGCTCGCCGCTATGGTGCCGCGCTGACGTCGGGGCTGACCATCGACGACGTGCATGAGTGGCCGAAGATCCTGCAATCTATCACGCCCGAGGAAATCATCGCCGCCGCGGAAGAGGTGTTTGATCGTGAAAATGCCGTGACCGGGTTCCTCCGCAAGGCTGAGGAGGTGACGCAATGAAGGTCTTTGGTTCTCTGATCGCGTTCATGCTGCTGGCCGCAGCACCGTTGCGCGCCGAGATCGACATCACCGAAGTGACAAGCCCCGGCGGCATCAATGCGTGGCTTGTGCAGGAAGAGTCGATCCCGTTCGTTGCTTTGGAACTACGGTTCAAAGGTGGGGCCTCGCTGGACCTGCCGGGCAAGCGCGGGGCCACGAACCTGATGACTGGTCTGCTAGAAGAAGGGGCCGGAGATCTTGATTCCCGCGTTTTTGCCGAGCGGGTGGAATCGTTGGCCGCGAGTTTCGATTTCGATATCGGCGATGATGCCGTGTCGGTCTCGGCGCGTTTCCTGACCGAAAATCAGGATGAGGCGCTGGCGCTATTGCGCGATGCGCTGATCCAGCCGCGCTTTGACCAAGAGGCGATTGATCGCGTCAAAGCGCAGGTGGTGTCGGTTGTGCGCCGTGACGCGCAGGATCCGGACAACATCGTCGGGGTCGCGTTCGACAAAATGCTGTTCGGCGACCACCCCTATGGTTCCTCCATTGAGGGCACCGAAGAGAGCATTGCCGCACTCACCCGCGACGATCTGATCGCGGCGCATAAAGGTGCTTTGGCCCGTGATCGGGTCTATGTCGGTGCCGCGGGCGATATATCGCCTGAGGAACTGGAAGGGCTTCTGGACACATTGCTGGGGGAACTGCCAGCGACAGGCACGCCGCAAGCCGCCGATGTTGAGGTCTCAACAGAGGCTGGCGTGACCGTCGTGCCCTTTGACGTGCCGCAATCCGTGGCACTTTTCGGGCATGAAGGCATTTCGCGGGACGACCCGGATTTCTTTTCGGCTTATGTGCTGAACGAGATCCTCGGCGGGGGCGGCTTTGAGGCGCGGCTGATGGAAGAGGTGCGTGAAAAGCGCGGCCTGACCTATGGCGTCTACAGCTACCTCGTGCCCAAGGACAACGCGGCGCTGTATCTTGGTCGGGTGTCGAGTGCGAATGACCGGATTGCGGAGGCCATTCAGGTGATCCGCGATGAATGGACCAAGATGGCTGAGAACGGCGTCACCGAGGAAGAACTGGCGACGGCGAAGACCTATCTGACTGGCGCTTATCCCCTGCGGTTCGATGGTAATGGGCCGATTGCGAATATTTTGGTCGGGATGCAGATGGACGATCTTCCGGCGGAGTACGTGAACACCCGCAACGCTCAGATCGAAGCGATCACGCTGGAGGACATCAAGCGGGTCGCGGCGCGAATCCTGAAACCCGAGGCGCTGCACTTTGTTGTCGTGGGTCAGCCTGAGGGTCTCGATTCCTGAATTTTACCGGATGGTAAAAAATGAAAGGCCGCGCTTCTGGGGCGCGGCCTCTTTGGTTCTGTTTGATCAAACGCGCCTAGGCGCTCAGTTCAACAGCCCGGCATGGCGCAGGCCGTTGTCGATCAGATCGCGGGTCGGTTGCGACACGGGGAAAAGCGGCGGGCGCATTTCCTCTTCACAGAGGCCCAGACGGCTCATCGCGTATTTCGCGCCGCAGAGACCCGGCTCGGCAAAGATGCTGTGATGCAGTGGCATCAGACGATCCTGAATCTCGAGGGCAGTGCTGTAATCGCCGGCCAGGGTTGCCTCTTGCAGCTTCGCACAAAGCGCCGGGGCCACGTTGGCCGTGACCGAGATACAGCCGACACCGCCTTGTGCGTTGAAACCATGCGCGGTCGCATCCTCACCCGAAAGCTGGACGAAATCCTTGCCGCAGGTGATCCGCTGCGCGCAGACGCGGGCGAGATCGCCGGTGGCGTCCTTTACCCCGATGATGCGCGGCAGTTTCGCCAGCTCACCCATCGTCTTGGGAGTCATGTCGACAACCGAGCGGCCGGGGATGTTGTAGATGATGATCGGCAGATCGCAGGAATCGTGCAGCATTGTGAAATGCCGGATCAGCCCGTCCTGTGTCGGCTTGTTGTAATAGGGTGTCACGACGAGACCCGCCTGCGCGCCCGCCTTTTCGGCATGCTGGAGAAAGCGGATCGCTTCTTCGGTGTTGTTCGACCCGGCGCCCGCGATGACGGGGATACGTCCGGCTGCGGCTTCGACAACGAAAGAGACGACTTTTTCGTGTTCCTCGTGGGTGAGGGTCGGGCTTTCGCCCGTGGTGCCAACGGGAACAAGACCGTGGCTGCCCTGATCAACATGCCAGTCCACAAGTTGTTTGAGCGTGTCAAAATCCACTGCACCGTTCTTGAACGGTGTGACCAGTGCAGGCATCGACCCTTTGAACATTGTCACGCTCCTTATTGTGTGTGGCGGTTGCGCCGTTACTCCCGTCCCGCGAATGTGAGTTGAAGGCAGCGGGGGGCAGGTTATCCTTCAGCGAGCCGTCTATCCTGTTTCATCGGAGAAAATGCAAGTCATGTTTCGGCCTATCGCGATCCTGACGGCGGTTGTGCTGTCCCTGCCATTAAGTGTTGCGGCCCAATCGGATGCGCGTCCGTTGGAGCGCGCGATGGGCCTGATGCGGGAGGGCAATTGGGCCGCAGCGCAGATCGAGGCGCGTGGGGACGGGCAGGCGGCGCTGGATGTGATCCTTTGGCATTCCTTGCGCGATGGCCTTGGTACGCCGCGCGAGATCATGGATTTCCTGTCGCGCAATCCCGACTGGCCGGGTCTGCCGTATCTCAAGGAGAAAAGCGAAGGTGCGATGACGTCTGGCTCTGCCGATGCGATCCGCGCCTTTTACGCCGATCATGTGCCAGAGACCGGCGCGGGTGCGCTGTCCTTGTCGCGCGCCTTGTTGGCGGCGGATGACCGTGCCGGAGCAGAGGAAGTGATCCTGCGGGCGTGGACCACGCTGGTGCTGACCGAGGATGAACAAGCGGCCTTTGTTGCCAGCTATGGCGACCTGCTGAAGCCACACCATACGGCCCGGCTGGATGCGCTATTGTGGCAGGGTCGTGCGAGCAATGCCCGTGCGATGCTGCCTTTGGTCGGAGAAGACTGGCGCGCGCTGGCCGAAGCGCGGATGGCGCTGCGGGCCGATGCGGCGGGGGTAGACGTATTGATCGAGGCAGTGCCCGCCGCGCTGAGCGCGGATGCCGGGTTGGCCTATGAGCGGTTCGCGTGGCGTGTGCGCAAGGGCCGGACCGATGATGCGGTCGAGCTATTGCTGGCGCGGTCGTCATCGCCCGAGGCTCTTGGAAGACCGGACATCTGGGCACGGCAGCGGGACGATCTTGTCCGGAGCCTGATGTGGGACAAGCGATACGAGACGGCCTATGAGGTGGCGGCTAGCCATCACCTCAAAGCGGGAACGTCTTTTGCCGATCTGGAATGGCTTGCGGGCTACCTGTCTCTGCGGTTCTTGGATGAGCCCAAACGCGCGGCACAGCATTTCCGCGATTTGCGCGGTGGGGTCGAAAGCCCGATTTCACTGGGCCGGGCCGGGTATTGGCTGGGACGGGCGCTGGAGGCGTCGGGTGATGCCCAGGGGGCGGCTAAGGCATTCGCATTCGGGGCTCAGTTCCAGACGTCTTTTTATGGTCTGCTGGCAGCAGAGGCCGGTGGCCTTGCGCCCGATCCGCTTTTGTCCGGGGCGGAAGTGTTCCCGGATTGGCGTGATGCGCCGTTCACGGAATCGTCGGTCTTCACCGCTGCGATCCTGTTGCTGGATGCCGAGGAAAAAGTTCTCGCGGAACGGTTCCTGACTCACCTGGCCGAGTCGCTGGATCGGCAGCAGATCGGGCAGATGGGACAGTTGCTCGAAGATCTGAACTTGCCGCATGTGCAGGTGATGCTGGGCAAACGGGCAGCACAATACGGCCATGAGGTACACGGACCCTATTACGCGCTGCATCGGGTCGCCGAGTTAGAGCATCCTGTGCCGACTGAACTGGTGTTGGCGATTGCCCGACGGGAATCAGAATTCGATCCGGCGGTCATCTCACCTGTTGGCGCGCGAGGGCTGATGCAGGTGATGCCTCGCACCGCGCAGGAAGTGGCCGGGTGGCTTGATGTCGAATATTCCGAGACCAAGCTTTTGACCGACCCGATTTACAATGCGGTGCTTGGAGCGACTTATCTGGAACGGTTGGCCGAGCAGTTCAACGGCAATGCGGTGATGATCGCGGCGGGCTACAACGCCGGGCCAAGCCGTCCCGAACGCTGGATGCAGGAGCGGGGCGATCCACGGCGCGGGGATATGGATGTGATCGACTGGATTGAGCACATCCCCTTTACCGAAACCCGCAACTACGTGATGCGCGTCACCGAAAGCCTGCCGATTTACCGTGCCCGGCTGGGGCGCGATCCACATCCGGTGCCATTTTCGGAAGAGCTCAAAGGCTCAACCCTTTTGCCGCTGCCGCCAAAGGGTGAATAGGCCCGCGCTGACAATGAGGCTGGCCCCGAAGACGACATTCGGTCGGATCGCTTCGCCGAACACAAGGATACCAAGGCTCGCCGCGAAGGGCAGTTGCAGATAGGCGAAGGGCTGGACTGCACTGGCTTCGGCAACGTCGTAGCATTTGATGAGCAGGTAGTGGCCGGTGGCACCCGTGACGCAGAGCAGTGCCATCATGCCCCAATCCACAGGGGTCATCGGCTCCCAGAACCAGATGCCGATCAGCGTCATGAACACCGCCCCAACAGTGCCGGTCCAGAAAAAGCTGGTGGCGGCGCTGTCCTTGCGGGCGGCGTAGCGAGTGAGAAGGCCGTAGAGGGCGAACATCAGCGCCGAAACGGCGGGGATGATGGCCAGTGGTGAGAAGACGCCAAAGCCGGGTTGCAGGATGATGAGGATACCGATGAAGCCCACGCCAATCGCCGTCCAGCGCCGCCAGCCGACCTGTTCGCCAAGGATCGGGCCGGATAGTGCGGCGATGAGCAGCGGGTAGCAGGCGAAGATTGCGTGGCTTTCGACAAGGCCGAGATAGGTGAAGCCAAGAACCATCACGCAAATCTCGGACGCCAAGAGCAACCCGCGAAACACTTGTAGCCAAGGCTGGGTGGTTGCCGCCGCTGCGCGCAGGCCACCTGCACGGCGGCTGGCGACAAACATCACGAAGGCGGCGAAGAACCAGTAGCGGATCATCACCACCATCAGCACGTTGTATTCGCTGGCCAAGTGCTGGGACAGGCCGTCCTGCATGGCAAAAACGAAGGTTGTCGCCACCATGAGCCAGATGCCCAGACGGTTGTTGGTCTCACTCATATCAGGCGGCTTTCCGGGCGATGGTCATATGGCGCTTGCGGCCAAAGCCGGGGATGCGGGTGGTGTTGAGACCCGCCGCGTCAAGCGCGCGGCGCACATGGCCGGCGGCGGTATAGGTGGCGGCGGTGCCGTTTGGCGCTGTTTTTTCGGCGACTTGGGAGAGAAGCTCGGGTTCCCAGAGTTCGGGGTTCTTGGCTGGGGCAAAGCCGTCAAGAAACCATGCGTCGGCGGGCGTGGGCATGGTTGGCAGCGTCCGGCGCGCGTCGCCTTCGACTAGGGTAAAGCGCAGGTCGGGGAGGGAGATGTGCCGTGCGCCCTCGGCCCAGAACGGGGCGAGATCATTGGCAATCGCGGCGAGTTCCGGGAACGCCTGCTGCGCGCGGATCATGTCGTCCGCCTGCATCGGGAACGCCTCAAAACTGGTGAAGTGCAGGGTGCCGGTCTGATTGCTTGCCCGCCAGAGGTCGAGTGTGGCCAGAAGGTTCAACCCCGTGCCGAAGCCCAGTTCGGCTATGTGAAACCCGTCCCGGAACCGCGCGGGCAGGTCATTGCCCGCAAGAAACACGTAGCGCGCTTCCGCGAGTCCGTTGTCGAGCGAAAAATAAGGGTCGTCGAACCGGCGGGAGACAGGGACATCCCCATCGCGCCAGTCGAGCGGTTCCGTCTGGAGTTCCATGATGACATACCTTAGCGACAGCGCGACCTTGGCGAGGAGAGACCGGAATGGCAATGCCCGAAATCACGGTGCGCGGTGCGGGGATTTTTGGCCTGAGCATCGCGTGGGTTCTGACGCAACGCGGCGCGCGGGTGCAGGTGGTGGACCCGTTTGGTGCAGGCTCGGGCTCGAGCGGCGGGCTGGTCGGTGCCTTGGCACCGCATGTGCCGGAGAACTGGAACGACAAGAAAGCGTTTCAACTGGAGAGCCTTCTCATGGCCGAGGCGTTCTGGGCCGAGGTGCAGGAGGTTGGTGGTGTCGATCCGGGCTACGGGCGCACGGGGCGGTTGCAGCCGATTGCCGACGACCATGCCTTGGAACTAGCACAGGCGCGCTGCGACGGCGCGCTTGCCTTATGGCAGGGGCACGCGGTGTGGGAGGTGATCGCAGCTGACGATGCGGGTGATTTAGTGCCTGTGTCGCCGTCAGGTTACCTCATTCGGGACACGCTGACCGGTCGGATGCACCCACGACAGGCCTGTGCCGCGTTGGTTGCGGCGTTAGATGCAAATGGCGTCGAGGTTGTTTCCAAAGCGCCGGACCATGGTGCGGTGATCTGGGCAACGGGCTGGCGTGGGCTTTTGACCTTGTCGGAAGAGGTCGGGAAATCCGTCGGTGCCGGGATCAAGGGCCAGTCGGTGGCCTTGGCCTATGATGCCGGACCCGTGCCGCAGGTGTTTGTAGATGGCTTGCATATCATCCCGCACGCCAACGGTACGGTTGCGATTGGGTCGACCAGCGAAAGGGAATTTGACAGCCCTGATGGTTTGGATGCGCAATGCGACGATCTGATTGCGCGGGCGATTGCCGCGATGCCGGTGCTGGCCAATGCGCCGGTCGTCGACCGCTGGGCCGGGGTGCGCCCGCGCGCGCGGTCACGTGCGCCGATGCTTGGGGCGTGGCCCGGAAAGGATGGGCATTTCATCGCCAATGGCGGTTTCAAGATCGGGTTCGGAATGGCCCCGAAGGTGGCAGAAGTGATGGCCGATCTGGTGCTTGAGGGGAAAGATGCGATCCCGCCCGGATTTCGGGTGGATGCCTCTATGTAACAGGTGTCGCGTCGATGGCCTTGGCGATTTCCGCCACGCCGGGGTCGATCCGGGCTTGGGCAATCGAGCTGTAGGCGAGGCGGTAGAAATTGCGCGGCGGGTTGTCGTCGGCAAAGAACGCGGTGCCGGGTTCGATCAATACGCCAACCTTGGCCAGCCGCTGGGCCAGCTCTTCGCAATCGACATGATCCGGGGCGCGCATCCAGAAGCTGGACCCGCCATAGGTGCCTTTTCCGGCGATGGTCAGCCCGTGTTTGCGGATTGCATGTTCCATGATTGCGCGCCGGTCGTTGAGCGCCTTGCCGGTCCTGCGGATCAGGCTGTCATAATGCCCGAGGCTCAGGAAATACGCGGTGGTGCGTTGGGTCAGGCCCGGCGGATGGCGGAGCATGGCAGCGCGCAGGGCGCGGGCTTCGCGGATGAACGGGGCCGAGCCAACAAGGTAACCCAGCCTTAGTCCGGGGAAGAGCGATTTTGAAAAGCTGCCGACATAGATCACACGGCCGTCTTCATCGAGGCTTTTGAGCGCGGGCATCGGCGGTTTGAGATAGGCCATCTCGAATTCGTAATCGTCCTCAACGATCAGCGCATCGAGTACGCGGGCGCGTTCGAGCAGCGCCTGCCGGCGGGACAATGGCATCGTGTAGGATGTCGGGCATTGATGGCTGGGGGTGGTGAAGATCACGTCGGTTTTTTCTGGGATTTGCGTGGGCGGCAACCCGTCTTCATCGACGTCGACCGCGCTCAGATGGCAGCGGGATTGAGTCAGCACACCGCGCAGCGAGGGGTAACAGGGGTTCTCGATCACCGCGTTGCGGCGCTGGGTCAGCAGGACCTGAGAGGTCATCCAGAGCGCGTTCTGAGCGCCCATGGTTATCAGAACTTCATCCGTTGTGGCGGTGATTCCTCGGCGCGGCAGGGTGTGGCGCAGGATGAACTCGACCAGTTGCGGGTCGTCCTGATCGAAGTAATCCCGGGTCAGCGCGGCAAAATCCTTCGCCCCTAAAGCCTGCAATGCGCAGAGCCGCCAGTTTGCATGATCGAAGAGCTGCGGGTCGGTCTGGCCGTAGAGGAACGGATAACGGTACTGTGCCCAGTCCTGTGGTTTGACGAGCGTCACCGCGCCGGTGAATTTCTGGCCGATCGCACGGGACCAATCGACGGCATCCTCTTTGCGTGGGGTGTTTTCGAATTGCGGCGGCTCGGGCGCGTCGTTCGACACATAATAGCCGGAGCGGCCGCGCGATGTGAGGTAGTCGTTGGCCAGAAGCTCGGTATAGGCGAGTGTGACGGTAATCCGGCTGACGCCGAGGTGATGCGCCAGTTTCCGGCTTGAGGGCAGCTTTTCACCCCGGTGAAACCGCCCGGACAGGATGCCTTCGGCGACCATCTGCTGGATGCGCGCCTGAAGGGTGCCCTTCGAGTCCGGTTTGAGAAAGAAGTTTTCGACGGGGATGGGCATTGCATGACCCTATGTTGGACTCATGCGATTGGCAATCTGGTCTTACGTTGAGCTGACGCTCTTTGTCGCCCCTTACAAGCCCGGAGTTTTGGAGAACTGCTAAGAAATGTCCGGAAGCGGGTCTTTCAGAACGTAAAAAGTCTTAATTCCAAAGTCTCTTGGAAAGCTGGCACGGATGCGGTGCAATGCCCGCATCCGTGCCAGAACTCGTAAAGCGACTTACTCCGACCAGCTTACACCGGTCAGGTCCGTGGCCTGTGTCGGCGCGTTCTGCCAAAGACCCTTGATCCGTGCATCCGCAACTGTCGGGAAGGCCAGTTGGAAAAGATAGCCGTTGACGTAATCGTCCGCGATCATGGTTTGGGCCTGTGCGAGCAGGTCCGACCGCGCAGCGGGGTCGCTCGTGGCGCCAAGGGTGCTCATCAACTCCTGGAACGCCGGATTGTCATACTGGAAATAGTAATCCGGACGCGCATAGATGCCGATGTCGAACGGTTCGGTATGGCTGACGATGGTCAGGCCGAAGTCCTTGCCACGGAACACCTCTTCCAGCCATTGCGCCCATTCGAGATTGGTAATCTCAGTCTCGATCCCAACTGCGCGCAACTGCGCCGCGATGATCTCACCTCCGCGCCGGGCGTAGGAGGGCGGGGGCAGTTTCAGAGTAGTGGTAAAGCCATCCGCAAAACCGGCTTCGGCCAATAGCGCCTTCGCTTTCTCTGGGTCGTAGTTCGATTTTGCGGTCAGATCGACGTAGTCGGGATTGTGCGGCGCGAAATGGGTGCCGATCGGGGTGCCCAGTCCGAACATTGCCCCGTCGATGATTGCCTGACGGTCGATAGCGTGGGCGATGGCCTCACGCACGCGCACGTCATCCAGAGGCGGCATCTTGTTGTTCGTGCTCAGGATCGTTTCGCCTTCGGTTGAGCCGACGAGAACCTGAAAACGAGGATCGGCCTCGAACTGAGGCAGGTTTTCAGGCGCCGGGAAGCCCGCGAACGCGTCGATGTCCTGCGCCATCATCGCGGCAAAGGCTGCGGTGGGGTCTGAGATGAATTTGAAGGTCGCCGCTTCGAGTGCCGGAGCGTCGCCCCAGTACGCGGCATTGCGGCTGATTTCGATCCGATCGCCCTGCACCCAGGTATCAAACTTGAAGGGTCCAGTGCCGATAGGGGTCTGTTTGATGTTCTCGATGCTCTCGGGGGCCACGATCACCGCATCGCCCCAAGCCATGTTGAACAGAAAATTGCCGTCCGGTGCAGAGAGTTTTACCTCGACCGTTGCCGGGTCGACCACAGTGACCTCGGAAATCCCGGCAAAGAGAGCCTTCTGTGCATTGGCGCTGTCTTCGGCGCGGGCGCGGTCGAGGGTGAATTTGACGTCCTCGGCATCCATTGTGGTGCCATCGTGGAACGTCACGCCATCGCGCAGCTTGAACGTGTAGGTCGTGCCGTCGTCGCTGATCTCCCAGCTTTCGGCGAGACCGGCCACCACGGACCCGTCCGACATGAAGCGCGTCAGCCCTTCGAAGACGTTGGAGTAAAGCACGGAGTCAATCGCCCCGGCGGCCGCACTCGTCGGGTCGAGATGTGGTGGTTCGAGTTGCAGTGCAATGGTGAGATCGGTCTGCTGCGCCATCGCAGGCGCCGACAGAAGCGCCGCAAGGGCAACGCCCCGAAGGAAGTGATGTGTCATGGTGTCCCTCCTGTTGTTGTGCTCACTGTCCGCGCGAATCGTCCTGCAATCAAGCACATGCTGCAATTTGCGCAGTGCGGACGTTGGCCGCGCCTGCTAGATGCGCGCGCAGAAATGACCCCAGAGGAGACGCCACATGAGCGCCACCGCCCGAAAGACTGCCCCCTTGCCCGACGATATCCGGGCGCGCAAAGGCGGGACACCCATCGTCAGTCTGACAGCCTATACCACGCCGATGGCCGAGTTGATGGATGCGCATTGTGACTTTGTGCTGGTCGGTGACAGTGTCGGCATGGTGCTGCACGGTCTCCCGTCGACGCTGGGTGTCACCTTGGAGATGATGATTTTGCATGGGCAGGCGGTGAAACGTGGCCTGCAGCGTGCGATGATGGTCGTCGACATGCCGTTCGGATCCTACGAAGAAAGCCCGCAGCAGGCTTTTCGGAACGCGGCGCGGATCATGGCGGAAACCGGCGCGGGTGCCGTGAAGCTGGAAGGTGGGCAGGGCATGGCCGAAACCATCGCGTTTCTGGTGGCCCGCGGTATCCCGGTGATGGCGCATATCGGTCTGACGCCGCAGTCGATCAACACGCTTGGGGGTTACAAGGTTCAGGGGCGCGGCACGGCTGGCACGCGGTTGCTGGCGGATGCGCAGGCGGTTGCTGCGGCAGGGGCCTTTGCAGTTGTGTTGGAGAAGGTGCCGCAGACGCTGGCAGACAAGATCACGGCAGAGGTGTCGATCCCGACCATCGGCATCGGCGCGTCGGCGGGATGCGATGGGCAGGTGCTGGTGGTCGATGACATGCTGGGGCTCTTCACCAAGTTCAAACCCAAATTCGTCAAACGCTATACCACTCTGGGCGAACAGGCCGAGGCTGCAATAGGGGCCTATGCCGAAGAGGTGCGAACACGGGCCTTTCCTGCAGATGAGCATGTGTTTGCAGACGCCGCGCCGGAGGCGAAATCGTGATTGCTCCGATCGTGCGGGACAAGGCGCTGCTGCGCAAAAAGGTGACGCCGTGGAAACGGGCGGGCGAAGTCGTCGGTGTCGTCCCGACCATGGGCGCGCTGCATGACGGGCATCTAAGCCTTGTCGCCGCAGCCAAGGCCGTCTGTGACCGGGTGATTGTGACGATCTTCGTCAACCCGAAGCAATTCAACAATCCCGAGGATCTGGCCAATTACCCCCGCACCGAAGAGGCGGATGCGCGCAAGCTGGAACGGTTCGACGTGGATGCGATCTGGGTGCCGGATGGCGACCAGATGTATCCCGAGGGCTTTGCGACAACTGTTTCGGTGACAGGACTCACCAATTGTCTTTGCGGCACGACGCGGCCCGGGCATTTCGAAGGGGTGGCTACGGTGGTGGCCAAGCTGTTCCTTCAGACGCAGGCAGACAAGGCGTTTTTCGGAGAGAAAGACTACCAGCAATTGCAGGTGGTCACCCGGATGGCGGCGGACCTCGACATTCCGATCGAGGTGATCGGCTGCCCGACGATCCGCGAAGAGGATGGGCTGGCGATGTCGTCGCGCAACCTGCTGCTTTCGGATCGCGCGCGGATCTATGCGCCGGTTCTGAACAAGGTGATGGACGATATGGCGGAGGCCTTGCGCGGTGGGGCGGTGATGTCGGATGTCCTTCCGGATGCCTTGGCGCGGCTGCAGACCGCCGGGTTCACCGGAGTGGATTACCTCGAGTTGCGCGCGGCGGACGGTTTGGCGCTACTGGAGCGGTCCGACGTACCGTCGCGGCTTTTTGCGGCGGCGTGGCTGGCCGGGGTGCGGTTGATCGACAATATCGCGGTGTGAGAGGGCGATCCTGCGTCGACGCAAGATCCCGTTTCCGTTGACGGAAACGGTTGGGGCGCTGCCCCAAACCCCGAAGTATTTTTAACCAGAGAAAATCATGGCAGCAGCAGGGACTCGAGGCTGCGGGCCATGACCTTGGCGCTGTCGAGCATATCGGTGATGCCGACCCATTCATCCGGTTTGTGCGCCAGTTCCAGAACACCTGGACCATAGGCGATGCAGTTCTTCAGCTTGCCGATACGGTCGATATGCTTCTGGTCATAACTGCCGGGTGAAGCGACATAGGTGGGGTCCTGGCCCAGCACATTACGGATTGCCTCATGTACCGTTGTGACGACAGGGGCTGCCTTGTCGGTCATCGACGGGATGACGCGGTTGAGTTCGCGGATTTCGTAATCGAAGTTTTCGCGCCGCGATTTGAGGTCCTCGAGCAGGTCGATCACCTCCTGCCGGACGGCTTCGACGGGTTCCTCCATCAGAAAGCGGCGGTCGATCACGATGCGGCAACTGTCGGGCACGCAATGGGCGGGCAGACCGGTATAGTCGCTGGCTTGCTCCGGCTGGCCGCCGTGGATGGAATTGATGTTCATCGTGGATTGGCGTGCGCCTTCGGGGACGACTGGCATTTCGGTCCAGCGGGAGGCCATGGCCGGGTAGAGGGTTTCCTCAAAAGCCTGCAGAACGGCACCCATGTGGCGCACGGCGCAGTCACCGAGAAACGGCATGGAACCATGGGCGATTTCGCCCTTGGTTTCGATCTCGGCCCACCATCCACCCCGGTGGCCAAGGCAGATGCGGTCCTTGTTCAGCGGTTCGGGGATGATGACGTGCTGAACGCGTTTCGGGTCGAACCAGCCCTGTTCGGCCAGATAGGCCACACCGCCATAGCCGCCGGATTCCTCGTCAGCAGTGCCGCTGATTTCGATGGCGCCGGCATAGTCGGGGTGTTCGGCGATGAAGGCTTCGGCGGCTATGATCGACGCCGCGAGGCCGCCTTTCATATCGCAGGCGCCACGACCATAGATCCTGTCGTCTTCGACCGCGCCGCCAAACGGGTCGCGGGTCCAGCCGTGGCCGACTTCGACCACATCGGTGTGGGAGTTGAAGTGTACGCAATCGCCGGGGCGCGAGCCTTCGTGTCGCGCGACCAGGTTCCAACGGGGATAGCGCTCACTGTCTCCAGGAGCTCCTTCTGCGCGGACCCAGGTGGTTTCGAACCCGGCCTGGGACAAGCGGCTGTCGAGCAGGTCACAGATTGCGGCGTAGTTCTCACCGGGTGGGTTGAGCGTCGGAATGCGGATCAGTTCCTGCGTCAATGCGATCAGGTCATCGCGCGCGTTGTCGATCCGTTGGAAAAGCCCGTCTGCCATCTGTCACCTCGTCTTTGCCCCCAGTGTTGCGGCGCAGTGCGGGCTTGGCAAGGCTCAGCGCGACATGAGTGGCGGAAGCGATCCTATGGGAAGCGGTCCAAACAGCACTGCGCCCTTGTCGAGGCCGAGCGTCACATCAAGCGCATCGCGCGAAGCTCCGAAGCTGGCGAGCAGAGTGAGCAGGTCGATCAGCCCATCCGCCAGAACTGGGGGCAGGTCACCGGATGCGCGGGCGGTTTCGAGGGCATCTCGCCAGTTTTCGGCGGTGATGCTGACTTTTCCGGTCGCACGGCCCTGATCGTCGAGCGTGGCATCTCCCGTGAATTTGAAGGTGACGGAGCCATAGGCGAGTTCTGAGCGGTGAAGAGCGATGGCAGTTGGGCGCAGCGGTTGGGCAGCCAGCGTGTCGAAGGTCAGCGGTTGCTCGAAACTCACATCGATTTCCGCGCGGAGGCTGGCCAGTGACTCGGGCCCAACCGAAGGCGCGATGTCCGAAGACGGAACGGCCGCGCTGCCTGCCGAGAGAGCAACGCGGTAGGTGCTGTAGGTGGTTTCGATCTTTTGCAGGGCGGCGTTGACGTCGGCCAAGGCCAGCGTTCGTTTTGGCCCGGTGAAATTCAGAACCGTGGCTTCGAGATTGCTGCGCAGCACCGCGTTGTCGGCGTGGATCACGCTTGCGCGCAGTCCGTCGGAAGTGACGGCAATGTCGCCCTCCGGGGTCGTCAGAGTTTGCATGTCAGGCCATGCCACGATCACGTGGCCCTGTTTATAGCTCAGCCCGAGGATTTGCAGGAACGGCGCGCGCCAGCCGAAACGACCGTCTTCAGAGGTTAGGATCAGGTCGGTGAGGGTCGCGTCTGTCCGGTTGGGAAAGCCCCGCACGGTCAGGTCGGCAAAGCTTGCTTTAAGGCCCGCGGCCTGTTGGGCGGCGAACCATGACTCAATGTCGCTGCGCAGGGTGTTGGCGGCGTAGAACCACCATCCGCTATAGGCCAGACTGGCCAAGGCGATCACCGATAGAAGTCGTTTCACGCCCCGCACCCCCTTTTGTCTGCCGCGCCTTTGGTGTTTATCGCGCGGGGAAAGGCAGGACCAGCATCATGACGCTTTGGGTATTCGGATACGGATCGCTTTTGTGGAATCCCGGCTTTGCGCCAGTTGAAACCGCGCATGCCCGGCTGGATGGCTATGCGCGCAGTTTCTGTATGCGGTCGATCCACCATCGTGGAACCGAGGAAGACCCGGGTCTGGTGCTTGCACTGGATGAGCATCCGGGGAGCTTTTGCGATGGCCTGGCAATGCAGATGCACGAGGCGGAATACGACGCCACAATGGCCTATTTGCGGGAACGTGAACTGGTGTCGTCGGCTTATCTGGAAAAGCTTCTTCCGCTCTCTCTCGCGGATGGTCGCGCTGTGACTGCCGTCACTTATGTGATTGACCCGGACCATGTGCAGTATTGCGGGTGTCTGGAGTTGGAAGAGCAGGCGCAGATCATTGCAATGGCGGTTGGCGGGCGCGGCCCGAACAGCGAATACCTGTTCAATACGGCGGCACATTTGGCTGAGTTGGGCATTCCGGATGCTGAGTTGGACTGGCTCTGTGCGCGTGTACGGGAGTTGATCGCTTAACTGCTTGGCGATTGGGCGCGAACCGCCTAGAGTTGGGCGCGAAGAACAAAAAACGCGTCAGGAACTGTCCGAATGGATCAGCCGGACCTCGAGGCCGAGCCACAGTTTTCCCAGCCTGTCCGTCAGGTGCTGATGATGCTCCTTGTTTTGGGGCTAACCGGTTTTGGCGGTTTTCTGGCCTTGCCGCGGGTTCTGCCCGTGTTCGAAGCCAATCCCTATCTGAACGGGTTCATCGGGTTTGTGTTCGTGCTCGGAGTGTTGGCCTGTTTTTGGCAGGTCTGGCAACTGATCCAGTCGGTGCGTTGGATCGAGCATTTCGCACGGGAACGGGAAGGTGGGTTTCAGAGTAAAGCGCCGCTGTTGCTCGCACCTTTGGCCACGCTGCTGCGGTCGCGCGGCAAACGGATGCAGATCAACACCACTTCGACGCGGTCGATCCTCGATTCAGTGGCGACCCGCATCGACGAAGCGCGGGAGATCACGCGCTACATCGTCAATCTTCTGATCTTCCTTGGTCTGCTTGGTACATTCTATGGCTTGGCGACGACGGTGCCTGCGTTGGTAGACACGATCCGGGGTCTTGCGCCTCAGGATGGTGAGACCGGGGTCGACGTTTTTGCCCGACTGATGAATGGGCTCGACAGCCAATTGTCGGGGATGGGCGTTGCGTTTGCTTCGTCACTCTTGGGCTTGGCTGGATCGCTGGTTGTCGGACTGCTTGAGCTTTTCGCCGGTCACGGTCAGAACCGATTTTACCGTGAATTGGAAGAATGGCTGAGTTCCATCACCAAGCTGGGCTTTTCCAGCGGGGACGGTGAGGGCGGCGGTGACATGGGCATGGCTGGCGTCATCCTCGACCAGATGGTCGAGCAGATGGAAGGGCTTCAATTGCTGTTCGCTCGGTCCGAAGAGGGGCGGTCCGAGGTCGAATACCGACTAGGACAGCTAAGCGATACGATGGAACGTATGACCGAACGGATGGAGGCCACAGCCCCCAGTGCCACGGCCTTTGCCCGGATCGCGGACAGTCAGGACCGATTGATCGACGTTCTGTCGCACAAGTCCGAGAATGAAGGTCTGGATGCGGAAAGCCGCATGCGGCTGCGGTCAATTGACGTGCAAATGCTGCGGATTCTCGAAGAGGTGGCAGCAGGGCGTCAGGAGACGATGGCTGAACTGCGCACCGATCTGAACGCGATTGCCCGCGCGCTTGATCGTATGGCGCGCAACTCGGGGCGTAAGGCCGAAAAGGGCGAGGGTTAAGCCGTGGCCCTGTCACGCCGTACCGGAGCCCGGTTCCAGGCTTCGATCTGGCCCGGCTTTGTCGATGCGATGACCGGGCTGTTGCTGGTGCTGATGTTCGTGTTGACCATCTTTATGGTGGTGCAAGCGGTGCTGCGCGACACAATCACCGGACAGGAAAACGAACTGAATTCGCTGTCTTCCGAGATCGCGGAACTCGCGCGTGCGCTGGGCTTGGAGCAGCAACGTACGACGTCGCTGACGAACCAGTTAGGTGCCTTGAATGCAACGCTGGACGACACGCAGGCGCGGTTGAGCGAGCAGGAAGCAATCATCGCCTCACTCTCGGCTGCGCGCGACCGGCAGGCAGCAGCGTTGGAAGCGGCGGATGCGCGGATCGCATCGTTCGAAGACCAGGTGGCCGGGCTTTTGTCAGAGCGGGACAGCGCCTTGGGTCAGGTGGCCGAACTGACAGAAGTGCGGGAACAGCTTCTGACGGAACAGGAGGCGTTGAACCTCGCGCTGGCAACGGCACGGAGAGAGATCGACGAACAGGTCGAGGCAGCGCGTCTCGCTGCGGCCCGCCGTGAGGCGCTTGAAGCTTTGGTGGCGGATTTGCGGGCAGAGAATGCCGAGACGACTGAGCAGGTTGGTTCTTTGACTGCTCAGGTGGCCGACCTTGAAAGCGCCTTGAGCGAAGAGGAAGCGGCAAAACTGGCAGAGGCTGCGGCTGCCGAAGCTTTGCGTGCCCGTTTGGAGGATGCGGATGCGGAACTGACGGCCATGACCATGGCCTTGGAAGAACAGCGTGCCCGCGCCGAGGAAACGCTGACGCTCTTGGCGGCTGCGCGCGAGGCGGAAGAAGACCTGAACGCGCGCCTTGCTGCGGCCTTGTTGGAAGGGCGCGAGGCGCAAGAGGCATTGCAGTCGCGATTGGACGCGGCATTGGCCGACAGCGAAGAACGGTTAGCGTCCCTGCAAGCTGAACTCGACGCGGCTCAGGCGGCAGGTGACGAAACCGAAGCGGGTTTGCGGGCAGAGTTGGCGGCACAGGCGAACCGCATTGCAACTCTCGAGCGGGAGCTTGAGACAGCGCAACTGGATCAGACGACGCTGTCCTCGCTTGAGGCGCGTCTGTCTCAAGCCTTGATCCGGGTTGCCGAAGCCAACGCTTTGGAAGAGCGACTTGAAGAACTGCGCGCTGAGAACGTGGCCTTGTCAGAAGAGATAAGTGGGTCGGAAGAAACAAACGCTGAGATGCAGGCGACGATAGAGGCTCTGCGGCAGGCATTGGCAGAGGCGCAGGCGAATGCAGCGGCGCGGACGGAGAGCGAACAATCGCTCGAACAACGCCTTGCCGCCGCGCTGGCGCAACAGACATCCACGGAAGCGACATTGGAAGAGACACGCAATCAGTTGGCGGCAGCACTGGCAGCACAAGTTGCCGCCGAAGCCTCTCTTCAGGATCGCCTGAGCGAGGCCGAGCAGCGCCAGCTCTTGTTGGAGCAGGCGCGGGACCGTCTGGACACGGAAACCCAGCGCGCGACTGAGGCACAGCGTCAGACCGAGTTGCTGAACCAGCAGGTAAGTGCGTTGCGCCGACAACTGTCATCATTGCAGGCCCTTCTGGACGAGGCCGAAGCACGGGACATGGAAGCACAGATCCAGCTCGAAAGCCTGGGAAGCGAATTGAACACGGCGTTGGCGCGGGTTGCCGCGGAAGAGCGGCGTCGACGTCAGTTGGAAGAGGCGGAGCGGATTCGGCTTGAGGAAGAGCGGAAACGGCTTGAAGAAGAGAAGCAGCGTCTGGCTGGCGAGAACCAGGATCTGGAACAGTATCGCTCCGAATTCTTTGGCCGGTTGCGGGAGGTTTTGGGCAACCGCGAAGGTGTCAGGATCGAAGGGGACCGGTTCGTCTTTTCTTCCGAAGTCCTGTTCCCGTCCGCGCAGGCATCATTGTCCGACGAAGGCCGCGCGCAAGTGGCGAATGTGGCTGCGATCCTGAGGGACGTGGCTCAGGATATTCCAGCAGGGATCAATTGGATCATCCGGGTTGACGGTCACACCGATAATGTTCCGCTGTCAGGGCTTGGACTTTATGCCGACAACTGGGAACTGTCGCAGGCGCGCGCTTTGTCGGTGGTGCGCTACATGATCGAGGAATTGGGTATTCCGCCCAGCCGCCTGTCAGCTAACGGTTTCGGGGAATACCAGCCGGTCAATACAGACGACACACCCGAGGCGCGGGCGCAGAACCGACGTATCGAGTTGAAGCTGACCGAGCAGTAACCGCTATTCCACGAGTACATCCGCATGACGGACGGCCAGAACCGTGCGTCCGCGCAGAAGTCGCACGTATCCGCGATACTCTCCCTTGACCCAACCTTCGCTGGGCGCGCGTTTGCCATAGGCGCGCATCAGTTGTGCTTGATCCTGATCCAGCACAGCCGTGTGGCTGAAAACCTCGCCTTCGGGTCCGAACATGGTCAATGCGATGCTGTCATGGGCGTCACCATGAAAGGCATAGGCATAAAGCACCATCGCATCAGTCGTAGATAGCGTGGTGCGTCGGGCGGTGCCGGATTTCACGTTGCCGAAGTCCGGTACGGCGTCAGAGACACCGACGGTAAAGAGACCGGCATCCGTGTAGCGCGGCGGCTCGATCCACAGACTTTCCCGAGTCTCACTACACGCGTTGGTTTGACCGGGGGCAAAGGGATCGACGATGTCAGCGCTTTGGGTGATTGTCAGGTGCAGATGCGGGTAGTTGGTCAGGCCGCTCAAGCCCACCTCACCCAGCAACTGTCCCCGGACAACGCGCTGCCCGGGAGTAACGCGCACTGAGCCCAGTTTCATGTGGCAATAGACGGATTGATACCCGTTGCCGTGATTGATCCGAACCGCGTTGCCGCATTCCTCTCCGTTCAGGGCAGTACCCGGCACATAGGGTTGATCGGGGCGCGTGTTGCGAATTGCCTCGACCCGTCCATCGGCGGCGGCGATCACGCGGACGCCCTCGTTCATTTGTTCAAAGCTGAGAAGTGCGAAATCCGTTCCACTGTGCCCATCGCGCGTCTTGAGTCCACAACGGTAGTCTGAGGCGGCCTCTGTTGGGTCAATATCCGGGTAGTCTTCGATGACGCAGGTTTTGCCCAACACGCAGTCAAGCGGCATCCCCAAAAAGGAAACGTCCGCCACAGCGTGTGTGGCGGACGCGATGAGTATAGCGATCAGACTGCGGATCACTCCGCCGTCAGAAGCGGGGGTTTCTTGCTGGAGAGGCGCGGATTGTCCGGCCCGAAGGTTTCCAGCAGGAGTTTGCCGTCCTTGACGGACACGCGGACGACCCCACCCTTGGCCAACTTGCCGAACAGCAGTTCCTCGGCCAGCGGCTTCTTGATCTCTTCCTGGATGACGCGGCCCAGAGGACGTGCACCCATCTTTTCGTCGTAACCTTTGTCGGCCAGCCATTCGGCGGCAGGCTTGGTCAGTTCGATGGTCACATTGCGATCCATCAGCTGCGCTTCGAGTTGCAGTACGAACTTTTCAACGACTTGCATGATCACCGCCTTCGGCAGCGGCGAGAAGGAGATCACAGCATCAAGACGGTTGCGGAATTCCGGCGTGAACGTGCGTTCGATCGCAGCGGTATCCTCACCCTCGCGACGGTCACGTCCAAAGCCGATGGCGGCCTTGGCCTGCTCCGCAGCACCGGCGTTGGAGGTCATGATCAGGATAACATTGCGGAAGCTGACGGTGCGCCCGTTGTGATCGGTCAGCGAGCCGTGGTCCATCACCTGCAACAGGATGTTGTAGACATCCGGGTGCGCCTTTTCGATCTCGTCGAGCAGAAGTACGCAGTGCGGGTGCTGGTCCACGCCATCGGTGAGCTGGCCACCCTGGTCAAACCCGACATAGCCCGGAGGTGCACCTATCAGGCGGGACACGGCGTGTTTCTCCATGTATTCGGACATGTCGAAACGCAGGAGTTCCACACCCAGCGTATCCGCAAGCTGCTTGGCGACCTCGGTTTTACCCACACCGGTCGGACCGGCGAAGAGGTAGTTGCCGATTGGCTTTTCGGGTTCCCGCAGACCGGCGCGCGCCAGTTTGATGGCCGAAGACAGCGCTTCGATGGCGGCATCCTGACCGAAGACGACGCGCTTGAGGCTTGCTTCGAGATCCTTGAGCACCTCTGCATCGTCCTTGGACACGTTCTTTGGCGGGATGCGGGCGATTTTGGCCACGACGGCTTCGATCTCTTTTGGCCCCAGCGACTTCCGACGCTTGGATTCCGCGACCAGATGCTGCGCGGCCCCGGCTTCGTCGATCACGTCGATCGCCTTGTCCGGCAGCTTGCGGTCGTTGATATAGCGCGCCGAAAGTTCGACGGCGGTCTTGATCGCATCGGCGGTGTATTTGACGTTGTGGTGTTCCTCGAAATAGGGCTTGAGGCCCTTGAGGATCTTGATGGTGTCTTCCACCGAGGGTTCGTTCACGTCGATCTTCTGGAACCGGCGGCTCAGCGCGCGGTCTTTTTCGAAGTGCTGACGGAATTCCTTGTAGGTGGTCGAACCCATTGTGCGCAGCTTGCCGCCCTGAAGCGCAGGCTTCAGAAGGTTGGATGCGTCCATTGCGCCGCCGGATGTAGCGCCAGCGCCGATCACGGTGTGAATTTCGTCGATGAAGAGTACTGCGTCAGGATGTTCCTCAAGCTCGTTTACCACGGCCTTGAGTCGTTCCTCGAAATCGCCACGATACCGAGTGCCCGCCAGAAGAGCGCCCATGTCGAGCGAATAGATCGTCGTCTTGGACAGTACCTCGGGCGTTTCGCCTGCAACGATCTTGCGCGCGAGACCTTCGGCAATCGCGGTCTTGCCCACGCCGGGATCACCCACCAAAAGCGGGTTGTTCTTGCGGCGGCGGCACAGCACCTGGATGCAACGCTCCACTTCGGAGTCGCGTCCGATCAGCGGGTCAATGTCGCCTTCGCGGGACTTCGCGTTCAGATCGACGCAGTACTTGGCCAGCGCTGATTCCTTCTGCTCACCCTGCGGCTCTGCGGATTGCGTTTCTTCCTCGTTTTCCGTCGCGCCGGTGACCGGGCGGCTTTCGCCGTAGGCCGGGTTCTTTGCCACGCCATGTGCAATGAAGTTGACCGCGTCGTAGCGGGTCATGTCCTGATCTTGCAGGAAATAGGCGGCGTTGCTTTCGCGTTCAGCAAAGATCGCGACCAGCACATTGGCGCCGGTGACTTCGCTACGGCCAGAACTTTGAACGTGGATCGCCGCGCGCTGGATCACGCGTTGGAAGGCGGCTGTCGGGACAGCCTCCGAACCTTCGATGTCGGTGACGAGATTGGAGAGATCGTCGTCAATGTAATCGACCAAGGTCGTGCGCAACTCTTCGGTATCGACCGAACACGCTTTCATCACGCGAACCGCGTCGGGTTCGTCGATCAGCGCCAGAAGCAGGTGCTCCAGCGTTGCGAACTCATGCGACCTCGAATTGGCCAGTGCCAAAGCCGAGTGAATTGCCTGCTCAAGGGTATTCGAAAATGAAGGCACGGTTGAGTGCTCCTTCTTTTGTTTGTTGTGCCGCACGCTACGATACAACTGTCATCTTAATCTTAAACTGTGGTCGTTACCTACAAACCTTCAAGTTTTTTCTTTGTCTTGACAGGGTACTTGAGTGCGATTGCTCACACGTTCTTGTGAAATTGCCTCAGAAGCGATCCTTTCGGGCTCGAATTTCGGCAAATACGTCAACCGGCGCAGCGCCGATCATGTCCAAACGGGCTTGGATTGCGGGGTCAGCAGCACGAAGGAAGGGGTTCGTTGCCACTTCGGCAGAAAGCTTGCAGGGAACCGTTGGTTCGTTACGTTCACGCATTGAATTTATGCGCTCGATCCGGGCTTTCAAGTCGGCATTGTCAGGATCAATGGTGATTGCAAAACGCGCATTGGCCTGTGTGTATTCATGCCCGGAACAGATCAGCGTTTCGGGGTCGAGCGCCGCGAGCTTTTGCAAGCTGTCCCACATCTGCTCGGCGGTCCCTTCGAACAACCGGCCACAGCCAAGCGCCATCAGGCTGTCCGCGGTAAAGGCATAACCGGATTCTGCCGCGACAAACGCGACATGCCCAACCGTATGCCCGGACACGTCCAGAACGTCGATAAATTCGCCACCGAATTCAAACCGGTCACCATCGGCCACTTCCCGGTTCAGGGGGGGGAGCCTATGTCGGTCGGCTTTTGCGCCTGCAACTTTGGCGTCACAAAATTTGAGCAGGTCTTCCACACCACCGATGTGATCGTGGTGATGGTGGGTGAGCCAGATCTCCGTCAGGGTCCATCCGCGTGACTGCAGCGCATCCAGAATGGGTTGCGCCTCCGGCACGTCGATACACGCCGTTGCACCGCTGTCAGCGTCATGGAGAAGGTAGGTGTAATTGTCCGAGAGCGCGGGCAGGGTGACGAGTTCAAGGGGCATGGCGTTTCTTTCCGTGGTAAGTACACTTACGGCAAACTAGGCCAAAATGTTCGGAGACCCAAATGCATCTCGACGTGCAGCGGTTGCACAGCTTCTACTATCGCAGTGCGATCGGTCGCGTGGCGCAACGCGTGGTTCGGGATCAGGTCGCCAGCTTTTGGCCCGAAGCGAAACAGCAATCTGTTGGCGGGTTCGGTTTCGCGGTTCCGCTTCTGCGACCGTACCTCGGCGATGCCCGTCGTGTGGTTGCTTTGATGCCCTCTCAACAGGGTGTGATGCCGTGGCCCGCCGGGATGCCGAATGTTTCGGTGCTCTGCGAGGAAACACTGTGGCCCATTGAGAATGGCCGCTTCGACAAGTTGATCCTTATGCATGGTCTCGAAACATCCGAACGTCCAACCGCCGTTCTGGATGAGTGCTGGCGGGTGCTTGGACCGGGGGGAAAGGCACTATTCATCGTGCCGAACCGGTCAGGCCTCTGGGCAAGGTCGGATGCGACGCCGTTCGGATACGGGCGGCCTTATTCGATGGGCCAGCTAGAGGCGCAACTGAAGGCGCATAATTTCGAACCGCTCCGGCACACGGCTGTTCTCTACCAGCCGCCTTCGACACGGCGGTTCTGGATGAAGACCGGGCGGTTCTGGGAACAGATGGGCCGCAGCGTTTCTGCTCTGATCGCAGGCGGTATCCTGATGGTCGAAGCGACCAAGACAAATCCGACGCCGCGCGGAACCAAGGCAGAAAGCCGCGTTCTGAGCCCCCTTGGCAATCTTGTTCCAAAGCCTGCGTCCAAGCCGGCCCGCGCGCGTGTCCAGGCCCGTGGCGTCGAGGTCATCCGTTGAGACGCAGCAGCGCGTTCGCGCTCTGCGCACTTCTCGTGCAAGATCGGTCCAGAACGCATCTCGGTTTTGTACTTGGATTGGACGCTTTGCGCTAACAGGAATCGCCAAACACGACCAATGCGCTCGGAAAAGATGCAGATTTCTTGCGCGCAATAGGTCGCACTTGTGGCTAAGTTGTTGTAAGTAAAGAGAATGTGGGTGATTTCAAAATCACCATACCGTGTTGCGGGCTGAGGAAGCCTCTGCTACATCCGCGCTGATTTCTATGCCATGCGGCATTTGCCAAACTGAAAACGCCTCTGACCACCGGTAATTCGGGGGATCGGAGGCAGAATAGCGGAAGGGTGGACGTGTCTGAATCAGCATCCATTTCCTCTGGCATCGCAGAACGCTATGCCACGGCGGTCTTCGACCTCGCCAAAGAGGGTAAAGAGCTCAACAAGCTCGAAGCGAATCTCGACGATCTGTCGGCCGCACTTGCCAGCAGCCAAGAGCTGACTGACCTGATCCATTCGCCGGTTTACAGCCGTGACGCGCAATCCAATGCGATCACCGCCGTTGCAGCGAAGATGGGTCTGACCAAGACCATGCAAAACGTGCTGGCTCTTATGGCGTCCAAGCGCCGCCTGTTTGTTCTGCCGCAGATGATCAACCGTCTGCGCGACCAGATCGCAGAAGAAAAAGGCGAAGTGACAGCTGACGTCGTGTCGGCAGTCAAGCTGACCGCCGCGCAATCGAAAGAACTTGCCAGCACGCTTAAGGCGAAGATTGGCAAAGATGTTAAGATCAATGCGACCGTTGATGAATCCCTCATCGGCGGTCTTGTCGTTAAAGTGGGCTCGAAGATGATCGACACGTCGATCCGCTCCAAGCTCAACTCCCTGCAAAATGCTATGAAAGAGGTCGGATAAATGGGTATCCAAGCAGCCGAGATTTCTGCGATCCTAAAGGAGCAGATCAAGAACTTCGGGCAGGACGCCGAAGTCACCGAGGTGGGCCGCGTCCTGTCCGTTGGTGACGGTATCGCGCGCGTTTACGGCCTCGACAACATTCAGGCCGGTGAAATGGTCGAATTCCCGGGTGGAATTCGCGGCATGGCGCTGAACCTCGAAGCCGACAACGTCGGTATCGTTATCTTCGGTTCGGACCGTGACATTAAAGAAGGCGACACCGTTAAGCGCACCAACGCCATCGTGGACGTTCCGGTGGGCGACGAGCTGTTGGGCCGCGTTGTTGACGGTCTGGGCAACCCGATCGACGGCAAAGGCCCGATCAAAACTAAGAACCGCTCCATTGCGGACGTGAAGGCTCCGGGCATCATCCCGCGTAAGTCGGTTCACGAGCCGATGGCGACTGGCCTCAAGGCCGTTGACTCGATGATCCCGATTGGCCGTGGCCAGCGTGAGCTCATCATCGGTGACCGTCAGACAGGTAAAACTGCCGTTGCTCTGGACGCGATCCTGAATCAGAAATCCTACAACGACGCTGCTGGCGATGATGAGAGCAAGAAGCTCTACTGCATCTACGTCGCCGTCGGCCAGAAGCGCTCCACCGTTGCGCAGCTGGTGAAGAAGCTCGAAGAGAGCGGCGCGATCGAGTACTCGATCGTCGTGGCTGCAACCGCGTCCGACCCGGCGCCGATGCAGTTCCTCGCACCCTACGCTGCGACTTCGATGGCTGAGCACTTCCGCGACAACGGTCGCCACGCTCTGATCATCTACGATGACCTGTCCAAGCAGGCCGTTGCTTATCGTCAGATGTCCCTGCTGCTGCGTCGTCCGCCGGGCCGCGAAGCGTATCCGGGTGACGTTTTCTACCTCCACTCGCGCCTGCTCGAGCGTTCGGCAAAGCTGAACGAAGACAATGGCTCGGGCTCGCTGACGGCTCTGCCGATCATCGAAACCCAGGGTGGTGACGTTTCGGCGTTTATTCCGACAAACGTGATCTCGATCACCGACGGTCAGATCTTTCTTGAAACGGAACTCTTCTACCAGGGTATCCGCCCGGCCGTGAACACCGGTCTGTCGGTTTCTCGTGTGGGTTCGTCGGCTCAGACCAAGGCGATGTCCTCGGTTGCAGGTCCGGTGAAACTGTCGCTCGCTCAGTACCGCGAAATGGCGGCCTTTGCCCAGTTCGGTTCCGACCTCGACGCATCGACTCAGCAGCTGCTGAACCGTGGTGCACGTCTGACCGAGCTCATGAAGCAGCCGCAGTACTCGCCGCTGACCAACGCGGAAATCGTCTGCGTCATCTTCGCCGGCACCAATGGCTACCTCGATAAGGTTGCTGTGTCCGATGTGGGCCGTTTCGAAGCTGGTATGCTCGCACACCTGCGCGGCAAGCATCAAGCGCTGCTCGACGACATCACCAACAACGACCGTAAGGTGAAAGACGAGCTGGCCGACAAGATCAAGGCCGCGCTGGACGAATACGCCGCCGACTTCTCGTAAGGAGACGAGGCAATGCCAAGTCTTAAGGACCTGAAAACACGGATCGAGTCGGTCAAATCGACCCGCAAGATCACAAAGGCCATGCAAATGGTGGCCGCCGCAAAACTGCGGCGGGCACAGGATGCTGCCGAAATGGCGCGCCCCTACACTGAGCGGTTCAATGCCGTGATGGGTGCGCTGGCAGCAAGCGTGGGCGACAGCGACAGCGCACCGAAGCTGCTGAGCGGCACCGGTAAGGACGACGTGCAACTGCTCGTCGTCATGACGGCGGAACGCGGCCTGTGCGGCGGCTTCAATGCGAACATCGCGAAGCTTGCCAAGCAGAAAGCGGCCGAGCTCAAGGCCAAAGGCAAGACAGTCAAGATTTTGACTGTCGGCAAAAAAGGCCGTGACGCGATGAAGCGTGACTTCGGCAGTCTGTTCATCGGTCACATCGACCTGAGCGATGTAAAGCGGATTGGCTACGCGGATGCGCAAGGCATCGCCAAGGATATTCTTGGCCGCTTTGACGCTGGCGAGTTCGACGTTGCAACGATCTTCTATGCGAAGTTCGTAAACGTTGTGAGCCAAATCCCGACAGCCCAGCAGGTTATCCCGGCCGCGTTCGACGCGCCCGAGGAAGGCGATGCTGCGTCCAACACGCTGTACGATTACGAACCGGATGAAGAGGCAATCCTCGCCGACCTTCTTCCGCGTGGCGTGGCAACGCAGATCTTTGCAGCGCTGCTGGAAAATGGTGCGTCCGAACAGGGCGCCCGGATGAGCGCAATGGACAACGCGACGCGTAACGCCGGCGAAATGATCGAAAAGCTCACCATCGAATACAACCGTTCGCGTCAGGCCGTGATTACCAACGAACTGATCGAAATTATCTCGGGCGCCGAGGCGCTCTAAGAACCGGAGACGAAACATGGCAAACGCAAAAGGCAAAATCACGCAGGTGATCGGCGCCGTCGTGGACGTTCAGTTCGACGACCACCTGCCGGCTATTTTGAACTCGCTGACCACAGACAACAACGGCAAGAAGCTCGTTCTGGAAGTGGCCCAGCACCTTGGCGAAAACACCGTGCGCACCATCGCGATGGACGCGACTGAAGGCCTCGTCCGGGGTCAGGAAGTTGTCGACACCGACGGTCCGATCTCGGTTCCGGTTGGCGCCGCAACACTCGGCCGCATCCTGAACGTCGTCGGTGAGCCGGTGGACGAAGGTGGCCCGGTCGAGGCACAGGAATACCGCCCGATCCACGCCCCTGCGCCCGAATTCGCGGAACAGTCGACCGAGTCGGAAATCCTCGTCACCGGCATCAAGGTGATCGACCTTCTCGCGCCCTACTCCAAGGGTGGTAAGATCGGTCTCTTCGGCGGTGCCGGCGTGGGCAAGACCGTTCTCATCATGGAACTGATCAACAACATCGCGAAAGTGCACTCGGGTTACTCGGTGTTCGCAGGTGTGGGTGAACGGACCCGTGAGGGTAACGACCTCTACCACGAGATGATCGAATCCAACGTTATCAAGCCGGACAACCTGTCGGAATCTCAGGTGGCACTTGTTTACGGTCAGATGAACGAGCCTCCGGGTGCGCGTGCTCGTGTTGCCCTGACCGGTCTGACACTGGCCGAACAGTTCCGCGACCAGTCCGGTACCGACGTTCTGTTCTTCGTGGACAACATCTTCCGCTTCACACAGGCCGGTTCCGAGGTGTCCGCTCTCTTGGGTCGTATTCCTTCCGCTGTGGGCTACCAGCCGACACTGGCAACCGACATGGGCGCGATGCAGGAACGCATCACCTCGACCAAAGCTGGCTCGATCACGTCGATCCAAGCCGTCTACGTGCCTGCGGACGACCTTACCGACCCGGCGCCTGCGACAACCTTCGCACACCTCGACGCAACAACCGTTCTTTCGCGTGCGATTTCCGAGCTTGGCATCTACCCCGCTGTGGACCCGCTTGACTCCAACTCGCGTCTGATGGACCCGCAGATCGTGGGCGAAGAGCACTACAAGGTTGCCCGTGACGTTCAGGGTATCCTCCAGCGCTACAAGTCGCTTCAGGACATCATCGCGATCCTCGGCATGGACGAACTGTCCGAAGAGGACAAGATGACCGTGGCCCGTGCCCGTAAGATCCAGCGCTTCCTGTCGCAGCCGTTCGACGTGGCAAAGGTCTTCACCGGTTCCGACGGTGTTCAGGTTCCGCTCGAAGACACGATCTCTTCGTTCAAGGCTGTTGTGGCCGGCGAATACGATCACCTTCCGGAAGGCGCCTTCTACATGGTTGGCGGCATCGAGGAAGTGAAAGCCAAAGCCGAAAAGATGGCGGCAGACGCAGCCTAAACCGGGCGTTCATAAGTCCTCGCGGAACCTTTCGCGGGGACGACACCCAAAAGGAGATCACACATGGCAGAGACCATGCAATTCGATCTGGTCAGCCCCGAGCGCAGCCTGATGTCGGCGCAGGTCAAATCTGTGCAGATCCCGGGTGCGGATGGTGACATGACAGCCATGCCGAACCACGCGCCGCTCATCACGACGCTGCGCCCCGGTGTGCTCAAGGTCGAGACCGAGAAGGGCACCGAGGAATTCGTCGTGACCGGTGGCTTTGCCGAGCTTGGCGAAGGTCTTTCGGTTCTGGCGGAACGTGCAGTTCCGAAAGCCGATGTCGATCAGGCGGCCTACGAGGCGATGGTTGATGAGGCGCACGCGGCTTACAAGCAGACCAAGGAAACGTTCAAGAACGAGCCTGGTCCGGTTGATGACGCGGCCAAGCTGTTGGCAGACATGGTCGCCGTGGGCACCCACATCGGTCTGTCCCCGAAGCAGCCGTCACTCTGACAACGCACTCGATTCGAGATAAAAGCCCTGCCATTGCGCGGGGCTTTTTTCGTATTGCGCACGTTTGCCTTGCTGTAAAACGACAAGACTTCACGAGTTGGATACATGCAAATCATAAAAAGCACTCGTATCGGGATCGCCCAAGGGTCGGTTGATCTGTTCTCGGATTTCGAGAAAGGCGGCGAGATGTGGACGGGGGAGGGCGCACGCGTTCGCCGCCAATGGATTGCGTTCGATCAGGAATTCGCTGCGCCGCCGATGGTGCATGTGTCGTTGACGCTTTGGGACATGGACAGTGCCCACAATGTCCGTGCGGATTTGGCGGCCGAGAAGGTATCTGAAGCTGGATTCGATGCCGTGTTCAGAACGTGGAAAGACACGAAAGTTGCTCGCGTCAGGATGTCTTGGATTGCGATGGGCGAAGTGGCTAATGACGACGATTGGGATGTCGCCTGAAATTTCAGGCTACGTTACAGTAACTCTGCAGACAGAAAAAAGCCGGGCAAATTGCCCGGCTTTTGCGTTCTTTCGGTTTTGTGACGGCGACCCGGATTAGAGGATGCCTTCATAGATTGGACCCAGTGTCTCTGTTTCGAACAGCGACGACACGGACGTACCGTTCCAGATGTTAAGGATTGCCTGAGCGAACATCGGAGCGGTAGGCACAATGCGGATGTTCTTGGCTTTGGCCACGGCATCGGTGGCTTGGATGGAGTCGGTGATCACCAGCGATTTCATCACCGAGTTCGTGATGCGCTCGACCGCGGGGCCGGACAGGACGCCGTGCGTGATGTACGAATGCACCTCGGTCGCCCCGTGTTCCATCAGAACTTCGGCGGCTTTGCACAATGTGCCAGCGGTGTCGCAGATGTCGTCTACGATGATACATTTCTTGCCGGTCACATCACCGATAACCGTCATTTCCGCGACTTCGCCCGGCTTTTCACGGCGCTTGTCGACGATTGACAGGGGGGCATTGATCCGCTTGGCCAATTCGCGGGCGCGGGCCACGCCGCCCACGTCGGGGGACACGACCATCACGTCCGACGTGTCGCCCTTGAACTGCTCCAGGATGTCCAACGCAAAAATCGGCGATGCGTAAAGGTTGTCCACTGGAATGTCGAAGAAGCCCTGAATCTGCGCCGCGTGCAGATCCATCGTGAGAACCCGCTCGATCCCGGCCTCGACGATCATGTTCGCCACCAGCTTGGCGCTGATCGGTGTCCGGGCTTTGGCGCGGCGATCCTGACGCGCATAGCCGAAATAGGGGATCACGGCTGTAATGCGCGACGCGGACGAGCGGCGCAGCGCGTCGGACATGATGAGCAGTTCCATTAGGTTGTCGTTTGCCGGGTTCGACGTGGGCTGGATGATGAACATGTCCTCACCGCGCACGTTCTCGTAGACCTCAACGAAAATCTCTTGGTCATTGAACCGTTCGACCCGCGCATCGACCAGACCAACGCTCATACCGCGATACATGGTCATTCGGCGCGCAATCGCCTTGGCCAGTGGCATGTTCCCATTGCCGGAGATCAGTTTCGGTTCATCAATGCTGGGCATGGCGGCAGGCTCCGTAAGCGGTCAGTTATGACAGATTCGTGACGTTGCGCTCGCCTTAGCATGGGCCTACCGTCGCGCAAAGCAACTGACGCCCGGAGGGACCATATGGCCCACATTGATTACTTTTTCTCAACACTTTCGCCGTACGCATATCTTGCGGGTACGCGAATGGAGGATGTGGCCGCTAAAAATGGCGCAACCATAACTTATAAACCGATGGATGTCGTCGCGCTGTTTGGAAGGACCGGGGGGACGCCGCCAAAGGAAAGGCATCCAAGCCGTCAGCAGTTGCGCGCACAGGAACTGACACGCCAATCCAAAAAACTGGGCATGCCCATTAACCTGCAACCGTCGTTCTGGCCAACGAACGGCGCGCCGTCCTCCTATGCAATCATCGCGGCACAGAATGCCGGGGGCGGTGATCTGGGCGCGTTGGTGCACGGCTTCCTGCGTGCCGTCTGGGCCGAAGACAAAGACATCGCTCAGGATGACGTGGTTCGCGCGACGCTCGAAGCAGCCGGGTTCGATCCGGCATTGGCCGACAGCGGATTGCTGAGCGGTGCTGAAACCTATGCTGCCAATCTCGAAGAGGCCGCATCGCGCGGTGTGTTCGGTGCGCCGTTCTACATCACAGACGCGGATCAGCGGTTCTGGGGGCAGGACCGGATCGAGGATTTGGACCTGCATCTGTCTGGCAAGATCTGATGCTTGACGAAATGAAGGGCGGTTTTCCCGTCTTCACCCGTAGGTTTGGGGAAGGCTCCAAACCCGCCGTCCTGCTGCATTGCGCATTGGCCCACTCGAAGGTCTGGACGCCTCTCGCACTGCGTTTGTCGTCCGAGCTGTCAATGCTCGCGCCGGATATGCCGGGCCATGGGCGCAGTGCGCTTTGGGATCGACGGTCTGACCTGCACGATCAGGTCTCGGCGATAGCCAAAGACTGCCTTGGCGCCGGTGGCCATGTGATCGGCCACAGTTTCGGCGCCACCGTGGCGCTGCGACTGGCGATGGAAGAACCGGACAAGGTCCAAAGCCTGACGCTCATCGAACCCGTTCTGTTTGCAGCAGCGCGAGAGAGCGACATGGCGGTGTTCGACCGCTACATCGAGACCTCGCAAGGCTTTGGCGCTGCTTTGGATCAGGAAGACTGGGCCGCTGCCGCCGCCGATTTCATCGGTATCTGGGGGGACGGCCGCCCTTGGGAAACTCTGAGCGAAAAGGAACGGACAGGATTTTGCACGCAAATGCCCTTCATCGCAGAAACGGAACCCTGTCTGGTCGACGACGCCAATGGTCTGTTGGTGGCAGGTCGTCTGGAGGCGATCCGCTGTCCGACGCGGTTGATCCGGGGCGCCAAATCGGAACCCGTTATAGAGGCCATTCACGCAACTCTGTCCCGGCGTATCCCCAATGCCATCGACAGGGTCGTGGACGAGGCCGGGCACATGGTCCCGATCACGCATCCGGAAGACGTTGCAAGCATCATTGCTGAGATCATCCATGGCTAACCCCTTGCAAGACGGGGTTTGGTGCGCCATCTACGCCGTGACCGGACGATAACCGCGACAGGAGACGCAGATGATCGAACTTGGAAAAGGCCCCGCAGCGGCTGATCTGATCAAGGACGTGTCGCAGGATGCGTTCATGGCCGAAGTGGTCGATGGCAGCATGGAAACACCCGTCATCGTCGATTTCTGGGCTCCTTGGTGCGGTCCCTGCAAGACGCTCGGACCGATGCTCGAAGCCGAAGTCACCGGCGCGCGCGGTGCGGTCAAGATGGCCAAAGTGAACGTGGACGAGGCGCAAGGTCTGGTACATGCACTGGCGCAGCAAGGCTTGCCGATCCAGTCGATCCCCACGGTTGTCGCTTTCGTCAAAGGGCGGCCGATCGACATGTTTCAAGGTGCGCAACCGGCCTCAGAGATCAAGGCGTTTGTCGAGCGCGTCGTCAAAGCCGCAGGCGGTGATGCAAGCGGTGGTCTAGACGATGCCGTGGAGGCAGCCGAAGAAATGCTCGAGGCGGGCGCAGCAGCGGATGCGATGCAGACCTTCGCGGCGATCCTCGAAGAAGACCCGTTGCATGCCCGTGCCTATGCCGGCCTCGTGCGCTGCGCGATAGCCGCCGATGATCTTGAGCAAGCTGAGGCCATTCTGAACGGAGCCCCGGCCGAGATTTCGGGCAAGCCCGAACTGGAAGCTGCCCGCGCCCAATTGGAGCTGGCCAAGCAGGCAAACGATTCCGGCCCCGTGGCCGAGTTGCAGGCCGCCGTTGAGGCTAATCCTGACATTCATCAGGCGCGCTACGATCTGGCTCAGGCGCTTTATGCGAATGGTGACGGTCAAGGGGCAGTTGACCATCTGCTCGAGCTGTTCCGGCGCGACCGTGAGTGGAACGAGGGTGCTGCCAAGGCGCAACTGATGATCATCTTCGATGCGCTGAAGCCGAATGATCCGGTTGCATTGAACGGTCGTCGGAAATTGAGCTCGATGATATTTGCCTGATCGAGTGGTCAGACTACGTCTTAATACATGACTCGAATGACTGAACTGCCGGGGGCCGTCCCTGTATTCCCGTTGCCGGGGGCGTTGCTGCTGCCCCGGGCGAGGTTGCCGCTTCACCTGTTTGAGCCGCGCTACCTGCAAATGCTTGAAGACGCTTTAAAAACGCCGTCGAGATTGATCGGCATGGTGCAACCGAACGCCCGCCCGAACGGTGATAAAGACGCGCTGCATCGCATCGGATGCGCCGGGCGTGTGACACAGTTTTCCGAGACTGAGGATGGCCGCTACATGATCACCCTGTCTGGAATCTCTCGGTTCCGTCTTGGTGACGAAATCGAAGGCTTCACGCCGTACCGCCGTTTCGAAGTGAATTGGGATGGGTTCGGCCGGGATCAAGGCGGACCCGAGCATGATGGCGGGTTTGATCGAGAAGGTTTCCTTGATCTTCTGGATCGCTATTTCGCTGCGCGTGACCTGTCTGCGGATTGGGCAACACTCAAGGACGCGGACAACGAGCTCTTGATCAATTCCCTGTCCATGCTGCTGGATTTCGAACCGGAAGAAAAACAGGCGCTCTTGGAGGCGCCATCTCTATCGACACGTCGCGAAACCCTCGTGACCCTGATTGAATACGCCCTGCGCGGCGGACAGTCCGAGGACATTCTACAATGAGCGAAACACCGGCCTTCGATCGTAAGATGCTGGAAGCTCTGGTCTGCCCGCAAACGCAGGGACGGCTGGAATACGACGCCGCACGGCAAGAGCTGATCAGCCATTCCGCACATCTCGCCTATCCGATCAGGGACGGGATTCCGATCATGCTCATCGACGAGGCGCGCGAGATCGACTGAAGACCCCTTGCCGAATTGACAGCCTCAATCCCCTGCGATACCTCGCCTGTCTTTCAAGGATGCGAGAGGCAGAATGGGACGCAAACGCAAGGGGCGCGATATTTCGGGTTGGTTGGTTGTAGACAAACCCGCAGGTCTGACTTCGACCGCTGTGGTGAACAAGGTCCGCTGGGCCTTTGATGCCAAGAAGGCGGGTCATGCCGGCACGCTCGATCCCGAAGCCACAGGTGTTCTGGCGGTTGCCTTGGGGGAGGCGACTAAAACGGTGCCGTATATCACCGATGCTCTCAAAGCGTACGAGTTCACTGTACGGTTCGGGCAAGCGACCCGTACGGATGACGCCGAAGGCGATGTCTTCGCGACCTCCGAGCTTCGCCCCAGCGATGCTGAGATTAAGGAGGCCTTGCACCAGTTCGTCGGCGACATCATGCAGGTGCCCCCACAATTCTCGGCGGTGATGATTGATGGCGAACGCGCCTACAAACGCGCGCGTGATGGCGAAGATATGGACATCGCGGCGCGGCCGCTCTTTGTCGATGAACTGACCCTTCTGGAGCGCCCCGATCCAGACCACGCCACGTTGATGCTTGTCTGCGGCAAAGGGGGCTATGTGCGCTCCATTGCACGGGATCTTGGTGAAGCTTTGGGATGTCTGGGCCACGTCCTGCGACTGCGGCGCGTTTGGTCTGGTCCGTTTGATGCTGAGGACGGGTTGACGCTCGAACAGATCGACGAGTTGGCACGGACCCCGGAATTGGACACTTATCTCAGGCCGCTCGAAGAAGGATTGGCCGACCTGCCGGAGCTGACATGTACGCAAGAAGCGGCGGTCAAACTGCGCAACGGCAACCCCGCGATGGTGGTCGCATCCGGTGTCGACTACGGGGATGAGTGCTGGGTGTCCTGTGATGGTACGCCAATTGCCGTCGGGCGCTACAAATCGGGAGAGGTCCATCCCTCCCGTGTGTTCGTCACGGCGTGACTGATCTTCCGGCAGAGCTCCATGCGGCGTTGGTTTATCGATCCAACGCTTCGGATGATGGCCTGTCGCAGGTTTGGTATTCGCGTTGTGACAGGTATCGATACGGACTTTCGCGGGTTTGGGACGACAGCAAACCCGCGCTTCTGTTCATCATGCTGAATCCGTCGACGGCGGATGAACACCGCAATGACCCAACCGTCGCCCGCTGCGAAACCCGAGCGCGCAGCATGGGGTTTGGCGGTGTCATGGTGGCCAATCTCTTTGCCTTTCGTGCAACCCGTCCGCAGGACCTGAAAAAAGCCAAAGCGCCTATTGGAGAACTGAACGATGCCCTTTTGCAGCATTGGTCAGATCTTGCGGGGATGACCGTCGCAGCCTGGGGGGTGCATGGGGATTATCAGGGACGCGCTCTTGAAATAGCGAGGAAAATCGGAACGCCGATGCACCATCTGGGTTTGACCAAAGCCGGTCATCCGCGGCATCCCCTCTACGTGTCTTTCGCAACTGAACCTGCATTGTGGCATCAAACCGAGCGGTATCCGGGGCGGTGACCTGAACACACAAACGCCGGAGGGAGAGGCGGACGTGATTGCGTCACCATATTCTGGCGCGCTCAAAAGCCTTTCCAATGCATTGAATATCGCCTATACGCCCGCATCCGCACACCGTGCGGAGATTCTCCATGGGCCCTGCTGGACGACATCCCGGCTTGCGCCATTCACTCAAACCTTCGAAAGGAGACCCCGATGTCGATCACAGTTGAAGAAAAGAACCGTCTGATCAAGGAATTCGCAACCAAAGAGGGCGACACTGGTTCCCCCGAAGTTCAGGTTGCCATTCTGACCAGCCGCATTTCCACGCTGACCGAGCACTTCAAGACCCACAAGAAAGACAACCATTCTCGTCGTGGTCTGCTCAAGCTGGTTGCGCAGCGTCGTAAGCTGCTCGACTACACCAAAGCCAAGGACGAAGAGCGGTATCAGAACCTGATCCAGCGCTTGGGTATCCGTCGCTAAACCTGCCAGCAGGTTGTCGAGGAAGGGTCCGGTTTTCGGGCCCTTTTTTCTTGTCAGGATGCTTGGCTTGGAAGTTCAGTCACTTTGCGGCCTCGCTATTCTCCTTTGGTGGTATACCCGCGATCCCTATGTATAGTGACGCAGCATCCGCTTCATCAAAGGGCCCGCCCATGACCAGCTATGCCATCGAAGACGTTCTGGATTTTTGGTTCCCTGACACGGGTCATGAAAACGCTATGGACAGCCACGGCGCGTTCTGGAACGAACGGATGCAAGGCGGGATGGACGCCGCAATCATCGAACAGTTCGGGGCGCTCACCACGGCTGCTGCCAAGGGCGAACTGGACGATTGGGCGGAAACCGCACGTGGTCGTTTGGCGCTGATCATCGCTCTCGACCAATTCCCCAGATCCCTGTGGCGCGACACTCCCGCAGCCTTTGCGCAGGATCTCAAGGCGACGCGCCTTTCGCTTGAAGGGATGAAAAATGGCGACTTCGACGAGTTGAAGCCTTGGGAGCAGATGTTCTGCATTATCGCGGTCACTCATTGCGAAGGGCCCGAACATCTGGAGCGCATGGATGCGCTGCATCCGCAACTGGACAAGGTGTGCAATGGGCTGCCCGAGTATTTGGCCCCTGCCAAGGAATTGATCTGGGACCAACACAATCGGGTCACCGAAAACATTCGCCGCTTCGGCCGTCACCCGCATCGAAACCCGATCCTTGGACGGCCCAACACCCATGAGGAGGAGGCTTACATCGCCGCGGGTGATTTCCCGCATCAACGCAAAGTCGATCCGTAAGGCTAGGCCCGTTGCCATCGGCGCCGCAACCAAACGGCACCTTTGCCTAAGGTGCTTTCCATGGGGACAAAAAACCTGTACAGCCCCCTCATCTGAGACGTGACGCTTCGACCCCGGCGCATGACATGGATGAAGGGGTCGGCGGCAATGGGGCCGCCATTCAAACGGGAGACCCGGAGGGCCGGGAGTGCTCCCATACAGGATACGATGATGTTCAACATTTCGACGAAAAGCATGCAGTGGGGCGAAGAAACGCTCACACTGGAAACGGGCAAGGTTGCCCGCCAAGCCGATGGCAGCGTGATTGCCACCCTCGGCGAAACCTCGGTTATGGCCAACGTGACGTTTGCCAAGCAGCCGAAACCCGGTCAGGATTTCTTTCCGCTGACCGTCCATTACCAGGAAAAATACTACGCTGCGGGCAAAGTGCCGGGTGGCTTCTTCAAGCGCGAGGCGCGTCCGACCGAGAAAGAGACGCTGACCGCGCGCCTGATCGACCGTCCGATCCGCCCGCTCTTTGTGCCGGGCTTCAAGAATGAAGTTCTGGTGATGTGCACCGTTCTGTCGCACGACCTCGTCAACGATCCCGACATCGTGGCGATGATCGCGGCTTCTGCAGCTTTGACCATTTCCGGCGCGCCGTTCATGGGTCCGATCGCGGGCTGCCGCGTGGGTTATGTCGACGGCGAATACATCCTCAACCCCGAGGTCGAGGATATGGATCAGCTGCGCAACAACCCCGAGCAGCGCCTCGATCTGGTTGTCGCCGGCACCAAAGACGCCGTGATGATGGTGGAATCGGAAGCTTACGAGCTGACCGAAGACGAGATGCTGGGCGCCGTGACATTTGCGCACGAACAGATCCAGCCGGTGATCGACCTCATCATCTCGCTGGCCGAAGAGTGCGCGAAAGAGCCGTTCGACTTCCAGCCGCCGGATTACTCGGACCTCTACGAGGCCGTGAAAGCCGCAGGCGAAGACAAGATCCGCGCAGCCTATGCGATCACCGACAAGCAGGAACGTACTGCCGCTGTCGCAGACGCCAAGGCAGTGATCATGGAAGCGCTGAGCGAAGAGCAGCTTGAAGATGCCAACCTCGGCTCCGCGCTGAAAAAGCTCGAAGCATCGGTTCTGCGTGGCGATGTCGTCAAGACAGGCAAGCGGATCGACGGCCGTGCGCTGGATAAAGTGCGCGACATCGTCTGCGAAACAGGCCTTCTTCCGCGCACGCACGGTTCTGCACTTTTCACCCGTGGTGAAACGCAGGGCTTGGTCGTGACAACACTCGGCACCGGCGACGATGAGCAGATCATTGACGCACTGCACGGAAACTTCCGCTCCAACTTCATGCTGCACTACAACTTCCCGCCGTACTCGGTTGGTGAAGTGGGCCGCGTAGGTTCGCCGGGTCGCCGTGAAATCGGCCACGGCAAACTGGCATGGCGCGCGCTTCAGGCGGTTCTGCCGGCGGCAACCGATTTCCCCTACACCATCCGCGTCGTTTCCGAGATCACCGAATCCAACGGTTCGTCCTCGATGGCGTCGGTTTGCGGTGGCTCCCTGTCCATGATGGACGCCGGTGTGCCGCTCAAATCCGCTGTGGCCGGTGTGGCCATGGGCCTGATCCTCGAAGAGGACGGCTCTTACGCGGTTCTGACCGACATCCTCGGTGACGAAGACCACCTTGGCGACATGGACTTCAAAGTGGCAGGGACCGAGAACGGCATCACCTCGCTGCAGATGGACATCAAGGTTGCGGGCATCACACCTGAGATCATGAAGAAGGCCCTCGCGCAGGCGAAAGATGGCCGGATGCATATCCTCGGTGAGATGAACAAAGCACTGACCGGCGCTGCCGAGTTCTCGATCCACGCGCCGCGTATCGAGACCATGCAGATCCCGACCGACAAGATCCGCGAAGTGATCGGCTCGGGCGGTAAGGTCATCCGCGAGATCGTGGAAGTTTCCGGTGCCAAGGTCGACATCAATGATGACGGCATCATCAAGATCGCCAGCCCGAACGGCGAAGCCATCAAGAAGGCCTATGACATGATCTATTCGATCGTGGCAGAGCCGGAAGAGGGCCAGATCTACAAGGGCAAGGTCGTGAAGATCGTCGATTTCGGCGCCTTCGTGAACTTCTTTGGCAAGCGCGATGGCCTCGTCCACGTGTCCCAGATCGAAAACCGCCGCCTGAACCATCCGTCGGATGTGCTCAAGGAAGGTCAGGAAGTCTACGTGAAGCTTCTGGGCTTTGACGACCGTGGCAAGGTGCGCCTTGCCATGAAGATGGTCGATCAGGAAACCGGCGAAGAGCTGGCCCCCGAGAAAAAGGCTGAGGACGCGGAGTAATTCACACTCTTCAAATCAACTAAAGAAAAGCGCCTCTTTACGGGGCGCTTTTTTTACGCGGGCTAGATGCCATGCAGGGTATCAGGGAACGCCGAAACACGTTGAGACTTCGGCATTGAGGTGTCGGTGAGCGATATCCGCATCCATCAAAAAAAGACCCCGGAAACTTCCGGGGCCAGGTCCAACAGGGAGGTGCATATGATAACCCGCATATGCGACGGGAACCGTTGAGGCCCAGATAAAAGATGTGCTCCTCATGCTTCTTTGATCTGAATCAAAATAGACTAAGGTCCTAAGATACGAGCCGATATCCGCCGGACTCTGTAACCAGCAAACGCGCGTTGGAGGGGTCTGGTTCAATTTTTTGTCGCAGACGGTAAATATGGGTTTCGAGGGTGTGCGTCGTGACACCCGCATTGTAGCCCCAAACCTCGTGCAGGAGCGTATCGCGGGCAACGACACCATCGGTCGAGCGGTACAGAAACTTCAGAATATTGGTCTCTTTCTCGGTCAGCCGGATTTTCTTGTCGTCTTCCGTCATCAAGAGCTTCATCGACGGCTTGAACGTGTACGGCCCAAGCGTAAAAACAGCGTCTTCGGATTGTTCATGTTGGCGCAGCTGTGCGCGAATGCGGGCCAGAAGCACCGGGAACTTGAACGGTTTGGTGACGTAATCGTTCGCCCCGGCATCAAGGCCAAGGATCGTATCTGCATCGGAATCGTGACCGGTGAGCATGAGGACCGGAGCTTTTACGCCCTGCTTGCGCATAAGGCGGCACAATTCGCGACCATCCGTGTCGGGCAGACCGACGTCCAGAATGATCAGGTCGTAAAGCTGTTCCTTGATCCGACCCATCGCGGCGGTACCGCAATCGGCTTCGAACACTTCAAAATCTTCGGTCATCACCAGTTGCTCGGCCAAAGCCTCGCGAAGATCGTCATCGTCATCGACCAGAAGGATATTCTTGAGCTGTGCCATCGTGTTGCCTCTCCGTCGCTTTCAAGACACATGGGCCAGACGTTGCACCCCAACAAGAATTGCTGCAACTGTTTCACGGCCTCGTGTATGCAGAGGTCAAATGTTACATAAATCGGAGCCATTTGTTGCAAACGGCTTCCGTTGAACAAGCAGGACCTCATGGCACTGGCACCTGACATCACTGATCTTCTGGCCCGGGCGCGGGCGGATCTGCGCATGGGCGTGCCGATTGTCGTTGGCACGAAAGCGGGTCTTTTGGTGCTGGCAGTGGAGTCTCTGACCGCCGAGCGGTTGAAGGACGTGATCGCGCTGGGTGAGGATGTCGATCTCGTGCTGACAGGTCGACGTGCGGCCACACTCAAGGCGCGGGCCTACGATAGCGATGTCGCGCGTGTTGCTTTGCCTGACGACGCCAACCTGCGCTGGGTCCAGGCCGTTGCCGACCCCGCCGACGATCTCTCGCATCCGATGAAAGGCCCATTGGTCACGCGACGCTGCGGCGATCCCACTTTGCACCGCCTCGCGGTCTCCTTGACCAAGACGGCGCGTCTTCTTCCTGCGGTCATTGCGACTGAAGTGCCCGACGCCAAGGCATTTGCCGCCGAGCATGATCTGACTTTGATCGACCCAGTGGTCGCTGCCCCTCGCTTGGGTGCGTCTGCTGTGTTTGACAGCGTGGTGTCCGCGCGTGTTCCCCTGCGCGCGGCTCAGAATGCGCGTCTGCATGTGTTCCGCCCCGAAGATGGTTCCGAAGAGCACTATGTCATTGAAATCGGCCGCCCGGATCGGGCGAAGCCGGTCCTCGCCCGATTGCATTCCGCCTGCTTTACAGGTGACCTGCTGGGCAGCCTCAAATGTGACTGTGGTCCGCAATTGAACGGCGCGCTCGCGGCGATGGGCAGTGAGGGGGAAGGCGTACTGCTCTACCTCAATCAGGAAGGGCGCGGGATTGGCCTAGCCAACAAGATGCGCGCTTATGCCTTGCAGGATCAGGGATTCGACACGGTCGAGGCCAATCACAGGCTGGGCTTTGAAGATGACGAGCGGGATTTCCGCATCGGCGCGGAGCTGCTGCGGAAATTGGGGTTCGGGTCGGTTCGCCTGATGACGAACAATCCGGCCAAGATTGCGATGATGGAGAAACAGGGCATCACGGTTACTGAACGGGTGCCGCTGAAAGTCGGTGAGAATCCACACAACACGGAGTATCTCGCCACCAAAGCGCGCAAGTCGGGGCATCTTCTGTGACGCCGCAGGACATGGTTCTGACCCGTCAAGGCCTGCGCTTTATGGGTCGCATGTGGCCCTGCACCATCGGCAAAGCGGGCATCCGAGCCGACAAACGCGAAGGCGATGGCGCGACCCCAGTCGGAGTGCATCGCATCGTTGGCCTTCTTTACCGTCCCGATCGGATGGCACGCCCAACCGATTGGGCGCTACCCATTCGGCCCGGCGATCTTTGGTCGGATGACCCAAACCACGAGGATTACAACCTCATGGTTCGCGCGCCATATCCCTATAGCCACGAAACCCTGCGCCGGGCTGATCCGCTCTATGATCTGGTTTTGCTGACCGACTGGAACTGGCCGCGCGCCGAAAAGGGTCGGGGATCGGCGATTTTCCTGCACCGCTGGCGTCGCCCCGGTTATCCGACCGAAGGCTGTGTTGCGTTCCGACCGGACCATCTGCGCCGGATCGTGGGCCTGATCCGTTGTGAAACCCGGCTGATCGTGCCCGCTTCATTGACCTGAGGCGCCGCGCATTACATCTGGACGCATGACCGTTCAGGACCGCCTTTCCAACTGCACATTGTGCGCCGACCGTTTCGCCGCCACCGCAACCCGTCACAGGCCGAAGCCCGTGGTCTGGTTCCGACCGGGGGCACGGCTGCTGATCTGTTCGCAGGCGCCTGGGATGCGGGCACACAACAGCCGTACGCCATTCAACGACCCGTCGGGCGACCGCTTGCGTGACTGGCTGGGGCTGGACCGTACGGAGTTCTATGACAAAAGCCGTGTCGCGATTGTCCCGATGGGCTTCTGCTTTCCCGGCTATGATGCGGCTGGCTCAGACCTGCCGCCACCTGCGATTTGCCGCCAGACGTGGCACAGGGAGGTGCTGGACCATGTTGGAAATGTGCCACTGAAGCTGGTGGTCGGGGGCTATGCGCACAGATACCACCTTGGGACCAAGGCAGGTGTGACAGAAACTGTTCGCGCATGGCGCGACCATTGGCCGTCGGTTCTGCCCTTGCCGCATCCAAGCTGGCGCAATACGGCATGGATCAAGAAAAACCCGTGGTTCGAGGCCGAGGTGCTGCCAGCCCTGCGCGCCCGGGTGCAAGAGGTGATGGCATGAGTTTGCAAACCCCGTTGGATCACGCCCATGCGGCGATGGAAGCAGCTCCCGATGCGGACGCGCTGCGCTTGCGGTTCTACGACCGTTTGGCCGAAGCCGAACTGTTCCTGATGCTGGCCCGCGAGGCCGAGGGGAATCAGGCGGAACCTGAGCTATTCGATTTGGGCGATGCACGCTTTGTTCTGGTGTTCGATACCGAGGATCGTCTGGGCGCTTTTGCGGGCCGGGTGGTGCCCTATGCGGCTTTGTCCGGGCGGTCGATTGTCGGGATGCTGGCCGGGCAGGGGATTGGCATTGCGCTGAACCCCGAAGTTGCGCCGTCGTCGATCCTGTTGCCCGCCGAGGCGGTGGATTGGCTGGCAGAAACCGTGGCGCAAGGTCCATCCGAGGCAGAAGCGCGTCCGGAAGAACTGCGCGCACCGGGGGCTTTGCCAGAAGGGTTGCTCGAAGCGATCGACGCCAAGCTGCGTACGGCAACCGGTCTGGCCCGGCGCGGCTATCTGGCCGAGGTGGTATATGACAGCGGCGTGCGTGGCCATCTCATCGGGTTTACCGGCGCTGTCCCCGGTGCCGAGGGCGCGCTGGCGCGGGCGATACAGGAGGCGCTCGTATTCTCAGGCTTGGAAGCTGCAGCGCTGGACGTGGTGTTCCTGCGGGACAGCGATCCGGTGACGGCGCAGTTGGCGCGGGTCGGTTTGCGCTTTGACCTGCCGGAACCCGAAGCGCCCGCGCGTGTTGAGCGGTTGGCGCCGGGGAGCGATCCTGAAAAACCGCCGATACTGCGGTGAGCAAACTCCAATGGCGGAGTTTGAAGAACTGATCGATCAGTTTTTCCCCAGCTCCTGCCGGAAGGTCGGTAGAGCGTCATCGGCGCTGGGTGTCGCCTCCCATATTGCCCGTGCAATGGCGCGCGCCATGCAGGTCGCGGCGTAGTGCCCAAGCAAAGGCATCACCGCGTCTGATGGCGGGCCGCGTCGTGCGGTGCTGGAAGCAAAGATCAGATCGCCGTCATAGGGCGTGTGCGACGGCACCAGCGCCCGTGCAAATCCGTCATGCGCTGCCGTGGCCAACCGTTTGCACGCTGCCTTGTCCAAAGTCGCATCCGTTGCGACGATACCGATGGTCGTATTGCCATGTTGCGCCATCGCCGCAGTTTTGCGGCTGGGTGGAAGGTCTTGGAGATTGGCAGTCGGATCAGGCCCCAGCCCTCCATACTCACCACCGATCTCGAAGGGCGCGGCCCAAAAGTGCTTCCCGCTTGGCGTTGTCGCACTTCCCAATGCGTTCACCACAACCAGCGCGCCGATGGTGGTGCCATCTGGTAAGATCATCGAGGCGGACCCCAGTCCTCCCTTGTGCTGGGCATCGGTTGCACCGGTTCCAGCACCTGCTGTGCCGAGTGCGAAGTCATGGCGCGTTTCATTGAGCGCCCGCCGCCCGAGCGCCGGATAAGGGTTCGCTGCCCAGCCTTTTTGCCCATTGTTCAGAAGATCGAAGATGATCGCCGCCGGAACAATCGGCACACGGGCCGAATGAACCTGAAACCCGCGCCCCTGTTCGGCCAGTGCGTCCATCACGCCCTGCGCGGCGGCCAGACCAAATGCTGACCCTCCGGACAGAACGATGGCATCAACCCCCGGCACGGTCTTGTCGGGTTCCAGCAGATCAGTGTCCCGTGTCCCCGGCGCGCCGCCCATCACGGCGTAGCTGGTGGTCATGGGGCCGTCTTCTGACAGCAGTACGGTGGTGCCGGATTTGAGGCTGTCGTCCTCTGCATTGCCGACGGCCAGACCGGCAACGTCGGTGATCAGATTGCGCGGGCCGGGTGTCATTTCGGCGCTCCACCATTGGGAACGTCCGAGTGAGGGGCCAGCCCCTCACACTCCCCGAGGTATTTTTGAAACAGAGAAGACCGGGTCATATGCAGCGGCCTCCGTCGACTTCCATGCAGACGCCGGTGATCATGCTGGCCTCGTCCGAGCAGAGGAAAGCGGCGGCATTGCCAAGGTCTTCGGGCTGAGAGAAGCGGCCCAGCGGGATGGTCGAGAGGAATTTCGCGCGCATCTCGGGGGTGTCCTCGCCCATGAAGCTTTTGAGGAGCGGGGTTTCCCCCGCCACCGGGTTGAGCGCGTTGACGCGGATGCCGTCGGGCGCAAGTTCGACAGCCATGGTGCGCGTGGCGGTGATCATCCAGCCTTTGGAGGCATTGTACCAGTTCAGGCGCGGGCGCGGGGACACTCCGGCGGTGGAGGCGATGTTGAGGATGTTTCCGGAGCCACGGTGTTTGAAATGCGGCACCAGACTGCGGGCGCTCAGATAGACGGATTTGCAGTTCACGGCAAAGACACGGTCGAAATCCTCTTCTGTGATGTCTTCGAGCGGACCGGGCAGATGAGTCACACCGGCATTGTTCACCATGATGTCGACATGACCCATCGTCTTGATCGCGGTTTCGATCATGTCGGCGACCTGATCGCCGTTTGACACATCGGCGGTGTGAGCGTGGCCGCTGATCTCGGTTGCAATGGTTTGTGCGGCGTCAGTGTTCAGATCAACCACCATGACCGTTGCCCCTTCGGCAGCGAATTTGCGAGCGATGCCTGCGCCAAAGCCGGATGCGGCCCCGGTCACGATGGCGGTCTTGTTCTTGAGCCTCATGGCATTCCTCCCCTACCCGTGTTTCGCGGCGACGGTTTTCAGGGTTGAGAAGCCATAAAGCGCTTCGAACCCTTTTTCGCGGCCATGTCCTGATTTGCCGATCCCGCCAAACGGCAGTTCGACCCCGCCGCCCGCTCCATAATTGTTGAGGAAAACCTGCCCGGTTTTCAGCGCTTTGGCCAGCCGCATCTGGCGCGCGCCATCACGGGTCCAGACACCTGCGACAAGCCCATAGATCGTCCCGTTGGCAATCCGGATCGCGTCCTCCTCGGTGTCGAAGGGGATCAGAACCTGTACGGGGCCAAAAAGTTCGTCCTGGGCCAGTGGATGATCGCGGGATACGGGTCCGTAGAGCCTGGGTTGGACATAGGCACCCTCTGGCGGCAGCTCGTCGGGCATAGGGGTTTCGGCAATACAGTTTAGGTCGTGGGCGGCTTCGAGCAGAGTCTCCAAACGGGTTTTCTGTTTCAATGAGATCAGCGGGCCAATATCGGGGTCACTGCTGGCGGGGCCGATGGTTTTGGTGCGGTAGGCAACTGCCATGCGGTCTGCGACCCTGTCATAGACGCTGCGCTGGATCAGGATACGCGAGGCGGCCGAGCAGGTCTGGCCCGCGTTCTGGAGACCCGCGTTGACGAGGAAGGGCAGGGATGCATCGATGTCGGCATCGTCGAACACGATCTGCGGGGACTTGCCCCCGAGTTCCAACGTAACGGGCACGACGTTCTCGGCGGCCAGTGTCTGGATCACGCGCCCGGTCTGCACTGAGCCGGTGAAGCTCAGATGTTGGACACCGGGGTGACGGGCCAGCGCCGCGCCAGCCTCTGACCCGAGACCGGGAACCACGTTCAGTGCTCCATCTGGAAAGCCGGCTTCCTTTGCCAGATGCGCAAACATTAATGCCGTCAGACAGGCATCCTCCGCGGGTTTCAGAACGCAGGCATTGCCCATCGCGAGGGCCGCGCCGACGGACCGCCCTATGATCTGCATCGGGTAGTTCCATGGCACGATATGCCCCGTTACCCCATGCGGTTCGCGCAGGGTGTAGACGGTGTAGCCGTCGAGATATGGGATTGTTGTGCCATGTACCTTGTCCGCCGCCCCCCCGTAGAATTCACAGTAGCGTGCCAGAGCGATCGCGTCTGCGCGGGCTTGCGTAACGGGTTTGCCTACGTCGAGCGTTTCCAGCGTCGTCAGCAGGTCGGTGTGATCCAGAACCAACTTGCCCAACCGGGTCAGGCAGCGTCCACGTTCCATCGCGCTCATCCGGCCCCAATCGCCGTCCAAGGCGTCCTGCGCTGATGCGACGGCGGCATTCACGTCGGCCTCGGTGCTGCGGGCAATCTGGCACAGGGTGCTGCCGTCCGAGGGGTTGATCAGCGGCAGGGTGTCCTTGTTTCCTCGCCATGTGCCGCCGATCAGGATGTGGCTGGGGTCAAAGGGCAGGGTGGGGAGCATCTTGGGCCTCCGGAAAGTCGGGCAGTTGCGGTGCGGCGTTCATCAACTCGCGGGTGTAGGGATGGTCGGGCGCGGCATAGATCTCGGCCGTAGCTCGGTCCTCGACAATTTCGCCTGCACGCATGACCATCACGCGGTCGGTGATGGACCGCACCACGCTTAGATCGTGGCTGATAAAGAGGTAAGTCAGGCCATAGGCGCGGCTGAGGTCTGCCATCAGGTCGAGGATTTGCGCCCGCACCCGCACATCGAGTGCCGAGACTGCTTCGTCGAAGACAATCAGGTCGGGTTTGATGATCAGCGCGCGGGCAATGGCGATACGTTGGCGTTGGCCACCGGAAAAGGCGTGGATGTGCCTGTCGGCATCTTCGGGCTTGAGACCTACGGCGCTCAGCGCTTTGGCAATGGCTGTATCACGTGCCGCGCCCTTGGGCGGATCGGGCAGCAGGTGGAACGGTTCAGTGATCAGGCGCGCCACCCGGTGGCGGGGGTTGAAGCTGCCATAGGGGTCTTGAAACACCACCTGCATCTTGCGGCGCACGGTCAGGTTCGCATGGCCGTCCTGCCAGACCGGATCACCGTCGAGCGTGATCTGGCCACCTTGCGTTGGCTCCAGCCCGAGGATGGCGCGGGTGAGGGTGGATTTTCCACATCCGGATTCGCCGACAAGTCCCACACGTTCGCCGCGCTTTATGTCGAAGCTGACGTTCTTGACGGCCTGGAACATCGGGCGGGCACCGAAGAGCGATGTGCGTGGGAGAGGATAGTCGCGGCTGACGTTCCGGACCGAGAGCAGCGGCGCGGCGGCTCTGGCTGCGCCGAGGTCGGCCTGATGGCGCGATGCCTCGAAGAGTTGCCGCGTGTAGGGATGACGCATTTCGCGCAGGACTTCGGAGGTCGGCCCGGCTTCCACAATCTCCCCTTGGCGCATGACGTTCAGCGTGTGCGCCATGTCGCTGACCACAGCGAGGTCATGGGTGATCATCATCAGCGCCATGCCGTCTTCTTTGACCAGCCGCTTGAGCAGATCAAGGATTTGCGCCTGTGTGGTCACATCCAGCGCCGTTGTCGGCTCGTCCGCAATGAGAAGCCGGGGGCGGAGGGCAATGGCCATGGCGATGATGACGCGTTGTCTCTGGCCGCCGCTAAGCTCATGCGGGTAGCGGGACAACGGGAAACGGTCAGGCGGCAGGCCAACGCGGCCGAGCACCTCGCGGGCGCGCTTTTCTGCTCGGTCCGGCGCCATTGCTTTATGGATCAGAATAGTCTCCATCACCTGCGCGCCGATGGTCTGCACCGGGTTCAGCGCGGTCATGGGCTCCTGAAACACCATGCCGATCTCACGCCCGCGCAGGTCGCACATCTGCGGTTCGGGCAGGGAAAGCAGGTTTTCACCATCAAAGGTGATAGCCCCCGTAGTTGTCACCCCTTTCGGCAATAGGCCCATTGTCGCGAAGGCAGTCATGGATTTGCCGGAGCCGCTTTCACCGGTGAGCGCTGTAATCTCACCTTCGGCAATCTCCAGCGAAATCCCCTTGAGGATCGGCGTGCCGTGGATTGCAAGCGAGAGGGTTTCGATACTCAAAAGGCTCATGCGCGGACCACCTTGAGGCGCGGATCGAGCGCATCGCGCAGCCCGTCGCCCAGCAGGTTCAGCCCCAGCACCATCGCCACAATCGTCAGGCCGGGGATCAGCGCCACATGCGGGGCAAGGGACACCATCGTTTGCGCATCTGCCAGCATCCGCCCCCAGCTTGGGATCGGCGGCTGTGCTCCAAGGCCCACGTAGCTCAGGCCTGCTTCGGCCAAAATGCCGAGGCTGAACTGTATCGTCCCCTGCACGATCAGCAGGTTCGCCACGTTTGGCAGGATATGCTCCACACTGATCCGGGTACGGGTCTTTCCGGACACCTGCGCGGCCATGATGAATTCGCGCTTCCACAGGCTGAGCGCCGCGCCGCGCGTGATGCGGGCAAAGACCGGGATGTTGAAGATGCCGATGGCGATGATCGCGTTGGTGGCAGAAGGGCCAAAGACGGCCGTGATCAGGATTGCGATGACCAGCGACGGGAAGGCGAAGATCAGGTCGTTCATCCGCATGATGACCTCGTCCAGCATCCCACCGCGCCGTGCGGCGGCGGCGAGACCCAGGGGCACACCAAGGCCCATGCCGATACCGACCGCGACCAAAGCAACGGCGATCGACGTGCGCGCGCCGACCATCAGCATCGACAAAATGTCCCGCCCGAAGTGATCGGTGCCCAGTAGGTTGTTCGCGCTGGGCGGCTTCAGGCGGTTGGTGATGTTCATTGCCTCGACGCTGTCCGGGGTCCAGACAAACGAAAGCAGTGCTGCAACCACGAACACGCTGGTGAGCAAACCGCCAAGGATCAGATTGCGGCTCATACCCGTGTCCTCAGGCGCGGATCGACGGCCGCATAGGCCAGATCAACGAGGAAGTTCACCATGATCACAGCGAAGACAAGGAGCATCACCACCGACTCAACCACAATCAGGTCGCGCTGGGTGATGGCCTGAAAGATCAGCCGCCCAAGGCCCGGCAGAAAGAACACCTGCTCGATGATGATTGCACCGGCCAGCAGAAAGGCGAATTGCAGGCCGATGATCGTCAGCACGGGGATCAAAGCGTTACGCAGCCCGTGCCGCCAGAGCGCCTGACGCGCCGACAGCCCCTTGGCGCGGGCAGTGCGCATGAAGTCCTCGCCCAGAATGTCGAGCAGCGAAGACCGCATCACGCGGGTCAGGATCGCCGCCTGCGGCAGTGCTAAGGCGATCGCGGGCAAGGTCAGGGCCTTCATCCCACCCCAAAAACCTTTCTCCCAACCGGGAAAGCCACCGGCGCTGAACCAGCGTAACTGGATCGCAAAGATCAACACGAGCATCATTGCGAACCAGAAATTCGGGATGGCGACGCCCAACTGGGTCGCGCCCGTTACCGCCAGATCGCCCGGACCACCCCGGCGCGCAGCGGCGAAGATACCCGCTGGAAAGGCAATCAAGGTCGACAGTGTCAGGGCAAAAAGCGCAAGCGGAAGGGACACCCACATCCGGTCCACGATCATCTGCGCCACCGGCGTCCGATAAGTGTAGGACGTGCCGAAATCTCCGGTCAGCATCCCACCGACCCAGCTCAGGTAGCGGTCGAACTTTGATTGATCCAGTCCCAGCTCGGTGCGCAAGGCGGCGACCGTATCCGGCTGCGCGTTGATACCCAGCATGAAGCTCGCTGGATCGCCAGGTGCGATCTCGACCACGACGAAAATAACCACCGAGGCCACAATCAGGCTTATGGCAAGTGAGATCAGTCGTTTGACGATATAACCCAGCATTGCGGGCAGGTTAGGCGAAGCGCTCGGGCAAGGAAAAGCAGAAAACGATCTGGCTCCTCACCCGAACGCTCTGTGGTCAACTGACCTGTACTGCCGGGTTCGGCTGAACTCTCACGGGTTTGGTCTTGCCGGAGACAGTTTGCGCGGCGCCATCGGCGTTCAAGACACCTTCGCGCAATGCTGCCTGATGGATCACGAAGCCAAGTTGCGGCTCCAGCAGCATCAGCCACGCCAGCTTGAACCCGGAGATCCGGGTAATCCCGGCAAGCCCAACCGTGCGTAGGAAATGCCGCGTTCCCATTGAGCACAGGGGCGAAGTCAGGGAATCCTCAATCAGGATATCGAACCGCATTCGCCCTTGCCGCAGGTTGCGGGCAAGGGATGTGACGTCATTCCAGCGTGACTTGATCGCGCGGCGTTGGTCCAGCGCGGCCCTGGCTTCTTCAAAAGCGTCAAACGGGCAGGCCGCCTCGGAGTGATAACCGCGCGACTTGCCGGTTGAAAACACGAGCCACAGCAATTCGCCTCATGTGGTGATCGCCCGGTAGGCATATTGGCCGCCATCGTCGGATACGATCTTGTGTGCAGTGTCATAGTAAAGCGAGACCCAATCGGATCTCAGAGGGATAAAGTCGCCGCCTAAAGCTATGATGTCCCGATCAATAAGCGATACCATTTGACGCTCTCGCGCCAAGCGCTCATAGGCGGCGACCTTGGTTAAAATATTTGGCATTACAAAGACTTATTTAAAATAATTTGGCACTGAAAAGGCTCAGTAAGGTGACTCTACGGAATGCCGGAATGTCGCAAAATCCCCAATTGGGGACAAAGTGATGACGCGCGTGATCGCAGGTCAGATAGTTGGGATGCAGTAGGTCCGGTTATAAGGTGCCACGTCCAGTCCTGCTGCGCGGGCCACCATCCACGGCCAGCTTGAAATGTGTTGGTAATGGCCCTTGTCATCGAACAGCGTAAAGCTTGCATGAAGCAAATGCTGAGACAGCAATTCACCTCCCTGAGCAGGCGCGACATTATCGTCTGCCCCGTGGTAGATCTCGACCTCGGCCAGAATGTGCCGCACGTCGAAATCCCATCCGCGCGCATTGAGCAGGTTTTCCTCGACCATGCCGTTGACGCCGCCTGCGGTCCGTTCTTCGAGCATTTTTGATGACCGGATGCCGATGGTCGGATGCGATAGCAATTCGACGTCGTGGGCGCTTGGCGTCCTTTTGCAATAGCGTTCCATGTAACGTGGCGCGTTCTGGATGATGGACCGCACAAGGAATGGGATCAGTTGACGGAACATGGCCGGCCAGCGCTGCGCCAGCACGGCAGAGAGGTGGTAGAACTGGTCCAGCTCGCGCCAGTTTTCATGTTTGTAAACGGGATAGCTGGGGGATGAGAGCAGCACTTTGCTTATCCGCTCTGGAATCTCATGTGCCGTGGCCAGCGCGATGCCCGACCCGAAGGAAAAGCTCATCAGCGAGACTTGTTCATAGCCCAAGTCATCGAAGAGACATTCCAGATCGGGCGCAAAGTCCCTCAGACTGGCCATCTTCTTAAAATCCGACCGATAGATGCCCGGCCGACAAGGCATGATCAGCCGCACACCGTAGTGGTCGAGATGCTCAAGGTACTGGCGCGGAAATCCTGTCAGGTCGATAGATGACCCCGACAGCGCATCGAATAGCACGACAGGTCTGCCGTCCTCTGGTCCGAGGATGAAGTATTCGAGCATGCGCCCATCCGGCAAGCGCAGCAGCCGCCGTACCTGAAAACGCTCTGCATCCGTAGTCTCGCGCTCCCGGAACATCGACAGGGGGCTTTTCGCAATGGTGTTGATCAGGTCAACCTGACTTGAAATGCCGGTCTTTTCGAACACCCGCTTGAGATAGGTGCGCCCTGATTCATAGCTGATCCCCATCGCCGCGCTGGCCTTTCGCAGATCGCTGGTCTCCATCAACCCGCGCACAAGGGCTTGTTCGCGCAGGGTCAGATCATGGGCACTGGCCAACGCCCGCAGACCGTCCGCCGTGTTCGGGTTGGTCGCGACCAGAACCGCAGCCGCCTTGGCCGGGAACCCCATGCGGATCGCCTCGTGGCGCGGCAGCAGCAGATAGTTGGTCTCGCTGTCCCGCGTCATAAGCGATTGCGGACTCTCCAGGCGGTTCGACTCTGACACCCAGCGCGAAAGGGTTTTCGCCTGGCCCGCCGTCTTGTCCGAACTTCCCGCGGGCAGCAGTTTGATTGGCGCGTTTAGCGCCAGTCCGGTTTCCTGCATCGCCCGATTGATAACAATCGGTGCGCCGTTGTCATCGACCAAGGCGATCCCTACGGCAAACGTGCCCAGCACCGCTTCCAGATCGGATTCGCGTTCCTGCAAGCGCACCATCTTTTCCGAGATTTCGATAGCCCGCCGGAAATGCATCATCAGATCGCTCAGATCGTGGCGTTGGTCAGCCTCGATCATGCGCCCATCGGCGGCCATCTGCACCTGCTCGGTCAATTCAAGGATCAACTCGGGCAGAAGCGAATTGTCCAGCGATGCTTCGTAGACAAGATGGGTCAGGCGTTCATTGGTCGACGGATACATAAAGCCACACGGACACAAACAACTCGTGTGACGCTACCAAACCGCAGCCCAAGAGCGCACGGAAAAAACTGTGAATTTTCAGATCACAGCGCCAAATCGGCGCTGCAACGTCAAAGATTATCCAGTTTGCGAGCCAATTTGGCGTCCAGACTGGACAGCCCGTCAACGTCATGTGTCGTCAGTGTGACCTCGACCTTGTTGTAGACGTTTGACCATTCCGGATGATGGTTCCACTTCTCGGCCCAAAGCGCTGCACGCGCCATCCAGCCAAAGGCCTCGGTGAAATCTTTGAATTTGTAAGTCTTGGTGATCGCGTCTTTACCATCGACTAGGGACCAACCTGCGTCGAGCAGCGGGCCAAGAACAGTCTTGCGCGCCGTGTCAGAAAGTTTCTCGGTCATTGGTGATCCTCCATGGTATCTTTGCGGAAGGGGCCATAGCTGGTCAGAACGTCGATGTCCTGGTCAACGGCCTCTGCTTCCGCCCGAAGATAACGTGCAATCGCGTCGGAAAAACCGGGGTCGCCCACCCAGTGCAGCGAATGGGTGTAAACCGGCAGATATCCGCGCGCCAGTTTGTGTTCACCCTGCGCACCGGCTTCGACCCGGCGCATCCCCTGCGCAATCGCGTAATCCATCGCCTGATAGTAGCAGAGTTCGAAATGCAGACAGGGATGGTCCTCGACACAGCCCCAATAGCGGCCATAGAGCGTTTCGCGCCCGATCACGTTCATCGCTCCGGCAACCCAGCGACCGTCGCGTTCGGCCATCACCAGAAGGATGTCGTCGCGCAACCGTTCCTGCGCGATGTCAAAGAACTTTCGGGTAAGATACGGCGTCCCCCATTTGCGCGCGCCGGTGTCCTGATAGAACGTCCAGAACGCATCCCAGTGTTCCGGCTGGATCTGATCTCCGGTGAACTGGTGGATCGTGCCACCGAACGCCTGCGCCCGCTCGCGTTCCTTTCGGATCGTCTTGCGCTTGCGCGAACTCAGGTCGGCCAGAAACGCGCTGAAATCGGCATATCCCCGATTTTCCCAATGATATTGCTGCGTGCGTCGGCGCAACAGCCCGATCTGCTCTCCGGCAATCGCTTCGGCCTCGGTGCAGAAGGTGATGTGAAGCGAGGAAAGCTCGTTCTCGGACGCTACCTGCACCGCACCTTGTACCAAGGCGCTGATCCCTTCGACCTCGAAACCCGGGCGGGTCAGGAACCGGCGGCCAGTGGCTGGTGTGAAGGGCACTGCGATCTGAAGCTTCGGATAATACCGCCCGCCCGCGCGTTCCCAAGCATGGGCCCAGTTGTGATCAAAGATGTATTCGCCCTGACTGTGGCTTTTCGCATAAAGCGGCGCGCAGGCGATGACCTGACCATCCATCTCGGCGGTCATGTAGCGCGGATCCCAGCCAGTCCCCGCCCCGACCGAGCGACTGCCTTCAAACGCTTTCAGCCAACGATGGGTGGTAAACGGATCATAGGCACGCCCACCATCTGCCACTTCCGGGCAGGCGCAGGCATCCCAGTCCTCTTCCGCAATCTGCGACAGGGATCCGTACATCGAAATGGCAATTGTGGGCGCGTCGGTTGGGTCGGACATGTCCGTTCCTTGGTTACGCGATGCTACGTGGGTCTGATCAGGCGCAGATCAAGCCGTGTATCCTTCAAACGTGATGTTGTCGGCAACCTTTCGGGCCATGCGTTCCTGCTCCGGGCTGCGGATCGTCCAGCACAGGATCGGCACACCTCGCGCCTTGAGTTGTTCCACACGTGGCGCGTCCAGATTGGTGTGGTCGTGGCTGAGAAAATCCGCCCCGATCTCCTCAAAGTCGGGAATGGCGGCCAATTCGGCCCGCCGATCCACCGGCACATGCGGCTCGTCGATCTTGCGCCATGCACTGCTGATGATCCCGCGGGGGGTGTCTGGCGATAGCTCTGCCACCTTGGCGACCATGCTTGGGTTGAACGACATGAGCGCAAACGGGCCTGCATAGTTCTTTAGAACTCCGAGCGCGGCCTGTTCCAGAACGCCATCGGTTTCGCCCATTTCGCCATGTTGGTCCTTCAGTTCGATCAACAGCGGCACGGCTCCGTTGACCTGTTCCAACATGCGCACCAGCGTCGGGATTCGGTCGGTACCGCCCTTGAGAGTGATTGTCTCAAGTTCCGCAGCATCCCGCGCCCGAACGGCGCCTGTCTCGTTGGCTAGCCGGTTAAGCGTTTCGTCGTGAAACACCATCGGTACACCATCGCGCGACAGTTGCAGGTCAAGCTCAATGGGATACCCGGCCGCGATCGCGGCGGCAAAGGCCGAGGGGCTGTTTTCGATCACCCCTTCGGCTTTGTTGTGCAAGCCGCGATGTGCAATCGGGCGGGTCAGGAACGCGGACGGCAGCCGGGTCATAGCAGTTCGAAAATCCCTTCGACTTCGACAGCGACGCCAAACGGCAAGGATGCCGCTGATACAGCAGAGCGCGCGTGACGACCATTGTCCCCCAGCACATTGACCATCAGATCAGACGCACCGTTCACCACCTTGGGCTGGTCGCCGAAATCGGCGGTCGAGTTAACGAAGCCCACCAGTTTGACCACACGCACCCGGCTCAGATCACCGCCGGCGGCTTTGCGCGCCTGCGACAGGAGCGCCAGAGCGCAGTATTTTGCAGCTTCTGCGCCGGCTTCGGCGTCGAGATCATCGCCAAGTTTGCCTTTGATCAACCCATCCGGTCCGGTGGGCAGCTGGCCCGAAACGTAAACCTGTTTGCCGGTCTGAACGAAGGGCACGTAATTCGCGGCAGGCGCAGGCGCGTCTGGCAGGGTCAGCCCAAGTTCTGCAAGGCGGGCGTCGATGGCGTTTGTCATTGTGTCTCCCCTTTATCGGTTGTGCGGACGCTATTGCGCACTGCCGCAAATGGGAAGGGATTTTCCACGATTGCGATGGGTGTCAGTTTCGCCCGAAGATACTCTGCAAGATGTCGTTGATCGCGTTTTCCAACCCGCTTCCGCCTTGGTTTCCCCGTGGCTGGGAGGGTTGTGGTTGCGGCTGCGCGACCTGACGCGGCGGGGTTGGCTCGGTCATGGGCAGTGGCCGCACCGGCAACCCTTCATGAACGCGCACCATCGCTTCGTGCCAGATCTCGGCAGGCAGGCCGCTGCCGGTCACCCCGGCCAGCGGCGTGTTGTCATCATAGCCCATCCATACGCCCGTGACGTAATCCGCCGTAAAGCCGATGAACCACGCATCGCGGGCTTCCTGTGATGTCCCTGTCTTGCCAGCGACCTGCCGGTCCCCCAGCTTGGCACGACCACCGGTGCCTTGGCTGACAACCTTTTCCATCATCCAGACCAATTGGCGCGCGGCATCCTCGGTGATGACCCGTTCGCCAATGCCGCCACCCGTGCCCATCAATGGCTGATCTTCTCCAACCAGCCGCAATTCCTTTAGGCCGTAGGGCGTCACGGACGAGCCACCGTTCAGAATACCGGCATAGGCCCCGGTCATTTCCAGCAGCGATGCCTCGGACGCGCCAAGCGCCAGTGCGGGGGTGTCGGTAAGCGAACTCTGTATCCCGAAATCCTCGGACACTTTGCGCACCAGATCTCGGCCCACGGATTCGGAAATCTTTATCGCCGGGATGTTGAGGCTCTTGGCCAGCGCTTCTGTCAAAGTCACCGACCCAAAATAATCGCCGGAATAGTTCTCGGGGCACCACTGGCCGGAGCCGGGAATGTTCATGCAGAAGGGTTCATCCTGCACGCGGTCATACGGGCTGTATCCAAGTTCAAGCGCGGTGGCATAGACAAAGGGTTTGAACGCCGATCCGGTCTGCCGCTTGGCCTGTGTTGCGCGGTTGAAGACGCCGGACACGTTGGTTTGGCGTCCACCCACCATGCCGCGCACGGCACCATCTGCCGACATCACGACAATCGCCGCCTGCGCCTTGGACCCTTCGCGTACCTTGTTGGCAAAGACGGTCTTGATCGCCTCTTCCGCGGCCGCTTGGATGCGCTGGTCCAGCGTTGTGGAAATCACCACGTCTTCTGTCGTGTCGCGGGTAAAGAAATCTGGGCCCGACTGCATGACCCAGTCCGCGAAGTATCCACCGGTCTGGGTTTTGGCCTTGTCCGACAGCGTGGCGGGGTTCGCCTGTGCGGCGCGTGTTTCCGCGTCGGTAAGGTAGCCTTGTTCGTTCATCAGCCGTAATACGGTTGCGGCTCGCGCCTGCGACCGCTCGAGGTTCGATGTCGGCGCAAGGCTTGATGGTGCGGTCAGAAGGCCGGCGATCATTGCACCTTCTTGCGGTGTCAGGGCCGAGGCTGGTTTTGAGAAATACCGGTCCGACGCCGCCGCCGCGCCGTAGGCCCCACCGCCCATGTATGCGCGGTTCAGGTAGATCGAGAGGATCTCGTCCTTGGTATACTTGAGCTCCATCGCAAGCGCGTAGACCGCTTCCTTGGCCTTGCGGTACAGCGATCCACGACGGCAATCGGCGACATATTCCGCCTCATTCTTCCAATCGTTCGGGTCATAGGTGACCCCCAGACACAAAAGTTTCGCCGTCTGTTGAGTGATCGTGGACCCGCCATGCCCCGACAGCGGCCCGCGCCCCTCCGACAGGTTGATCCGCACCGCCGATGCAATGCCGCGCGGTGAGATGCCGAAATGGCTGTAAAAGCGCCGGTCCTCGGTGGCGATCACGGCGTTCTTGAGATGCGGCGATACCGTATCCGTCGTCACCACGCCGCCAAACTGGTCGCCGCGCCACGCAAAGGCCACGCCGTCGCGGTCCAAAAGCTGCACCGATCCGCGTGCCCGCCCGTCCAGCGCATCGGAGACATCCGGAAGCGTGGTGTATTCGTAGGCGACAAATCCGGCCACGATGATTGCGGCGACGATCCCCGCACGCACGAACAGGCGCAAGATAAAGCGCAGTATCCAGCTTATGATCCCTGTGAAGAACCCGATGATCCCACCGCGTTTGGCCTTGGCGCGCGTCGGTGACCGCTTGGCTGTGGCGGCTTTGCGAGGCTTCGATGCTTTCGGTGGCGTCTTGGGGTATCGCCGGTCCGCGACCAGACGGTTCTTTCCGCGTCGTGAATCAGTCATGGCGCCCGCCTGTGATGCTGCTCTTTTTTGTTAATCTAGTGTCTTTCGCAGTCGATGTGGACCGGTCAACACTAGGCTGCATGGTTTTTTGATTGCTTAAAAAATAACCAAAAGAGTTCAATTGTGCAAAATTTGTGCAACTTGATGCGCCGGATCCCCTCCGCCCATGGGCTGAAACCTTCCCTTCGCAAGCTTCGTGCCTGTTTTCTGCGCATGCAAACAAGATCGACCTGCAAGGGAAAGGGACCAAGGTGAAGTTCATCATAGCGACAATCAAGCCGTTCAAGCTTGAAGAGGTTCGCGAGGCGCTCACAGACATTGGCGTTCGCGGAATGATGGTAACCGAGATCAAAGGGTTCGGCTCTCAGTCGGGCCACACAGAGATTTACCGTGGTGCAGAATACGCGGTGAACTTCGTGCCGAAAATCAAACTCGAAATCGTGGTTGCTGCCGACATGGCCGATCAGGTGATCGAAACCATCACCAAGACAGCCCGCACCGGAAAGATCGGTGACGGCAAAATCTTCGTGCTCGATGCGCAGCAGGCGATCCGCGTGCGTACCGGCGAAACCAATGGGGATGCGCTCTGAACAGGCGCTGTGACAGAGATTAGGGGACACATACAGATGAAACTACTCAAGACACTCCTGCCCGCTGCCGCGCTTGCTGCGCTGCCGGTCATGGGCATGGCTCAAGAGGCCGCCGCGCCGACAATGGACGAGGTTGGCCCGTATATCTTCACCACACTCCTGTTCCTCATGGCAGGCTTCCTCGTGTTCTTCATGGCAGCTGGCTTTGCGATGCTGGAAGCGGGGCTTGTCCGCTCCAAGAACGTGGCGATGCAGTTGACCAAGAACATCGCGCTCTTCTCCATCGCTGCCATCATGTACTGGCTCGTAGGCTTCAACACGATGTATCCGGGCGATTTCAACGGCTTCTTCGCCATCGGCGGCCAGACCGTTCTTGATCCGGTCGGCGTTGCGGCGGCTGACGCAGCCCTCGACTACGCGTCGGTTGGTTCCGACTTCTTCTTCCAGCTGGTGTTCGTTGCTGCAACCGCGTCGATCGTGTCCGGTGCCGTGGCCGAGCGCATCAAGCTGTGGCCGTTCCTTGCCTTCGTGGTAGTCCTGACCGGCATCATGTATCCGATCTCCGGCTCCTGGCAGTGGGGTGGCGGTTGGCTGTCCGCTATGGGCTTCTCTGACTTCGCCGGTTCGACCGTTGTGCACTCTGTCGGTGGCTGGGCTGCCCTGGCTGGCGTCCTTGTGCTGGGTCCGCGTATCGGCAAGTACAAAGATGGCCGTGTGAACCCGATCCCGGGCTCGAACCTGGCGCTGGCAACTCTCGGCACATTCATCCTGTGGCTCGGCTGGTTCGGTTTCAACGGCGGTTCGCAGCTCGCAATGGGCACCGTGGGTGATGTCTCCGACGTGTCGCGCATCTTCGCCAACACCAACATGGCCGCTGCCGCCGGTGCTGTCGCAGCTCTGATCCTGACGCAGGTGATGTACAAGAAGGTCGACCTCACCATGGTGCTCAACGGCGCTCTGGCTGGTCTGGTGTCGATCACCGCAGAACCGCTTGCTCCGACACTCTTCGGCTCGCTCTGGATCGGTGCCGTCGGTGGTGTGATCGTGGTCTTCGCCGTACCGTTCCTCGACAAGCTCAAGATCGACGACGTTGTCGGCGCCATCCCGGTCCACCTCTTCGCGGGTATCTGGGGCACCATCGCTGTGATCTTCTACGGTGAAGCAAGCCTGATGACCCAGCTGACCGGTATCGTCGCTTACGGTGTGTTCACCTTCGTCGCCTCGCTGATCCTGTGGTTCATCCTGAAAGCCACCGTGGGCATCCGCGTCAGCGAAGAGGAAGAGATCAACGGTCTCGACATGGCTGAACTGGGCATGGAGGCCTATCCCGAATTCTCCAAAGGCTGATCTTCTCCTTCCTATCAGCCTTTCGTGACCAACTGCCCGGGCGTTCGCGCCCGGGTTTTTTGTTGGCTGAGCCTTACGTCAACCGCTGCCGATCAGAACACCTGCAGCAAACACCAGCGCGCCTCCCAGAACCACCTGCAAGGCCGCACGGAAGAACGGCGTGTCCATATACTTGTTCTGGATCCACGCAATTGCCCAAAGCTCAATGAACACCACGATGAAGGCGGTCACGGTCGCGGTCCAGAAATCCGGGATCAGATAGGGCAGGGCGTGCCCCAGCCCGCCGATGGTGGTCATGATCCCCGAAGCAAATCCACGCTTCCAAGGCGACCCACGCCCGGACAACTGACCATCGTCTGACGCAGCTTCGGTGAAGCCCATCGAAATCCCGGCACCAACCGACGCGGCAAGGCCGACAAGGAAGGTGGTCCATGTGTCCTGCGTGGCAAAGGCGGTGGCAAAGATCGGCGCCAGCGTCGAAACTGACCCGTCCATCAGCCCAGCCAGCCCCGGCTGCACCCAGGTCAGCACGAATTGCCGGCGGGCATTGTCTTCTTCGCTGCTACGCGAGTCTTCCGTCAGATGCTCCTGCTCCAACTTCTCCGCTGTACTCTGGTGGCCGGCTTCGGCCGCTGCCAGATCGCCCAACAGCTTGCGCGTGGCCGCATCGCTCGTGCGCTTTGCTGCGGCGAGGTAGAACCGTTCCGCGTCCCGCTCCATCGCCTCCGCCTCTGCGCGGATACGGTCGATGCCGAGGTTCTCGACCAACCATACAGGCCGGCGCGCATAGTACCCAGCTACGTGCTCGCGCCGGATCAGCGGGATCACATCCCCGAACCTGTTTCGGTGTAGATCGACCAGCCGCTGGCGATGTGTATCCTCTTCGGCGGCCATCCCGTCGAAGATTGCAGCCGTAGCGGGAAATTCTGCGCGAAGCCGCTCGGCGTAGGATCGGTAGATGCGGGCATCATCTTCCTCCGAGGAAATCGCCAGCGCGACGATCTCTTGTTCGGACAGGTCGGAAAAGCGGCGGCGGTTCAATGAAAATCGCATAAATACAGTTCCTTGTTCTTATCAGGGCTGCGCGATGTTCCGTGTCGTAAAGTTGCTTGCGACGACAAGTGCCACACATCCCTATTGCGAGACTAAACCGATCTGTTTAGCTTTTGAAAGCGACATAAGGGAAGAGAATGGCAACCGCTCAGCCGCAGATCCGAAAAGGCCGCAAGTTCGACCAGGTGGTCGCTGGCGCGCGGGAAATCTTCCTGCGTGACGGGTTTGAAGGCGCAAGCGTTGATGACATTGCCCGCGCCGCTGGCGTGTCCAAGGCGACGCTCTACAGTTACTTCCCGGACAAGCGGCTCTTGTTCATGGAGATCGCCACCCGCCAATGCGAAGAGCAGGCGCGCATTTCGATTGAACGCATCGACAGCGCCCGTCCTCCGCGCGAGGTTCTGACCTGCGTGGCGCAGCAGTTTCTGGGGTTCATCTACTCGGACATGGGCCAGCGTATCTTCCGCATCTGCGTCGCTGAAGCCGACAGGTTCCCGATGCTGGGGCAGGAATTCTACCATTCCGGTCCGATGATCCTGCGCGCGGCGGTGGTCGATTTTCTGAAAAAGGCCGTCAAACGTGGCGAATTGCAGATCGACGACTTCAACCTCGCAGCAGACCAGTTCGCCGAGCTTTGCAAAGCCGATCTCTGGCCCAAGCTGATCTTCGGCATCATCACATCCGTGACAGAAGACGAGATTAACCGCGTGGTCGATGGTGCGGTTACGACCTTCCTTGCCCGCTACGGTGTACCTGCCAAGTCTTAATGCCTAGCCGCATTTCGACCACCCCACAGAGGGGTGTGTGTCAGACACGTCTCTGGAATCTCTTACACCGCGACGGTGCCTGCGCGGAGGGGCGGTGCCCCTCCGCGCGCAGTGTCAGTAGATCACGACCGAGCGGATGCTTTCACCCGCATGCATCAGGTCGAACCCCTTGTTGATGTCGTCCAGTGGCATGGTGTGGGTGATCATCGGGTCGATCTCGATCTTCCCGTCCATGTACCAATCCACGATCTTCGGCACATCCGTCCGGCCGCGCGCACCACCAAAGGCTGTGCCTTTCCACGTTCGCCCGGTGACAAGCTGGAATGGCCGTGTCGCAATCTCGGCACCGGCAGGCGCCACGCCGATGATGATGCTCTCACCCCAACCCTTATGCGCACATTCCAGCGCGTCGCGCATGACCTTGACGTTGCCGGTGGCGTCAAAGGTGTAGTCCGCGCCGCCTTTGGTCAGGTTCACCAGATACGGCACCAGATCGCCTTCCACTTCGGATGGGTTGACGAAATGCGTCATGCCAAAGCGCTCGGCCATCGCAACCTTGTCGGGGTTCAGGTCAACGCCGACGATCTGATCCGCGCCTGCCAGACGCAGGCCCTGAATGACGTTCAGACCAATCCCGCCCAGTCCGAAAACCACGGCGCGGCTGCCGATCTCGACCTTGGCGGTGTTGATCACCGCGCCGATCCCCGTGGTCACACCGCAGCCGATGTAACAGACCTTGTCGAAGGGTGCGTCCTCGCGGATTTTCGCAAGCGCGATCTCGGGCAGAACCGTGTGGTTCGAAAAGGTCGAGCAGCCCATGTAATGCAGGATCGGCGTGCCATCGAGCATCGAAAAGCGGCTGGTGCCATCCGGCATCACACCCTTGCCCTGGGTCTCGCGGATCGACTGGCAGAGGTTGGTTTTGGGGTGCAGGCAGTATTCGCACTCCCGGCATTCCGGCGTGTAAAGCGGGATCACGTGATCGCCGGGCTTGAGGCTTGTCACGCCTTCGCCAACCTCAACCACAATCCCGGCCCCCTCGTGGCCCAGAATCGCGGGGAACATGCCCTCGGGGTCGGCCCCGGACAGGGTGAATTCGTCGGTGTGGCAAATGCCGGTCGCCTTGATTTCGACCAGCACCTCTCCGGCGCGCGGGCCGTCGAGGTTCACATCCATGATTTCCAATGGTTTGCCGGCTTGAACGGCAACGGCGGCGCGTGTGCGCATGATGACTCTCCCTCGCTGATTTTCGCCAAGCCTTGCGGGAAAGCGCGGGGTTTGCAAGCATTGGCTTGGATATTGGAAAGGTTTCTATATGCGAATTTATACTGCCCTTGCCGTGTGTCTGGCGCTCATTGCCTGTCAGGAGGTCACGGTCGCCAAAAAACCGGTCGAATCCTGCGGTGCCGAAGACATGTCCCACCTGATGGGGCTGCAACGTGCCCAGCTGGAAAGCATCGCCTTCTCGCAGCCGCATCGCATTTTGGGTCCGAACGATCCGATGACCAAGGATTACCGGCTGGATCGGGTGAATTTCTACCTCGATGACAGCGGCACCGTGGTGCGGATCGACTGCGGGTGACCCTGCGACGTCAGAACTGACTGGAGGACGGGCACTCCGATCTCGACTCGTCGGGCTGCAGGGATATATAGAACAAAAAGAGAACATCTGCTGCCCCGAGTCTCATGCCCAACCGTCGTATCCTGTCCATCTGGTTTCCCCGGCTGGCCGCCGAACGCCACATCCGGCGCGATCCCAACTTGGGGGAAGTACCCTTTGCCGTGGTGCGCGATGTGGGGCAGGCGCAGGTGCTGGCCTCGCTCTCTCCGCTCGCGCAGGCGGCGGGGCTTTACGAAGGTCAGCCGCTGCGCGATGCCCATGCCATGTGCGCTGACCTGCTCACGCGCCTGTCGAACCCCCATGCCGAGGCGGCGTTTCTGGGGGTGCTGCACCGCTGGGCAGGCAAGTTCTCGCCTTGGGTCGCCCGCGAAGCGCCCGACGCGCTGGTCGTCGATCTGACCGGCTGCGCCCATCTCTTTGGCGGTGAGGAACAACTGGCGCGGCAGGTCGAAGAGGATTGCACCGATCTGGGCCTCTCGGTGCAACTGGGCATCGCCGACACGCTGGGCGGGGCTTGGGCGCTGGCCCGCTTTGGTGGAGGGCAGGGCGGGGATCACCATCGCAACGGCGACGCGATCGACCAAGAAGCCCGCGCCACCCGCTCCCGTGCTGGCAAGCGGCGGCACTGGGAACGCGGCGGTGCCGCCCCTGCGGTGGCGCTGGCTCCGGTGCAGGGGCGCGCCCGCATTGCGGCGCCGGGCAAAACCTATGATGCGCTTGCACCTCTGCCGATTGCCGCCCTGCGTCTGGAAAGCCACACAATGGCGCAGCTCTCGCGCCTTGGCTTGCGCCGGGTGAAAGAACTGGTCGAGCAACCCCGCGCCGGGCTGGCCCGCCGCTTTGGGCGCGGGTTGGTGGCGCGACTGGATCAGGCGCTGGGCGCATTGCCCGAACCGGTCAGCCCCGCCCCACCACCCGACCGCTTTGCCACCCGCATGAACCTGCCCGATCCCATCGGGCTGGAAGAAGACGTGATGGCCGCCATCGACCGGATGCTGCCCCGGCTCTGCGATGCGCTGCGCAACAAGGGGCGGGGCGCGCGCACGCTCCGCTTCGAGGCATACCGCGCCGATGGCACGATGCAGTGGATGAATGTCACGATGGCCAAGCCGTCACATGACCCCGATCACATCCGCCCGCTCTTGCGGCTCAAGGTCGAGGATCTGGATGCGGGGTACGGCATCGATATGCTGCGACTCGAAGCGGTGCTGCACGAACCCATCCACCTGCGCACCGCAGCCGGGCATCTGGAGGCCGCCGAGGCAGGGCGCGCGCGCATGGCGGGTCCGAAACCCGGATCGCTCGACCGCCTGATCGGGCGGCTGGGTACCCGGCTCGGGGTCGAGGCGATCACCCGTGTGCAGCCTGCCGACAGCCATATCCCGGAAAAGACATGGGTCACCGTGGCCGCCGCATGGTCCGACCCGGTGACGGACTGGCCCCGCCGCAACAAGCCGCGCCCGCTGCGGATGTGGATGCCCGAGCCGGTGATGGTGCCGGATGTCCCGCGTCTGCCCGAAGTGTTTCGCTGGCGTGGCAAGGATCACAGGGTCCACAGCACGCGCGGCCCTGAACGCATCGCGCCGGAATGGTGGCTCGATGACCCTGCGTGGCGCAGCGGCCAGCGCGATTACTGGGACGTGATCACCACCGACGGTCTGCGCCTCTGGCTCTTCTATGCGCATGGCGCATCGAAGTCTTCGGGCTGGTTCTGTCAGGGGGCATTTGCGTGAACGGCAGGGTGAAATGCGTCAACGCATTTCGGTCTTTTCTTTAAAGAAAAGACCCCGTTCACGTCCGAAAGTGAATTTATTAACAAAGGGTTAAAGGGTCCGATCCGGTCCTATTGTTTCGCGCGCGAAACATTTGGTCCGAACCGGACCTTTCTCAAGAGAGCTACCGATCCAACCGCTTCAGCTTTCGTTGGCACCGCGCAGACGGCGGATGTTGCCCCGGATCGCCCGCCAGTGTTCCGCTTCCTCTTCGTTGCCGGCCGACGTGAACTCTTGCTCCCTCTGGGCGGCTTCATACTCCGCCCGATCACCGCGCGCACGGTACAGCGCATGTGCGATCTCGCTTGCTTTCATGGCATCCATGGGGTCCTCCTTTGCTGCCTCAGCGATACGCTGCGCAAAAGGCTTCACCCTTCCTGTCGTCGGAGTCTTCAGGCCTTGGGCCCTGCGCTCCGGTCATCGCCGAGGGAACCCGAACATACACCTTTTGCCGGTTTCGATCAAATCCGCGCCGACGGAGCATTTCGCTGCGAAACCTGCACTACGGATTGAACTTTGCGCAGATGAATTTGCAACGGCGGCCAGGGACACCCGTCAAAACGCTTGATTTAAACCACGGCCTGACCACATCATGAGACATGAACAGTATCACGCCGTTCCCAACGCCCCTTTCCGCGCCCGAGCAGGTGGCTTTTCACCGGACGGAGCTCAACGTGATATTGTCGCTCTACGGGCGTATGGTGGCTGCCGGGGAATGGCGCGACTACGGGATTTCCACGCTCAAGGACATGGCCGTGTTTTCGGTCTTCCGGCGTACTGCCGAAAATCCGCTTTACCGGATCGAAAAGCATCCCAAGCTGCGCAACCGGCAGGGGCAATATGCGGTGATCGGGATGGACGGGCAGGTGCTCAAGCGCGGGCATGATCTGCGCACCGTGCTGCGGGTGCTCGAACGCAAATTGATCCGCGCGGTGGAATAACACCTCTCCACAATTGCCGCCAGACGCGGTAATCGGCAGCCATGACGACCTTGCCCGAGATATACGCCGCGCGTGTGGCCGATGGATCGCTGACCCGCGACCCCGCACAGGAAGCGGCCCTGCCCGAGTTCGAACGCATCCGCGCAGCCCTGGCCGAGCCGGTGAAGAAGGGCCTGTTTCGCAAAGCGCCGGAACCGCCAAAAGGGCTTTACCTTTGGGGTGGGGTCGGGCGCGGCAAGTCGATGCTCATGGACCTCTTTGTCGAGAGCCTGACCGTCCCGGCGCGCCGGGTGCATTTCCATGCCTTCATGCAGGAAATTCACGCCGCCATTCACAAGGCCCGGCAGGATGGTGTCGAAGACGCAATCAAACCGGTGGCGAAATTGGTATCGGATTCCGTGCGTCTGCTGGCCTTTGACGAGATGCAGATCACCGACATCACGGACGCGATGATCGTTGGGCGGCTGTTCGAAAAGCTGTTCGCTGCGGGCGTGGTGGTGGTCACTACGTCGAACCGGGTACCGGACGATCTTTATGAGAATGGTTTAAACCGTCAGATCTTCCTGCCCTTTATCGACATGCTCAAGACGCGCATGGTGGTGCATGAACTGGCCTCGCCGACCGACTACCGGCAGGACCGACTGGCCGGGTCGCAGGTGTATTTCACTCCGAACGACGCCACCGCCAAGGCCGAGATCAATCGCATATGGCAAGAGATCACCGGGGGCGAGCAGGACAGCCTGACCTTACACGTCCAAGGCCGTCAGATCGAACTGCCGCGCTTTCACAATGGGGTGGCGCGGGCGAAATTCTATGACCTCTGTGGGCGGATGCTGGGCCCGGCGGATTACCTTGCGCTGGCGGATGCGGTTCGGGTTCTGATTGTCGAGGACATCCCGCGTCTGAGCCGCAGCAACTTCAACGAGGCCAAGCGGTTCGTTACGCTGATTGATGCGCTCTATGAGGCAAAGGTGCGATTGATCGTGTCGGCCGCTTCGGAACCTGAAATGCTCTATATCGAAGGGACCGGGACCTTTGAATTCGAACGTACGGCGAGCCGTCTGCGCGAGATGCAGGCTGAAGGCTGGGGCGAGGTTTGAGGCAAAAAAAGAGGTCCCGAAGGACCCCTAAGGCTGCTCGATAATTCTCGCCTGTGTTCAGGTCCTTGCTATACCTTACGTCGATGGTGGCGCGAGGGAACGCCCGAGGGGTCGTCGAGGAATTGGTGGTCGTTCCGTGCGGTGTCCTCAAACGCCCCAAGGCTCGGAAAAGCCAATGTCGCGCGTAACTGAGTACTCAAAAACACCGTTAAAATCCCCCGTTCCGTGGTCACTTTGAAAGCAATTCACGAAGTCTGGCACAGTTGTGCCATAGTGATTCGCACCGGTCAACATTTAGGTGATCGGTGATTGGTTTTTTCCAACTGTAGCGGGAGTGCGCAGATATAGGGGGGCTATGGCGTGGGCATTTTCAGCACCATTCCGGGCTTGAGACTGTCCGGGCTGGTCAGGATATTCGCGTTCTGCCGGAAGATTTCGGACGACATGGCGGTATCGCCGTAGACCTCTTTGGAGATGCTGAGCAGGGTGTCACCGGAACGCACGAAATACGATCCCGCTATTGGGGAGCGCTGCGCGCGAGTGCTGACGGGTTCAATCTCGGTCACCTGTGGGGTTGTCACCTGACCCGTCGAGGTGTTGGCGATGCTTCGTTGCACGACACTGTGCAAGAGGCTGCCCGGCTGGCCCGGAGAGGGGGCTTCCCCGGTGGTAACGGATTTCAAATTCGAAATCGCGCTGAAGGTCATGTCGCGCATGTTGGATGGTTGGCTGTCACCTTGGACGGTCACTGCAACCCTCGGTGCAGGAACCTGCGCCGGATCGGGCGCGGCGACGATGGGGGCTTTGACTGCGGGCGCATTGGTCAACGGGTCGGTCACACGGGTGACGATGCTGTGGGTCTCGGTGACAAAGCTGCTTTGGGCGTTGCGCGGTGAACCTGGCTGGAACACGATAAGGATGATCGTCAACGCGATGAAGGCTGTACCCATGAGAGCCATGCGAATGTAGCCCGCGCTGTTCGCTCTCTGTGTCATTGTCCCACCGAGATGTTGAGACCAAGTGCGCTCCAGGTGGATGCGCCGCCGCGGTAGTACTTGACTTTGCCGGGTGGGTATCCAGCGCCAAGAAGATGCTGGATCGCATCGCGGGCGGCGGTGTCATCCGGCCCGCTGCCAAAGACTACAAGGCTGAACGCGCCTGCAAAATCGGGTGCGGTTTCAGGGTTGCTGACGCCCAAGGCCGACAGAAGGTCGGCGCGGTAGGGGTTGTCAGGTTGGAATGTCGCCATCGGCACGTTGACCGATCCGGGCACTGAACCCGAAGAAAAACTGCCGGGCATCCGAACGTCGACCAGGAGGCCCGCGCCGGTGCTGACGGCGGTTTGAAGAAATCCGATCACTTCAAGTTCGCCCAGCGTTTCGACGCCTGCGGAGATGGTCATCGGTTGGATGCAGGATGAGGGGCAGGACGGGCCGCTGCGGGTGACGGTCATTTCGATGCCGTTCATGGTAAACGCATAGGCTGTTGCGCCTTCCGTAATCGCGGAAGACTGCGCCATCAGCGGGCCGCCTGCGGCAAACCCTGCCGCGATGACAGCGCGCCGTACTCTTACCATGTCGCCACCTATCCGTCTCGCTTGCGCGGACACTGCTCTTTTTTAGGCAACATATAGGCAGTTCAATACATTTGGGTCAATATAAAGTGACCTAACCGAAATTTGGGTCAACCAATCCGCCGCAACACATGGCCTGCGAGGTACAGAGATCCGCAAATCAGAACCCGTGCGCGGGGTTCGGTTTTCGCGATCAGGCGCAGTGCATTTTCCACGCTGTCGGCATGATCGGCATTCAAGCCGACATCACGGGCTGCGGTTTCGGTTTCCTCGGCGCTGAGCGTGTTGGTCTCGCCGGGGATTGAGATTGCGGTCAGGTTGTCGGCCACACCTGCAAGCGGACGCAGGTAGCCACGAACGTCCTTGGTGTTGAGCATGCCACAGATCAGGTAAGTCGGGCGCTTGGGGAGGCCGTGCAGGTGCGCGGCCAGAGCCTCGCCTGCGGCCGGGTTGTGCCCGCCGTCGAGCCAAAGGTCGGTCTCTGGCGCAAGGTCGTTGAGCGATGTCCCCTTGAGTTGCTGCATCCGCGCAGGCCAGTAGGCGTTTTGCACTGCACCATCAAAGGATGCCTCGGGCATATTCAGGTGTCGGAGCGCGGCAAGCGCTGCGCCTGCGTTCTGGATTTGATGCCGACCGGGCAGGTTGGGCAGGTCAAGGTCCAGCAGGCCAGTATCGTCTTGATAAACCAGCCGCCCGCGTTCTTCGGACACGTGCCAGTGCTGGCCATAGGCGAGAAGCGGTGCGCCAAGGCGGGTTGCCTGAGCTTCGATCACATCCATCGCCTCATCAGCTTGCGGGCCGACGATACAGGGCACGCCGCGCTTGATGATCCCGGCCTTTTCGCCAGCGATCTTGGCCAGCGTGTCACCGAGGAAACCTTCGTGGTCCATCGACACGGGCGTGATGATTGTCAGCGCGGGGGTGTCTATCACATTGGTGGCGTCGAGCCGTCCGCCGAGGCCAACCTCAAGCAGAGTGTAGTCGGCTGGCGTACGGGCAAAGGCCAGAAGCGCAGCGCAGGTGGTGATCTCGAAATAGGTGATATTGGCGCCGTCATTAGCGCGGTAGCACTCGTCGAGAACCTCGCTCAGATGAGCTTCGGTGATGAGTTTCCCGGCAAGGCGGATGCGTTCATGAAAGCGCGCCAGATGCGGAGACGTATAAGCGTGTACGTTCTTGCCCGCCGCCTCAAGCCCGGCGCGGATCATCGCCTGAGTTGATCCCTTGCCATTGGTTCCGGCGATGTGGATCACCGGCGGCAGTTTGAGTTCGGGGTGGTCGAGCGCCGCCAAGAGTGCCCAGACGCGGTCCAAAGTGAGGTCGATCACCTTGGGATGTAGGGACATCATCCGATCAAGGATGACGTCCGACCCGGTTTGTGAGTTCATCATTTCTTGCTGGCAGGGGCCGGTTCTGCCGGCGTGGCGTCCGAAGGGTTGGGCGCGGGGAGGTCGCCAGACACAGGGGGTGGCATGTGCATGAGCATACGGATGATCTGAACCAGTTCTTCGCGCAGCTTGCGGCGGTCGGTGACGCGGTCGAGCATACCATGTTCGAGCAGGTATTCCGCGCGTTGGAAGCCCTCGGGCAGCTTTTCGCGGATGGTCTGTTCGATCACGCGGGGGCCAGCGAAACAGATCAGCGCGCCGGGTTCGGCGATCTGGATGTCGCCCAGCATGGCGTAAGACGCGGTAACACCGCCGGTCGTCGGGTGCGTCAGCACGACGATATAGGGCAGGTTCGCCTCTTTCAGCATCTGAACCGCGACGGTTGTCCGGGGCATCTGCATCAGGCTGAGGATGCCTTCCTGCATCCGTGCGCCACCGGCGGCAGAGAACAGCACCAGCGGGCGGCGGAGTTCGACGGCTTTCTGGGCCGCGGCGATGATTGCGTTGCCGACATACATGCCCATCGACCCAGCCATGAAGCTGAAATCCTGCGCAGCGGCAACGATCGGCGTGCGGCAAATCTCGCCAGTGGCGACGAGCATCGCCTCTTTCTCGCCGGTCGCCTTCTGGGCGGCCTTCATGCGATCGGGGTATTTCTTCTGATCGCGGAAATGCAGCGGATCGGGCAGCGGTTCAGGAACCTCAATCTCGGTGAAGATGCCGCCGTCGAACAGGCCGCGGAACCGGTCGCGCGGGGTGATGTTCATGTGATGACCGCAATTGGAGCAGACATTCAGGTTGTCCGACATCTCGCGGTGGAACAACATGGTGCCGCATTCGTCACATTTGACCCAGAGGTTTTCGGGGATCTCGCGGCGCGAGAAAATCGAGTTGATCCGGGGTCGGACGTAGTTGGTGATCCAGTTCATGCAGTGCGGCTCCCGTCACCCTGTCTTGGTTGGGTGTGATCTAAGGCCCATTCCGTAGAAATGCAATCAACCGTGCGGCGTGAGGTTCGACCTTGCCGGGCCACGTTTGACGCCCAGTTGACGTTCGCGCCAGATGATCAGAACGCCTGCGCCGATGATGACGACCGACCCGATTAGCGTATGGATTGTGGGGATCTCGTCGAAGATCGTATAGCCGATGATCAGCGCAAAAAGGATCGACGCGTAGTCGAACGGAGCGAGCACAGCGGCTTCGGCATGGCGGTAGGACGACGTGAGCAGGATCTGCGCGACACCGCCGACCAGACCCGCACCGATCAACTGGCTGGCGGTGATGGGGTCGGGAACAACCCAGCCGAAAGGTATGGTAAAGAGCGACAGGCACGAGGCTGTGACGGCAAAATAGAACACGACCGATGACGTGGTTTCGTTCTGTACCAGCTTGCGGATATGGACATGCGCCAGCGCCCGTAGAGCCGCGGAGGCCAGAACCAGCGCCACACCCCAGCGTGCGGCGGTGCCCATCGCTTCGTTGCCAAGTTGAGGCAGCATAACGATCACCACGCCGATAAGGCCGATAATGACGGCGGACATACGCACCAGACGGATTTTCTCGCCCAAAAGGATAGCGGCCAAGATCACTGTCAGAATGGGAGCCGCGTAGCCAAGGACGGTGACTTCGGGTAGCGGCAGGAGACCGAGCGCGGCAAAGCCGCAGGCCATTGCGCTGACGCCAAAGAGACCGCGCCAGAAGTGCCCCGACGGGTTTTGGGTTCGCAGACCGGTGGCCAGTTCGCGCCGAAGTGCGAGCCAACTCAGAATGACCGGGATTGCAAAGAAGGACCGGAAGAATACCGCTTCGCCCGGCGGCACCACGTCGGAACTTGCTTTGATCAGGGCCGCCATGAAGACGAAGAGCAAGACCGCGCTGAGTTTCAGCGCCATGCCGCGAAGCGGGGACATAGGTTCTCCGGGTTAGGGTTGTAGCGTTAACCTGCCCGCGAGTTGCGGGAAGGTCAATCCGGAGACAGTCAGGCCAGCAGCACTTCGTAGAGCAGTTTGAATGTGACCAGCGCGAGGGCGATTTCGATCAGGACGAAGAAGATGTGATCCGGCAGGGCGCGGGCGATCTTGGAACCGCTCCATGCTCCGGCCAGCGCAAACGGAGCTAGCCAAGCGGCCTGTCCGGCGCTTTCCCACGTGATCTGACCTGCAAGGATGAAGGGCGGCACCTTGATCAGGTTCACGGTAGTGAAGAAGATCGTCGTCGTCCCGAGATAAACCAGTTTATCCAGTTTTTGCGGCAACACGTAGGCTTGGAAGGGCGGACCTCCGGCATGGGAGATATAATACCAAGGGCTCCGATCATCGACCCACTTTCACCCAATCTCTTGATCCGATCGACGTGATGACGTCCGGGAGGGCGATCAGGTTGTTCCAGGCCTGGCAGCCTGCATCGAGGATTGCGTCG